>NZ_CP134605.1:4695000-5425000 GCF_031844685.1 Streptomyces sp. ITFR-21
CCCCCCGCGCGACGACAGACCGGCACGCCTGCCGGGCCGCGTGCCGGCAAGCCGCCTCCGCCTCCCGATCTGGACCCATAAGCCGGTTGTGGTGCATGTGCAGAAGGGACTCCAGCACCGGACCGACGGGCCGGCCGTCGAGCTGCGCGCGGTACGCGGCAAGGGCGGCGCGACGTCGCTGCAACGCGGCGTTGATCCGGTCCGGCCACCCAGAGCGTGGACCGAGGCCATGGACGCGGACCTCGTCCAGTACCGTCCGCGTGACTTCCTGCCGGCCGGCCGCGTCGGCGGCACTGGTGGCCAGCCAGCGGGCACCTTCCATGTCCCCCAACAGCCCTCTCGCCACGTCGATCATGCCGAGGGCCACCAGGACCCGGCGGTCGACCTTGGGCAGATCGGCGAGCAGGTACCGGGTGACCTCGCTGTCCGCGACGAACACTTCCTCGGCAGTTCCGAGCGCGTCCCCGGTGCCGTAGCGGCCGAACTCGGGGCGGTAGCCGTCGAGAACGAGCCGGGAGGCGAGCGCGCTGCGCTGGAGCCCCCCGGCCCAGTCCGCCAGGGCCTCGACGATCGCGGCGTGGGCGTCAGGTTCAGGCAGAGCAATCCGCAGCCGCAGATGGTCGTCCTCTTGCGATGTGCGGTAGCGGATGAACCAGGACGCCGGCCCGCCCAACGAGTCGAGCAGTTCCGGGAGCCGACGGGTGAGGATCTGATCCATCACGCTCGGGTGCGTGAAGATCTTGGCCTGCGCCCACCGCTGCTCGGCAGCCGCCGGCGGCGCCAGCATCTGGTTGCGGACCACCGGGGCGGCCTCGACGTCGGGGTGCGGTAACGGCGAGCGCGTAGACGTCATGGGCAGTGTGAGTTCGTGTGCATGCCCGATCCAACCTAGTTCCTGATCAGGTGGAGTCTCCACCAGCTCGGCGCTCCCCTGGCGCCGGAGGTGGGCGTGCAGCAGATGCGCGTGTACCGGTTCGGTCAGATCAAGCCGCAGGTAGCGGTCGTCGGAATACAACTCCACGCGGGAGGGGCACTTCCACGTCCGGGCCCATTCGGACAGGGTCTCGTGCCAGGCAGGCCCGAATCCAGCGGAGGGCAGGTCGTTTACCCCCAGGTGCCACCGGGCGGGCGACAGGATGGACCGGCCGTAGCGGACCCGGGGGAGATACGGCATACCGACGGTCAGCGGTCCCCAGTCGAAGCGTGTCCAGGCGCCGGCGAAGCTGCGCGCGACCAGGGCGAGGAACCGGGCGACGGGCGGGGCCTGCTTCTCCAGGGCCAGCGGGTGCAGCACGACGGGCTCAACCACACGGCGGCGCGACATGCTCACCAGCAGCATCCGCGTGCCGGTGGACATCACAGCGAGATCGTCGAGCGGGATCACGTTGTCGGCCGGCTCCCGGTGCTCGCCGACGGGGATCACGTAGGGGAGGAACGCGGGAATGCGCCCGATGTTCTCGGCGTGCGGGTGCGGCGGGGTGAAGGAGAGCTGGGCGGCGAGCGCGCCGTCGACCAGCGTCGGCAGCTTCCCGTAGGCAGCCCCGATGCTGTCGCCGTCCAGCGTGACGGCGAAACGGCCTGAGAGAGTCCCGGTGCTCCACGCAGGGCGAACGGCGAGGGTGAAGTCTCCCTGGTCGACTGCGGCCGGCGATTCCGCGAGTACGCGCATCCCCATTTCCATGTGCGGCACGATCGGCAGCTCGTCGAGGTCTGCGGTGCACAGTTCGTCGATATCGGCGTCTGTGAGCAGGACTTCCTCGGCCCCGTGCATGACGGCCTGCCACGCTCTGCGCAGGAGCTGTTCATCGCGCGGCAGCGCTCGTACAGGGGGCTCAGCCAGCGGCGACATGGGAAAGTCCGCCGGCAGACCTGCTCCGGCGGCCAGGTCGACAGCATCGCGGACCGGCACGAGACTGCCGGCGCCGTACCGCTCCCAGAAGACCTCGTGGTAGCTGGACCACATCGGCTGCTCCCGCAGATTCCTGGTCAGGCGGAGAAGTGCCTCCCCGGCGCGCTCAGCCTCCTCCAGGACGACCTGGGGAACGCGGACGGTGGCGTTCAGCCGTAGGTCGAGACTGAGCCGCGTACGGCCCTCGTCGCAGATACCGGTCATCTTGGCGGCTGCCATCTCCCGCAGCTTCCTCGCCGCCACAGGGGACTGGGCGGAGTTGTGGAGTACGAACAAGCGCTGCACGAGGCTCAGTTCGTCGAGCAGGGCCACCGTGTCCGGTTTCAGGTCCGCCGACGCCGGCGTGAGCACATGAAGCATGTGCCCGAGAGGATCGGTGTCGGTCATGGGCGCAGACAGGTCGCTCGTCAGCGCGCCTACTTCCAGCGCATCGGTGAGGAGCTTCGCCGCTTGAGCGGGGGTGCCCCCTAACGCCGACAGTCGGTCGAGGATTTCGCTCCCGATCACCGGGCTTGTGGCGAGGTCCAAGAGCGCGGCCATGGGTCGGAGAACTCGCGTGCTTGCAAGCCGGCCGCCGGACAGCGGCATGTCGAGGACATCGCCGCGCCGCACGGCCAAGTCGCTCACGCAGAAGCGCAGATGAGGCACCACGTCTGGCCGAGACACAAGCCCACGGCGAACGTGGTCCAGCCACAGAGTGTCTGGCCGGGCGAGGGGCTTGTGCACCGCGCCGATTATGCCCTCGCACGGTCCGCAGACTGCCGTGGCCACACCGGCGAACAACCCGAACGGAGTGGGCCGGCCGGCTGCCCGCAGGAAGTACCTGGCGGTGGCGTGCACCATCTTGCGGAGCTGCTTGGCCGAGACTTCCTCGCCCCGCAGCACGCCGTCCACGGCTTGGGCGAGCCGAGGGGTGGCGGATCGAACGGCCTCCGAGAAGGGCGGAACGGCCCAGACCTCCTCCAGCCAACGCCGGCAGTCCGCCTGGTCGTTCTCGGCCGGCCAGCGGATGCTCTGGGCGTCCAGCGGCAGCACGGCGGCCCGAACGAGGAGCACGTCGCCCCTTCGGATGAATCTGGCCCGAGACATCGAGGTTCCCTTCTGCCCTGCCCGTGCGGGGCGGTTCCCCGCCCCGCACGGACTTCAGCCTTCGCTCGGCTCAGGTGTCAGCTCGCGCACGCCGAGGCGCACGTGCTGCCGCACCCGTCACCGGTGCCGCAGTCGGTGGGAACGACGGTGGGCGAGTCCGTGATGGCGATGTCGAGCTGCCACTCGTCCGGGGGGGTAGTCGTGCTGTTGATCGTGGTGCTGACCGGCTTGGTCTCGGTCGCAGTGGACAAGGCGATACCTCCGATGTAGCGACTGATCGTTTAGCGAGGGGAAATGTATTCCTGCTCGCCTGGGAAAAAACTAGTACCCCGACTCGGCCATGGGAAGAGGGAATTGAGCCTGCATCAAAATTGGCATATGTACATGCTGTTGAAATGCTTTAGGCATGCCAATAGCTGGACTGACCTGCGACGTGAAGAGTCGCGCGAATGAGGTCAGTCCAGACAACATAGCTGCAATATCGCTACTTCCCGCTCTCGGGGGCATCCTCTCTTAGAATCGACATCGCTGAGCGTCTGAAATATTTCGCGGGAGACGTCGAGAGGCTCAGGAGAAGGGCCCGGTCGGCACGGCGCAAAACACCGACCGGGCCCATCGCGGCAGAAGGGGACTTTCCTACGCGCACTTCCTGGAAAGTCAAAGTGAAACGCTCCTGTCGCGTCCCACCCCTTCCGCCGCAGTCTTCGGTCACCCCCGCCGAGCCGGTTGCACGGCGAGGGTGATGTGCACGGCCCGGCCCGGGGGCGTTTGGACTAGCCGGGCCATGCACGCTGCGAACGCCACCCCCCACGGGCCACGCGTTCGCAGCAACCTCGACGGATCAGGGCCCACCTGATGCCGTCGAGGAGTCTCTTGTCGGCCTTGCGGCGGGTGCCCACGTACGCAGTCCGCCCACGACACGTTCCAGCAGGGCCTCGGTAGGGGGCGCCGCGTCTGGAGAGGCCATCTCCTGCAAGGCGGCCGTCCCCTCGGCTACGAGCGAGGAGTCCTCTTCGGCCCGACGACGGGCCTTTTGGATGAGCGAGTACTGGAGTGCACGAACCTGCTGTGTCAGGTCGGTGAACGACGCGGTGTCCAGGTAGACCTTGAAGTCGGCTATCTCGACACCGTCGACCGGTTCGAGCAGCCGGCCTCGCACATCGAGGCGAACGGACAGCCCGGCAAGTTCACTTCCAGCCACGTCGGAGTCATCGAGTACGGAGAGGCGCAGACCGGACTCTGCGAGGAGGGCCATCGGTTCACCACCCCTTCGGCTCGAAGCAGACGGACTTTCCGCCCAGCTCTTCGTCGGCGCACACCGTGTAGCCCGGCGCCCATGCGGCAAGCATTTCCAGTCCCCTGCCACCGATTGAGGTCTCGGTGGAGTGCCGCCTGCGGGGCTTCGCCGGCGACGCGTCCCAGATCTCGATTCGAAGATCGGGATGCACCGTGACCCGGTACTCGTCGCCGGCGCCGTGCACCACAGCGTTGGTTGCCACCTCACTCACCAGCAGTTCGCAGAGGTCGCGTAAGAGGCCGCCGAAAGCCGCGTAGACTTCCACGGCCCACTCTCGGGCAGCCGCGACGGTCTCCGGTCGGCGGGCGAAGGTGGTCGAAACCACCTCTTCTCGATCTGCTCCGTGCTGATCTGTGTGCATGGCAGCCTCCAACAACGTGGTTGTGGGCCAACCACGTAGATGAGCACGCATCGCTACGTATCCCGCTCGGTGCGTGATGCCGAGTGTGGTGCGATCGCAGGTGCGATCGCAAGCCCCTCGGCTGAAATACCCTCAGAAGTGCCGCAGGGCAGGCCCGCGCGCTACGCTGCGCAGTGTCCAGACCGGTGGCGAAGGGAGCCGAGACATGTCGGTCAACACGGCTGCCATGGTCGCCAGGGAGCGGTTCGCGGAAGCGCTGAAAGCCGCGCGGATCGCTGCTCGAACGCCCCAGGGTGAGTCGGTCAAGCAGATCGACGTCGCGAGAGCCATGGGCCGCGAAACGGTCGACCGCTACTCACGGTTGGAGCGGGCAACCGCGTGGCCTGATGACGCTGAGTGGTCGATCATTCTTCGTGCCCTGCATGTCGACTTGGAGACCTCCGTCCGTCTGGACACGATGCGTCGTGAGGGCATGGCTATCGGGCAGGGGCGCTACGCCGAATTCGACGATGAGTTCCCCGAGTCGCTGTTGCAGTTCGTGGCATGGGAGGACGCCGCCCGTCTGGTCAAGACGTGCAGCGCGAACACATTTCCTGCACTCATCCAGTGCGAGAGGTACGCGGAAGCGCTCACCCTCGCCCAGACTGGAAGCCCACGGGGCGACTACAGCGTGACGCGATCCGTCGAGCTACGCATGAAGCGCCGCGAGATCTTCGAAAAGAGCCAACCGCCCTCTGTCGAGGCGCTGTTCAGTGAGGGTGCCCTGCACCAGCTCGTTGGCGGCGCCGAGGTCATGGCGGCGCAGCTCGACTCGTTGATCGTGGACGCAAAACGGGGCGTTTCCATGCGGATAGTGCCATTTGGTGCGAGCGCCACTCCGGTCTACATGTTTCACATTCTTGAGTTCAACGGAGCTGACGAGAAACCGATTGCGGCCGTTGACTCGATGACGGGTATGACATTCAGGAAGGTCCCGAAGGACGCCCGCGAGGTACGCGAGTTCCGGCGCACCTACGATGTTCTTCGGTCCAACGCACTATCCCCTGAAGAGTCGCTGGAAATGATCATAACGCGAAGGAAAGAGCTAACCCGTGCAGCGTGACAAGAGCAACCTCATGGCGCAGGAGATTCCCGAGGACGCCTGGGTGAAGTCGTCGTTCTCGGGCAACGGCAGCGGCTCCGATTGCGTCGAAATCGGTAAGCTCGCTGGAGGCAGGGCGATCCGAGACTCCAAGAACCCGGCTGGCGGAGACCTCCGCTTCACCGAAGATCAGATGACTGCGTTCCTTCTGGACGTGAAGGCCGGCAAGTTCGACATCTGACCGGCCCGGAGATGACGAAGGCCCGCTCCCACTGTTCAGGCCGGTGGAGCGGGCCTTCGTCGTCAGTACGTGGGCATCGAGAAGACGCTGCTGCGGCCGTTGGTGGTCGACGGGGCGCCAGTGGGTGCGGTGCCGAGGCCGAGCTGCGCTCGGGTGGGCCGTCCACGGACGGGCGACGTGCCGGGCTGGGCGCTCAGGCGCGGGAGCGAGGCGGCTTCGAGAGCCGGTGTGGCGCCAGGGCGGGGGTCGGGCAGCTCCGTGGGCCAGCCGGCCGCGAGCGAGCTTCGAGGGCCGCCGGTGGGAGTGCCGGGAAGCAGCTCCTGGTATGCCTGCCAGGCGGGATTGGGCCTCCGGACGAGGGGCATGACGGGACCTCCTCTCGGTAGGACGTAGTCCACGGTGGCCGGAAGGAAATTGTTGGCGGTAATCGCAGGTATGGGGAGGCCCACGTCCTGGCTCGGGATTGCAGGACGTGGGCCTCTGTCGACGGTTGGTCAGGGGTTACCGAATTCTGGCTTCGCGTACGTCATCTTGGGGATCAGCAGGTTCAGTGCTTCGATGCGGAGGTACTTCTCCGCCGTGTTGTGGCCGTCCCAGGCGTAGCCGTCAACCATCGGCACGTTCAACCCATCGAAGACGTCTTTGTCGTCGGGGTGGATGTGCCAGGAGAGCTGGCCTTTCGGCGACTCGATGTAAAGCACTGGCCAGTTCGGAGTCTTGCGGTCGTTGAAGGCGAAAACGCCGCCGAACATCCCCACATAGCCGCCCAGCAGGTAGGCGCGCTCTCGGTAGACGGTGAGGCCGCCGTCCTGGTCACTGGGCACGGCGCACCGCCATCAGCGGAACGGGGAGCACCAGGCCGCCTGGGGTCGCCTCCCAGCCCATGCGCAGCACGAGTTCGACGTCGCGCGTGGTGCCGAGAAGGAGGCCGGCCACAACGGTTCTCGTCGGGCCGGCCACCGGTACGGGCGTCAAGTCATTCATTAGGGTGGCCCCTTTCTGATCGGCGTTGACGCCTATACTCGCTACCGGCGTGAAAGGGCGGACCGCGACACGTGTGGGCGACCGAGTGAATTGTCAGAGGCTTCTACAGAACTGTTATGCCACCACTCGAACGGCGTAGTTGTTTAGCTATAGCGCACGAGGAGCGAAGACCAGCACGGCCGAGATCCCGAGCTGCACGGCGAGGTCCAGGCGGTTCGTCTCGCTCAAGCGGGTCCGTTCTTCGAGGGTCTTGGTGAGGGAGCGGTGGAGATCCTGGCGAATGCCGAGCTGCTCGCCTGGCGCGTAGACGTGGCTGGCTCGCTGTTCGGCCTCGGTCGCCGCCAGGTGGAGCAGCGGAACGTCGGCACCGGCCGGCAGGCCGGCCGCGAGGTCGGCGTGCTCGCATTCCGGGCAGCAGCACACCAGGGAACGGAATCGGTCCACCTGGTCACAGCGGCTGTGGTTGCCCGAGGCGCACGCGGGCGACAGGTAGAGCACTTCCATCAGTCCCCGGAGCAGCTCTACGGCCTGGGGGATGGGCAGGCTGAGGTCGTCAGACACGGTTAGTCTCCTGCCCGGTCGGGCTGCTACCCCAGGCGTTGACGTGGTCGCGGCCGGCTTCGGTGATGGTGTATCGGGCGTGTCCGTCTCTCGGTGCGCTGACCGCGTGCTGGTCGCGAAGGAGGGCTTGGAGCGCGGCGAAGGCGCGGCCAGACGGGATGTCAGTGGCGTCCACGATTTCGAGGACGGTGCACTCTCCGGCGTCGAAAAGAGCGCGGAGTGCTCGCATTTTCTCGGTCATGACACCTCAGTCGCTCGTGGCTGGACAGAAAAACCAAGAGCCCTCCGCCGGCAGGGTCAGCGGAGGGCTCTTGTGCGCGGTTTCCCTGGCGGGGGATGGCGCCGACCGACGAGGAGATTTCGAGAGTCGGGAACCCCAGGAGCACCGTACAGAGACGCAAACGCCGTACGCTCTATTTTGTCACGGATCTGTGGGGTGCTCACTCGAATGGCAGAGCTTCGCGCAGAGATCCGAAAGCATTGGCGTGACGATGTCACGCAGTCGTACCGGGCCGTCGACCGGGTGGTTCGTGTAGGCCCAGGAGGTAAGGAGCATGCGGGATACCTCCATGGCGACATGCCGCGATCGCAGAACAGGGCACATCGCGACGCCCTGGGCCTGGCGCCGGTAGCGGCACCGTCGGAACCACGCTGCGCCGAAGTCGGGATTGCGCCGACGGAGGTCGTCGACAACCTGATAGGAGCAGAGCGGCTCTACCCCGAAGACTGCTGGGAAGAAGACCTCCTCGGTGACCGCGAACGCGAACCGGCCCATGCTTGCGGAAAGGTCGTGAGGGTGCCTTTCAAGGAGGCGTTGGTTGCGGTGGTCTCGGGCGACGAAGAACTTGACGTAGGCGCATCCCAGGAGACGCCAGTCAGTTCCGACACTCAGTGCTTCCGTCATGCTGCGCATCGTAGCCATTACTCTCGCCCTATGAATTCCCAACTCGTTCCGCGGGGCCAATGCCCGGAGTGCAACAACGAAATCGAAGCCACCCAAATGGAGTACGGTTTCTGCGGTGTTTGCCGCGACTTCTTCCCGGCGCAGGAGGACTTCACTCCCGAGCGATACACGCCGCCCCAGATCAAGGGCGGTGGGTGGATGCGGTGTTGCGGCGCTTCGTTGCGCGGGTGGGCCGTGTACCACCCCGTCGACACCTGGTCGGTAGGGCAGTCGGTCCGCTGCGTCTACCAGCTCGGCGACGACACGCATGTGATGCGCCTGTGCCCGTGCGGCTATTGGCACTGGACCCGGGCCATGTGCGACGAGAGGCCGGCGCCGTGACGTTGCCAACGGCGTGCGGCTGCATCGTCGAGGCGCTGGCCGAACTCGCCTCGGCCCCCGTCATCGACCCCGGCCGGTGCTGCGTCTGTACATCCCACACGCAGGTGATCGTTTGGGACGGAGCCCGCTGGCGGTGGAGCAACCAACACGCCGATGTCGAAATGGTCATGCGGACTGCGGATGCGTAAGGTCCCAGGAACTCCGGCGTGGACGCGAGAGTCCGGGAAGCCCGCGCACGACAACGCGCCGCACTCCAGAGCCCGGGGTGCGGCGCCCGCCTATCATGAGAACGAGTTTTCGCCCGGGAAGATCTCGACCTCCCACGGGCCGCTCGGCAGGCGCTCGAAGAGGGCGGTACAGGGGAAGACCTCGCCGTGGCCGAGGACAGCCAGTGCGTGATCATCCACCTCCAGCGCCCACGGCAAGAATTCCTGTGGGAGGCGCCATGTCCCGTTGTGCGTCTCGATCCAGGCCAGCCGCGATGCTGCGTCAGCATGCACGGCCTTGAGCTGTGTCCGCCGACGGGTGTAGCCGTCGTCGATGCTGAACACGCGCAGGCTCCGAACGTCGTTCAGCAGCCGCGTGAGGTTCGTACCGGTGAGAGGCGTCTGCACCTTCAGCTCCAATTACCGTTCAAGACCGGGAGATTATGTCGGCTGCCATCGTTTCGCCCACCAGTCGGAAGGCGAAGACAGCCGGCATGCGCAGCTCGCGCCGCTTAGTCTGCGCGTCGACTTCCATCGCCCACGGCCACAGCTTGGCCGGCAGGCAGAAGGCGTCGCCCCGCGTCGTGAGGAGCCACCACCGGCGGCTCTGCGGTTCCGGAGCCACCCCGTTTACCTCAAGGACCAGCCCCTGATCGTCATCCTCGACTGCCGGCACGAAAAGCACGGGGAACGTCATGATTCCGGCCCTGCCCAGGACAGCCGCCCCGCCCACCGAGGCTCCGCATCAGCCTCGTTGAGGCCAACCGCAATCATGGACATGGCTTCCTTGTGCTCGCGCACGGCTTCGTCCGGATCGCTATACGTGCAGAGCACCTCCAGGAGCGCGTTCTGCGGTGCCGGCGTGTAGAGGGCAGTCCCCCAGACCGGAGGACGGTAGCCCTCCGCCACCACCATCTCGGTCGCCGCGTCCGGGTCGAAGACGAGCCCGAGGGTGCGGACGGTGACCCACTCGCCCGTGGCGAGCCGCAGGCTGGAGCTGTACAGAGTGCGCCGCTCGACGCCGGCCATGAGCCATGTTGCTTCTCGGAGTGTCACCGGCTGTCCATCGAGGCCGTAGGTGCACGGCACTCCCGAGGGGCCCAGTGAGACAACGCAGAGAGGGTCGACTGCCACTTCGGAGACTCCCTTCAACATGAAGGGCCCGGTGCAGAAGCAGGCGCTCGCAAGGGGGGGTTTGCGACGCCGCTTCTGCACCGAGCCGGTCCGGGATGCGGCGTGGACGACGAAGCCCCGGGAGTTTTAGAAGAGGCCCGGGACTCCGCCGTGTGCACCGCGAATCCATCAACACACAATCGCCGCCGGGAGTCACGGAGGATTCACAAAATTGTCAGTGCATCACTCGAATGGGTGACACATCCCCTATGATCCCTCGGGATCACGCTCCGAGCAGGTACCCGCCGGTGGCCATGTCCAAGATGGGGCGTCTTGTCTGCTCCGATCGCGAGACAAGCGGTGCATGAGAACACGGTGCGTGTCCGCGACCTCATGCTCGCCCCCCGGCTGGACTGGCGCCGTGCACGCCATGAGGAACTGCGAGCCTGTCCCTGGTCGGACGGCAATCCCAACGGTGGCCGGAGCGGTGCCGCTCGCACTCGAAGGGAACGCTCCCCGTTTGGAGCAAGTCCCCCCAGAAGACCGGCCTCCTCACCAGCAATAAGAGAAAAAACTGTCACGTGATCACCCGAACGGCCCCCCATCAAATTGCGCGAGACCTCGACCACTGCATAACGTCCCACCCATGACGACGCGACTGAGCCAGGTCGTCGCAGTGGAGAAGACCCGGAAAACTGAGGCGTACGGCGCTCTTACGGCCGCCCACCACCAGGTCCAGAAACCACCACTGCTGGCCGGCATTACCCGCACCTATCGCCCTCGCGACGAAGAGGGCGAAATCCTCCCTGCCGAATCCACTCGGGTGCAGTTCCGAGCCGACGACGCAATCGACCAGGCCCTCACCGGTCTCAGGCCGTTCTACGACGTGACGGCCACCAAGGACTGGGCCAACTGTGAGGCTCGTGCAGACATCCGCATCGGCGACCAGGTGCTCCTCGCAGCCGTACCCGTGACATACCTGCTCTTCCTGGAAAAGCAGCTCACTAGCCTGCACACCTTCGTCGACAAACTGCCCGTCCTCGACCCGTCCGAACAGTGGCAGTGGGACGAGCAGGCCGGCGTCTGGCGAACCGCCGCGTACGAGACGGTGCGCTCCAAGAAGGTGCCCCGCAACCACGTCAAGGCGCCGGCCACCGACAAGCACCCGGCGCAGGTCGAGGTCTACTACGAGGACGTACCCGTGGGCACCTGGACCACGGTGAAGTTCTCCGGAGCCCTGCCTGCCACCCGCCGCCAAGAACTCCTCAACCGCCTCGCAGTCGTCCGCGACGCGATCAAGTACGCCCGCGAAGAAGCGAACGCCACGGTCGTCACGAACCAGAGGCCCGGTGCGACGCTGCTGAACTACCTCTTCGCCGCGTAACCCACAGACCCCCGTCGCCGGCGTGCGGCGGGTGCGCAGGAGCGCAAACTGAAACTCACCGCCTGAAATTGAGCACACGGGTTGGTCCCAGTGGAGGTTCGAGTCCTTCGTCCGGCACACATGCCGGAGTAGCCCAACAGGTAGAGGCAAACCAACCCTGAAAACTGAATTTCTCGCTCCAGTTTCAAGCACGCCACCAAGCGCCGGATCGACCGGCCCGAGCGACATCATCGAGATGAGGGTTCGAATCCCTTCCCTGGCGCTTCATGCCGGGGTGGTCCAATGGCAGGGCGCGGCGATTTCAATAGGACTCGGAGCCTTAAATGTGCCGGCGTGAGCTGATGGGTGGACAACCCTTCTTAGGGCTCGTTTTAGGAACGAGTAACCTCCCCAGGGGGGTCGGGACTGGCTACGTCCCGGCCCTCCGCCAGCATGAACGAGCAACGCGAAGGGCCCGCCTCGGGAGGCGGGCCCTCGCGCTCATGCCCGCACTGACGGGTTCAAACGGCGTCCAGTCTCCACACGATCAGTCCCCGTCTCGCGAGGACCAGCAACCACGGCGGCCTGCATCCGTCTGACCGCGCGGCGAGTTCACGAAGGAGCTGTCGGCGGAGCCTGCTCCAGCAGGCGACGCGACGCAAAAATCCGGCTAGACCGCCAGATCCAGCAACCACGGCTTGAGCGGCTCACGCTGCCGGCGGAGGCATTCGACGGCCTTCCGACGCGACAGAATCACCTCTACGCCGTGGTGGTCGCTGACGCCCGTAGTGTCGAAGATGTTGACTTCGATGACGGCCTGGACCAGCCACGGGTCCATGTACCCCCGGTCGATGCGCCGGCCGCCGCCCTGACCGTCCGAAGCGTGGCCGGCCGTCGCCTTCAGGGCTTCGATCTGACCGAGCTGGTGCGCGGCGAACCGAGCGGGATCGTGCATCCCGCAGTCCAGCATCATCTCGTCGAGGTACGTGCAGCTCCGCCACGTCCCGTCAGCCTGCTTCCGGGCACGGTGTCGGCGGTGTACGAGGTCCCGGATGTCGGGAGAGGTCCAGTCGATCTCAGGCACCGTCTCGCCAGCCGGCACGGGGTACTCGTTGCAGTCGCCGAACCCCCAGAACGCCGCCCAGTTGTGCTCCGGATCATCGAGGTACTTGGCCTGGACCTTGTCGACCAAGGACGACAGCTCCTCGGCCTCGTCCTCTCGGCCGTTCGGCGAGCAGAAGCTGTTGTGCCACGCGACCGTCACGATCGGCACCTCGGGCACCTCCGCCAGCGTCATCACGACATTGGTCGGCGGCGTCCGCCAGATCTTGAGCTGCTGGTGCCGCGCCTGGAACGTGAACGTCGACTCCCGCAGGAACAACCCCGTGGGATTCCTGCCCTGTCCGGTGGGCGAGCGGAACCCGCGCATTCCCAGCACGTCTTGAGCCGCCCGGAAGCGCGAGTCGGCGGCCCTCTGCGCGTCTGCGGCGACGACCTTCTCCTCCTCGGTCGCGTCCGGGTCGACCGGCTTCGTCTGAGAGAACGTCATCTCCCCGCGCCCCAGCCAGTCGAACTCTCTCGGCACCAAGATCTCCTCATGGGCCTTGACCCACTTCGCCGGCAGTACTCCCGGCTCCTCGTCGGGGCCGCCGTCGTGCTCCAAGTTCAAGAACCCCAGGCGAACAACGGGCTCACCGTACGTCTTCATCGTGCTCCTCTCGGTGACGGACGACGGGCACGATGGCCAATGCCGATATACGGCCGATAAACGCCCTGCGTGCGCACTTGCGATCGCATCTGCGTTCGCACACGGCTCACGCGTCGAACCCGCGAACCTTCAAGAAGCGCCGATGCGCCTCGATGCCTCGCCGTGCTGCCACGACGTACGCCCCCGCCGATCGGAACGCGCTGCGCAGCCGCGCAAGCTGCGTGGCGTCCTCCTCGTACACCCTGGGGTAGAACGGATTCAGAAGTTCCGCCGCCGCCGAGAGCAGGGCGTCAACGGCCGCTGCGCTCGACCGCTCGCCGGAATCCGCCGGCAGCTCCTGCCGCAAGTTGCTCCAGTCGAAAGCTGTCCGCCGCAGCCGTAGTTCGAGGCACCGCACCCACATCTCCTGCAAGGGCGCGTCCCACGTACCAGGCGGAAAGCCGCCCACTTTGATCTGCGCGACAAGCCCGCCAAAGTACCCGTGGCGCGTGGCCTCAATGGCGAGCGGATCATCCTCCACGATCAGGGAGCCCTCGACGGTCATCAGGAGCAACCCGAGGGCCTGAGCACGTGACATGTCATGGTCTTCCGGGACTTTTGCCCCCAATGCACGTAAAGCGGAGCATACTTCCTCCGTTGAGGGATCGCCCTTGCTCTCAGATGAAGTCGAAGTCATAGGGGCAATTTAGCTGATGCGATCGCAACTACGCTCGCAGATGCGTTCGCATAGCTACTCTGCTGGGCATGACTCAACCGACCGTGCGCATCGACGAGTTGTTGACGAAGTGGGGCGAGGCGTACCGCGCCTCGCTTCCCCAGCGGACGCCCGAGGAAGTGGAAGCGGACTGGCAGGAGTTCGACGACCGCTTCTACGGCAGGGTCCAGGAACGTCTCGACGCAGCCGGCGTCGTCATCTGCTGCCTCTGCCACAGAGAGCGCCCCCGAAGCTCCCCTGACGAGCCCTACTGGTACCCCGCTGAAGAGTGCGAGAACGTTCGCAAGCCCTGGCACTACCACCGCAACTTCCAGTCCAGGAAGGCGGACGCCCGCGAGGCACGCAGGCACAAGCGCCGGCTCCGCAGAGGCCGCGTCCGTCGGCAGGAGGCGCCTGGCCCGGCACACGAGTGAACCCCAACGCGAGCGATTTTCCCCTCGAAATCACACGGCTGTAGCGTTGACCCTCAAAGCCCCGGTGGACCGCTGGTCATCGACCAGGTCGCCGGGGCTACGTGCTACCCCGCGCACTGCCGCCGGCCTACAGGTTGTGGACGCACGAGGCACTCGTCCGGGTGTCCTCGGGCCAGCTTTAGTGCAGTGGCCAACGTTGGCCGGCGTAGAGGCGCAGCTTTGATTTCGCCCTGGAAATAATCACTCTGGCTGTGTCTGGGCGGATGTCCAACTTGCTGGCAGCCTCTTCGATGCTTAGGCGCTCCTCGCCGTCGATCACGAGCCATGACAGGAGAGCGGCTTCGCGCGGCGTAAGCAGCAGTCCCTCGTCTGGGAGAGCGTCTTCGGTGGCCATGTCGTCAATCTTGCTAGAGTCGTCGGCCCGGGGCCACTGCCGGCTGCGAGGACACTGCCCGTGGGCTCGGGTCGGATTTCCATTTGGAGGCCCAGGGCCCCTTTTGTGAGAATTGTCCGTTTAATGGTGGGGGGTGCTTAATGTCTGCAAAGACACAATGGAGCATAATAGGCTTCTTTCCCACTCTCGCCCCGATGTGCACGCATTACAAACTATGCCTAACTTCGTCACGGTAAAGCCGCTTAGTCTTTTCTGCCACGATTAGGCGCTATGCCCCTTATAACGCACGGTAGTCCTAGCTACCTTGCGTAATACTAGGCGGAGCGTGAGCAGCCGTTCACGGGGTGCGACTAAAGCGGAGCGTCATTTCCGCTTTGCTCAGCAAATACGGACTTAACGCGAATATGTAATACATGCGGGCAAGCGCGAATTATTGCGGCGAATACCAAGACACTGCTCAAAAACCTCATATGGTGAAACAAGCGGCGTCCCTGGCATTAGCCATATCTCACGCGCATGGGAGTTACCCGCACAGAGCACCGCATGAGCCGTGCAAGCCCATGAGCCAGGCATGTGCCGCGTAGCCGGGCAACCGTGCGTACTCTCTCCTACCTCCTATATGTGCCCTATACGTCACCACGGGCGTATGCCTTAGATCCCCCGAATTTTCGCGTCCCGATATTTTCTGGTGCGTGTCCGTCATGCCCACTTTGTGGGGGCGGGCCGCTGTGCGCCCGTGTGAGCCGTCGACCGGCCCCGGGGGACCGTCGGGCGCCCGTGCCGAGACAGGCTCTCACGCGTGCGCGTAGGGCATGGCGCGGCCCCGTTCCGGGGGGAGCGGCCCCGGGTTGCTGGCACCGTGCGGCACCGTGACCGGACGCGTACGGGCCCCGGGGGGAGTGGCCGGAGCGACGGGCCCCGGGGGGTGCCGGAAGCCGTAGGCAGGCGCACAGCCAATCGCGGGAATTTTCCGGGGCATTCCCGGACATAGCGAGGCCGCCGACCACTTCAGCGGGACCTGACGCCACGTCATTTCTGCCATGACATGCACCGCTAGAGACGCATTCGTAAGGAACTAAGCGGCATGGCATGTCTTGTGACATTTTTACTGGGCATTTTGGACACCAAGATTGTCCGTATGTTGAGATTTCCCCCCTGTTTTCAAGATTCTTTTTGCCCACTTTCTAGGGTCTGACCTGCTTGTATCACTCTCGGTCTATCTATCGTCACGCTAAAAGTGTTCCCCCCGCCGGGGGGAACACCTAATGTCATCCATGTCGCCACAACGGGACGGCAAGAAAACCCCCCCGGTGAAACCGGCCGGGCGGGGAGGGGACACCCAAAGCGTGAATTCTGCGCTGCGGGTGAATGCAAGCCGGTGACTTTCCGTAGCGCGCCGTTTCGGCCGTAGCGCGGGGAGGTGACGGGGAAGCGTCCCCGACTTTTGAGAACTCAATAGGGTGCCGTGTTGTGTGGGAGTCGTCTGTCTGGATTCCCGCGAATTACCTAGGGAGAGCTATGTCTCTCACCCGGCCAACCTTGCGCACGCTTTCAGCGCAAGTGATCACGCGTGAGGTATGCGCGTGTGCGGGCCCCCATGGCGTTTACCGCCTAAAAATCCACGCTTCGGGCGTTATCAAAAAACCGCGTATTGGTCATGCGCGGGCGGTTGCTGGTGACAACCCACAGTTTCTAGGTATCGCGGGCAGGCATTCCCCGTGCCGTTCCTCGCAAGGGAACGGACGTAAGTAGTGCGCGGAAGGTACGTAGTCGCGTACCCGTGTGATTTCTGCACGGGTTTGCCAATTGACCGGTGAACTCTGCCGGTCGACCGAGACTGATACCCGAAAAGAGCGCGCGTGTGCTGAAGCAGGTTGTATATGGGCACGCGCAAACCTAGTACGGAGGAACTGACTACCGGGACCATGCCCGGTATTTGAAGCGCGCGAAAGCAACACCTATGGATTTCTTTCCGGGGGTGAACTCTGCCCTCGTGCGGACGGTTTTATACTCCGCACCCATAGCCACATGACGGATACGGCAGTGTGGGACGACTGTCACAGGAAGTCCCCAAATGGGTTCTCATTCCCCGCGCAATCGCTCACAACGGGAGCGCGGGAAGGGTCGCAACGCTTAGCGAAGCGACCAAATCAAGGGCCCGCAGCGTGTGAAGTCCGCGCGCTGCGGGCCCGCTCATATCAACTACTCAGCAACACCTAAGCCTACGAACGCACCCCATAGGCGCGGAATGTCTCACCTAACAGGCAATCGCGGCCGCAACGGCGCACAACTCACGTAGCCAAATCAGAGCATCAAACCGCCGGGGTCAAGGGCAAGGGGGTTCGAATCCCCCCGTGGGCACGCAACCTTTCCCAATAGTCACGGAAGGATTCTGACTATGTCCAAAGCCAAAAAGCTCGCACGCGCTACGGCGCGACCGTTGACCGTTTCGCGAATGGAAGGACGCACCGCGCGCCCGGAAATCGCTAAGCGTCTCAAGTCCGAACAGCAGAACGGTACCAACGTGCCCGCGCGTGTGGTTGAGCGCATGGGCGGCGGAACAACGGGCGTACGGATCACGGACGGGGAAAGCGTCGCAAGAATCCGGCCTAAGCGTAAGGCCCGGAGTTTGGGAAGTGAGGCCACGGCGGCCGGAATCGTTGGACGCGGATACGGGTCCAAGGGTGACGGAATCAAGCGGCTCACTGACGCACAGATCAGGGGAAACCGTGACGCATATTTCGCGTCTGCTGCGTCCAACCGGAAAGCGCAGAAAGCCACCCCGGCCGCACCGGACGCTTCTGACGTTGGCCGTATTGCTGGTGCCCGTGCTGACTATGAGCACGCTATCGGCCAGTCCCGCGCCTGCGCCGCTGTCGGTGACGACTCCGGAGCGGAAGCGTGGATGAAAAAGGCCCGCGAGTGCCGCCGAATTTTCCGTAACAAGTAGGGAGGTCCCGCAATGACGAACGTGATCACGCATTCTTCCCCGCTCACCTCACACGAGGCCCTGCCGCTCAAGCACGCGGCGATCGGTGCCGCACGGGTGGCGAATGAGGCGGGGGACGCCGACTTGGGTGCCCGGCTGATGGTGCACGCACGCCACTTGAACCGCGTCGTCAGACGAGGCAACAGGTCGGACACGCCCGCGCTCGCCGTACCGGCGGTCAAGGACATGCAGACCGTGAAGGCGTCGGAGTTGCAGGAACACGTGAAGCTGACCACGCGTGAGATGGCGCGTATGAATCTGCTCACGGAGTGGACCATCATCGGAGAGGCGAATTCCGAGAACGAGGACTTTCGGCCTCTCTGTGCGCGGAAGGTCGGCAATTCCGTCCGCTACATGGAACTGAAGTCGTCCACCAAGAAATAGGCCGATAGAAGCGCGGTCTGCTGAAACGTCCAGCGGGGGCCATAGACAAGCACATGACCCTCATCCTCGTATATTCGGGAGCAGCCATGGAGACCGTCATTCCGGCGTCGGAACTGAACGTCGAAGTCCGCGAGGCGGCAGCCCGCATTCTCCGTCGCGTGGGAACGACGACCGCGCCGCGCTTGGTCGCCACGGTCAACCGTGAGGACGGGCGGCACATGATCTACGCCCGCAAGCAGGGTGCGGTCGTGCGCTACTCGAAGACGGTATTCGAGCCGGTGAACCAGTGCTACGGGGACACCAAGTGCACGGCCCCCGCGATCGCGGTCGACATGCGAGACAAGGACGAGACGGAATCGGTCCGCGTCAAGGTCTGCGGTCCCCACGCCCGAGAGGCCATGCGGCTCGGATTCCGCACGGACGCCCTGTGGGGCGTCATGAACGTCCGGGGCCTTCTGCCGGACGTCGACACCTACGCGGCCGGCCTGGCGACCCTGTCGCGGGTGACCTGGACCGAGAT
Organism: Streptomyces sp. ITFR-21; assembly: GCF_031844685.1. Taxonomy (NCBI): domain Bacteria; kingdom Bacillati; phylum Actinomycetota; class Actinomycetes; order Kitasatosporales; family Streptomycetaceae; genus Actinacidiphila; species Actinacidiphila sp. ITFR-21. The sequence continues at coordinate 4,713,614 of NZ_CP134605.1, forward strand.
CCAGGAGGCACCGCGCGACTGGTGCGACACCGGATGCAAGGTCTACGCGAAGCGTCATGACGAGGGCGACGGAGTGTGCATCTGGCTCCGGCACAGCCGGGTGTACGGCTGCCCGGTCGGGCGCTGATTCCAGACAATCGGTTGGGGCACGGGATTCGATTCCGTGCCCCTTTCCCATATGGGAGAAGAGAACGACATGCCCACGTGCACCACCGTTCCGCTTGCTGTGCATATCCCGGGACAGACCCGGGAGCGGCTGAATCTCCTGTGCCCGCTCTATGGCAAAACGAGGCGCGGTCGGAAGCGCGCTGACTTCACGCGGACGGCAAAGCTGTCCATCCGGATGATCGACAGGAAGGAATCCGAGTGAGCAAGATTTTCAACTGCACTGAGGCGGCCCGCAAGCCGTGCGTGAAGGTGACCATTCGCCACCAGGACCAGTACGGGCGCCCGACGCACATCACGGTTCACCCCAACCTGCTGTCGCCCGAGTGGTGGGGTTACGGCCGATACAGCACCGCGTCGCCCGTGCTTCCCGGGATCTTCCTGAACGAAACCGGTGCGACGAAGTGACGGGCTCCGACCGCCGAAAGATGAATCGGCGACGTCCACAGCCCAGGCCGGTACGGCAGCCGGTCAACATCGGTGATCGAGTGCTTGCCATGCCCACCTTCCGCAGCCTCACTGCTGCGGTGGTGGTGTCTGTCGACTGGAATCCCAAGCCGGTCAAGCCGGTGTCCTGGGAACGAGATTGGCAGTGGCGAGTCATCGTGCAGTTTCCCGATGGCTCGCAGCGCCGAGGGCAGTGGAACCCCGAGTGGGTGGTTCCGCACGACGAAGGCCATTACGTGCTGGGCTGCCGCCTCGCGGAATATGACGTGGGAACGCAGGTCCGCTTCTATGAAGCGTGGCAGGAGATCGAAGACACGCTTATCGCCGATTCCATCGCGTAGGTGGCTTCGGCCGGCCTCGGTATGCGGGAGGTACCGAGGCCGGCCGTGGCTGTGCGCGCCGCGTATCAGTCGCGCCGAAAGTCCGGCCAACGTCGCGTAGGCAAGGACGCAGCAGAAATTCGGCGCCAACCATGAGAGGGGAAATTCATTGAAGGAAGACATCTCACAGGTCGCTTCGGCGCTCCGTAGTTTGAACGCTCGCGGCCTCAAGCGTTTCAGCATCGAGGACCATGCCGTGTGCTCACCTCCCCAGTTTCGTGGGGAGCTGTCCGACGAGGAGTACCGGCCCTACCTGGCGGCTGCTGACCTGAAGCACGACACGTACATGCGCTGGGCCCGCGAACCGATGCCCCCCGGCGCTCTCCACGCGACCGTCGTCGTCAATCAGACGGCCGTCGCGTGGATTCAGTACGACGGTGTGGCCCGGGTGATCGAGCGCACGTTCCCGGACCCGACGATGAACACCGTGCGTGATCTGGCCCGGCAGCACCTGGGAGCCGATCCGCTGGTCCAGCAGCACCTCGCCGACAAGCGGGCGGACATCGAGAAGATGGGTGCCGACACGTTCCCGCGAGTCATCGGTAATTTCCTCGGATACGCCGCTCCCGGGAGTCGGTTCAACGATTTCCCGACCGGCATTTCCGTACGGGAGTGGTCCAACGCTCGGCGGGCGGAGGCCCGGATCACCACCGGCAAGGAGTACCCGCACGTCCCCCACCCCACCCGGGAGTTGACCGATGACGAACGGCGCCCGTGGGCGGACAAGGCTGCGGAGTACGCGGCAGCGTTCGAGCGTCGGTTCCCGGCGGAGTTCAAGGCGTGGGAGTTCCGGAACTGGTGGGACGCGACCCGCGACGACCGGTACCACGGTGGTTCGCTGAATCTCCGGGCCGAGGACCGGGTTCTCGTGGAGCTTTCGGGCGTCCTGACGCCCGGAGTCGTCCTGTGGAAGATGAAGACCGAACTCGACGGTACCGAGATCGTGGACCTGCTCGTCGAGCCGGACAGCCACCGCGAGGACGACGGGCACCGCCACTGGATCAAGCTCTACTCCGGCTACACGATGCGGTACGAGGACGTGCCGGCCGAGGCCCGGGAGATGTGGGCGCAGTCCTGGTCGGCGCTCGCGGAGCGTGCCAAGAAGTTCCGTACCGACATCGAGGGCTAGGACGCCGGTACGACAACTGAATCATCGGAGTGATTGGGAGCCCCGGCATGAGCGTGTGATGCCGGTCGGCTCCCTTTTTGCTGCGCGAATAGAGAACTGTAAGGCGCCCAGCCAAATGGCCTAGGAGGAAATAGTGGCGGATGAGCCGCTGGCGTGCGGGCACATCGCCAATTGGCGGGGTCCGGAGAAGTGTCAGGAGACGGGCAAGGAGATCTGCGGCAACTGTTACGACGCGCAACATTATGCGCGAGTGCGTACGCAGTACGCGGAGTTGGAAGCCAAGGGCACAGCAGAGGGCTGGACGTACGAGTACATCGAGACGTCGTACGACACCCATCTCCGCAGCCGGGAACTGGTCGGCAAGCTGGTCTGCCGGGCGTACTGGCGCAGTCAGGACTCGCCGTACTGGGGCATCGTGCAGCCCGCACACATGTACCGGTTCGCTTTTAAGCGACTCAAGGCGGTTGTGCCGAACAGCCCCGTCACGGGGTTCGCCCTCGAATTCGAGGACGGCACTCGCGATTCGCTCTGTTACGACAAGGTCTGCGTGATCACCAGCGAGCCGGCCGAGTAACAGGGCTGACAAATTTCCGAGCGACTGAGCTAACGGAAGTCCTGGACGCAGCCGCAACGCCGCGCCCCGGGCTTTCGACTGTCAGCAGCTATCAGGGAGGGTGAGTGGAACAGCAGCGAATTGACCTGGAAATCGGCGACCACGTTTTCATGACCATGCCGTGGTCCGAAGTGTGCATGCACTTGCGGGTCTCCGACCAGGTCATGGAAGTCGAGTTGCGCGAGCACGGCGCGCAGCTCATCAAGGAGGGTCGGGTGTTCTCCTCACCGATCACATGGGGCGAGGCCGGGATCTACACCGACTCCACCACGGGCAAGCCCTACGCCTACAACGCCGAGAAGGTGGCTGCCTAATATGGGCATCGACCTGCGCATCGAGGCTGACGGCGTAATCGGCCAGTGGTCGGACTGGCTGGAGGACAAGACCGAGGAATTCGATCGGCTCGACGTCCTCTACGAGAAGTGGTTCTCCAAGTACGCGACGTCTCGTGACTACCCGTACGGTGCGATCGAGTTCCTAGGCTGGCTCAAGAAGCGCGGCCTGAAGGTCGACGGCCCGCACTGGAGCGGCAAGGTGGAGACGGAGCACACGTCGAATTTCGTCTCTTGGATCGACGAGGCGCTCCATTTCACGATGTTCAAGCTCGGAGAACAGCACTTCGTCGCGGTCTCCGGGCCGAGTCACGTGAAAGAGCCGAATTTTTACCGGCTCACATGTGCCGAGCCGGATGAATTTCGGGGATTCGCCAGTGCGTGGATGGAGTGCGACGGCGGCCACGCGTACGAGACGCAGGACACCGAGCGCTGGCAGTTCTACATCGAGGGCGTGGGCCCGCGCGGGCCCAAGATCCGGCTCTACGACCTGAACAAGGACGACGACGGCGACCTGCTGTGCCCGAAGTGCACGAACAAGATCCGGAAGGCGGGGGCGTACTGATGACGAACGAACCGAAGGGCACGGCCGCTCCACGTCCGCGCTGGGTGAGGAGCAAAGACCCGCACACCCCGGGCGCCTTTCTGAAGCTGAGCGGCAAGCAGATCGGTCGGGTTCTCTACTCCGACTTCACGCGCAACTACTCGTGCTTTGTCGGGGAGCCGAGCAGCGAACGATGGCTCGGCTGCGCGGACGACATCAACGCGGCGAAGGACAAGGTCGACCGTGCCCTCAAGGCCGACGCCGAGCGCAAGGAACCGGCGGTGTGGACCTTCTACAGCACCGGCGAGGCGTACGGCGCCTGCCAGTGCCGGGAGGACATCCGCGACGGTGACGTGCTCGTGATCGAGCGGGAGAAGGTCGTCGGCATCGCGGAGACGTGGCCGTTCGCTCTGACGGCCCGCTTCGGGGACTTGCACCTGACCACCGCCGACCCGGTCACCTACGGCGGCGGCAAGTACGCGGCGAGCATTCCGGTTGCCGAGCGTGAAGCCGCGCGTATGGGCGTGGCCCTCGTCCCGCGTATGACCGAGGAACTCGTTCCGATCCTGACCAGCCGCAACGCGAAGTTCGGGGAGCTGCTCGGCGCCAAGCTCGTCGTCCGCGAGATCGAGGGCGAGCGTGAGCACGCCGGCTGGGTCCTCGCCGGCACCGGCGGCTGGATCGAGACCGACATCCAACTTGAGGTCACCGGCACTGGCGCCTGGGGCCCCATCACGCAGACCGCCTCCCGGGAGTACTGACCATGATCGGTGGAGTAGTCGGCTACACCTACCAGGCCGAGAACCTGTGCCCGAGCTGCACGCTGAAAGCGATGCGAGCGAACGGCATCACGGTGCAGAAGGGCAAGTCCCACGAGGACGCGATTCGGCGCGCGGCGCAGAAGCTCGACGTCGACTTCGACGACGAGAGTTCCTACGACTCCGGTGACTTCCCGAAGGCCGTCACTGAGCAGATGTGCGAGACCGAGCTGAATGAGGTGCCGAACGGCGAGCAGGGCGTGAGGCACGCCATCTCGGACGAGCGGTGCACCGGCGACAAGTGCGGCAAGTGGCTGGTGCTCGGGGAAAAGTCGCCGACCGAGGCCGGACTGACCCGGTGGGTGCGCGATGAGTACGAGCTGCCCCAGGCCCTGGCCCGCGCGGTCGCCGGGAAGCTGCGCGAGTGGGGGCTGTCGCACTCGGAGTTCATCAGCGAGGACAACGTCCGCCAGGCGGCTGCGGAGTTCCCTCACGACTACGCCACCGTGCACGCCGTGGGGAATCCGCAGCGAGTCGAGCTGCTGCTGACGCCGGAAACCGACGACGACACCTGCTTCCACTGCGGGCAGCCCTGGGAGGGTCACGCCTTCATCTGCAACACCTGTCAGACGGAGGTGCCGGCGGTGAGCCTGCACCGGCATCCGATTGTCGCGAAGGGACAGCGCAAGCTCCCCCTGGCGGCGGCCCGATCGGATCGGTCGAGCAGATAAGCCCTGCCATATTCGTGGGCCTAGCCCGCCTCGGGCACTGATTTCTCAAATCAACGTGGTGGAAGGAGCTTTGGCATGCCCAGCATGCAGATCCGTGTCATTCAGCAGAGCGACCCGGACCCGGCCGATGAAAAGACCGGCTGGTACATGGTTGACGATTTCGACGAGAAGGACGCAGCAGCAATTCGCGTGGGCGAGCTGGAGCGGTACACGGTCGAGGTGATCAGCACCGACGACCAGGGCGTGGTAACCGTTCGCGGGGACTCCCTAAATCACGTCGCCATCCCCGGCTTGGCCGGGGTGTACACGCACCCGTGCTGCATCCACTACTCGGCGACCGAGATGATCCGGGCCGCCAAGGACGAGCTGACGGGTGCGGCCGGCCTGGAAGTCGGTGACCACGTCGTCCGTCCGGGCCAGCGACCCGGCGGCGCCGGCCGGCTCTTCGAGGTGCTCGCGGTCCCCAAGGACGACGAGGGATTCGGCCTCGGAACGGTCACCGTGCGCCAGCTCGACGCCATCGAAGGTACGGGTGAGCGCGAGTTGCTGGTGAGCGTCGTGTCCAAGGACATCCCGCCGCGTGTGCCGATCGAGGGCCGAGACCGTGGCGGGATCGGCGAGAGCTTCCGCAGGCGCGAGGGCGGCGGATTCCTGGTCTTCCACGGCGACTTCGCCGACCAGGTCGTCATGTCCCCGACCGCCCTCGGCGGTGCCCTGTGGGGCTGCCGGTCCATCGACGAGTTCGGCGACGACGCCTGGGAGTACGGCAGCAACCGGGACGACGCAGTCCGTGCCCACGGCCGGAAGTACCCGAACAGGGGCCTGACCAACTGACACACAGGCTGGCCATCGGGGTCAGCAGAAGAGGGGTATGGCATGAGCGAAACCGTCGGAGCTGAGGGATGGACGATCGTCCACCAGGCCCGCCAGAAGCACTACGACGACCGCTTCTACGGTCAGTTCCTCGGCACTCGCGAGGGTCGAATCGGCGGCGCCGAATGGGTCGTTGGCCGCCTCTACAACGGCAAGAGCGCGGACGACGGCTTCCGGGATGGGGAGTGGGCGTACTCCAGGCGCTTCCAGTCCCCGAACTCCACGGACAGCGCGGACGCCGCGCTGAAGGCATACGTCGAGATGTCGTACGACACCTTCGTGTGGGACCGCATCTTCGAGCAGCGGGCCGGCGAGGCGATCGACCGGCACCTGGCCGGCCCCGAGGTCGATGGTGCGCCGAAGCTGTCGGCCGGCTGGAGCGAGAGCGACGCCGGCCACCGCGTGCCGGCGGCCGGGTCCACCATCTCTCTCCCGTTCCACGAGGCGAAGTACTACCTGCTGCAATTCCTCCGCAGCACCGAGCTGGGCGCGAAGGCGCACCTAACACGTGGCATCACCCTCGACCGACACCAAGCCGTCGACCTGGTCACCAAGGCGACCGGCCCGGTGCGCTTCGAGTACGGCTACAACACCTACTGGCTCGCGGCCGAGGAGTCATGACCCGCAGCGTCTACGTCGGTCCCGAGTGGCCGGACGGCGGGCCCGAGCCGGAAGCGCAGAGTCATTTCTACTGCGCCAACGACGAATGCCCCAGCGCATACGGCAATGGACATGGACCTGTTCCCAACACCCGGAAATACAGGGTACCTGGCGGGTTCATCTGCGAGCTGTGCGCGGAAGCGCATGACAGCGAAATAGCCACCGAGGATGCAACCGCAACTCCCGCCGCATCCACGGAATTTCCTTAAGGAGCGCCATGCGCTGTTCCACTATCCAATCCACCATCGTCCCGGGCGACGAGCCGTGCGAGGGCACCGCAACGCACTTGCTGCTCGGCTCCCTCCGAAACGACGAGGGGGTCCGGGAGCCGTTCCGCGACCCGGTGTGCAAGCCCTGCGGCGAGTCCTTCGTACGTCGCCCCGCGCTCAAAGCCCGACTAGTTCCCCTGCACGTCCACGAGCCGGCGCAGAAGTTCCTCATCATCGAAGGTCACCGCCTGGTCGAGGACTCCGAGCACGGCCAGCGCTGCCACGACTGCGGGCGCACCGGAAGCATCGAACAGTTCAAGCTCTCGCTACTGCACGGCTGCCCGGCCCGGCCGGAGTCCGTCGACCACCTCGCGCTCACCGGCGACATCACCCGGGCGGAGAGGAACCAGCGGGCCTCGGAGTCGGCACGTCTCTGGTACCACGAGGCCGCCTATGTCCTCGGCATGGGGATCGAGGACTGGCGAGTGGTGCACAACCACCCGGTAACTGCGGCCCACTTCACCTTCCGCGACCGCGAGTACCGGCTGAAGTTCGACCTGGCGGGTTACCGGATGTTCGCGGAGAAGCTGGAGAACCGGGGCCGCCCCGCACCGGAACGGATCAACCCCGAACACCGCGAGGACTACACGCAGGTCGTTTTCCACTTCCACGACCTGATCAACAAGTACGAGAGCACGTACTTCGCCACCTACACCCCCGGCCGCGAGGACGTCATTCTCCACGCTCCCGAAGGTGCAATCAGCGCGGTGCTCCGCATAGAGCTGGACGGCACCGGCACACGTGAATGGCGTCTGGGCGTCGTGACCGACGCCGTATGCGACACCTTCGGCTCCATCGCCGACCTCACCTTCCAGACCCGCATCTACGAGTAGGAGAACAAGGGATGCAACCGCAATTCGAGTTCGAGCCCACCGACCCGGCCGACGAGACGTGCCACAAGTTCCGCGTCTCCCTCAAGAGCACCGGCGAAGTGCTCGGCGTCACCTACCTGACCAAGGGAGCGGGCTGGGTCACGGAGCACGCCGGCCTCACCGGCAAGCAGGGCGCGGTCCACGGCTTCAAGACCCGATTGGTCGCCGCCGAGTTCCTGTACTGGTTCAAGGCGCCCGAGCAGTCCGACCGGACCAACCCCCGCGACGTCCTCCGGCCGCTCAGCCCCGACGTCCTGCCGAGGTACGGGGTGCTGCTCGCCCTCGTCCCCGTCGGCGACGGTGACTTCCTGGTCGACGCCAACACCCGTGGGGCCGGGACCGGCCTCGGGTACCTCCAGCGTCTCGACAACGGCGAGTACGACGTCCGGCTGGGAGCCATCAGCGTCGGCCGCGCCAAGACCCCGTGGGCCGGACTCCACGCGGTCGCGGCACTCCACACCACGGACGAGCGGTTCGTCCCCCTCCTCAAGGGGTTCACGCCCTGCGAGGACGACCGCCCCGTCACCCACCCCACCGTCCGCGCGCTGCTCCCCGAGCAGGACTGATGGCGAGCCGGCTGCGGAGGGCGCCGTACATCCACACGTGGACGGAAGAGGACGGCACCCGGCGCCAGCTCAAGATCCACTGGACGCGGGACGGCCGCACCGTGCAGTGGGACCCGCGCTTCCTCGGCGATCCCGAGCCGTGGTTCGACGGCAACCACGAGCTGAAAGACCCGGCCGGCTACGTCGGTGACGACGAACTGGTAACCCTCGGCGACCCGAACGACCCCGAATTCGGTCTGGTCGACCCCGATTTCGAGACGGACTACTGACCATGCTGCTGTCCCCGCCCGAGCGCACGATCCACCCGCGCTACGAAATCCGCACGCTGAAGCACGGGGACGACACCCCCCGCGAGATCGGCGTGTACGACGACAACCGTCAGACCTACGTCCGCACGATGCCGCTCGGCACGCCGGACCACGAGGTCCGCGACGTGGTCGCGGAGTTGGAGCGCACCCGTCGGCCCGCCACCGTCGTCTACTTCGCCCGACGCGCCACCAAGAAGGGCTGCGTGCTCCGCGAGATGGCTGTTGTCCAGGGCGACGTGATCGAGTTGAAGTACGGGTACCGCGTCGTCTTGGACAACGGGACGAACGAGCGCGTCATCCGGAGCCAGGAGCACGTGCATACCTTCTGGGGTACCACGGTGACGCACTTCGACCGGCGCTTCCACGATGCCGAGGGCGGCGCCATCACCCAGCAACGGGTGGATATCCAGGGCTGGACCGAGCCCCGGCATCAAGAGCTGTACTACCTGGTCCACAACGGCAGCACCGCGCCGTGGTTCGCCGATTTCGCCTTGCGCTACGGGCTGGCCGGCAAGCACTGGCAGTGGGACGAGACGGTCAAGGCCGGCAACGACTTCCGCCCCCTCAACGGGAACGGCGCGGCGCACTGGCTGCTCAAGCACTGGGACCGCGAGCACCCCGCGTTCGCCCGGTCGCTGTACGGCATCTAGAACTCGGATTCCGCAGGGAATTCTCATCTCATATATGTCGATAAGTCGAGGAGGAACCGAAGTGAGCCTGTCGGCATTCCGGCGCCGCATCAAGGTGGGCCAGCGTGTGACCGTGGTCAACAACCTGCACCCGAGGCTGTCGGGCGAGCGCACCGTGCACGCGGTGCAGACCCGGGGGATCAAGACCACGGCCGAAGGCGCCACGGACCCGTGGTTCGCGCGGTGGCCCAGCAAGGGGGAGTGGCGGATCGAGGGCGACACCCTGCACTACGTCAGCCCCAAGGACCCGGACAAGATCGACTTCTCTTACACCTTTGCCTTCGACGCCGAAGAGCAGGTAGAACCCGAAGCGACGGCTGACGCCGACTCCGAGCGCGAGCCGGAGAGCATCGTGACCAGCTACCGCGTCACCTGGGCGCAGAAGGGGAGCGACAAATCCCGCACTGAGGAGTGCGTCGTCGACTCCAACGACATGACCCGCTTCGGCGACCTGGAGCAGCGCAACGGCCTGCTGCGCAGGATGCTCGCCATCCGCCGCCTGCCTATCGGCCAGGCCGTGCCGGACGACATCGTCCTCCAGGACGTGATCCCGATCTGCAACTGCGGGCCCTACCCGGGCGAGGACTGCGCCTTCGCCGAGCACCGTGGTCAGCGGTTCTCCCTGCGCACGTCCAGCGACGCCGGGTTCGAGATCATCCACGACCAGCATGACGACACGACGCTTGGCGTCGTGCACAACACCCTCAGCGTCGACTTCCTGACCCTGGTCCGCGAGAAGTACGGGCACCAGTGACCAGCTCCGTCGAGTACGGGATCTTCACCCCCGAGGGCTGCATCGAAGCCTCGATGTGGTCCCCGGAGGAGGCCGAGAGGAGAGCGGGCGAGTACCGCGCCGAAGCAGTGGCCGAGGACGTCGAGGAGACGTACACGGTCCACGAGATGTGCGAGGACCACCGCGACGCAGAGCAGCCCAAGAACGGCTGCGAGGAGTGCGCGATGGAACTCGCCGCCGACGGCGATTAGTCCGGGACGCAGCAGAAACGGCGGCCTTCTTCGGGAGGTCGAAGGTGGCGGCCACCGGCGGTCGAAGGGATGACCGCGTGCGGTTTCAATGAAAGCCAGGTTCCGTGAATTCGGCGGCGCCTGGCTTTTGTTGTGCCCGTGCTCCCTACGCAAAGAACTGTTATGCCACCACCCGAATGGGTGACCTGTCCAAGTCGCGATCCACTCGTTGGGCACAGCACAGGAGTGCCACGAGACAGGCCCTCGCGCATTCAAGGAGGAGAAACAAGTGAGTGGACTGCTCAAGTGCGCGGGATGCAACTACCGCTGCATCGAACCCGGTGATGACGACAAGGGAGAGGACGGCTACTCCAGCCGGTATTGCGGCGACTGCATCGTGGACAAGGGCCTCCCGAGTCCCGAGGAGCAGAACTTCCTCACCCTCGTCGCCGGCTGGGAGACCGTCGCGGACGACGAGGGCTCCACGATCAGCACTGACTTGCTGCCCGTGGTCATCACCGTGGAGGCCACCACCGTCGCCGACGCCATCGAGATGGCCTCCGACCGGCTCCAGGCCCACTTCGGTACCAGCGTCGAGCAGCTCTACGCCGATGACATCGAGCGTGACGACTGGTTCGGCCTGAACGAGCGCGACGCATACCTCCGGCTGTGCGCCGTCTTCAAGGGCGCTCCGAGGCTGGTCAACGACGAGCAGCTCTTCACCGTCATCCGCTGAGCCGACCGCTTCCGTCCGCCCCTGCGGGGGCGTGGCGGTGGCCGGCCGGAACACAAACGCAACCCTCGCTGAAATGGGGAAACCGTCATGAAGAGCATCACCGAAGGCCGCAGCAGCGGGTGGCTCGTCGATCTGAGCCCGAAGGAATGCCAGGGCCTGATCGGCGCGACCGTCACCCTGTTCTGGAACCTCAAGGCGGCCACCGGCCTGCTGATCAAGGTCGAGGACGGCATCGCGCACCTCTTCCGGCCTGACGAGGGGACGGCGATCTCGTTCGAGGTCGCCGGCACCCGCTTCGAGCGCACCCCCGGCACCCCGCTGCGGCCGGCGCTGGCCCGCGCCGTCGTGCTCGACCGGGAGTGGTCCGAGACCGACGCGGCCCTCCGAGGCGACCACGACGTCATCACCGACCAGGAGACCTGGGACAGCGAGCGCGACGACTACGTGGAGCGCCTGCCGGACATCCACGGCGAGCTGCTCTGGGAGCTGCTCCGGCTGACCTTCCCGACCCCCAGAAAGGAAACGGTCTGACCATGTCCGACACCGAACCGACCCCGGCGCCGACTCCCGAGGGGGGAGCCGCGTCCAGACCGAAGAATCCGAGCCAGTACCACGGTCACCCGTATGTGTGGGCCTGGCTCGTCACCCTCGGAGCGACGGACCCCGGATACCTGGAGTCGACCTGCCGCCAGGCCGAGGAGGACGACGCCCCGAGCGACGCCGTCTACAAGTACCGCGAGACCTGGATCACCTTGGGCCAGGTGAGCAAGGCGGAGGACCGGGACCGCGTCCGCGCCTACGGCAACGCCCTGCTCGCGCAGGCCGCCAAGGCGACGCGGAGACGTGACGAGCAGCCCGAGACGGCCGCGCAGAAGGAGGCCGAAGAGTTCGAGTACGCGGTCACCTTCGAGGCCCGCTTCACCGGCGTGGTGAAGGCGAAGAGCATGCTGGAGGCGGCGCAGAAGCTCACTCCGGGAGAACACGCAGGACCCTCCGGGTACGTGGTCCTCGAACTCCAGGGGGAGCACGGCGTCGTGTGGCACGCGGCATTCGACGGCACCCGAGGCAAGGTCGTGACCACGACTGACCCCCGACTGGAGCGGCCGGCCTCGCCCCCGACTCCGACCGGCCCCGTCGTCGAGCAGCCTGTCCAATCCGCCGAGCCGCCCGAGTAAGAGCACGACCACCACCGCAGGAGCCCGGCTCCTGCGCCGGAGCCGGGCTCTTTCTATCCCCGCTGTCACAACCCGATGGAAAGATGCCCACATGACCGAGACCACCGAAAACGACCGCGTTCCGTTCCTGCCGGAAGTCAATCCGCAGTTCCCGTTGCTGTACGTCGTCATCGCGGCGCACCTGGGGATCTACCGGTTCAAGGAGAGGGACCGTGCCGAGAACCTGCGCCGGGTGAAGAAGGTTTTCCAGACGTACGGCGACCTCGGCATCCCGCTGCTGACCAAGAACGGCGGCGAACCCTTCACGGCCGAGGACATCACGGACGAGATGATCGCCCGGCATGACGGACTGGTCACCGGCGAGCAGGAGTGGGATGTCGAGACGTTCGAAGACCACCTGCTGAACATCGTCTCCAACCACACCGGCGTGCCGCGCATCAGTTACCTGCGGATCATCCGGCAGGGTCCGATCAATCTCGGCCGGCCGAGCGAGATCCACCAGGAGGTCAACGACCGCCACAGGTCCGAGGTGCGCCGCGTCGAGGTCTACGCCGACGGGCGGCATCTGTGGCGCCAGGACGGCGAGTTCGGGGAGGGCACGGCCGAGGAGGAGTTCACGGAATCCGAGACCGTCTGGCCGCTGTCCGTCCTCAACCAGCGTGACGGCCAGAGCGCGGAGACGACCACGGCCGATGAGTTCGAACGGCTGTGGGAACGGGCCACCAGCGAGGAGTGCGGCTGGCCGCAGAAGTTCAAGGCCGAGCCCGTAGTGACCGACCTGGAGGACGCGGAGGTCGTCACCTGCTCCCGCACGAAGGAAGAGGGTTCGGCGTTCTGTGCGGAGCACGGGGAGATGGCCCGGCGCGTCTTCCCGGCGCTCTTCCCCACTGCCTGAACCGCCCAGCCGGCCACGGACACCACCGCAACGTGAACAGCGCACCCAGGTCGCGAGACACTGGGGGCACACGTCGAGCGGACACCGTGGCCGGCTGACGCTTCTGCTGCCTCCTTCGCCGGCCCATCCGTCCTACGGTGGCGGGTGGGCCGGAGTGGGATGCTGCCGAAAGTGCGGTAACCGGCCGATGCCGACGAAACGACCCCAACGACATAGGAGAGCGAAGTGGCTCCCGGCTCGGGCTACCGCATGAAGTACGTCGATGCCGACATGAAAGAACAGGCGATCAGAGAGCGGTCAATCAGTCGGCTTGCGCATGTCGAAGAACATGCTGGCGAGGATGGCCTGGGCCGCTTCGAGATCCGCAAGGCCACCGGCGAACTGTGGGACGCCCACGAGGTTCGAGCACTCCAGGAGCGGGGCCTGTGGGACGTCGAGTGGCTCGAAGCCGAGGACGAAAAACACGAAGGCGGCTGGCGGATTCTCGGCCTGACAGAGGTCGGACGCAACGTGCTGAAGAAATGGCGAGACCGCGAGACCGCGTGAAAATATATGTGTGAAACGGTCTAAAAAATCGGCATCGCTACGAAAAAAGCGAGCAGCACGAACGCCTGTCGGTGCCGCCACCGGGAGCTGCGATCGGAGCTGGCCGTGTGCCCTCCCGGCGATGCCGGGCCCGTTGCGGTGGGGCGCGTACGGAGCCACGGGGGGCAGGGTCAGACTCGCTGCCTCCTCGTACGGCACTTGCATGATCGTTTAGGATCGACCTCGTGCGGTCACGCAACCCCCAAGGCTTTGACGTCGAAAAAATGGTTATGCCGTCGCCCGAATGGGTGACGGAGGCAACCTAAGACGCTTGGATGCACTCCGCGTTTCACATAAAAGCGACCATCGGTGTGAGACGGCGCACGCCCCTGGGGGCATATGCGCGCTCGTGCGCCCAGCGAGTGTTTAACGCCTGATTGCCACATACCAGAGAAAATACCGGCCAACGCAGGGATTCTCTCAGCCTTGGCCGCTACAGTGCGGCCCCGGGTAGTAATTTCGCAACGCCTTGGAGGACAAGACATGGCGCAGAAGGTCCGGGTCCGACTCGTCGACGATCTGGATGGGAGCGAAGCCCACGAGACGGTGACCTTCGCGCTCGACGGCAAGCCGAGGGAAATCGAACTCTCTCACGAAAACGCAGCCAGGTTTCGTCGCCTCCTCGACCCATTCATGGAGGCAAGCCGTCCCGCCAAGTCCACGAACCTCGCAGCCAAGGGAACGCCTCCAGTCACCCAGGCCGCGCTCCGCGAGGAGGGCATCCGCATCCGAGAATGGGCAGATCGGCACCACCTACCCATCAACCCTCTCGGACGCATCCCTCAAAAGACCCGCAAAGCCTGGGAGCAGCACGTCAAGCACGGCGACCGGAGTCTGCTCGACTCGCTGCTTGAACGGGCCGGCATCGACCCAAACGCTGCCTCTACGACCGAACCACGCAAAGTCGTCAGCATCCGGCAAGGCACAGCCACAACCGAAGACCACCTCGAACGCCAAGCCCGCGCCGTCGGCAAACTGTCGGAACCCCAGTGCAAGCGCCTGCGAGAGACCTGCGCCGGGGACGGAACAGCAACTGCCGCCGACCCCACAGACCGGAGCAGCTACGAAGCACTCCGCCGCCGTGGCTGCATGGATCTAACGGCCGAAGGCACCTACGTCGTCACAGACGTGGGACGAACCTGGCTCCGCCTCAACAAAGAGCCTCTATCAGCCTGACGCGTCGCCCTCGGTCTCGCAGCCCGCCCCTGCTGCGAGGCTCTGCCCACCTCCCAAACCAACCCACCCGCTGGAGCAAGACCAACAGCGGACGCACACAGGGCCCCGCCAACCAAGCGGGGCCTTTTGCATGCCCACACATAGAAAGAGCCCGCCATGAAGAAGACCGTCATCACCCTCGTCGACGACCTCGACCCCACCGGCCAGACCGAAGCCGTCGAGACCGTGCAATTCGCCCTGGACGGAGTCACCTACGAGATCGACCTCAGCGCCGACAACGCCCACGTGCTCCGCGCCCGACTCAAGGAGTTCCGCCAAGCCGCCCGCGTCACGGCCAAGACGCGGACCACCAGGCCCCGCCCCATGGAAACCGACGCCGGCCCCGGGGCCACCCTCAGCCGCCACCAGAACGGTGTCGACCCCGCCGAGGCACGAGCCTGGGCCATCTCGCACGGCCTCATTCCCGAGAACCAGCGCGGAGTACTGGCCAAGAAATACAAGGACGCCTACAGCGCCTTCCAGCGCGGTGACGGCGGCCCGCTCAACGAACTCCTCCGCATCCCGCACCAGAGCGAAGAGGGCGACAAGGACTGGGACCCGGACGGCGACACGCCCGTCAAGCAGCTCGACCACTCCAAGGCCGTGAACGCCGCCACGCGCTCCGAGACCAAGGCCGCCGAGACGGCCGGAGAGACCGACGCCGCCGAGGCCGAAGCCCGCAGGCACTACCGGCCGATCACCCCCAGCGCCCGCATGGCCGACCCGAAGAAGTGGCAGCGCCGCACCGGGTACGGCAACACCCGTACCGACAAGATCGCCGAGTGGACGCTGACGGAACGCATCGCGGCCCTCAGCGACCAGAACCTCGGAATTCTCGGCCAGCTCGCTGGCGTGCTGCCCCTGGCCCGAGGGAACAAGGTCAGCTACCTCAAGACCAGCGACACCCGCCTGGAGAACATGGAGTTCATCGAGCAGGACCCCAACAGCCCGCACGGCTGGACCATCACGCCCTTCGGCCGCCACGCCTACGCGGTGCGGACCAGCAAGGCCGCATGACCGTCGTTCTCACCGGACAGTATGAACGTGTGGTGAAGCCCGTAGCGAGCAACGCTGCGGGCCACCCACCAAGCCCGTGATATTCACCCATTCGAGTGGCAGCTAAACATTTCTCACAGGTGCGTTCCAGCCAGGCAACTTTGGCCGCTAGTTTAGCCAGAACGAAATTGGATCGCCCCTAGGAGTGACCGGTGCAAGACAAGCTCGTCACCGACGAAGAGGTCTACACATTCGTCGAGACGATCCCGCGCACACTCGCAGACTGCCTCAGCAAGGGCCACCACTGGGTGGCCTACGACTGGCACGGATGGAACGCCAAGGGCCACGAAGTCCGCAACCCCCGCAACGCCGTGGCCATCGACAAGACCCAGCGATGCGACCGATGCGACATGCTCCGCCACACCACCCTCACAGTGGGCAGGCGAGGCCCCATCGACCGTACAGAATTCACCTACTCTCACCGCCACCCCGCGCTCGTCAGCCCCGTCGGCGTCAGCCAGACCGGAATCAGCGTCCGCCGCGAAGTCGGCATGAACCAGCTCTGGGGAGAAATCGTCGACGCGCCCACCCCCCTCCGCAGCAGTCAGGAGACCAAGGAAAAGTCGGCCCGGGGCGCCGCCTGATGGCCCGAGAACTCATCAACGTCACGAGCTGCGACTGGCACGCAGCTCTCCCCGACGCGGAAACGCCCACACCGGCCGGCCACGAGAGAACGCTGGAAAACGGAAAACAAGTCGACCTCTGCGGCTTCTGCGCCTGGCTGTTCGACTTCTACTACCCCCGTAGGGAGAGCGTCCTCGCGCTGCTTCAACCGGGTGTCCTCGACAGCTTCTTCCGCGCCGCCCGGGACACGAGTCCCCCACGTCGAGTGCCCGCACAGCTTGCCCTCCCCCCAGCCGGAAGACCCGCACTGGAGCCCGCACCCCTGACGGAACCCGAGGCAATCACCAGCATCCGAAACAAGCCCAGCAACGGAGACTGGAAAGACGACGTCGTACAGGTCAAGTGCCCCCTCCCGCACCGCGCCGACAAGCCCACTGGCTACTGGGTAGACATCCGGAACCGCACCGGCCACGCCCACAGCCACAAGAAGCCCGACGGCAGCCGCTACGAAGGCCCCGACATCGCCTTCGAACTCCAGCCAGAAGAGCGGTTCACTCACTACTGCACCCTGCACCAGACGTGCGCAGAGCACGGCGGGTACGGCTTCCTCAGCGAAGCCTCCCGCGCCTCCCACATCCACAAAGCAGGCGCCTGGCAACCCTCCAGCCAGGAAGCCAAGGACGCAGCAGAAACCCGCCTCCACGCACACAGCGCATAACCTCAGCGACAGGAAGAAGCCCCCGCTCGGCGTAGCCACGCGCCCCGGGGGCTTCCCGGCGTTACAGGCTCTAACTGGTACGACGCCCTGATCCCAGCGTCGCGGGAATAATCACTGCATCCTCACGAACCGGACGGTGCCGACGGACGTTCTCCAGGAGTGCACTCACCACCCGCGAATCGCCCACAGCAGCCTCGAACACCTCCGGCTCCAATGCTTCCGGAGCCCCTCCGTGCCACAGCGCCAGGTTCAACCGCCGCATTGCCTCAAGGTCATCGAGGTGTCCGCCCTCGGGCTCGCACCCCCATGGGCAAGCCAAGGCCGCGAAGACACCCCAAAGACGGCAGATCATCGGCCGCCCCTGATATACGCGGCAGCGGTGCGTCGTCAGGTCCAGAGCGGCACAGACCGTCGCCAGCGTCGGCTGGAGATTTCGGCCGGCCAAGTCGTAGCCAGCCTTCCGGGCCCGCTCCATTTCGACCGGGCTCGCAGGAAGTTTGCCACCGCAAGCAGACCAGCATTTTCCCTGGCATTGCAGCGCGGGAAGTTCGGCGTACACCCTCTCCAGGGCCGCCAGATTGGGCTTCCTGACCGGGGTATTCGCCAGCCGGAGCACCGCACCCAACAGTTCCTCACCGTCCATGCTCAGCACCCTAGGTGAGCGTCTGTCAGGGTGGTGCCAAGCTCACCCGTTCGGGTGGTGGTGTCCACATCTGCGAGGCTATGATCACGACGCATGACGCACCTGAAGGTGGTACCAAGACAACACGCTCACCTCGCCGCTGACCACATGTCGGCGGACGACATCCTGCGCTATCAGATGACGGCCCGACAGGTCGAGCGGATGCTTCCCTCGGGGTCGGTGACGACCACTCTCACCCCCGCGCAGCTCGACTACCTCGCGGCCAAGCTCGGCGACGACGAGAGCCCCGTCGCGAGGGGTCTACGAGCGCTCCTGGACCTCGACGAGCGCCTCGACACGGCAAACCCGCAGGTCAGCGCCTCATCGTGATACTCGTGTTGACGAGCACTCCATGTTCGTCAAGTACGCGCGCGGTTTCGTCGTGCTGCCCGGCGGCTTCGGCACTCTCGACGAGCTCTTCGAGGCGCTCACCCTCGTCCAGACGAAGAAGGTCACCCGCTTCCCGATCGTGCTGTTCGGCACCGGGTACTGGGGCGGCCTGGCCTCCTGGATCCGCTCCACCCTCGTCGCCGAGGGCAAGGCGTCCGCCGCCGACCTGGAGCTCTTCCACATCACCGACGACGTGGACGAGGCGGTGGCCCTGGTGACGAAGGAGACCGCCTAGGCGGGCACGGCGGGCGGCGCCGCCCGCCCCCGGACGCCGCCGCCTCCTCCTCCCTCTCCGGCCTCGCAGCCGCACGCACCGGACCCCGCTCCTCGACCCGCGCGGCTCCACGCGGCGGGCCCTAGGCCAGGCCGCGGCGGGCGACCGCCGGCGGGCGGTCGCCCGCGATGGACGCCACCATGTCCAGCACCTGGCGGGTCTCGGCGACCTCGTGCACGCGGTAGACCCGCGCCCCCAGCCACGCCGAGACCGCCGTCGCGGCGAGCGTCCCGACCAGCCGTTCCTTGACCGGCCGGTCGAGCGTCTCGCCCACGAAGTCCTTGTTGGACAGCGACACCAGCACCGGCCACCCGGTCGCGGTCATCTCCGGCAGCCGCCGGGTCGCCTCCAGGGAGTGCCGGGTGTTCTTGCCGAAGTCGTGCCCGGGGTCGATCAGCACCGCGTCCCTGCGCACCCCGAGCCGCACCGCCCGCTCGGCGAGGGCGCAGGTGGCCCGCACGATGTCGGCCATCACGTCGGCGTACGCCACCCGGTGCGGCCGGGTCCGCGGCCGGGCGCCGCCGGTGTGCGTGCACACCAGGCCCACCCCGTGCCGGGCGGCGGTCTCCGCGAGCCGGGGGTCCACCCCGCCCCACGCGTCGTTCAGCAGGTCCGCGCCCGCCTCGCAGACCGCCTCGCCGACCTCATGCCGCCAGGTGTCCACGCTGATCACCACGCCGGGGTGGCGGCGCCGCACCTCGGCGACGAAGGCGGCCGTCCGGCGGATCTCCTCGGCCGCCGAGACCTCCGCGCCGGGACCGGCCTTCACCCCGCCGACGTCGATGATCGCGGCGCCCTCGGCGACCGCGTGCGCGACGCGTTCCAGCGCCGGTTCGTCGGTGAACGTGGCCCCTTGGTCGTAGAACGAGTCCGGGGTACGGTTGACGATCGCCATGATCACCGGCTCCCGCTCGCCGAATTCCCGGGTGCCCAACCGAAGTGCCACTGCCGCTCCTCATCTCAGACTCATGCGATCGTGGCACGATCGTGCCTGACACGGAGGACCGGCCCCACGCGCGGCGGGTCCTGAGGCCGCACTCACGGGAGATCGACTTGTTCTGGTTCATGCTCATCGCGCTCGTCGTGGTGGTCGCCGCGGTGGCAATGGCCGTACTCGGCGACGGCGGTGCGCTTAAGGACGCCGATCCCGACCGGCTGCAGGACCGGCTGCCGCCGGACCGGCCGCTGCTGCGCTCGGACATCGACGCGGTACGGCTGCCGGTCGCGGTCCGCGGCTACCGGATGCTCGACGTCGACGAGGTGCTGGACCGGCTCGGCGCGGAACTGGCCGAGCGGGACGCCAGGATCGCCGAGCTGGAGACCTCGCTGGCCGGGGTGCAGGCCGTCGGGCAGGCGCACGGCGCCACCCTGCTCAAGGAGGACCCGGCGCCCGCGCCGAGCGCGCCCGCCGACCCCGACCGCGCCGACCGCGCCGACGGGTACGGTCCGGCCGGCCTCGACGACCGCGACGGCACCGCCGGTGAGTGAGCCGGGCGGGATCGTCGTCGGCGAGGACGGCCTGCCGCGCTGCCCCTGGGGGCTGTCCACGCCCGACTACGTGGCCTACCACGACCAGGAGTGGGGCCGCCCGGTGCACGGCGACGACGCGCTCTTCGAACGGGTCTGCCTGGAGGCGTTCCAGTCCGGCCTGTCCTGGATCACCATCCTGCGCCGCCGGGAGGGCTTCCGGGCCGCCTTCGACGACTTCCGGATCGACGCGGTGGCCGCCTTCACCGGCGCGGACCAGGCCCGGCTGCTCGCCGACGCCGGCATCATCCGCAACCGTGCGAAGATCGCGGCGGCGATCGACAACGCGATCGCCGCCCGGGAGGTCCGCGAGTCCTACGAGGGCGGTCTCGACGGCCTGATCTGGTCCTACGCGCCGGACCCGGCCACCCGCCCGGCACCGGTGACCGCCGCCGAGGTGCCCGCCACCACCGCGGAGTCGCTGGCGCTGGCCAAGGACCTCAAGAAGCGCGGCTTCCGGTTCGTCGGCCCCACCACGGCCTACGCGCTGATGCAGGCGTGCGGCCTGGTCAACGACCACCTGGCGGGTTGCAGCAATCGGTAGCGCGTCCGCGCGGGCACCCCGCGGCGCGGAGCCGGCCGCCGGGGCGCCGCCGGCCGGATCCCGGCCGGCGGCGTTCCGTCAGCGGCCCTCGAAGACCGGATCCTGTTTGGCCACGAACGCGGACACCGCCGCGCGGTGGTCCCGGGAGGCGCCCGCGCGGGCCTGGAGGGCGTCCTCCTTGGCCAGCGACTCCGGCAGCGAGTGGTCCGCGCCGAAGGCCAGCGCCTCCTTGAGGGCCGCGTAGGCGACGGTCGGCCCCGCGGCCAGTTGCCGGGCCACCGCGAGCGCCTCGGCGGGCAGGTCGGCGGCCGGCACCACCCGGTGCACCAGGCCGATCGCCAGCGCCTCGGCGGCGGGCACCGAGCGCGGGAAGAGCAGCAGGTCCGCCGCCCGGCCGTGCCCGACGAGCCGGGGGAGCGTCCAGGACATGCCGGAGTCGGCGCCGAGGGCGACCCCGGCGAAGGCGGTGGTGAAGGACGCGGTGTCGGCCGCCACCCGGTAGTCCGCCGCGAAGGCGAAGCCCGCGCCGGCGCCCGCGGCCACCCCGTTGACCCCGGCCACCACCGGCTTCGGCATGGTGGCGATGGCGGTCGCGATCGGGTTGTAGTGCTCGGCGACCGTCGTCAGCCCGCCGCCCGCGGCCAGGGTCCCCACGTGCTCCTTGAGGTCCTGCCCGACGCAGAAGGCGCGCCCGGCGGCGGTCAGCAGCACCGCCCGGACGGCCTGGTCCGCCCTCGCCGCGAGCAGGGCGTCCCGCAACGCGTTCTTGGTGTGCGTGTCAAGCGCGTTCATCGCCTCCGGACGGTTCAGCGTGACGGTCGCCAGTCCGTCACCCACCTCGTACAGCACGCTGTCGGCCATGCCAGAACCCCTTCGCCGCGGCAAGTGTCCCGGCCAGGATGCCGGAACCGGCCGCCGTCGCACACGCGGCGAACCGCAGAAGCGTCAGCCGGCGATCCGCTCGGCCGGCAGGCCGGGGACGACGGCCGGTATCCGCAGCGTCCTGGCACCCGCCGCTGCGGCGGGCCGCAGCGGGCGGGCCACCGGGCCGAGGTCGTGGTGGATGGGGCCGCCGCCGGCCGACAGGGGCAGGCCGCTGCCGCCGCGCCGGAACGCGATGATCTCCGCCGCCACCGCGACCGCCGTCTCCTCGGGTGTGCGGGCGCCCAGATCCAGGCCGATCGGGGAGCGCAGCCGGGCCAGTTCGGCCGTGCTGAGGCCGATCTCGCGGAGCCGGGCGAGCCGGTCGTGGTGGGTGCGGCGCGAGCCCATGGCGCCGACGTAGCCCGGCACCGTGCGCAGCGCCCGCTCCAGCAGCGGGACGTCGAACTTGGCGTCGTGGGTGAGGACGCAGACGACCGTACGGCTGTCGAGGTCGGCGGCCTGCGACTCCAGGTAGCGGTGCGGCCAGTCGACCACCACCTCGTCCGCGTCGGGGAAGCGCCGGGCGGTGGCGAAGACCGGCCGGGCGTCGCACACCGTCACCCGGTAGCCGAGGAACCGGCCGATCCGGGTCACCGCGGCGGCGAAATCGATGGCGCCGAAAACCAGCATCCGCGGCGGGGGCGCGTACGACTCGACGAAGACGCCGATCGCCGCCGGCCCCTCCGGTGGGCAGGGCCGGCCGTCGGGGGCGAAGGTGACGGTCCCGGTCCTGCCCAGTTCCAGCAGCGCGCGGGTTTCCGCGACGACCGCCCGCTCCAGGGCGCCGGGCACCGCGCCGGGCCCGGCGGGCGCCGGCAGCGTACCGGTGTGGGTGCCGGCGGTCACGGCGAGGACGCTGCCGAGCAGTGCGGCCGGGCCGGAGACGACCCGGGCCAGGGCGACCGGCCGGCCGGCGGACATCAGGGACAGCCCCTCGTCCCAGCCGGGGTCCTGCCCCGGCCGCACCGGCTGGACCAGCACGTCCAGCGTGCCGCCGCAGCTCAGGCCGACCGCGAAGGCGTCCTCGTCGCTGTAGCCGAACTGTTCGACGACCGGCCGGCCCGAGGAGATCGCCTCCTGGCACAGCTCGTAGACGGCCCCTTCGACGCAGCCGCCGGAGACGCTGCCCAGGGCTTCCCCGTCGGTGTCCACGGCCAGGGCCGCGCCGGGGTCGCGGGGCGCGCTCCCGGCGACGCGGATGACGGTGGCGACGGCGTACGGGCGGCCGGTCGCGTGGATCCCGGCCAACTGCGAGGCGATGTCGAGCACGGCGTTGCGTCCCCTTCCTCTTCCTCGGGTTCCTGGGGTTCCTGGGGTTCTGCGGGTCCTCGGGTGCCGCGGTGTCCACGTGTTCGGGGCGTGTTCTTCCTCTTGGCGATTGTCCTCGCGCCGGTCCTCGTCCGGGCGGTCCCGGTGTTCCCGGTGTTCCCGGTGTTCCCGGTGGTCCGGGTGCTCCCGGTGTCCGGCAGTGTCCGGCCCGGCGGGTCAGACGTGCCGGGGGGCGTCGCGCAGCAGGCCGAGCACCCGCTCCGGGTGCAGCGGCAGCGAGCCCACGTGGCCGCGCAGCTGGAGGGCGTCGCGGACCGCGTTGGCGATCGCGGCACCCACTCCCGCGGTGCCGCCCTCGCCGGCGCCGCGCACCCCGAGCGGGTTGCCAGGGGCGGGCGAGTCCTCGTAGACCGCCACCTGGATGTCCGGCAGGTCGGACAGCCGCGGCCACCGGTACTCGTTGAACGTGGTCGACAGCGGGATGCCGCGCTCGTCGTAGCGGAACTCCTCCAGCAGCGCCCCCCCGATGCCCTGCACCGCGCCGCCGTAGATCTGGCCGTGCACCATGCGGGGGTTGACGGCCTTGCCGATCTCGTAGCTGACGGCGTAGCGCAGCAGCCGGACCCGGCCGGTTTGCGGGTCCACCTCGGTGAGCGCGTAGTGCGCGCCGTACGGGTAGGTCATCGCGTCGGCGACATAGGTGCCGCGGCCGACCAGTCCCGGCTCCTCGCCGGTGCGTACGAACTGGGGGGTGAAGCAGACGGTGGCGATCCTCCCCAGCGGCACCCGCTGTTCCGGGTTCGCCGCGACGACCATCTCGCCGCCGCGGACCACCAGCTCGCCCGGCTCGACGCCGAGCAGGACCGCCGCGACCCGGCGCGCCTTGGCGATGACCGCCTCGGCGGCGAACTTGGCGGCGGTGCCGCCCACCACGGTGGTACGGCTGGCGAAGCTGCCCGCTCCGTCGGGGAGGATGTCGGTGTCGGACAGCACCACCTTGACGGTGTCCGGCGCGATGTCGAACTCCGCCGCGACGATCTGCGCCATCACCGTCTCCACGCCCTGGCCGGAGCCGGAGCCGCCCATCGCCACCCGGACCGCGCCGGTGACGCCGACGTCGACCACCGCGCTGTCGTGGCCGAGCCCGGCCTTCTCCAGGATGACCGCGCAGCCGGCGCCCACCAGCCGCCCGCTCTCCCGCGCGGCCCGCGCCTGCGCCCGCCACCGCTCGTACCCGAACTCCTCGCGGGACGTGTCGAAGTGGCCGAGGTGGTCGGAGCCGTCCAGCAGCATGGGCGCGCCGAAGATCTGCATGGGGCGCCGGAACGGCAGTTCGGTGTGGTCCAGCAGGTTGCGCCGACGCAGCTCGACCGGGTCGGCGCCGAGCCGGTCCGCCGCCACGTCCAGGACGTGTTCGCGGACGAAGTTGTGCTGGAAGCGGCCGGGGGCGCGGTAGGTGCCGATCGGCGTCTTGTTGGTGGTGACGATGTGGATCCGGCTGCGGCAGGCGGGCAGCCGGTACGGGCCGGAGATCATCGCCGCGGTGAGCGCGGCGACCACCGCGCCGTGGGTCCGCACGTACCCGCCGTTGTCGAGCCAGCCCTCGTCCCGCATGGCGAGCAGCCGGTGGTCCTCGTCGAACGCGAGCTCGAAGTGGTGCTGCTGCTCGCGGGCGTGGTTGGCGGCGATCATGTGCTCGGTCCGGTCCTCCGACCACTTCACCGGCCGCCGGGTGCGCAGTGCCAGCATCGGCACCAGCAGGTCCTCGGGGTAGAACTCGCCGCGGACCCCGAAGGAGCCGCCGGCGTCCGACTCCAGCATGTGGATGCGGTGCTCGGGCAGGTCGAGCATGCCCGCCAGCACCCGGCGGTTGAAGTAGGGGACCTTGGAGGCGCCCCACACCGTCAGCCGCTCGGTGCGGTCGTCGTACTCGGCCACCAGGCCGCGCGGCTCCAGCGGGGTGCCGCTGTGCCGGCCGACGGACAGGTCGGCGGACACGACGTGCGCCGCGGTGTCGAACAGCGCGTCCACGTCGCCGTAGCCGAACTCCACCACGCCCACCTCGGCCGGCGTGTCGGGCCGGCTGGCCAGCCGGGAGCCGGCCGCGGCGCGGGCGTCGAGCACCACCGGCAGCTCGTCGAACTCCAGGACCACCAGGTCCGCCGCGTCCTCGGCCAGGTACGGGTCCTCGGCGAGCACGGCGGCGACCGGCTCGCCCGCGTACCGGACGAAGCCGGTGGCCAGCGGGGGCTGGAGGTAGGGGGTGAAATCGATGCCGGGGTGCGGCTGCCGGACCGGGATGAGCGCGCGGCCGGGCAGGTCGGCGGCGGTGACGACGGCGACCACGCCCGGCAGCTGCTCGGCGGCCGAGGTGTCCACGTTCACGATCCGCGCGTGGGCGACCGGGGAGCGCACCACGCGGAGCCAGAGCTGGCCGGGCCGCACGGTGTCGTCGTGGAACCTGCCGCGTCCGCGCAGCAGCCGTTCGTCCTCCAGGCGGAGGACCGAGGTACCGATGGCGGTCATGGCGCGAGCGTCCCTTCTGCGGCCGATCTCGGTCGGGTGGCGGCGGTGCTGCCGCGGCGGGCGGGGGCGGCGGGCCGGTCCGGCTCGCGCCGGGGGCTTCGGTGCCCGGAGCGGTCCGGCGGGTTCACGCGCGCTCCCCGTCGGGCCCGTCCGACGGCACGGCGGCCGGCTCGGCCGCGGTGTCCCGGCGCGAGGCGGTGGCGTAGCGGCGCAGGCCGGCCGAGGTGGCGGCGGCGACCGCCTCGACCATCCCGCCGTAGCCCGTGCAGCGGCACAGGTTGGCCGACAGGCACTCGCGGATCTGCCGCTCGTCCGCCTCGGGTTCGCGGCGCAGCAGTTCGGTGCCGAGCATCAGGAACCCGGGGGTGCAGAAGCCGCACTGCAGGGCGCCGTGCTCGCGGAACGCCTGCTGGAGGACGTTCAGCTTGCCGTCGGGGGCCAGCGACTCCACGGTCTCCACCGTGCTGTTGTCGGCCTGTACGGCGAGCATCACGCAGGAGCGGACGGGGTCGCCGTCCACCAGCACCGTGCAGCTGCCGCAGGTGCCCAGGCCGCAGCCGACGGTGGTGCCGGTCAGGTTCAGCGAGCGGCGGAGCACGTCGGCCAGGCTCTGCCAGGGGGCGGCGTCGACGCTGTGCTGCTCGCCGTTGACGGTCAGCTGTAGGGGGACGGTCTCGGTTTCCGGTTGGGTGCTCATCGGGATGCCTCCTGAGAGGTCGTTCTCGCCAGGGCTGAGGTGGTGGCACGGCTGACGGAGTCGCGCAGTGACCTGAGCAGTACGGCGGCGGCCAGCTCCCGCCGGTACGCGCCGCTCGCCCAGGCGTCCGACGGCGGGTCGAGGGTGTCGGCGAGGCCGCGGGCGGCCGCGGCGAGCGGCTGTTCGCCGGACCCGCCGCCGACCAGGACCCGCTCCGCCTCGGCGAGCAGTACCGGCCGGTCGGCCACTCCGGACAGCGCGGCCCTGACCGCGGTGACGGAGCCGTCGGGCGCCAGCTCCACCTCGGTCGCGGCGGCGACCACCGGCAGGCTGCCGTCCTGCCAGCCGAACTCGGCCAGCGCGGCGCTCGGCGCGGGCCGCGGCAGCCGCACCCCGACGAGAATCTCGTCCCAGCCCAGGGCGGTCCGCCCGTCGCCGAGCAGGAAGTCGCCGATCGGGACGCCGCGCACGCCGTCCGGGCCGAGCGCGGTGATCTCCGCGCCGAGCAGGGTCGCCAGCAGACACCACTCGGCGCGGGGGTCGGCGTTGGCCAGGCTGCCGCCGAAGGTGCCCCTGACCCGCACCGGCAGGTGCGCGATCTGCCGGGCCGCCTCCGGCAGCACCTCGAATCCGCGCAGGTCGGGCCCGGTCGCCGTCTCGATCGCCCGGTGGGTGGTCGTCGCGCCGATGTGCAGGGCGTCACCGTCCCGGCGCAGCGACCGCAGTCCGTCCACCGAGCCGAGGTCCACCAGCGCGGTGGGCCGCTCCCGCCGCTGGTACATCAGCGGGAGCAGGCTCTGGCCGCCGGCGACCACGCGGGCCAGGGGGCCGTGCCGCCGCAGTTCCGCGACGGCCTCCTCGGCGGTGCGCGGCCGGGCGTACGCGAAGCGAACGGGCCTCATCGCTGCTCCCCTCAGGGCTTGTTGACCGGTTCGACGTGCAGGTCGGTGTGGCCGAGCTGCCGCATCAGGTCGACGATGTCGAAGTGGGCGGCCCGCTCGATCACCTGGTCGCCGCGGAACCGGTCGATGCCGATCGCGGTGAACGTCGCCTTGCGCCCGCTCGGCGGCAGGCCGCGGAACGGGCCCAGCTGGGTGCCGACGCACTCCACCCGGGTCACCACCAGGTCGCCCTCCGCGGTCTGCTCCTGGACCAGGTCGCTCATGTCCGGGAACGCGGCGCGGAAGGCCCGGACCCAGGTGCGCACCCCTTCCGGCCCGCGCAGGTCGAACTGCGGCCAGTAGAAGTCCGGGGCGAAGATCTCGTCGGCCAGCTCCAGCCGGTTGTTGGTGATGATCTCCTCGAACAGCAGCGCGATGCGCTGCTTGCGGACCTCCGGTGAACTGCCGGTCGGCACGACGATCCGGGTGTCTGCGGTGCTCATGGCACTCCTTGTGTGGGTCGGGGCCCGCACAGGCGGTGCCTGTGCGGGGAGCGGGGCTCGGTCCCGGCGGGTGCGTACCTCAGGCGGCCCGCAGCCGGCGGGCGAGCAGGGCGCTGGCGCCGCAGGACAGCAGGGCCAGTGCCAGGTCGACCGAGGCGACCCAGGCCAGGGCGGAGGCGTAGTGGGCCACGCCGTGCCCGGCGCCCAGGGCGGCGAAGAAGACGGTTCCGATGCCGGCGACCCCGGCGGCACTGGAGAACTGCTGGGTGGTGGTGAACACCCCGGCCGCGGCGCCGGCGTTGGCGACCTTCGCGCCGGCCAGCACCACGCCGGTGAGCGCGGGCACGGCCAAACCGTTGCCGGCGCCGATCACGATCATGGGGCCGATCAGCCGGGCGACGCTGGTGCCGCCGCCGGACAGCTTGACGTCGATCAGCAGCGCCAGCATGCCGATCGCGGCGACGGCGGTGCCGGTGGTCACCAGCCGGGCGCCGAAGCGGCCGACGATCCGCGGCGAGGTGATCGCGGCGACGGCGAAGGCCACGCCGAGCGGGGCGAAGGTGAAGCCGGCCTTGAGCGGGGAGAGCCCGAGGCCCGACTGCAGGACCAGGGTGAGGGCGAACACCAGGCTGAAGAAGGAGCAGAAGGTGCCCAGGCACACCAGCAGGCCGCGGACGAAGACGGTGTTGCGGAACAGCGTGAGGTCCAGCATCGGCTGACCGCCGCGCCGGGTCAGCGCACCCTCGTAGCGCAGCACCAGCACCAGCACCGGGACCGAGGCGATCATGCAGACCCAGGACCACACCGGCCAGTGCTCGCTGCGGCCCACCACCAGCGGTCCCAGGACCAGGGCGAGGGCGGCGGAGACGCCGATCGCGCCGACCGGGTCCAGCCGGGGGCGTACGGCCGAGGCCCGGTGCGGCAGCAGGCGCAGCGCGAAGACCACCGCCACCAGGGCGATGGGCACGTTGACCAGGAAGATGACCCGCCAGCCCAGACCGAGCACGTTTACCTGGAGCAGGACGCCGCCGAGCACCTGGCCGGCCACCGCACCGACACCGATGACCACACCGAACCAGCCCAGCGCGCGGGCCCGCTCGGTCGGCGGGAAGACCGCCGTGATCATGGCGAGCACCTGCGGGACCATGGCCGCGCCGGTGAGCCCCTGGAGCAGTCGGGCGACGACCAGTTCGGTGGGGTTCTGGGCGAGCCCGCACAGCAGCGAGGCGATGGCGAACGCCAGCGTGCCGTACAGGAACATCCGGCGGGAGCCGAACAGGTCGCCCAGCCGGCCGCCGGTGATCAGGCCGCTGGCGAAGGTGAAGCCGTAGCCGGCGACGATGAGTTCCAGCGCGGCCTGACCGGCGTGGATGTCGTGTTCGAGGGAGGGCGCGGCGACGTTCACGACGTAGAGGTCGAACTGCGCCATGAACATCGCGGCGAGCAGCACCGGCAGCATGAGCCAGCGCTTCTCGTAGGGCGCGGGCGGACTGTCGGCCGCGGGCGCCGCGGTCGGCGGCGGCGACGCGACCCGCGAGGAGTCCGCCGACTCGGTCTTTTCTGGCGTGGACATGGGAGAACACCGCTTTCTGCCGGGTGCCCGGCCGGGGTGACAGGTGTTTGATTGGAATCAAACACCGAGTGTACGCGTTACGTCGAACACTTCAAGCCCCGGCCGGGCGCGCCGCGGACCGGCCGTCAGGCGGCCGCGGCCGAGGCGGCGCTTTGCTGCCGCACCTTCTCCAGCCGCCAGTCGACCTTGGCGTAGTCGGCCTCGGCGAGGCCGATCGCCTCGTCGATGGAGCGCACCACCGGCAGTTCGAACCGCTCGACGATCGCCACCAGCCGGTCGGGCACCGAGCCGCCGATCTCGGCGAAGGGGATGCCCAGTTCGTTCAGGGCCTCCAGCAGCATGTCGTCGCACGCGGTGCGGAAGGCCTCGTTCATCGGGCGGTGGCCGTCCGCGCCCAGCGCGAACTCGTTGCGCAGGTGCACGAAACCGTCGAACGACTCCTTCACGTGCTGCCGGAAGGCGTGGCCGAGCTGCCCGACGACCTCCTCGAAGAAGGCCATCTCGGGGGTCGGCTCCGGCGGCGGCCCGTCGGTGTGCGCGCCCGGGTCCATGCCGAACTGCACCCGGGCCGCGGCGTAGGTCCACTCCTGGAGCGAGGAGCCGTCGGCGATGAAACTGTCGCCGAGCAGGGCCTCGTTGACCGCGCGGCCGACGTGCCGGCGCACCGCGAGCTGGACGTACTCGGCCGGCGTCACCTCGGTCAGCGACTTGCCGGGGACCGCGTCCGGCATGATCTCCCGGATGGTCTTGGCGGGGGACCGGGGAATGCCGGTGTAGTGCGACAGGGCCATCGTGGTGAAGGTCTTGCCTGCGGAGTAGGTGCCGGAGATGGAAATACGCATGAGTCGCCTCCTGGGTGTGGTGTGTCTCAAGCGGACCGACGAGCGGCCGCCGCCGCGTCCTCGGGCAGTTCATGGGCGAAGGCCGCGCGCATCGAGATGTCCGCGAGCCCGCCGCGCAGGTCCACGCTGCGCCACGCACCGCCGCGCAGCGGCAGCAGCCGGTGCCCGGTGATGCCGGTCCTGGTGGGCAGCGACTCCTCGGGCCGCGGCAGCGCGCGGTGGCCGTAGGGCGCCTCCAGCACCGTCTGCATCATCCACAAGGTGTTGCTGCTCTCCCGGGTGAGCGAGTCCAGCTCGTACATCAGCACCTGGGCCAGCTGGAGGTTGACCACGAACGCGTCGACCGCGGAGACCGCCGGCTGGACGAGACCCTCGATGCCCTCGGCGGGCACCGGCTTCCCGGCGTCGTCGGCGAACCGGGCGTCGGCCTCCGCCGTCAGCGTGTCCACGTCCACCCGGACGTTGTGGATGCTGTGCCGGCGGCGCTGGAAGCCCTCGCCGTAGAAGCGGGACTCGGCCGCGCCGAGCACGTCCGCCAGCGAGTCGTGCCGCCGGGTGGCGGGCCCGGTGTCCGCCGCGCCGCCGCGGGCCGTCGGGTGCTCAATCTCGCAGCGCACCCGCAGCCCGCCGACCGTGCAGTCGTACACCGACCGGTTGCCGCCCTCCGCGAGCGCGTCCGCCCCGCTGCGCACCAGCGCGGCGCTCAGCGGCAGGTCGGCCAGCTCCTCCTGCGGGGCGTTGCCGGCCCGCAGGGCGACCTTCCGCAGCCGCACCGCGCGCCGGTCGGCGCCGGCCAGCCGGTGCGCGTGCACCAGGTGGGACTCGGCCAGCTGGACCCCGAGCACCAGGGCGTCCACGGTGCTCAGGTGCGGCGGCAGGTCCACGCTGGCGCGCTTGCGCGACCAGTCCGCCGGGTAGCTGATGTCGGCGGTCGCGGTGACGCAGATTCCCTCGGCCAGCGCCGGCCGCACCCGCACGTCCCGTACGTCGTACCGGGCGCGCTGGTAGCCGCGGGAGAAGAACCGGGTCTCGCCCGGCCCCAGGTACTCGTCGATGGTGTCCAGCCGCAGCTGCCTGCCGGTGGTCGTCATCTCAGGCCGCCGCCTCGGCGGTGAGCGCGCGCTCGTAGGCGTTCGCCAGGTCCGCGATCGAACGGATGTCGGCGATCGAGACGTCCTCCCCGAACGGGTCCACGCCCAGCGTCTCCTCCAGCTGGATCAGCAGCTGGGCGAGCATCAGCGAGTTCAGCCCGACCGAGGCCAGCGTGTCCTCCGGCGCGAGGCTGGCCGACTCGCCCTCCTGGTCGAGCAGCAGCGACCTGATCTCACGGACGATCAGGTCGGGGATGTCCTTGTCCGTCAGCATGTGATTCCTCCGTCGATGACCAGTGACTGCCCGGTGATGAAACCGCCACGGGAAGAAGCGAGGAAAAGGACGGCGTCGGCGATCTCCTCTGCGGTGCCCAGCCGGTCCAGCGGGGTCCGGTGCTGGATCCTCTCCCGGTTCGACGCGGTGACGTTCGCTGTCATGTCGCTCTCGAAGAAGCCGGGGACGACCGAGTTGACCCTGATGTTGAAGGCGCCCAGCTCCCGGGCCAGGCTGCGGCTGAAGCCGTCCAGACCGGCCTTGGCCGCCGCGTAGGCGGCCACGCCCCGGTAGCCGCGGATGGCGTTGATGGACGAGATGTTCACCACCGCGCCCCCGCCGCCACGGACCATCAGCCGGGCGCACGCCTGGGTCAGCAGGATGGGCGCGAGCAGGTTGGTGTCGATCAGCGTCTCGATCCGCTGCGCCGTGGTGGTCAGCAGCAGCTCCTGGTGCAGCACTCCGGCGTTGTTGACCAGCAGGTCCACTCGCCCGAAGCGCCGGGCGACGGAGCGGGTGAAGGCCCGCAGCCGCTCGGGGTCGGCCAGGTCGACGGCCTCCCAGTGGAAGGTGTCGGGGTTCTTCTCCGCCGTCTGCTCGACGAACTCGTTGGCCGTTCGGCTGAAGGTGGCCACCCGCCAGCCGTCGGCGAGCAGCCGCTCCACCAGAACCCGGCCGAGGCTTCGGCTCCCGCCGCTGACCACGGCGACGCCGAGGCCCGCTCGGGACTCATCGGCCCTGTCTTCGGTCATATCGACTTCCCGGTTCTTTCCGGTATCGGTTACGGGCTCGAGCGGTGTTTCCTCAATTCCTTCGGACCGATGTCCCAGAGGAGATCGGTAAAGCTTCAAAGCGTCATTCGGCCGGCACTCGCATGAGGTTAGTCAGTTGAAGTGCACCTGAAGCAAGAGGGTGTCCGAATTCTCCTTCATCTCCGGTATCCTCCGCCGATCCGCGCGCAATTCCCGTCCCGGTGCGCCGCCCGGCCGTCGCCCGGTGGCCGGACCCCGCCGTCGGGGCGGGCGGCCCGGCGCGTTCCGCGGGGTTCCCTGTTATGTTCGATGGAAGGTGAACAGCACCGGTACAGCCGGCCCACCGCACCGGTACGACACGCACCCCTTGGGCCACGACGGAACGCCGGGAGGACAGATGACGAAAGCCCGAACCAACCCGGGGCGCCCCCCCGCCGCGCATGTGCACCCTCGGGACGTGCGGCTGATCACCGCCCTCACCGCGCTGGCGGACCCCGTGCGCCTGGTCATCGTGCGGGAACTGGCCAGCAGTACGGACTGGGACCGTACCTGCGGTTCCTTCGACGTGCCGGTGGGCAAGGCGGCCCTCAGCCACCACTTCACCGTGCTGCGGGAGGCCGGACTGATCGAGCAGCGCGACGAGGGGGCCCGGCGGGTCAACCGGCTGCGCCGCGAGGAGTTCGGCGACCGCTTCCCCGGCCTGCTGGACTTCGTCCTGAGCGAGGAGCGGGTGTAGCAGCCCGGCCGCCCGCGCGACCGGTCCGGCGGCGGGCCGCCTCCCGGCGCCGCGCCCGGCGCCGTCCCCCGGTCCCGCCGCCCCGGCCGGCGTCCCCGTACCCGGCAACCCTGCGCCAAGGTGATTCAGATCACCTTGGCGCAGTGCTGTTTGGTTCATGCCAACTTGAACCGGCTAGCTTGTCAATTGTTTGTGGGCTGTGCGACAGGCCCGGTTCCATGTCGGCCGGAGCGGCATCCGGGACGGACGTGCGAGCGCGATGATCAGGATGATCGGAGGAGCAATGAGCATTTCTTTCCTCGACCGTCTTCATTCATTCGGGGACACCGAGGCCATCGTTTTCAACGGAATCAAGTACCCATATGCTCAGCTGGCGGCGGATGTCGCGGAATGGCGCGAGTTCCTCGACCGCGAGTCCGTGGCCCGCGGCGAGGTGGTGACCCTGGAGGGGCCCAGCTCACCGATGGCCTGCGCCGGCCTGCTGGCGCTGGTCGACCGGGGCGCCGTCGTCGTACCGCTGTCGGCGCTGCCGGCGCCCAAGCGCGCCGAGTTCCACGAGATCGCCGAGGCGGAGGTGGTGATCACCCTCGGCGCGGACGGCGGGGGCCGCACCGCCGAGCGCACCGGCCGCACCGCGGGGCACGAGCTCTACCGGCGGCTGCGCGAGGCCGGCTCGCCGGGCCTGGTGCTGTTCAGCTCCGGCACCACCGGCCGCAGCAAGGCCACCGTGCTGGACTTCGACCGCGTACTGGCCCGCTACGGGGAGCCGACGCGCCCCCGGCGCACCCTGGCGTTCCTCAACCTGGACCACATCGGCGGAATCAACACCCTGCTGCACACGCTGAGCCAGGGCGGCACGCTGGTGACCGTCCCCGAGCGCACCCCGAGCAGCGTGTGCCAGGCCGTCGCCGACCACCGGGTCGAGGTGCTGCCGACCACGCCGACGTTCCTGAACATGCTGCTCATCTCCCGGGTGTACGAGCGGTACGACCTCAGCAGCCTCCAGCTGGTCACCTACGGCACGGAACCGATGCCGCTGGGCACCCTCCGGCGGATCGGGCAGGCGCTGCCGGGCGCCCGTCTGAAGCAGACCTACGGACTGTCCGAGCTGGGCATCCTGCCGACCCGCTCCAAGGGCGACGACACCTTGTGGGTCAAGCTGGGCGGCCCCGGGTTCGAGTACGAGATCCGGGACGACATCCTGTGGATCCGCTCCGAGATGGCGATGCTGGGCTACCTCAACGCCCCCGCGCCCTTCGACGACAAGGGGTTCTTCAACACCCAGGACGTGGTGGAGACCGACGGCGACTACGTCCGGATCCTCGGCCGGTCCTCGGAGATCATCAACGTCGCCGGGGAGAAGGTCTACCCCAGCGAGGTGGAGAACGTCCTGCTGGAGTTCCCGGCCATCGCCGACGCCACCGTCAGCGGCCGGCCCAGCCATGTCACCGGCATGGTGGTCAAGGCGGTGATCAAGGTGCGTGACGAGATCGCGGCGGCGGACCGGGCCGGGTTCGTCAGCGAGGTGCGCGCGCACTGCCGTCGGCGGCTGGAGGCGTACAAGGTGCCCGCCCTGATCGAGATCTCCGACTCCGACCACCACAACGACCGGTTCAAGAAGTCGCGGAGCCTGGTGTGAGCCCCGTCGCCGAGCGGGAGGCCGCACCGGGCGCGCTCGTCGCGTCGCCGGCCGCCCCCGCCGGGGCGGCGCCCGCGTCCCTCGCGGCGGCGGGCGCGGCGGCGGGCGCCGCCGCGCCGGCGCAGGGCCGGGAGGGGGCCGGCCGGTCGGCCGGGCCCTGGACGCCGTACGGTGACGGCGCCGGCGGACCGGATGATCCGGCCGGCCGCCGGGTGCGCGTCTACTGCCTCCCGCACGCGGGCGGCGCGGCCCGGACCTACCTGCCCTGGCGGGAGCCGGCGGCGGCGAACGGTCTTGAGATCGTGCCGGTGGAGCTGCCCGGACACGGCACCCGCCACCACGAACCACCGCTCACCCGGATGCGGGACGCGGTGGACGGCGTCCTCGGCTGCCTCCCGCCCGCCGGACCGTTCGTGCTCCTCGGCCACAGCATGGGCGCGCGCGTCGCGTACGAGACCGCGCTGCGGCTGCTGCGGGACGGGGGGCCGCGGCCGTTGGCCCTGGTCGTCTCCGGCAGCAGCCCGGCCGGGTCCGGCGGTCCGGCCGGTGCGGGCGGTCCGGCCGCCCGCACCGACGAGGAACTGCTGGCCTGGCTGCGCGCGCTGGGCGGCACCCCGGCCACCGCGCTGGGGCACAAGGCGGTGGCGCGCGCGGTGGCGCGGACCCTGCGCGCGGACCTCGGGCTGCTCGCCCGGTCCGGCCCCCGGGCGCGCCCGGCGCTGCCGTACCCGATCCTCGCGCTGGCCGGCGCGCAGGACCATGTGGCGCCGGCGCAGGCCGTCGCCGAGTGGCGCGCGCTGACCGGCGCGGACTTCCGCTACCGGGTGCTGCCCGGCGGGCACTTCTTCCCGCACCGGCAGCCGGAGCGGATCCTCGCGGCCGTCGCGGAGATCCTGGAGCCGGCCGGCGGCGCCGGGCACCGCCGGCCGGCGGTGCGGTAGGAAACCGGCCAGCAGCGGTGGGGCCTGCCGCGGGTCGGACGGGAACGGTGGGAGAGCAGTACGACCGGCAGGACAGTGCGTCCGCGGCGGCTCGCGCCGCCCGCGGGGACGGTGCCCCGACGACGGCGTCCGGTACCGCGACGTGATCCGCACCCGCCCCGGCCGCCCTTCGGTGTCCGGGCCCGCACCACGCCTTCCCCGGGCGCCGGGGCCGCCGACGGCCGGTCCGTATCGGCCTCGGCGCCGGAGTGCGCGGCGCCGCGCGACGGGGTGTTTCAACCGCCCGTGTGTTCGGTGATCTGGAACTTTACATTCCCTTGGTAAGTCGGCGAAGTCCGTGTCTGTGCGTCCGCAGTGCGATGACGTGCCCTGTCACCGCGATGGGCGCGCGAATATCCGCTATTCAATGTTGACTTGTCATTGTGCGGCGGACCGCCAAAAGCATATGATTGCGCGGTCGGCGGTCCGTCCCCGGTCGTCCCCGCACGGAAGGATTGACGTGAAAGCGTTGATGTCCTCTATTCCGGCACGGTCGTGCGGCACCTGTGCGCGTGCCAAAGCACCGGCCGCGGGATGACACGGGTGCCAAGGATGGCACCCTGCCGGGTGGACTTCCCCGGACGTCCGGGGTCCGAGCGTGTTCGGCTGACGAAATGGGGTGTATGACGGTGCGCTACGGGGGTTGGGCACGGGAAGGTCGCGGCCTTCGGTGATCATGTGATTTCCGATATCTCGTGATGTGAAGGATCGTGCCCGATGGCATATTCCCTGGCCGGGGCCGTCATCCGCGACGCCGCGGTCGCGCCGTGCCCCGAGAGTCCCGACCGCGCGGCGGGCCCGCCCGCGCCGCCGGTGGCTTACGGCCGCCGTGCCCGTTCTCCCGGGCGCCGTCCCACCGGCCCCCTGTCCCCACCGGCCCGATCCGCCGGCGGACGTACCGCGGTACGTCCAAGGTGGGACGAACGCGTGAGGATTCTGCCCCTATCTCCCGACATCACATCTGATTTTCGGCTTCTCGCACACCGGTAGCTCCATAAACAGCGGGTTGGAAGGAGTTGGAAGGAGATGGCCGGATAAAAGGGTCCATGGGAAAGGGGTACTCCGCTGAGATCGCGGAGTGAATGCGACGAACCCGGCCTGTTCCGTCGCGCCGCCGCCGATCCGGTGGGCGCGGAGTGGCCGGGCGGTTTCCGGTGCGGCGGTCGACGCGGTCCGTCTCCCGGCTGACACCGAAAAGCTTCCGACGGCCCCGCTTCGTAACGGGACGATCCCCGCCCACGGCCTCGGAAGGGGCCGGCGCACCCCGTGATACCACCTGCGGTCGAACCGCGATGAACAGGTTCCTTGAGTGCTACTGCCGATTCGGCACTTCGACACCGCCCAAGACCCTGTAACACGAGGGAAGGTCACCCAAGATGTTAGACAAGCGGTCCACCGACCACAGAAAGATCTATACGATCACCGAAATGGAGCAGATCAGCGGGCTGGCCGCACACACCCTGCGCTGGTACGAGCAGCTGGGCCTGATCCACGACGTCAGCCGCGGCCCCGGCGGCCACCGCCGGTACAGCTCCGACCACCTGAGCTGGCTGGAACTGATCGGTGTGATGCGGGCGGCCGGGCTGAGCGTGGACGACATGATCCGCTTCGCCGCGCTCATCCGGCAGGGCGACGAGACCCTGCCCGCCCGGTTCGGCATCGTGCAGCAGTACCGCGACGACTTCCGCCAGGAGGTGGCACAGCGCGACGAGGCGCTGCGCCGGCTGGAGTCCCTCGTGCAGATCCTGGATTCACCCGCGCTGGACGAGGCCGACGACGAGTTAGCGGAGGATCTCGTCGTCGGCGGCGCCAAAGGAGCGCGGGAAAGGGTCCGCAAAGGAGTCCGCGAAGGAGTGACGGAACGCAGGGTGACGTACGCCGTCGGCGCACCGGTCCTGGCCGAAGGGACGACGCGGGGTGGACGGTGAGCACGCCGCCCGGCTGAACCGGCCCGCCGGCTCGCCCCGCCGGCGCACTCCGGCGGACGCCGGACGGGGCAGAATCCGGCCCGCGTCCGGCCCGCCGTCACGCACCGCAGCCGCCCGCCCTGGCCGCCTGCCGTGGCCGCTCGCTTCCACGACGTGCATCCGCGCAGGTCAGAACATTGCCTTGGACGATGTTGGTCATCGGGTCCCGCGATGCGGGATAATGGCCGAGAACCAATGTGTTCGAGTCCGAGCTGGTTTCAGGAAGGGGAACGAGCATGGCGGCCATGAAGCCGCGGACGGGTGACGGCCCGCTCGAGGTGACCAAGGAGGGGCGGAGCATTATTATGCGCGTTCCGCTTGAGGGCGGCGGGCGGCTTGTCGTCGAGCTGACCCCGGACGAGGCGGACGCCCTGGGCGATGCGCTGAAGAAGGCCATCGTCTGAGACCAGCGGTCCCCGGTTTTCGCCGCGGCCACACGCCCGAGGGTGTGTGGCCGCGCCTCATCGACGGCGCCCCGCCGCCCGCTCCCCCGCGGTCCCCGCCCGGCGTGTCCCGTGTCACTTCCCGCGTACCGCGCACAGCAGGCCGTCGTCGGTCGGCAGCAGCACCGCCGCCAGCTCGGGGTTGTCGCGGACCTCGCGGAGCAGCTCGCGCAGCGACTGCGACTCCGGATCCTGGTGCGCGGCGTCCAGCGCGCGGCCGCGGCTGAAGACGCCCTCGAAGCACACCAGGCCGCCGGGCCGCAGCAGCCGTAGCGAGGCGTCCAGGTAGTGCAGGTACTCCAGCCGGTCGGCGTCGCAGAAGATCAGGTCGTAGCCGCCGTCGGTGAGGCGGGGCAGCACCTCCAGGGCCGGGCCGCAGATGAAGCGGGACCGGTTGGCGGCGAACCCCGCGTCCCGGTACGCCTCCCGCGCCAGCTGCTGGCGGTCCGGTTCGGTGTCCACGGTGGTCAGCACCCCGTCCGCCCGCATCCCGCGCATCAGGTGGATGCCGGAGACGCCGGTGCCGGTACCGATCTCCACCACCGATTTCGCGTCACCGGTCGCCGCCAGCATCCGCAGCGTCGCCCCGGTACCGGGTGAGACCGGCCGCAGCCCGGCGCGGTGGGAATGGGCGCGGGCGCGTATGAGGGCCTCGTCCTCGGCGACGAACGCGTCCGCGAACGCCCAGCTCGCCTGCCGGTTGCCGGTAATGGCCCTCTCCCTGTCACCACGGTTGTCCGCCTTGCGTTCGCCTGGCCGCGAGGCCCCTCGGCGACTGTATCCGTTGGGGCCGGGAACCAGCGGATGGGACCGTGCGTTAGGCAGGCAGAACACAAGGGGGCGAGAGCCGCGAGCGGTCCTGGCGCAGCTCTTACGCCCCGGGCAAGCGCACTTATCCGGAGCTAACGGGCGAGGTGGCTATGGTAGGGGCTCTACTGGACACCACCAGAGCCGACAGGGGAGGTGCGGCTGCGGCCGGTGACCGGAGAGTGCGGTCGCACTTTCACAGGTCCGCCGGACAGCCCAAATCCGTGACCAACACCGCTGATGATCCTTCACGCGAGAACGAAACCGCCGCCGCGAGCTCCGTCACCACCGCGACCTTCGCAACCGACGGGGACACTCCGACGTGGACCCCTCCCACCTGGGAGGAGATCGTCAGTACGCACAGTGCCCGGGTGTACCGGCTGGCCTACCGGCTGACCGGCAACCAGCACGACGCGGAGGACCTCACCCAAGAGGTCTTCGTGCGGGTCTTCCGCTCCCTGTCCACCTACACACCCGGCACCTTCGAGGGCTGGCTGCACCGCATCACCACGAACCTCTTCCTGGACATGGTGCGGCGCCGGCAGCGGATCCGGTTCGATGCACTCGGCGACGACGCGGCGGAGCGGCTCCCCAGCCGTGAGCCGTCCCCGGCACAGCACTTCAACGACACGCACTTCGACGCGGACGTCCAGCAGGCGCTGGACACCCTCGCGCCGGAGTTCCGCGCCGCCGTGGTGCTCTGCGACATCGAGGGGCTGTCGTACGAGGAGATCGCCGCGACGCTGGGCGTGAAGCTGGGCACGGTACGGAGCAGGATCCAC
Organism: Streptomyces sp. ITFR-21; assembly: GCF_031844685.1. NCBI lineage: Bacteria > Bacillati > Actinomycetota > Actinomycetes > Kitasatosporales > Streptomycetaceae > Actinacidiphila > Actinacidiphila sp. ITFR-21. Next base: position 4,752,960 of record NZ_CP134605.1, read on the forward strand.
CGCGGCCGCTCCCACCTGCGCAAGGCTCTGGAACACCGGGCGCCCGGCGTGCGCCCGGCCCCCGCGCTTGCTGCCACCGCACCGAAACCTGGCCTGGAGGGCGGGAGAACGTGAGCAGCAGCGGTTCAGGCGAGCATCGTCCCCACCGTCCCGGACCTGCCGAGCAGCACCTCGGCGACCGCCTCGCGGCGTTCGTCGACGGGGAGCTGACCGACGACAGCCGGGATCGCGTACTCGCCCATCTCGCGACGTGTACACAGTGCAAAGCGGCCGCCGCCGAACAGCGGCGGCTCAAGAGCGTGGTCGCGGCCTCCGAGCTGCCGGCCATATCGGCCGGGCTGCTGGCCAGGCTGCAGGGCCTGCCCGGCATGGGCACGGCCGAGAACCCCGGACGCGGCGGCCCCTGGGACCCGCCCGCCGGCCCCGGGAACCACGACACGTCCGCGCGCCTTCCCGGCCCGGCGCTGGGCGAGGAGCCCGCCGGGCCCTTCGACGGCGGCCTGCTGGGCTCGGGGCCGCTGGGCTCCGGACCGCTCGGCTCGGGCCGGTTCTCCTACCTCGGCCCGGCCCGCGACCTGCTGGCCCCGGCCGGCTCCCGGTCGCGCGGCTTCCGTATCCACCAGCCGGCCGCGGAACCGCACCCGGCCGCCGACCCGGTGGCCGTCGCGCCGCGGCACCGCAGCCGCAGGTTCGCCTTCGCGGCGGCCGGCGCCTTCTCGATGGCGGCCATCGCGATCGGCGGCGCCCTCCCGATGGAGGCCGCGGTCGACGGCGGCGCCCGTCCCGACGACGGCCCCGCGGTGAGCCCGCTGACCGCGGGTTCGGTCTCCGACACCCGCGGAGTCACCCCCCGCGGCGTGCTGGGCGCCGTGGACGAGCGGCTGACCCGCGCCCCGGCCGCCGCCCGGTCCGTCACCTCGGCCGCCTCGGTGTCCCTGACCAGACCGCTGCTGCCGCCCGGCGCCGTACCGCTGGTGACGGCCGTGGCGGCCGAGCCGCCGCGCTCCTCCGTGGTGCTGCGCTGAGCCCCGCCGGGCCGCGCTGAGCCCGGCCACCACTCGTACGGGGGTCTCCCTTCACCCCCCGGCGACGTAGTGTTGGCCGGGCCACTCCCGCATCCACGGCGGCGACGGGTACCGTAATGTCCGCCGGACCCTGCCCAGCAGGTTGTGGACGTCCCAAGGAGCTGCAAGGTGTTCTTCGACATAGGCCCGCTGGAGCTGGTCGCCCTCGTCGTCCTTGCCGTGCTCGTCTTCGGCCCGGACAAGCTGCCGAAGGTCATCCAGGACACCATGCGGTTCATCCGCAAGGTGCGGGAGTTCTCCGACAGCGCCAAGGAGGACATCCGCCGCGAGCTGGGCCCCGAGTTCAAGGACTTCGAGTTCGAGGACCTCAACCCCAAGACGTTCATCCGGAAGAACCTGATGAACGGCGAGGAGGATGAGTACGGCCTCAAGGAGCTCAAGGATCTGCGCAGCAGCTTCGATCTCCGCAAGGAGATGGCGGAGGTCACCGACGCGGTGAACGGCGTAGAGCCGGCCGCCAAGGCCGCTTCCACCGGTACCGCCGCGGCTCCGGCCGCCTCCGCCGGGACCGGCCAGGGCGCCGCCGCGCCCGACCGGCTGCGCAAGCCCGACCGGCTCGCCCCGGACGAAGCGCCGCCGTTCGACTCCGACGCGACCTGAGCGGCCCGCACGGCCGGCGGTGACACCGGCCGGCACCTGGATGCGCCCCGGCCCGTCGCCCGCCCCGGACGGCCGCCGCGGTCAACCCGGTGCGGGTGTTTCACCCGCTTGGTGGACCGATGTCCGTGTGTTCGCCGTCACCCCACGCCGTTTCGGCCGCCGAACCCACCCAGGGTCGGGCAAGATGGCAAGTCGCCCAGAAGGGCACTGGAGGAGGCGCGACCCATATGGAGACGAAGACCGGCACGGCGCGGGGGGCGGTCGACGGCTACTTGATGGCCGACTTCCCGTGGTACGGGCTGGACCAGGCGTTCACCGGGCCCCGCTGGCTCGGCACGGTCGGTGTCAGCGCGGACGGCACGGTCGAGCACGGCTCGATAGGGCACGGTGACGAGCCCTCCCTGAAGGCGGAGGCGGCCGACCCCGAGGGGCTGCGGTTCGCCGTGGCCGTCACGGTGGCCCGGCGCCCGGGGCGGCGCAGCGCGGACGGGACCGGCGTCCTGGAGGCCACCTCGGTCTCGTCGGCGGCCTGGCTGGCCGGCTCGGGACTGCTGTCGTGCACCTGGCCCACGCACATGGAGCGGTCCCTGCGGCAGGACTGGCTCGACCAGCAGACCGCGGCGGCCTGGGAGCTGGCGGACGACCTGGACGGGCCCGGCTGGTCCACGCTCACTCTTCCGGTGGACGGGGAGCCGACGCCCTTCCACTACCGCGAGTCGGAGTACGGCTGGGTGATGGCCGGCGCGGCCCGCGGGGTGCACCTGGGCGCCTACGGGCGCGGCATGAGCGCCTACGGCCTCGGCCTGTCCGTGGTGCGCGACCTGACCACCTACGAGGGCTGAGACCCGCCCCCACCGCAGGACGGGCCGGCCACCGGGCCCGACGGCACGTTCCGCGCCGAAGGCGCCGGGACCGGCCGGCGATCGGCCGGTCCCGGCGCCGGGGGTCACCGGCCGGTCCCGGCGTTTCCACGGTGCCGCGGACGCCCTAGAACTTGTTGCGCGGGGTGATCCCCAGCGACATGCCCGCCAGGCCCCGGGCCCGCCCGCCCAGCTTGCCGGCGATGCCGCGCAGCGCGGCCCCCGCGGGGGAGTCCGGGTGGGACAGGGCGACCGGGCGGCCGTCGTCGCCGCCCTCGCGCAGCCGCACGTCGATCGGGATCCGGCCGAGGACGGGCACGTTGGTACCGGTGGTGCGGGACAGGCCCTCGGCGACCCGGTCGCCGCCGCCGGAACCGAAGACCTCCACGATCTCGTCGCAGTGCGGACACGGCATGCCCGCCATGTTCTCCACCACGCCCACGATCTTCTGGTGGGTCTGGACGGCGATCGACCCGGCCCGCTCGGCGACCTCGGCGGCGGCCTGCTGCGGGGTGGTCACCACCAGGATCTCCGCGTTGGGAACCAGCTGGGCCACCGAGATGGCGATGTCGCCGGTGCCGGGCGGCAGGTCCAGCAGCAGGACGTCGAGGTCGCCCCAGTACACGTCGGCCAGGAACTGCTGCAGGGCCCGGTGCAGCATCGGCCCGCGCCAGACGACGGGGGCGTTGCCGGGGGTGAACATGCCGATCGAGATGACCTTCACCCCGTTCGCGGACGGCGGCATGATCATGTTCTCGACCTGGGTGGGCCGGCCGTCGACACCGAGCATGCGCGGCACGCTGTGGCCGTAGATGTCCGCGTCCACCACTCCGACCTTGAGGCCGTCGGCGGCCATGGACGCCGCCAGGTTCACCGTCACCGACGACTTGCCGACGCCGCCCTTGCCGGAGGCGACCGCGTAGACCCGGGTCAGCGATCCCGGCCGGGCGAACGGGATCTCCCGCTCGGCCTGGCCGCCGCGCAGCGAGGACGCCAGCTCCCGGCGCTGCTCGTCGCTCATCACGTCCAGCCCGACCCGCACCGAGGTGACCCCGGCGACGGCCCGGACGGCCGCCGTGACCGAGCTGGTGATGGTGTCGCGCATCGGGCAGCCGGAGACCGTCAGGTAGACGGTGACGGCCACCGCGCCGTCCGACCCGATGTCCACGGACTTCACCATGCCGAGGTCGGTGATCGGTTTGTGGATCTCCGGGTCGTTCACGGTCGCGAGCGCGGCACGGACGGCCTCGTCGGTCGGCGTGGTGCTGTACGTGGTGGTAGCCATACGCACGATGGTACGGCGGCGGAGGGGTCCGGTTCAGCGACCCCGGCCGTCGGCTTCGTCACCGCGGGCCGCGCCCGGTCCGGCGCCCGGCGCCGCGCCCGGCCCGGTGGGCGGCCGACCTGCCGGCCGGGGCCGCCGGACCGCGCCCTTGGCCTGCCGGTCCTCGAACTCCCTGAGCAGGTCCTGGAGTTCGGAGCGGATCCAGTCCCGGGTGGCGACCTCGCCCAGGTTCACCCGCAGCGCCGCCACCTCCCGGGTCAGGTACTCGGTGTCGGCGATGGAGCGTTCGTTCTGCTTGCGGTCCTGTTCGAGGTTGACCCGGTCCCGGTCGTCCTGCCGGTTCTGCGCCAGCAGGATCAGCGGCGCCGCGTAGGACGCCTGGAGCGACAGCATCAGGGTCAGGAAGATGAACGGGTACGGGTCGAACCGCATGGCCCGCGGCGCGAAGATGTTCCAGAGCACCCACAGGATGATCAGGACCGTCATCCAGACGATGAACCGCCCGGTGCCCAGGAAGCGGGCGATCCGCTCGGAGAACTTGCCGAACGCCTCCGGGTCGTACGCGGGCAGCAGGCTGCGCCGGCCGGTGACCCGCGGCTGGTCCAGCCGGACCCGCTGCCGCGCGGGCAGCCCCTGGCGCTGGTCCCGCTCGTCAGCGGCCATCGGGAGCCTTCCGGGCCGCCCCGGGCACGTCGGCGGGGTCGTAGGGCGCCCGCTCCGGGTCGTCGTCCTCGTCCGCGCCGCCCGCCGGGCCGGGCGGATCGGTCTCCCGCCAGTCCTCCGGCAGCAGGTGGTCCAGCACGTCGTCCACCGTCACCGCCCCCAGCAGCGCGCCGCTGTCGTCCACCACCGGCGCCGAGATCATGTTGTACGTGGCCAGGAAGCTGGTCACCGACGGCAGCGCGGTGTCCGGCTGGAGCGGCTGGAGGTCGGTGTCCACGATCGAGCCCAGCAGCGTGAACGGCGGATCGCGCAGCAGCCGCTGGAAGTGCACCAGGCCCAGGTACCGGCCGGTGGGCGTCTCGTCCGGCGGCCGGCACACGTACACCTGCGCGGCCAGCGCCGGCGACAGGTCGGGGTTGCGGATCCGGGCCAGCGCGTCGGCGACCGTGGCGTCCGGGCGCAGCACGATCGGCTCGGTGGTCATCAGCCCGCCCGCGGTCCGCTCCTCGTACGACAGCAGCCGCCGTACGCCCGCGGCCTCCTGCGGCCCCATCAGCGCCAGCAGCCGCTCCTGCTCCTCCGCGGGCAGCTCGGCCAGCAGGTCGGCGGCGTCGTCGGGGTCCATCGCCTCCAGCACGTCCGCGGCCCGCTCGCTCTTGAGCTTGCCGAGGATCTCCACCTGGTCGTCGTCCGGCAGCTCCTCCAGTACGTCCGCCAGCCGGTCGTCGTCCAGCGCCGCGGCGACCTCGCCGCGGCGCTTGGGCGACAGGTGGTGCAGTACGTTCGCCAGGTCCGCTGGGCGCAACCGCTCGAAGGTGGCCAGCAGGTTCTCCGCGCCCTGGCCCTCCTCGGCCAGCCGGAAGCCGGTGACCGCCGACCAGTCGACCGTCAGCGTCTCCCCCTTGCGGCGCAGCGCGCCGGGCCTGCCGCGGCGGACGAAGACCTTGTCGATCTCCCAGTCGCGGCGGGCCGGCAGCTGCGCCACGGACACGTCCAGCACGGTGACCTCCTCGCCGTCCCCCGGCGCCCCCACCGTCGGGACCAGCCGTACCCGGCGGTCCAGCAGCTCGCCCAGCACCAGCGTCTCGGTCGGCCGCTGCTCGAAGCGGCGCGTGTTCAGCACGCCCGTGGTGATCACCTGTCCCGACTCCACGCCGGTCACCCTGGTCATCGGCAGGAAGGTGCGCCGCCGGCTGACCACCTCGACCACCAGGCCGAGCACCCGCGGCGGCCGGCCGCCGACCCGCAGCATCACCACCACGTCACGGACCCGGCCCACCTGGTCCCCGGTCGGGTCGAAGACCGCGATCCCGGCCAGGTGCGAGACGAAGACCCGGGGGGCGCCTGCGGCCATACGGGGCCTCCTCGTCCGTTCGTCGTCCGCGGCCAGGCTACTCCGGCACGATCTTGTCCGCCGGGCGAACCGGCCCACGCCCCGGGGGTACGCTGCGGCGACCGCTGCGGTAGCTTCTGGACCGCCCGCAGCGCCGCCCGCAGGAGGACGAGATCCCGTGTATTCCGGTCGCCGGACCGCCGCCGCCCTCGCAGCGCTCTGCGCGGCACCGCTGCTGACCGGCTGCCTGGGCCTGGGCGGCGGCGACCCCGACGCCGGCACCAACGGAGTCGCCAAGCTGCCGCCGCGGACGATAGAGCAGCAGGCCGAGTCCGCCGCCGAGGCCGCCCCCACCGTCCGGCTGGCCGGCACCGTGCTCAGCGACGGCAGGTCCTACCGGCTGGACATGCGGCTGCGCGGCAACGGCGGCGTCGGTGAGGTCACCACCGCCGGCGGCACCTTCCAGCTGCTGCGGGTCGGCGCCGACCTCTACCTCAAGGCGGGCGCCGACTTCTACGGCGACGGGGGCGCCGACAAGGACAGCCGGGCCGCCGCTGCCAAGCTCAACGGCAAGTACGTCAAGGTGCCGCCCACCGATCCCGCCTACCGGCAGTTCAGCGGCTTCACCGACAAGAAGGTCCTGCTGGCCGACCTCTTCACCCTCGGCGGCACCCCCGAGGTCGGCGACCACCGCCGGGTCGGCCGCACCAGGACCATCGCCGTCAACGGCTCCCAGGGCGGCTCCCTGGACGTCTCCCTGATCGGCAGCCCCTACCCGCTGCGCTACCAGCGCGCCGGCAACGCGGGCACCCTCACCCTCAGCGACTGGGGCCAGGACTTCACGCTGGTCGCGCCCGGCAAGGACGCGGTGGTCGACTACGGCACGTCGCTGGGCGTGTCACCGACCGGGAAGCCGGCCCCGAAGCCGTCGTCGTCCTGATGACCGCCTGAGCGCGGCGACGTCCGCCGGCCCGGTGAACTCCTTGAGCCCGGGGGATCCACGGGCCCGGGGAGCCCGGGAGCCCGGGGAACCGACGACCCCGGCCGCCCCGGGCGCCCGGAGACCCGTGCCGCGCAGACCCGGACCGCGCGTCCGCCGCGCTCCCGCCGGCCGGCGGCACACCGCGTCGCCTCCCTCCGCGGCCTCGCACGCGCACGCACCGGACCCCGCTACCCGACCCCCGCGGATCCGAACGACACGCCCTAGCGCTGGGAGCGGCGGCGGGTCAGCAGGCGGGGCAGGGCGGCCGGGGCGGGGTGCCGGGTGGTCGCGGGGGTCGGGACCGGGGCGGCGGCGCCGGAGGCGGTCGGGACGGCGCCCGGGTGCTCGGACGGCGGGCCGGCGGCGGTGAGGCGGAAGACCCGGCACTCCCGGGCCCAGCGGCCGGCCAGCCCCTCGCCGTCGGGGGAGTTGAGGCGCTTGGACTTCAGCTCGGCGGTGGCGGCCGACCAGGACGCGGACCCCGGGGCCAGCAGAGCGACCCCGGCCGGCCAGGTGACCAGGCGACCGCCCTTGTCCTTGCTGCGCGCGGTGACCGTCACGGAGCCGCCGTCGGTGACGCCGGGCGGCAGCCGCTGTTCGCCGGGGCCGCCGACCAGGCACAGGGCGCCGTCGGCCCAGGCGTGCCAGAGCGCCTGGCCGTCGACCCAGACCAGACCGGACTTCTTCGCGGCCTCCTCGACGAGGGCGGCCAGCAGGGCGGCGGAGGCGGTCTCGGTCGTCATGGGCACCACCCTAGGGTCTGGCCGGCCGGACGGGACGCCCTGGGGGACACCCCGCCGCGGCGCCGGCCCCCGTCCTCCCCGCCCACGGGACCGGCCCCGCCCCGGCCCGGCCGCCTTGGGGCCCGCTGCCTCGGGTCCCCGCCCGGTCCCGTGTCCCGGGCGTCCCCGCCCTTCCCTGGCGCGGAAGCGACAGGTGCTCAGGTCGGGGACGGGCCTTACGCTGAGGGGCGGCCGACCGCCGCGACCCGCGAACCGCCCCCGAGGAGCCCCGTGACCACCCCGCAGAGCACCGTCGCCGCCGGCGCGGACCCGGTGGCCGCCGAGGGCGCCGCTCCGGGCCGGCGGCCGGACCTCACGCTGCTCGCCGTGGCCATCGCCGGCGTCTCGATGTCCGCCCCGCTGATAGCCGCCACCGCCGCCCCGGCGCTCGCCATCGCCTTCTGGCGCAACGCGCTGGCCGTCGGCGTACTCAGCCCGGTCGCGCTGTGGCGGCACCGGAGCGAACTGCGGCACATGGGCGGCCGGGCGCTGGCGTTGTCCGCCGCGGCCGGCGTGGTGCTGGCCCTGCACTTCGGCCTGTGGCTGCCGAGCCTGAACATGACGTCGGTGGCCACCTCGACCGCGCTGTGCACCACCACCCCGATCTGGACCACCCTCATCATGCGGGCGCGCGGTCACCACCCGCCAGGACTGGTCTGGGCGGGCACCGCGCTCGCGGTGACCGGGGTGGTCGTCCTCACCGGCATCGACCTGTCCACCGACACCCGGGCGCTGGCCGGCGACGCGCTGGCCCTCGGCGCGGGCATGGCGGCGGCCGGATACGTCCTGCTGGGCGCGGAGGTGCGGCGTACCGCGAGCACCACCGCGTACACGTACCTCTGCTACGGGACCACGGCGCTGGTGCTGCTCGGCGCCTGCCTGGTGTCCGGGTCGGCGCTCGGCGGCTACGACGGGAGGACCTGGCTGAAGATCGCCGCGCTGACGGTCGCCGCCCAACTGCTCGGGCACTCGCTGCTCAACCGGGTGGTGCACGGCCTCGGCCCGGCCACCACGTCGACCGCGATCCTGCTGGAGACGCCGGGCGCCGCGCTGATCGCCGCGCTGTGGCTGGGCCAGACACCGCCGGCCGCCGCCTACCCGGCACTCGGCGTGATCCTCGCGGGCCTGGCCCTGGTGATCCTCGCCGACCGCCGCAGGAGCACCGTACCGGCGGCCTGACACCGGTCCGCCCGGCCGGAGCTCCGCCGGCTACAGCCAGCCGTTGCGGCGGAACCCGCGGTGGATCGCGTAGCAGATCGCCACGATCGCGACGAGCACCGCCGGGTAGCCGAACCGCCAGCGCAGCTCCGGCATCGTGTCGAAGTTCATCCCGTACACGCCGGTGATCATCGTCGGCACCGCCAGGATCGCCGCCCACGCGGTGATCTTGCGCATGTCCTCGTTCTGCACGACGGTGGCCTGCGCCAGGTTGGCCTGCAGGATCGAGTTCAGCAGGTCGTCGAAGCCGATGACCTGCTCGTGCACCCGGGCCACGTGGTCGGCCACGTCGCGGAAGTACTTCTGGATGTCCGGGTCGATCAGCCGCATCGGCCGCTCGCCGAGCATCTGCATCGGCCGCAGCAGCGGGGAGACCGCCCGCTTGAACTCCAGCACCTCCCGCTTGAGCTGGTAGATCCGGCCCGCGTCGCCGCCGCGCGGCGCCTTGCCGGTGCTCGCCGAGAACACGTCGATCTCGACCTCGTCGATGTCGTCCTGCACCGCCTCGGTGACGGCCAGGTAGTCGTCCACCACCCGGTCGGCGATGGCGTGCAGCACCGCGGACGGGCCCTTGGACAGCAGCTCCGGGTCCTCCTCCAGCCGGTGCCGCAGCGACCGCAGCGAGCCGTGGCCGCCGTGCCGGACGGTGATCACGAAATACCGGCCGGTGAAGACCATGATCTCGCCGCTCTCCACCACCTCGCTGGTGGCGGTCAGCTCGGCGTGCTCGACGTAGCGGATCGTCTTGAAGACGGTGAACAGCGAGTTGTCGTACCGCTCCAGCTTGGGCCGCTGGTGGGCGTGCACCGCGTCCTCGACCGCCAGCGGGTGCAGCGCGAACTCCTCGGCGATCCCGGCGAACTCCTGCTCGGTCGGCTCGTGCAGCCCGATCCAGACGAAGCCGTCGCTGCCGTCGCACTGCTCGGCGCTGCGGTCGGCCCTGACCATCCGCAGCGCGTCCTTCAGGCCGACGCTGTCGCTGCACCTGACCCCGCCCCGGTAGACCGCGCAGTCCACCACCGCGCTGCCGGCGGTGGAGGAGTCGTGGGCCGGGCCGTAGTCGTAGGACTCGCCGGTCTTGCGCAGGGTGGGGCGTACGACGGCGCGCAGATCACGGATCATCGACATGGCAAGCTCCTTCACGGACTGGCCTACGGCATGGCGCCGCACTGAATTGCTGATCAGGACGGGTTGATCACAGGCAGTTCAGGGCGCTCTTCCAGCGCGGAAACGCTCCGCGGGCAAGCCGGTTCAACGCGCGTTTCGGGTCCGGGAGGCCGGGTAGAGAACGCGGGGGCTCAGCGCGCGGGGCGACACATGGAAGAGCTGCCGGTACTGCACGGTCGACTGGGATCCATGTCAGTCCCACCTCCTCCGGCCAATCCCCGCTGGGGGATGAGGTACGCGCGAACGCCCCACTTTAGCAAGCCCGCAAGCGCTCTCCGCCGCGCTTCGCGCTGTGCATACGCGCTCTATGCTCGCCGTATGTCAGATGTCACGCCCTTGGTCGAGGCCAGACTGCGGGCCGCGTTCGGCGTGCCGGACGCCCGCGCGGCGGTCACCTTCCTGGGGGCCGAGCGTATCGAAGTGCTCCGCTACGTGGATGCTGGCCTGCGACGATACGTCACTCTTGGCATGTCCGCGCAGCCCATGGGGGACCCGTTGGCGACGGTCGCGGATCCGGTCCGCGGTCCGCGCGCCGAACTGCTGCTGACGGTCCGCGCCGGACGTGCCGAAACAGACAAGGTCCTGCGGCCGCTCGCGGTCCTGGCCGCGTCCCCGCAAGTCGAGGGCGTCGTGGTCGCCCCGGGCAGCTCGCTGGAGGTCGGCGAGCCGCTGTGGCCGGGGGCGCCCTTCTCCGCGGTGCTGGTCGCCGAGGGCGGTGGCCTGGTCGCGGACCTCGCCCTGGACGGGCCCATGGAGCCGGTGCGGTTCCTGCCGCTGCTGCCGATGACCCCGAACGAGGCAGCCTGGAAGCGGGTGCACGGCGCCGCGGCCCTCCAGGAGCGGTGGCTCGCGCACGGTACGGACCTGCGGGACCCGGCGCGCGGGCCGGTGCGTCTGGACGGGTGATCGTCCTTGACGCGGGCACGGTCCGGGAGGACCGTGGTGGTTTATGAGGGGTGAACCCAGTTGCCCGAAGTGCGGTGGCAGGGTCCGGGCGCCCGGTCTCTTCGCCGACTCCTGGCAGTGCGACGCCCACGGGAGCGTTCAGCCGCTGCAACCCGTCGTCCCGCCCAGCGTCGAGGCGCTCGGCGTGGTGGTGCACCGCTCCCACGTCCCGGTCTGGATGCCCTGGCCGCTGCCCGTCGGCTGGCTCTTCTCCGGGGTGGCGAGCGCCGGTGACGACCGCAGCGGCGGCCGGGCCACCGCGCTGACCTGCTCCGGCCCCGGCCCCCTCGGCGGCCCCGGCGAGCTGATGCTGATCGCGGAGGAACTGGGCGTCGGGCTCGGCGCGCGGTACGCGGGCATTCCCGGGCCCGATCCCGGCCCGGACATGTGCCTGAACCGGCCGGCCCACGCCAAGGTGCTCGCGGCCGGCCGCCCGACCGCCCTGTGGCACGTCGTCAGCACTCCCGAGGACCGCGCGGTCTTCGTCGGCGAGGCGCTCGGGCTGTGGCTGTGGGCGATCGTCTGGCCCGAGGAGACCGGGCTGCTGATGTACGACGAGCTGGTGCTGACGGATCTGCGGGACGCCGGGGCGGAAGTGGACCTGCTGCCGTGCGGGGCGCTGTCGTCGCGCCTGCTGGGCTGAGGCCGCGGGTCGGCCGACGGCGTGGCCGACGGTGTGGCCGGGCGGTCCGCGGGCGGCGCACTCCGTGCGCGGTCGGGGTGGGCGCTGACGCTATCCTTGCGCTCCCATGACCCGACCCGCCTCCGGGAGTCCTGCCGTGCGCATCGACCTGCACACCCACTCCACGGCCTCCGACGGTACGGACACCCCCGGCGAGCTGGTACGCAACGCCGCCGCCGCGGGGCTCGACGTGGTGGCGCTGACCGACCACGACACGGTGGGCGGCCATGCGGCGGCTCGGACCGCCCTGCGCGAACTGGGCGCCGGTGCCGGCCTGACGCTGGTCACCGGGGCGGAGCTGTCCTGCCGGGTGCGCGGCATCAGCATGCACATGCTGGCCTACCTGTTCGACCCCGCCGAACCCGAACTGGACCGGGAGCGGGAGCTGGTGCGCGACGACCGGGTGCCCCGGGCCCGCGGCATGGTCGCCAGGCTTCAGGAACTGGGCGTCCCGGTGACCTGGGAGCAGGTCGCCGCGATCGCCGGGGACGGCTCGGTGGGCCGGCCGCACATCGCCACTGCGATGGTGGACGCGGGGGTCATCGGCAGCGTCTCGGAAGCGTTCACCGCGCAGTGGCTCGCCAACGACGGGCGGGCGTACGTGGCGAAGCACGAGTTGGACCCCTTCAAGGCGATCCGGCTGGTAAAGGGCGCGGGCGGGGTGACGGTGTTCGCGCACCCGGGCGCGCACAAGCGCGGTGAGACGGTTCCGGACGAGGTGATCGCCGAGCTCGCCGCCGCGGGCCTCGACGGTGTCGAGGTCGACCACGTGGACCACGACGGCCCGACCCGGGCCCGGCTGCGCGGACTGGCGGCCGAACTCGGCCTGCTCACCACGGGTTCCAGCGACTACCACGGCAGCCGCAAGACGGTGGTCCTCGGCGAGTGCGTCACCGACCCGGAGGTCTACCGGGAGATCGCCCGCCGGGCCACGGGCGCGGCGCCGGTCGGCGCGGTCTAGGGCCCGACCCGCGTCCCGACGCCGCCCTGTCCGGGTTGCGCCGACCCGGTCCGGACCGGCGTGGTCCGGTCCGGGCAGGCGAAAGCGCCCCGTACTATTGCTACGGGGCGCCGTTGCGTCGAGCCTGGTGAAGCCTTTGAGCCGGGTGAAGCCGTTCAGTCCGCGGGGCGGATGTAGATGCGTTGGCCGATGGCCGCCGCCTGCTGCACGATCTTGTTCACGGCGGAGGCTTCCACGACGGTGCTCTCCACTGCGGTGCCGGTCCGGTCATCGAGTCGCATGATCTCGAAGCGCATGGGGCTTCTCCCTTCGTCGCTCGTTACATGTGTGGTCAACGAACACCCCCTTCGAAACATTCCCTACGCTAATGAAACCCTTGCCAACCTTCACTACTCACCGGTGAGGGAGCGGGCGCCGCCACGGGCGGCCCGGCTCCAGAACGCCGTCAGCGCGATCGAGGTCTCCGCCGGCCGCTCCGCGTTGGGGGAGTGCTCGGCGCCCTTGATCACCACGCGCTCGGCGTCCAGTCGTTCGGCCATCGCGTCCAGCGACGGCACCGGCCAGGCGTAGTCCACCTCGCCGGACAGGACGAGCTTGGGCAGCGGGACGGCGGCCAGTTCGGCCACCCGGTCCGGCTCGGTCATCAACTGCTTCGCGGTGGCTATCAGTTGCTCAGGGACGGTGGTCACCCACCGGCGGTGCAGGAACTCCTCCAGCCAGTCCGGCGTACCGTCGTCCGCGGCCGCGTCACCCGGGCCGTTCTCCCCGTCCATCGCCCGCATGGTCTGCCAGGCCGTCTCCATGTCCATGCTGGGCAGGTAGTCCACCAGCAGCCGGGTACGGATCTGCTGCTCCGCGGTGATCTCCGCGGCTCCCGAACTCATCAGCGTCAACGAGGTCCACTGCGCCGGCCCGGCCGCCAGTACGGCGGCGCGGGCGATGTGGCCGCCGAGCGAGTGCCCCAGCAGATGCAGCGGGCCGCCGCCGGGTCCGGCCGCGAGGGCCGCGCTCTGCGCGACCACGTCGGCCGCCAACTCCGCCTGCGCGTACGCGGACTCCTCCCGCGGGCCGCCCGACTCGTGCTGGCCGCGGCCGTCCACCGCCACCGCTCGGAAGCCCGCCCCGGTCAGCGGCGGCAGCAGGTCGAGGAAGTCCTCCTTGCTGCCGGTGAAGCCCGGTACGAGCAGTGCGGTGCCCAGCGGCGGCGCGTCCGGGCCGGGGGCGGCGTCCAGTACCGCGAAGGAACCACGGGACGTCTCCAGCCGACGGGCGGACACGTTCTCCGGCAGATCGAGGGCAGAGGGTCGGCTCATGGACTGAGATTACGCGCAGCGTATGTCCGAGAGGTTGCTTACCGGCTCTTCCACGGCCGCCGCCGCACAAGAACGCCCCCGGCCGCGAGGCCGGGGGCGTCCACCGTACGGGTCCGGTCGCGGATCAGCCCGCGTCCGCCTCCACCGCGGCGGCCTTGCGGGTGCGGCGGCGGGGGGCGGCCTTGGCGGTCTCCTCGGCGTCGGGCGCGGTGGCCGGCGGGGGTACTTCGGCGGTGGCCTTGCGGGTCCGGCGGCGCGGTGCCTTCGGGGCCTCCTCGGCGGCGGACCCGACCGTCGCGACCGCGGCCACCGGCTCGGCGGCGACCGCCTCGGCGGCGACCGGCTCGGCCACGGCCTTGCGGGTGCGGCGGCGGGGGGCGGCCTTGGCGGTCTCCTCGGCGTCGGGCGCGGTGGCCGGCGCGGGTACTTCGGCGGTGGCCTTGCGGGTCCGGCGGCGGGGCGCCCTCGGGGCCTCCGCCTCGGTCACCCCGGTCGGCGGGACCGGCGTCACCGGCGCCGGGGTGACCGGCGCCGGGGTGACCGCTTCGACGGGAGCGGCCGGCTCGGCGGGAGCGGCCGGCTCGGCGGCGACGGCGGGCTGCGCGGCGACGGCCGCTTCCCCCTGGGCCGGGCCCGAGCGGGTACGGCGCCGGCGGCGCGGGGCCGGCCGCACCGCGTCGGCGGTCTCCGGCGCGGAGACCGCCGCGGCGGCTTCGGCCGAGGTCCCGGCGACGGGCGTCACCGGGCCGGCGGCCTCGCCACCGCGGGTGCGGCGGCGCTGCCGCGGGGTGCGGGTGCGGGCCGGGCGGTCCTCGACCGGCGCGGCCTGGTGGCCGCCGGGGCGCCGGCCGCCGCGGGCCGCGCCGCCACCGCGGCCGCCGGTCTCACCGAGGTCCTCGACCGCCTCGGCGTCCAGACCGGCCCGGGTCCGCTCGGCGCGGGGCAGCACACCCTTGGTGCCGGCCGGGATGCCCAGCAGTTCGTACAGGTGGGGGGACGTGGAGTACGTCTCCTCCGGGTCGTTGAACGGCAGGTCGAGCGCCTTGTTGATCAGCTGCCAGCGCGGGATGTCGTCCCAATCGACTAGCGTGATCGCCGTACCGTACGCGCCCGCCCGGCCGGTGCGGCCGATGCGGTGCAGGTAGGTCTTCTCGTCCTCGGGCGTCTGGTAGTTGATCACATGGGTGACGCCCTCGACGTCGATACCGCGGGCCGCCACGTCGGTGCAGACCAGCACGTCCACCTTGCCGTTACGGAACGCCCGCAGCGCCTGCTCGCGGGCGCCCTGGCCGAGGTCGCCGTGCACCGCGCCGGAGGCGAAGCCGCGCTTTTCCAGCTGCTCGGCCACGTCGGCGGCGGTGCGCTTGGTGCGGCAGAAGATCATCGCGAGCCCGCGGCCGTCGGCCTGGAGGATGCGCGAGACCAGCTCGGGCTTGTCCATGGAGTGGGCGCGGAAGATGTGCTGGGTGGTGTTCGCCACCGTGGCGCCCAGGTCGTCGGGCGAGGAGGCGCTGATGTGGGTCGGCTGCGACATGTAGCGGCGGGCCAGACCGATCACCGCGCCGGGCATCGTCGCGGAGAACAGCATCGTCTGCCGCTTCACCGGGAGCATGGCCATGATCTTCTCGACGTCGGGCAGGAAGCCCAGGTCGAGCATCTCGTCGGCCTCGTCCAGCACCAGCGCGCGGACCCGCTTGAGGTTGAGTTTTTTCTGCCCGGCCAGGTCCAGCAGCCGGCCCGGGGTGCCGACGACCACGTCGACGCCCTTCTTCAGCTGCTCGACCTGCGGCTCGTAGGCCCGGCCGCCGTAGATCGCGGCGACCCGGACGTTGCGCACCTTGCCCGCGGTGAGAAGGTCGTTGGTGACCTGCTGGCACAGCTCGCGGGTGGGGACGACGACGAGGGCCTGCGGCGCGTCGGTGAGCTGGTCCGCGCTCGCCCGGCCGGCGTCCACGTCGGCGGCGACGACGACCCGCTCCAGCAGCGGCAGGCCGAAACCGAGCGTCTTGCCGGTGCCGGTCTTCGCCTGGCCGATGACGTCGTTGCCCGCGAGGGCGACCGGGAGCGTCATCTCCTGGATCGGGAAAGGAGTGATGATGCCGACGGCCTCGAGGGCCTCGGCGGTCTCGGGGAGGATCCCGAGGCTGCGGAAAGTCGTGGTGGTCAGGATGTTGCCTCTTCTGTGAGACGCGGCACTGTGCGGCAAGGGGGGTCGAGCAGCCGGGGCGCCGTGTCGAGAACGGCGTCGGATGCTGACCGCGCAGAGGTGTCGTACAGCCGTGAAGGCTGTGGAGCGCGGGACCGCTGCCCTCGCTCATGCCGCGAGCGGGCCCCTCCCGATGGCGGGAAGGCGGTCGGTTCGGAGCCGATCGGGCCACCGACCGGGCATCCTGGTGTTGCACACGTCGCCCGCCGGACGATCGGAAGTGAACCGACTACCGACGGGTGCAATACCACTCTACCCCGGAAACACGTAGCTGCACCCGATCAAATGTTTCGTTAGGGACGTCATCACGATCGCGTACGGGCCCACGGCTGATCGGCGGCGCCCACCGGCCGGCTTCCGGCCGGTCCCGCGGCGGGTCCTACGACCGCCCGGGACTTGGCTATTGTGCGCAGCATGGAGACGCCTGACGAGACCACCACGTCCGACCCCGCCACCGCGCCGGCCCCCGGCATCGCCGCCCAGACCTGGGACACCGCGGCGGCCGACCCGCGCTACCGGGCCGCCGTCGTCGACCTGCTGGGGGCGCTGGCGTACGGCGAGCTGGCCGCGTTCGAACGGCTCGCGGAGGACGCCAAACTGGCGCCGACGCTGGAGGACAAGGCGGAGCTGGCGGCGATGGCGGCGGCGGAGTTCCATCACTTCGAGCGGTTGCGGGACCGGCTGACGGAGGTCGGCGAGACGGCGAACCTGGCGATGGAGCCCTTCGGCGCGGCGCTGGACGGGTTCCACCGGCTGACCGCGCCGTCGGACTGGCTGGAGGGCCTGGTCAAGGCGTACGTCGGCGACTCGATCGCCTCCGACTTCTACCGCGAGGTCGCGGTCCGGCTGGACTCCGACACCCGCACCCTGGTGCTGGCCGTGCTGGACGACACCGGGCACGCCGGCTTCGCGATCGGCAAGGTGCGCGCCGCCATCGAGGCCGAGCCGCGGGTCGGCGGCCGGCTGGCGCTGTGGGCCCGGCGGCTGATGGGCGAGGCGCTGTCCCAGGCCCAGCGGGTGGTGGCGGACCGGGACGCGCTGTCCACGATGCTGGTCGGCGGTGTCGCCGACGGCTTCGACCTGGCCGAGGTGGGCCGGATGTTCTCCCGGATCACCGAGGCGCACACCAAGCGGATGGCGGCGCTGGGGCTGGCCGCGTGACGCCGCACCCGCTCCCCTCGCCGGGCGACGTCCCCTCGGCGCCGCCTGCCCTCCCGGGCGGCGCCCCGCCCCGCGCGGTCAGGCCGCCGGGGTCGGGCGGTCCGGCCGCGCCAGCAGGCTGAGCAGGGCCGCGGCCACCACCAGCGCGACCGGGATGGTCATCTCCGGCCGGCCGGCGCCGAAGATGGTGCGCGCCACCAGGCCGCCCGTGAGCGCCGCCACCGGGCCGGTGGCGAGGACGAGCGGGGTGCGGGGCAGTCGTGCGGGCAGCAGGCCGGTGGCCGCCAGGGCGGCGGCGAGCCCGAGGACGGCGAAAGCGAGGGCTTCCCACAACATCCCTGTCCCCCTCCAGTCGGTGTCCCTGGGCAGGGACCGCTGTGCACAGGGGGTCATACCCCCCGGGGGCGCGCGACGAAACGGAGGGGCGGCAACCGGTTACAGCCGGTCGCCGCCCCTCCGTGGGATTCCGGTCAGAGCGAGGCGCCGAACCCGACCCGGCGGGTGGCCGGCTCACCGATCTCCACGTAGGCGAGGCGGTCGGCGGGGATCAGGACCTTGCGCCCGTGCTCGTCCACCAGGGTCAGCAGCTTGGAGCTGCCGCTCAGCGCGTCGCCGACGGCCTTCTCCACCTCGGCGGCCGACTGCGAGCTCTCGATGTTGATCTCGCGCGGCGCGTGCTGCACGCCGATCTTGACCTCCACGGCTTGATTACCTCCGACTGGTCTGGCGGTGTGCGCGGTGAATCGCGCCGTACGCAGCACAGACTAGCCCGGCCGAACGGGCCGGAATCCGTGGATCGCCCACGCCGTGAGCGAACACCGCCCGGAAGTGTCTCAGTGGTGGCCCTCGGTGCCGTGCAGCGGGAAACCGGCGATGCCGCGCCAGGCCAGCGAGGTCAGCAGCTGCACCGCGGTGTCGCGGGGGACCTCGCTGCGGGTGGCCAGCCAGTAGCGGGCCACCACCTGGGAGACGCCGCCGAGGCCGACGGCCAGCAGCATGGCGTCCTCCCGGGCCAGCCCGGTGTCCTCCGCGATGACCTCGCTGATCGCCTCCGCGCACTCCAGCGAGACCTTGTCGACCCGCTCGCGGACGGTCGGCTCGTTGGTCAGGTCCGACTCGAAGACCAGCCGGAACGCGCCGCCCTCGTCCTCGACGTAGGCGAAGTACGCGTCCATGGTCGCCTCGACGCGCTTCTTGTTGTCCGAGGTGGACGCCAGCGCGGTCCGCACCGAGTGCAGCAGCGACTCGCAGTGCTGGTCGAGCAGGGCGAGGTAGAGCTCCAGCTTCCCGGGGAAGTGCTGGTACAGCACCGGCTTGCTGACCCCGGCCCGCTCGGCGATGTCGTCCATCGCGGCGGCGTGGTACCCCTGCGCGACGAAGACCTCCTGCGCCGCTCCCAGCAGCTGTTCGCGTCGGGCCCGGCGGGGCAGGCGGGTGCCGCGCGGGCGCGCCTGAGTCTGCTCGATGGCTGTCACGCCGCCTCCCAAATCTGGTGTCGGAACGGATGGAACGGGTTGACCCGGTGACCGCCATCGTACTTTTGAGTAACGACACTGTGGGCCGCGCGGCCGGACATTCTCAGTTCGTGGAACCTCCCGGCGGCGGCCTGCCGGGAGGTTCCACCCGGGATTTACCGGTATCAACGGCCTCGGCGGCGCCTCAGCGGCGCTCGTCCTCGTCCAGTGCGACCACCTGCCGCTGCTCGGCCGCGTCCGCCGGATCAACCTCCAGCACCGGGTCGGCGGGGGGCTCCGCGGCACCCTCGGCGTCCTCCGCGTCGTCCCCGTCGTCGAGCAGGGCGGCGCGCTGCTCGGCGGCGTCGGCCTCGGGCGTCTCCACGTCGAGCCCGTCGGCCGGGTGGGCCGCGGGCGCGGTCCGTACGGCGTCGTCGAACAGGTCGGCATCGCGTCCGAAACCGGCGATGTCGGCGATGTCCTCGATGTCCCTGGACATGGCGCCTCCTTTCCCCTGGCTCTTCCATCGTCGTCCGCCGGCGGGCTTCCTGCCCGCCGGCACCACAGGGGCTTCTCACCACATGGTGGCGGTGAACACACAATCGCACGTGTGATCGTCTCGTAACATTGAGCCATGTCCACGACCGACTCTCCTCAAGAGGCCGTCGCCCCCGCGGCCGTACCCCCGGCGGGACCGGCGCCGGCGACCGGGGAATCGGCCCGCACCGTGGTGCTGCCCGGGTTCAGCCTGGTGGTGCGCCGGCACGAGGACCGCGGCGGGCCCGCCGGCCGCGAACCGGCGTTCTTCGTCCACGGCCTCGGCGGTTCCTCGCAGAACTGGTCGCTGCTGATGGGCCGGCTCGCCGACCGGGTGGCCGGGGAAGCCCTCGACCTGCCCGGCTTCGGCCACTCGCCGCCGCCGGACGACGGCGACTACTCGATCGCCGGGCACGCCAGGGCGGTGATCAGGCTGCTGGACCACGAACCCCGCGGCCCGGTGCACCTGTTCGGCAACTCGATGGGCGGCGCGGTGGCGGTGAAGGTCGCCGCCGCCCGGCCGGACCTGGTGCGCACCCTGACCCTGGTCTCCCCCGCGCTCCCCGAGGTGCCGCCGCAGCGCACCGCCTGGCCGACCGCGCTGGCCTCGGTGCCGGGACTGCCCGCGCTGTACGTACGGGCCACCCGCCGCTGGACCGTCGAGCGGCGCACCGAGGCGCTGCTGGCCCTGTGCTACGGGGACCCGTCGACGGTGCCGGGGCCGGTCCGCGAGGAGGCGGCCCGGGAGTACCGGCGGCGGGTCGAACTGCCCTACTTCTGGGACGCGATGATCCGCTCCACCCGCGGCCTGGTGAACGCCTACACGCTCGGCGGCCAGCACGCCTTGTGGCGGCAGGCCGAGCGGGTGCTCGCGCCCACACTGCTGGTCTACGGCGGGCGGGACAAGCTGGTGTCGCCGCGGATGGCCCCCAGGGCGGCGCGCGCCTTCCGGGACGCGCGGCTGCTGCTGATCCCGGAGAGCGGGCACGTGGCGATGATGGAGCACCCGGAGCTGGTGTCGCGGGCGTTCCGCGACCTGCTGGACGAAGTCGACGCCGCCGGCGCCGCGGACGCGGACCGTACGCCGCCCGCGGACACCGAAGCCCCCGCGCCCGCCGCGGACCGTAGGCTGACGGAAGGTGCCGTGGACCGTACGCTTCCGGGTGCCGCCGGAGGTCCGGCGAACAGTCCGACGACCGACGCGACCGG
This sequence comes from Streptomyces sp. ITFR-21, assembly GCF_031844685.1. Taxonomy (NCBI): domain Bacteria; kingdom Bacillati; phylum Actinomycetota; class Actinomycetes; order Kitasatosporales; family Streptomycetaceae; genus Actinacidiphila; species Actinacidiphila sp. ITFR-21. Next base: position 4,773,403 of record NZ_CP134605.1, read on the forward strand.
GAGCTGATCGAGAGCGTGGGCAAGCACAGCGCGACGGACGGCCAGGACGGCCAGGACGGTCCGACGAGCGGCCCGGCCGGCGGCGGCGCGTACCGCCCGCCCGCCCCGCCGTTCCGCCCGGCCGGGCCGGGCCTGCCAGGTGCTCCAGGTGCGCCCGGTGTCCCCGGCAGCCCCGGCGTTCCCGGGTCCGGCCGGCGGCGGCGGGCCGACTCGCCGGAGGACACCGGCGGCTTCGCGGTGCTCGGACCGCACGAGCTGAACGTGCCGCCGCAGGCCCACCCCGAGCACCGCGAGCACACCGGCTGGGGCGCACCGGGCGGCTGGACCGCCCCGGGCCCCGGCCGCGGCGGCAGGCCCTCCGACGACGAGCTCGTCCTCGACGCGATGGACTGGCCGCCGTACGAGACGGGCGACGGGCTGACCGTCCTGGGGCTGCCGGGACACCCGCACGCCGCCGGGCCGGCCGTGCCGCAGCCCCGCCAGGAGTACGTGGACGCCTTCGACGGCCCGCCGGGACCGCGCCCGCCCGCCGCCGGTCAGCGCTCCGCGCCGCAGTCGGCGGCGGAGCCCGCGCCCGGGCCCGCCCCGGCCGGCGGGGACGACGGCGGGAGCCGGGACAAGAGCGCCGGCAAGGCCGGCGGGAGGGGCCGCGCGCTCAGCGGCATCGCCGCCGCCGCGGTCGTCACGGTGCTGGCCGTGGTGGTCGGCGCGCGGTTCGTCGGGGGTGACGAAGACCACACCGGCGCCGCGGGCAAGGGCGCCGGGCCCCGGTCCGCCCCGGACCGCCCGCCGTCCCCGGCGCCGCCCACCACGACCTCCGCGCCGGCGCCCGCGGCCACCGCCGCGCCGCTCGGCTACGACCGGCAGATGGCCGTGCAGTACCCGCTGGACCCGCGGCTGGCGCTGTCCGGCGCCTTCACCACCGTGCCGGGCCGGCAGGCCGCGCCGGGCCGCGGCCGGACCATGCGGTTCAGGGTGGAAGTGGAGAAGGGACTGCCGCTGGACGCCGACCTGTTCGCCCGCGCCGTCTTCACGACGCTGAACGATCCCCGCAGCTGGGGGCACGGCGGCACGATGACCTTCGAACGGGTGTCAACCGGCCCGGCCGACATCGTCGTCACCCTCGCCAGCCCCGGCACCACCGCCGAGTGGTGCGAGAAGTCGGGTCTGGACACCACGGTCGACAACGTGTCATGTGACGCGGCGTCGACCCCGCGCACGATGATCAACGCCTACCGGTGGGCGATGGGGGCCGACACCTTCGGCCCGGAACGGATGCACCAGTACCGGCAGATGCTGATCAACCACGAGGTCGGGCACCGCCTCGGCCACGGTCATGTGGGCTGTCCCACGGAGGGCGCGCCGGCGCCGGTGATGATGCAGCAGACCAAGTTCCTCTCGCTCGACGGCGGGCCGACCTGCAAGCCGAACGCCTGGCCCTTCCCGTAGCGGATCACGGGATCCGGCGCCCGGATCCACAAGAGCGCCTCGGGAACTGTCTTTACGCCCCTTTGACACCAGGGGACGTTCCCCTGCACGCTGGCCCCATGCCGCACCGCCGCGTACGTCCCGCCCTGCACACCCGTACCGAGCCGGCGCGCATCGGCGCGGCCGTCCGACGCGCCGCCGGCGTGCGCTGTCGCTGATCCGGCCACCCGCCCCGCGGGCAGCCCACGGGGGCGGCGGCCGGCCGCGGCGGCCCCCGGGCCGCCCCCGCTCGCCCGGAACATCCCCCGCCGGCCGGCTCGCCGCTCCGCTTCCCCTGTCCTCTCCGCGTCTGCGAAAGGTCACCTCATGCGTCGTCAGCCGTTCACGTCCCGCCGGATCGGCGTGATAGCCGTCGGACTGGCCCTGGCCGGCGGGGCCGTCGCCTGCGGCCCGAAGAGCGGCGACGCCAAGGCCGACGACGGCAGACCCCAGCGGGGCGGCACCCTCTACGTGCTCAACAACCAGGCCCAGGAGGACTTCGACCCGGCCCGCCTCTACACTTCCGGCGGCGGCAACGTCCCTTCCCTGGTCTACCGCACCCTCACCACCCGCAACCGCGCGAACGGCGCGGCCGGCGCCAAGGTCGTCCCCGACCTCGCCACCGACACCGGCGAGCCCAGCCGGAACGCGACCGTGTGGACGTACCACCTGAAAGACGGGCTGACGTACGAGGACGGCACGCCCATCACCACCGCCGACATCAAGTACGACATCGAGCGGTCCTTTGCCCCCGAACTCTCCGGCGGCGCCCCCTATCTGCGCGACTGGCTGGTCGGCGCGGCCGACTACCAGGGCCCGTACAAGGACCCGAAGGGCCTGACCGCGATCGAGACGCCTGACGCGAAGACCATCGTCTTCCACCTGGACAAGCCCGAGGGCGAGTTCCCGCTGCTGGCCACCCAGACCGCCTTCGCGCCCGTGCCCAAGGCCAGGGACACCGGCACCCGGTACGCCGAACACCCGGTGTCCTCCGGCCCGTACAAGGTGGTCAGCAACGAGAACAACGGCGAGCACCTGGTCCTCAAGCGCAACCCCAACTGGTCGCCGGCCACCGACGACCAGCGCAAGGCGTACCCCGACACCATCGACGTGCGGTCCGGGCTCGACCAGGCCGTCATCAACCAGCGGCTGGCCGCCGGCGTCGGCAAGGACGCGGACGCGGTCACCACCGACACCAACCTCGGCCCGGCGGAACTCGCCAGGATCACCGGCGACAAGAACCTGGCCTCGCGGGTCGGCACCGGCCACTTCGGCTACACCGACTACATCGCCTTCAACCCGAAGGTGAAGCCGTTCGACGACATCAGGGTGCGCGAGGCCATCGCCTACGCGGTCAACCGCACCACGGTCATCAACGCGCAGGGCGGCTCCTCCCTCAACGACCCCGCCACCACCTTCCTGCCCGCGCAGGCGTCCTTCGGCTACACGCCCTACGACCCCTTCCCGGCGGGCGCCACCGGCGATCCCGCCAAGGCCAGGGAACTGCTGGCGCAGGCCGGTCACCCGAACGGGCTGACCGTCACCCTCACCCACGAGACCACCAAGGGCGACGAACAGGGACCCGAGGTCGCCACCGCCGTGCAGGAGGCGCTCAAGCTCGCCGGGATCACCGTCAAGCTCGACGGCGAGGAGCACAACGCCTACGGCGACAAGATCCGCGACGTCACGACCGAACCCGGCTTCTTCCTGACCGGCTGGGGCGCCGACTGGCCGTCCGGCGGTCCGTTCCTCGGCCCGATCTTCGACGGCCGGCAGATCGTCAAGGACGGCGACAACTTCAACAACGCCCAGCTGAACGACCCTTCGGTCAACAACGAGATCGACGCCATCAACAAGATCACCGACCTGAAGGCCGCGGCCGCCCGCTGGGGCGCCCTCGACAAGAGGATCGGCGGGCAGGCGCTGACCGTGCCGCTCTACCACCCGGTCTACAAGCGGCTGTTCGGCAAGAACATCAGGAACGTGGTGATCAGCGACTGGACCGGAGTGCTGGACATCTCGCAGGCCGCGGTGAAGTGACCCCGTGACCGTCGACGTCATCACGGCCGCCGAGGCGGGGGCGGGCGCCACCGCGACCGCCCCCGCCGTCGGGGCCCGGCAGGTCTGGCGGCGGCTGCGCACCCGGCGCGCGGCCCTCGCCGGCGGCGCGGTCATCGCCCTGCTCGTCCTGGTCGCGCTCGCCGCCCCGCTGCTCACCGCCGTCGAGGGCCAGGACACCACGACGTACCACGCCGACCTGCTGAACTCCGCGGCCGGCACGGTGCCGCGCGGCGCCTTCGGCGGGATCAGCGCCGACCACTGGCTCGGCGTCGAACCCCGCACCGGCCGTGACCTGTTCGCCCGGCTCGTCTACGGCGCGCGGGTCTCGCTGTTCGTCGCGATCGGCGCCACCGTGCTCCAGGTGCTGCTGGGCCTGGCCCTCGGCCTGGCCGCCGGACTCGGCAACCGCTTCGTCGACGGCCTGCTGAGCCGAGTCGCGGACGTCTTCGTCACCATGCCGGCGCTGATCTTCGCCATCGCGCTGATCGCGGTGGTGCCCGGCGGCTTCCCCCGGCCGGTGCTGCTGATGCTGGTCCTGGGACTGCTCGCCTGGGGTGGCACCGCGAAGATCGTCCGGGCGCAGGTGCTCGCGCAGAAGTCCCTCGACTACGTGGCCGCCTCCCGACTGGCCGGGTCCGGCCCCTGGCGGACCGCCCGCCGTGAACTGCTGCCCGCGCTGGTCGCGCCCGTGCTGACCTACGCGGCGATCCTGCTGCCGGGCAACATCGTCTCCGAGGCGGGCCTGTCCTTCCTCGGCATCGGCGTCACCCCGCCCACGTCTTCCTGGGGACAGCTGCTGTCCAGCGCGACCACCTGGTACCAGGCCGATCCGGCGTACGTGATCCTGCCGGCCGCGCTGCTGTTCGTGATGGTGCTGGCGTTCACCGTCTTCGCCGACGGGGTGCGCGCCGCCCTCGACCCGCGGGCCGCCGGCCGGCTGCGGGTCGGCACCGGCCGGGCCGGTCGCGACGAGACGGGCGCGAGGGACGAGCCGGACAGGGCGGACGCCGTGGGTGAGGGGCGCGAGGCGGCCGGGGCGGGCGCGAGGGACACGGCGGGCGGGGTGGCAGGACCGGACGGGGCGACGGCGCGGTGACCCGCTTCCTCGCCCGGCGGCTGTTCCAGGCCGCCATGGTGCTGCTGGTGCTGGCCGCGGTGCTCTACGCGGTCTTCTACCTCGCGCCCGGCGACGCCGCCCGGCTCGCCTGCGGACCCAAGTGCTCCACCGCCCAGGTCGACCAGATCCGCGGCCAGATGGGTTTGGACGATCCCGTGTACGTCCAGTTCCTGCGCTTCCTGCGAGGCATCGCCGCCGGACACGACTACAGCACCGGCGCCGGAACGCTGCGCTGCCCGGCGCCGTGCCTGGGCCAGTCCTACCGCACCGGCGAACTCGTCACCCACATCGTCGCGGTGAAGCTGCCCGCGACCGCCTCGCTTGCCTGCGGCGCGATGGTGCTGTGGCTGGTCATCGGGGTCGGGACCGGGCTGCTGTCGGCGCTGCGCCGCGGCACCCTGGTGGAGCGGCTGCTCACCGGGTTCACCCTGGCCGGCACCGCCGTCCCGGTGTTCATCACCGGCATCCTGCTGCTGCTCGTCTTCTGCTCCTGGCTGCAGTGGCTGCCCTTCCCGACCTACGTGCCGCTCACCGACGACCCCCGGCAGTGGGCGTGGAACCTGCTGCTGCCGTGGCTGGCGCTGGCCCTGGTCGAAGCGGCCAAGTACGCGCGGCTCACCCGCAGTTCGATGCTGGAGACACTCGCGGAGGACCACATCCGCACCTTCCGGGCGTACGGCGTCGGCGAGTGGGCGGTCATCCGCCGGCACGCGCTGCGCGGGGCGCTGACCCCGGTGATCGCGCTGTCCGCGCTGGACCTCGGCACGATGTTCGGCGGAGCGCTGCTCACCGAGACGCTGTTCGGCATTCCGGGACTCGGCCAACAGCTGGTGCAGTCGGTGCAAATGAAGGACCTGCCGGTGGTGGTCGGCATCGTGCTGGTGATGGGGCTCGCCGTGGTGGCGGCCAACGCGGTCGCCGACGTGCTGTACGCGGTCGCGGACCGAAGGGTGGTGCTGGCGTGACCGCGCATCCCGACGCCCTGGTCGACGTGGCGGACCTGCGGATCGAGTTCCCCACCGGCGGCGGGCCGGTGCGGGCCGTGGACGGCCTGAGCTTCACGCTGGCCGCGGGCGGCGCGCTCGGCCTGGTCGGCGAGTCCGGATCCGGCAAGAGCGCCACCGCGTACGCGCTGCTCGGGCTGCACCGGGGGACCGGGGCCCGGGTCGCCGGCACCGTACGGGTGGCCGGCACGGACCTGCGGACCGCGTCCGACGCGCAGGTGCGGCGGCTGCGGGGCGCGGTGGCCGCGATGGTCTTCCAGGACCCGCTGTCCTCGCTCGACCCGTACTACGCCGTGGGCGACCAGATCGCCGAGGTCCACCGGGTGCACCACCGGGTGTCCCGGGCCGCCGCACGGGCCCGCGCGGTGCAGGTGCTGGACCGCGTCGGCATCCCCGACGCCCGGCGCCGGTCCCGTTCCCGCCCGCACGAGTTCAGCGGCGGCATGCGGCAACGCGTCCTGATCGCCATGGCGTTGGCGTGCGAGCCGCGGCTGCTGATCGCCGACGAGCCCACGACGGCGCTCGACGTCACCGTGCAGGCGCAGATCCTCGACCTGCTGCACGACCTGCGGGCCGAGACCGGGATGGGGCTGCTCCTGGTCACCCACGACCTCGGAGTGGTGGCCGGCAGCGTCGACGAACTCCTCGTCGTGCGGGGCGGGCGGGCGGTGGAGCGCGGCGCCGTCGCGGACGTGCTGCGCGCGCCCCGCGACCCCTACACCCGAGCCCTGCTGACCGCGGTGCCGCGGCTGCGCCCCGAACCCGCTCTGCCGTCCGCGGCGCGGTTGCGTTCTGAACCCGCTCTGCCGTCCGAAGCCCGGCCGCGCCCTGAACCCGGGCCGCGTCCTGAGCCCGCGGCGCTCCCCGGGACCGGGACTGGGGCCGGGACCGGGCCGGCCGGCGGCCCGCCGGAACCCGCCGTGCCGCGGCAGCCGGCCGCGGCGGCCACCGCGGCCACCCCCGCGCCCACCGCGCGGCCCACCGCAGGGGATGCCGCACCGGACGCCGACGTGCTGCTCGAAGCCCGCGGCCTGCGGCGGGAGTTCGGACGCGGGCGGGGCGCGTTCGCGGCCGTGGACGGGGTGTCGCTCGCCGTACGGGCGGGCGAGACGCTCGGGATCGTCGGGGAGAGCGGCAGCGGGAAGACCACCCTCGGACGGATGCTGGTGCGGCTGCTGGACCCGACCGCGGGCGCGATCACCTACCGGGGACGGGAGATCGGCTCGCTGGGGGACAGGGCGCTGCGACCGCTGCGCCGCGAACTGCAGATGGTCTTCCAGGACCCCGTGTCGTCACTCAACCCGCGCCGCAGCATCGGCGAGTCGATCGCCGATCCGCTGCGGGCGGCCCGGGAGCTGGACGACAAGGCGGTGGTGCGCCGGGTGAAGGAGCTGCTGGAGCGGGTCGGGCTCGACCCGGCCGGGTACCACAGGTATCCGCACGAGTTCAGCGGCGGTCAGCGGCAACGGGTCGGCATCGCACGGGCGTTGGCCCCGGAACCGAGGCTGGTGGTCTGCGACGAGCCGGTGTCCGCACTGGACGTCACGACGCAGGCGCAAGTCGTCGGCCTGCTCGCGGAGTTGCAGCGCGACCTCGGCCTGTCGCTGGTGTTCATCGCACACGACCTCGCCGTCGTCCGGCAGGTGAGCGACCGGGTCGCGGTGATGCGCGGCGGCCGGATCGTGGAGAGCGGCACCGTCGACGAGGTGTACGACGCGCCCCAGGACCCGTACACCAAGGGGCTGCTGGCGGCCGTGCCGGTGCTGGACCCGGTGGAGTCGGTGGCCCGCCGGGCGGACCGCAAAGCCCTGCGGAGCGCGATGACCACCGCGCCATAGGCGCATCAACGCCCGGCCGTGGGAGAAGTCACGTCGCTTCACCTCTTTTGGTGGTGCGGCGGACAACCGTCCGCCAGACCGCCCCCCTCCCGGCATAACGTCTTCGCGCCGGGACGAAGCGGCCGCCGCACGGCCCCCACGCCCGCGGCGCCCGCCCGAACCGGCGGCAGACCGACAGCGAGCCGGTACGGCGGGAGGAGGCGGACACGTGCGGATCGCGTTGCTCACCGAGGGTGGCTACCCGTATGCGCGAGGTGAGGAAGTCGCGTGGTGCGACCGGCTGGTGCGCGGCCTCGGACACCACGACGTCGACGTGTACGCGTTGAGCCGGTCCTCCTGGACCGAGGCGGGCGGCCGGCTCGCACCGCCCCCGGAGGTGCGGCGGGTGCTGACCGAACGCCTCTGGGGCGAGCCGCCCGGCCCGGGGCGCACCCCGCCGCGGACGGCCCGCCGCGCCCGCCGGGCCACCTTCCGCTGGCACTACGCCGACCTGGCCGCCGCGCTGGCCGGGGGCCGCGCGCTCAGCGCCGCGGACCGGGCGGAGCGGTTCGCCGCCGGGCTCTACGGATTGGCCGAGGCCGCCGCGGAACACGGCGGGCTGGCCGGGCTGCTGCGCGGCGAGGACGCGCTCGCCGCACTGGAGAACGCCTGCCGGGCCACCGGTGTACGCCCGCTGCTCGGCGACATCGTGGTCACCGAACTGCGCACCGCCGCCGCGCTGTTGGAGCAGCAGCTGCGGCCGCTTTCGGCGCCCTGGTACGGGCCCGGCGAGCTGGGGGCCGCCGACCTGTGTCACGCGGCGTCCGGCGGTCCCGCCGCACTGCCGGGCCTGCTGGCCAAACGGTTCTGCGGCACCCCGCTGATCGTCTCCGAGCACACCGTCCGGGTCCGGTCCGCGCTGCTCGCCCACCGCGCCGCGGGACTCCCCCCGGCCGTACGGGCGCTGCTCGGCGACTACCACCGCCTGCTGGCCGCCGAGACCTACCGCCGGGCGGCCCTGACCACCGCCGGCTCCGGCCACGTACGGCGCTGGCAGGAGCGGTGCGGGGCGCCGCGCGGGCGGCTGCGCACGGTGTACCCCGGGATCGACGCCGCCCGGTTCGCCCACGCGGGCGAGGCGGCCGGAGCGCGGGCGGCGGCGCCCGCCGACCCCACCCTGGCCTGGGTCGGCCGGCCCGACCCGGCCAAGGACCTGGTCGCCCTCCTGTACGCCTTCCACGCGATACGCCGGGAGGAGCCGCGCGCCCGGCTGCGGATCTTCCATCCGCGCACCGCGGACGAACGGGCCGCCGGATACCTGCGCCACTGCCGGAACCTCGCCGCACAGCTCTTCCCCGACCGGGCGACCGGCCCGCACCCGGTCGGCGGGAGTCCGGTCAGCTTCGAGGAGATCGGTTCACCGGGCGCGCCCGGACCGGCGGAGGTGTACGCGGCGGGCGATGTCGTCGTGCTGTCCAGCGGCGCGGAGGGGTTCCCGCTCAGCCTCGTCGAGGCGATGCTCTGCGGGCGGCCGACGGTGTCCACGGACGTAGGCGCGGTCCGCGAGGTGCTCGGCGGCACCGGGCTGGTCGTGCCGCCGCGCGACCCCGGGGCACTCGCCGACGCTGCCCTCGAACTGCTGCGCGGTCCGGCCCGCGCCGCCCGGCTCGGCGCCGCCGCCCGCGAACGCGCGCTCGCCCTCTTCACCGCGAGCCGCTGCGTGGACGCCTTCCGCGAGAGCTACCGCGAAGTCGTCGCCCACCACCCGGTCCGCCGCGACCCGCTCCGGGGCACCGCCGGCGACCCCCGCCCGTCCACCGCCGCGTCCCTCCCGCCTGCCCCCCTCGCCCCCGCCCCGCCCCCGACCACCCGCGCCCCGGCCGCCGCGGCCCCCGGAGGATCACCCCGATGAGCGCCACCGACCCCCCACCGCTCCCCCCTCCCGACGCCCCCACCGCTTCCGTCCCGCCCCTGTCCCCACCGGCTGCTCCCCCCGCCCCGAACGGTTCGGCGGGCTCGGATCCCGGACCCGTGCCGCGTCCGGTGGGGTCGTACGCCGCTGGTCCGGTGGGGTGGCGCCCGTCCGGCTCCCCGGCCCCCGGCGGACGGGCTCCCTGGACGCCGCCCGGCACCGCCCCGCCCGCCGGTCAGCGGGGTGAGCCCGCGGGGACGCCGCGAGGGGACGGCGTGGCGCGGCGCCGGTCGGCCGATCCCGTGCGGAGCGTGATGCACGGACACCGGGACGTTCTCGGCGGCGCCGTGGACGCCTGGGAGATCGCCGCCGGGCTGGAGGCGCGCGGGTTCACGGACACCGACGCGCGCCGGCTGCGGCACCGCGATGTCTTCGGGCTCGCCGAGGAGATCCACGCCCGGCTGCCGCGGGCTGCGCGGGTGACCGACCGGAGCGCCGGCACCCTGGAGCGGCCTTGGCCCGCGGCCGGCACCGGCGGGCTGTACCTGCTGCCCGGCGTGTTGTGCGCGTCGGCCGCCGCGGCGCACCTGGCCCTGCCGGGCGCGGTACTCGCGGTGGCCACCGCGTGGGCGATCCTGCGGCATACCGCACGCGGCCCCGGCGCCCTGGGCGCGGGCGGGCTGCTCGCCTTCGCGCTGTACGCGCCGGCGGAGGGCGCCACCACCGCTTTCGCCGCCCTGCTGCTCAGCCTCGCCCCCGCCGCGTACAGCACCCACTGGTTCGCGGTGCGGGCCCGCGCCCAACTCGCCCCCAGCCACGGTCTGGCGGACTTCGCCGACGCGGTACGGCCCCGGCTCGCCGCCGCGCTGGCCGGTTACGGACTCGCGCTGTTCCTCCTGCTCACCGCGGCCGCCGCGGTCGCCGGGCCGGCCCCCGTCGCGGGTCCGCTCGCGCTCGGGCTGCTGCTCTTCACCGCCCGGCTGCTCGCCCTGCACGGCTGCGCGCGCGGCGCCGCCGCCGGGCTCGCCCGGACCTGCGCCGCCGAAGTCCTGACGCTCGGCGCGGCCCCGCTCCACCTCCACCTCGCCGGCGCCACCGCCGAAGCGCTGATCTGCTGCCCCGCCGCCCTCGCACTGGCCGTACAGGCGTTCCGGACACTGCCCCGCGCCTCGGCCCACTGACTTCCGTTCCACCGAACCAGGAGACCCTCGTGACCACTCACCGACCACACCCCCACCTCCCTCCCCTTCTTCCTCTCCTCCCACCCCCGCCTCCGCGCCCCGCCCCAAGTCGGAGCCCGCGCGCCGGCAGGGGAGGCGCGCGATGAGAGTGCTGTTGCTGGGAGCCGACGGATTCCTGGGCCGGCACGTCGCCGAACGGCTGCTGGCCGACCCGGCCGTACAGCTCACCGCGCTGGGACGCAGCGACGAGTCCGACGTGCGGTTCGACCTGTCCACCGGCGCGCCGGGAGTGCTGGCCCGCTTCCTGGACGCCGTGCACCCCGGCGTACTGATCAACTGCGCCGGCGCCACCCGCGGCAACGCCCGGGATCTGACCCGGCAGAACACGGTGGCCGTGGCCACCGTCTGCGAGGCGCTGCGCCGCAGCTCGGTCGCCGCCCGCCTGGTGCAGGTGGGGTGCGCCTCGGAGTACGGGCCCTCGCCGGTCGGCTCGTCCACCGGTGAGGACGCGAGCCCGCGGCCCGGCGGCCCGTACGGCGTCAGTAAGCTCGCCGCCACCGAACTGGTCCTCGGCTCCGGCCTGGACGCGGTGGTGCTGCGCGTCTTCAGCCCGGTCGGTCCGGGCACCCCGACCGGCTCCCCGCTCGGCCGGATCGCCGAGGCGCTGCGGCGCGCCATGCAGAACGGCGACCCGGAGCTGAAACTCGGCGGCCTCCAGGTCCAGCGCGACTTCGTCGACGCGCGGGACGTGGCCCGCGCGGTGCACGCCGCCTCGCTGTCCGCCGCGCAGGGTGTGGTGAACATCGGCAGCGGCCGGGCGGTACGGCTGCGGGACATGGCCGCGGCGCTCGCGCACGTCGCGGGGTACGAAGGTGTGCTGCACGAGGTGGACGAGCCCTCGCACGGCCCGGCCCAGCCGCCCCCGTACCCCGACGGCTGCGGACCCTGGCAGCAGGCGGACGTCAGGACCGCCCGCGACCGCCTCGGCTGGCGGCCCCGGATCGGCCTGGAGGAATCGCTGGCCGACGTCTGGATGGAGGCGGCATGCCGCGTCTGACCCCCTCCCACCCCCCTGCGGTCCCGGCGGACCCTGTGGCCGCTGCGGGCGCCGAGCAGCACGGGCCCGGGGAGCACGCCGCGGACCGCCCCTCCGCCGGCGGTACGACCCGCAAGGGTGCCGTGCCGCCCGCTGAGGGCGCCGGGCCGGGCACCGGGACCCCTGTCCCGGCTGGCACGGGTGCCGCGTCGGGCGCCGGTCCGGGTAGGCCGGACGGCAAAGGCAAGGGCAAAGGCAAGGGCAAAGGTGCCGTGTCCGGTGTCGGTACGCCCGGCCGTCCGGACCTGCCGCGGCGGCCCGTTCGGCAGCGCCGCCCCGATCGTACGGACGCCGGGGTGCCGGCGGCGGGCCGGATCGGCATCGGCGTGCCCGCCTTCGGGCATCCGCTGGTCGCGCCCGCCGAGTGGGCCGAGCTGGCCCGGCCCGGGGCACCGCTGGACTGGGTGGCCTTCGACGTGGCCCGCGGCCCCGGCATCCGGGCCGATCCGCTGTGCGCCGAAGCCGGTGCCCGCGTCCGTGAGAACGGCGTCCCACTGCTCGGACTGCTGGACGCCGTCCACGGCACCCGGCCGTTCGGCGAGCTGGTCACCGACGCCTCGAACTACCTGGACTGGTACCGGGTGGACGGCTTCTACCTCGGCCGGGCCCCCACCCTGGGATCCGGAGCCGCCGCGTGCCTGCGGCTGGTGACGACGCTGCGGGCGCTGCTCGACAGCGGAGCGGACGGGAGCGGCGGGGCGGACCGGGGCGGCGCGGAGAAGCCGGACCGGGGAGGCGGCGCAGGCGCGGGAGGTTCGGCCCCGGCCCGCGGCCTGCCGCCGAATCCCGTCGTCCTGGCCCCCGGCTCCCACCCCAGCCCCGCCTACGCGGACTTCGCCGACCAGCTCGTCACCTTCGACGGCCCCTGGACCCGTTACCGCTGGTCGGAGGCGCCGCGGTGGACGGCCGCCCACCCGCCGTCCCGGTTCGCCCACCTCGTCCACGGCCTGCCCGCCACCCACCTTGACACCGCGCTGCGGATCGCCCGCTGGCAGGGCGCCGGCACCGTGTGCCTGACCGACCGCACCGACCGGGAGGGTGTCGACCCCTGGGCCGGGCTGCCCGGCTACTGGCCCGACGCGGTCCGCAAGGTACGCCGCCAGGGGTAGCCGCGCCGCCGGCGCCGGGGTGCGCCGGCGCCGACCACCATGTGGCCGGAATCCGTCTCGGTCCTCGGACCAGGTGTCTTGGAATGAAGTAGGGCGTGGCAGTGTTACAGGGACAGCGTGCTCGGGTGATGGACATGCCCGTGCCCGCGTGTCCGTCTGATGACCGACCAACTGTATTGCTGAGGTCTCTGTGTCGCTGCCACCCCTGGTCGAGCCGGCCGCCGAGCTCACCGTTGACGAGGTCCGCAGGTATTCGCGCCACCTGATCATTCCCGACGTGGGCATGGACGGGCAGAAGCGGCTGAAGAACGCGAGGGTGCTGTGCGTCGGTGCCGGCGGCCTCGGCTCGCCCGCCCTGATGTACCTGGCCGCGGCCGGTGTCGGCACGCTCGGCATCGTCGAGTTCGACGAGGTCGACGAGTCCAACCTGCAGCGCCAGATCATCCACAGCCAGGCCGACGTCGGCCGTTCCAAGGCCGAGTCCGCCCGGGACACCGTGGTGGGCATCAACCCCTATGTGAACGTGATCCTGCACGAAGAGCGGCTCGAAGCCGACAACGTGATGGAGATCTTCGCCCAGTACGACCTGATCGTCGACGGCACCGACAACTTCGCGACCCGCTACCTGGTCAACGACGCCGCCGTGCTGCTGAACAAGCCGTACGTCTGGGGCTCGATCTACCGGTTCGACGGCCAGGCGTCGGTCTTCTGGTCCGAGCACGGGCCCTGCTACCGCTGCCTCTACCCGGAGCCCCCGCCCCCCGGTATGGTCCCCTCCTGCGCCGAGGGCGGCGTCCTCGGCGTGCTGTGCGCGTCGGTCGGCTCGGTCCAGGTCACCGAGGCCATCAAGCTGCTCACCGGCATCGGCGAGCCGCTGGTCGGCCGGCTGATGATCTACGACGCCCTGGAGATGCAGTACCGCCAGGTCAAGGTGCGCAAGGACCCCGACTGCGCGGTCTGCGGCACGAACCCCACGGTCACCGAGCTCATCGACTACGAGGCGTTCTGCGGCGTCGTCTCCGAGGAGGCCCAGGAGGCCGCGCTCGGCTCCACGATCACTCCCAAGCAGCTCAAGGAGTGGATCGACGACGACGAGAACATCGAGATCATCGACGTCCGTGAGCCGAACGAGTACGAGATCGTGTCCATCCCGGGCGCCAAGCTCATCCCGAAGAACGAGTTCCTGATGGGCACCGCCCTCGAACACCTCCCGCAGGACCGGCGCATCGTGCTGCACTGCAAGACCGGTGTCCGCAGCGCGGAGGTCCTCGCCGTCCTGAAGTCCGCGGGCTTCGCCGACGCGGTCCACGTCGGCGGCGGCGTCATCGGCTGGGTCAACACGATTGAGCCCGACAAACCGGTCTACTAGCGGCCGCGTTCGTCCGCCAGGTCCCGCGCGTTCCGCGTAAGGGGTGGCACCCCGTGGGTGCCACCCCTTACGGGTGCCCGTGTGTCCTAGAGCGCGCCCTTGCGGGTGAGGTGACTGAAGGACACCCAGCCCGGCAGGACCGGGAGCCAGAAGGTCAGCAGCCGGAAGAACAGGACCGCCGGGGTGGCGACCTCCTTGGGGAGGCCGGCCGCGATGAGGCCGCCGGTGAGGGCCAGTTCGACCGCGCCGACGCCGCCGGGGGTCGGGGCGGCGGAGCCGAGGGCGTTGCCGGCCAGGAACACCACCGCGATGGCGGCGTAGCTGAGGTGGCCGCCGAAGGCGCGGACGCAGCCGTCCAGGCAGATCACGAAGCAGACCGTCAGCATCAACGTGCCGCCGATGCCGGTGAGCAGCTTGGCGGGCCGCTGGAGCACGTCCAGCATGCGCGGCACCACCCCGGCGAACAGCGCCCGCACCCGGGTGGACACGAACTTTCGCAGCACCGGCACCGCGGTGACGACCAGCACCAGCACACCCGCGGTGAGCAGACCCGCCATGACGGTCCGGGACGGCGACAGCGAGGGCGTCTTCTCGGTGCCGGTGATGAAGCCGAACGTCATCAGCAGCACCACGTGCGAGCCGAGCCCCACCAGCTGCGAGGCGCCGACGCTGGCCACCGCCAGCCCCGGCCGGACGCCCGCCTTCTGCAGGTAGCGGGTGTTGAGCGCCACCCCGCCGACCGCGGCCGGCGCCACCAGCTTCACGAACGACCCGGCGACCTGCGCCTGCACCGTACGCAGCAGGGACAGCCGCTCCGGTACGAAACCGGACAGCGCACCCGCCGCGGCCACGTAACTGGCCGCCGAGCCGAGGACCGCGATGACCGCCCAGCGCCAGTCCGCGTTGAGGACGGCGTCGCCGATCGGCACCGAGCTGAGCTGCGACAGCAGGAAGTACGCGGCGAAGGCGCCCGCGATCACCGTGATCAGCGTGCGCGGCTTGATGCGCTCCAGGCGGACCGGCTCGACCGGGGCCTGCGGGCGGATCAGCAGGACCTGCTGGCGGATGCGCGACAGCAGGTCCTCCTCGCGGGCCTCCTCCAGCGCGTCCTCCAGGGCCCGTTTCTCGGCCTTGTCCGCGGCCTTCCGCTGCGCCTTGGACACCGACCTGACCAGGCTGGGGTCCTCGGCGTCCTGGGTCCCCTGGGCGTGCTTGTGCTCGCGCGCCTCGCGGCCGGCGGCCGTCGCGGCCAGTACCGCGTCCCGTTCGCGCTGGGCCCGCGCCCTGGCCAGCTCCTTCAGCCGGCCGCGGGTGGCCCGGCTCAGCGCGATCGGCTGGAGCAGCGGCAGGGACGCCGCCACCGCGTCCGGGCCGAGCACCGCCAGCGCCGAGGCCACCGCCCGCTCCGGGCCCACCCGCAGCGCGAGCGTGGTCAGCAGCTGGGCGATGTCCATCCGCAGCACGATGTCGCCGGCCGCGATCTCCCCGCCGCGCAGATCGGTCAGGAAGACCCGGTCGTTGCGGTCCACCAGCAGTGACTCGCCGACCAGCCGCCGGTGGGCGATCCGCCGCGACTGCAGGGCCCGCACCTGCGTCCAGGTCTCGCGCAGCAGCTCGTCGGTCACCTCCTGGTCGGCCACCGCGTCCAGCCGCCGGCCGCCGATGTGCTCGTAGACGAGCATCACCGCGTCCGGGCCCAGCTCCGAGGTCGCGATCAGCTTGGGCGCGTTGGCACCGGCCGCGATGGCCGCGTACGCCAGCAGCGCCTCCTGTTCGAGGGCCTGGCGCAGCGACAGCAGGCTGCGGCGCTGGGTGATGCCGCCGACCAGGGACAGCCGCCGCCAGATCCGGTAGAAGAAGCCGTGCGCCTGCTGTTCCCGGTCCACCACGGTGACGTCCAGCGGCGGCCCGTCCTCCAAGGTGACCAGGTACGCCCGGCCGCGGTCGGAGTCGGCGTTCTCCGGGCTGTTCTCCAGCACCCGGCGGGCGGTCAGCGGCGCGAACCCGACCCGGCGCAGGCCCGCCAGCAGGTTCTGCCCGGTGGGCCGGACGTTCGGCGAGCCGACCGCGTACACCGTGCCGTAGGCGACCGTCCAGCCGATCAGCACGGTCAGCGCGATCGAGAACGGGGTGGTGTAGCCGCCGACCAGCACCGCGAAGGCGTCCAGCAGCAGCACGAACCACAGCGCCACCCGCCAGCGCGGGCGCCGCGCCATCCCGACCGCGGTGACGTAGGCGATGACCGGGGCCAGGTAGCCGTGTACGGGGTCGGTCATGCCGATGCCGGACGGCGCGCTGTGCGACAGCGCCTCGCGGATCGCGTGCGGTGCGGAGTCGCTCACCCACAGGTCGGTGGCCAGGGCCGCGCCGTGCGCCAGTACGGCCGCCAGCACGCCGTCGGCGATCCGCAGCCCGTCGCGTTTGATCAGCCGCTCGACGGCAAAGGCGACCGGGACGATCAGTACGGCGATGCTCGCGGTCAGGCCGGCGAAGGAGGCCAGCGCGTCGGGCGCGTGGCTGGCGCCCTTGGAGATGTCGGTCTCCAGGCCGGTGGTGGTGGCGTGCGCGAACCCGGCGACGGCCAGCACCAGGGCGAGGCCGAGCAGGCCGGAGATGAAGCGGACCAGGTCGGCGGGGCGGTGCACGCGGGCGGCGAGCAGCGGCTCGTCGCCGGACACGGCCAGCCGGGTGGCGCCGGCCTCGACCGCCGCCTCCTTGCACGCCTCGCTGTCGGCGTCGTGGCTCCCGCCGGCGCCCTCAGGACGCCCGGACGTCCCGGGCCCCCCGGGCTGTCTGGACATCCCGGAGTCCTCGCCGGGGTCCTTGCGGGCGTCCTCGCCCCGGTCCCTCAGCGCGCCCGCGCCGGCGTCCTTGGCCGGGGCGCCGCCCTCGCGGGCACCCGTGCCGGCGTCCTTCGTCGCGGAGCTCTTCGCGCCGGAGTTCTTGCGGCGGCCGGCCGGGCCGAGCGGCGCCCGGTGGGAGCCGGTACCGGGCCCGGCGCCCTTGGCCGCGCCGCCGCCGTTGCTGCCGCCCTTGGGCCCGCCGGGCCCGCCGGACGCGGGCAGCGGCGCCTGGGCGCGGGGGGCCTCTCCGGCCTCCTCAGCGCCCTGCCTGTCCCCCGTGGTTTCCTCTTGATCTCGTATCACCAGTCACCGCCCGGACGATGGTGGCACGACGGCCGGGCGATCGGTACCGTAACCCCCCGCTGTCGGCGGTCTGCGGCAGGATGGGCGGGATGAGCGACGAGTACGATTCCGGGACGCCCGGCGAGTACGCGGAACGGGTGCTCGACACGGCCGACCTGATCCCGCCCGGCAAGGTCATGACCTACGGCGACGTGGCGGAATGGGTCGGCCGGGGCGGCCCCCGGCAGGTGGGCCGGGTGCTGGCCCTGTATGGCGGCGGCGTGCCGTGGTGGCGGGTCGTGCGGGCCGACGGCGTACTGCTGCCGGGCCACGAACTGCGCGCCCTGGACGCGTACCGGGCCGAGGGGACGCCGCTGCGGGAGTCCGGCCCGGCCGCCGAGGGACACCTGCCGCGGGTCGACATGCGCCGGGCCCGCTGGGACGGCGGGAGCCCGCCAAACGGCGGCGGTGGCGGGTGACGGCCGGAAGGTCATGTCATCCAGCTTCCGCCGTCCGGGGCCCGATCATGCCCGCGCCCGCCCGTCCGGAGTACCCGAACACACCGCCCGACCACCACGAAACCGGCTGCACACGTGAATCCCTCTTCTCCGTCGACCGCCGCGGCGGCAGGCGCCGTCCTCGACCCGCCGGGCACGCCGTACGCGACGACCCCGGGCGTCGGAGGCTACCGGCTGGTGCGCACGCCGGTGCTGCTCGCCGCGCCCCCTGTGCTGGACGCGTCCCAGCGGGCAGTGGTTGAGCACCCGTGGGGACCGCTGCTGGTCCTGGGCGGACCCGGTACCGGCAAGACGGCGACACTCGTCGAGGCGGTGGCCGCGCGGGTGCGGGCCGGCACCCCGCCCGAGCGGATCCTCGTGCTGACCTTCGACCACCGGGCGGCGCTCGCGCTGCGGGAGCGGATGGCCGCGCGGCTCGGCACCCAAGGGCCCCAGGCGACCACCTTCCCCGCCTTCAGCTACGGCCTGCTGCGGGCCCACCAGCCCGCCGACCGCTACGCCGAACCGCTGCGGCTGCTGTCCGGCCCCGAGCAGGACCTGCTGGTCCGCGAACTGCTCGCCGGACAGGCCGGGCAGGCCCGCGACGGGCGGGCCCACGTGCGCTGGCCGGACGACCTGCGGGCCGCCCTGACCACCCGGGGCTTCGCCGACGAGGTCCGCGCGGTGCTGGCCCGCAGCCGCGAACTCGGCCTCGCGCCGGACGCGCTGCGCGCCTTCGCCGACCGCGCCGGGCGCCCCGACTGGCGGGCGGCGGCGGACTTCCTCGCCGAGTACCTCGACGTCACCGACCTGCAGGGCGTCCTGGACTACACCGAACTGGCGCACCGGGCGGTCCGGCTGCTCCGCCGCCCCGAGGTGCACGCCGAGCAGGCCGCCCGCTACGACGCGGTGTACGTGGACGAGTACCAGGACACCGACCCGGCCCAGGTCCGGCTGCTGCTGGCGCTCGCCGGCGGCGGCCGCACCCTCGTCGCCTTCGGCGACCCCGACCAGTCCGTCTACGCGTTCCGGGGCGCCGACGTCAACGGCATCCTCGACTTCCCCGGGCGGTTCCCGCAGGCCGGCGGCCGGCCCGCGCCCGTCCGGGTGCTCACCGCCGCCCGCCGGGCCGCCCCGCTGCTAGCCGCCGCCCGCCACCTCACCGACCGCATGCCGCCGCCCCGGCTGCCGGCCGCCGCCGCCCGCCCGCACCGGGCGCCCCGGGCGCGGCTCGACGCCCCGGGCGCGGTGGCGGTCCGCACCTATCCGACCCCCGGTGCCGAGATCGACTCCATCGCGGACATTCTGCGCCGCGCCCACCTCGAAGACGGCTTCGCCTGGCGCGACATGGCCGTCCTGGTCCGCTCCGGCACCCCCCTGCCCGCGCTGCGCCGCGCCCTCGCCGCCGCGGGCGTCCCGGTCGACCTCCAGGCCACCGACGCCCCGCTGCACGCCGAGCCCGCCGTCGCCCCCGTGCTGCTGGCGCTGCGGGTCGCGGCGCAGTCGGCGCTGGCCGAACCGCCGGGACCCGCCCGCGCGGCGGCGGCCGACCCGGCGCCGGACGGCACCCCGACGACGGCGGACGGGCCGGGAAAGGCCGCGGGTGGGGGCGCCCGGAGCGCCGACCCGGCGCCCCCGCAGGGGCCCGGAAACGGGCGCGAGGAAGAGCCCCCCGCCCTGAAGCTGACCGTCGAGGACGCCCTGACCCTGCTGGCCTCCCCGCTCGGCGGAATGGACGCCGCAGACCTCAGGCGGCTCGGCCGGGCGCTGCGGGAGGAGGAACGCACCGCGGGGCGGGCCGTGCCGCGCCCCTCCGACGTGCTGATCGCCGAGGCGGTGGCGCGGCCGGAGCTGCTGACCGCGCACGACCCGGCGTACGCCCGCGGCGCCCAGCGGCTGGGCCGGCTGCTGAAGGAGGCACACCGGACGCTGGCGGCCGGCGGCACTGCGGAGGAGGCGCTGTGGGGCCTGTGGACGGGCTCGCCGTGGAGCGCCCGGCTGGAGCGCTCGGCGGTGCGCGGTGGCCCGGCCGGCCGCAACGCCGACCGCGACCTGGACGCGGTGGTCGCGCTGTTCGAGACCGCGGCCCGCGCCGAGGAGCGCACCGGCGGCCGGGGCGCGCTGAACCTGATCGAGGAGCTGTCCGCATTCGACATCGCCGCCGACACCCGGACCGGCGCGGTCGTACGGCCCGGCGCCGTACGGCTGACCACCGCGCACCGCGCCAAGGGCCAGGAATGGCGCCTGGTGGTGGTGGCCGGCGTCCAGGAGGGCGTCTGGCCCGACCTGCGCCGCCGCGGCTCCCTGCTGGAGGCGGACCGGATCGGGACCGACGGCCTCGCGCCGCCGCTCACCCAGGGCGCGCTGCTGGCCGAGGAGCGCAGGCTGTTCTACGTGGCCGCCACCCGGGCCCGCGAACGCCTCCTGGTCACCGCGGTGAAGGCCGCCGCGGACGACGGCGACCAGCCCTCCCGCTTCCTGGCCGAACTCGGCGTCCAGCCGCAGGACATCGCCCACCGCCCGCGCCGCCCGCTGGCCGTGGCCGCGCTGGTGGCCGAACTGCGCGCCACCACCGTGGACCCCGAGTCCTCCCCGGCGCTGCGGGAGGCCGCGGCCCGGCGGCTGGCCCGGCTGGCGGCGCTGACCGACGACGGCCACGCCCTGGTCCCGGCCGCCCACCCGGACCGCTGGTGGGGCCTGTACGAGCCGACCCGCTCCGAGGTGCCGCTGCGCGACCGGGAGCAGCCGGTGGCGCTGTCCGGCAGCGCCCTGGACCAGCTCGCCAACACCTGCTCCCTCCAGTGGTTCCTGGGCCGCGAGGTCAAGGCGGAACCGCCCGCGACCACCGCACAGGGCTTCGGCAACGTCGTGCACGTCCTGGCCGACGAGGTGGCCTCCGGCCGTACCCCCGCCGACCTGGACGTGCTGATGACCCGGTTGGACTCCGTCTGGGACGCGCTCGCCTTCGACGCGCCCTGGAAGTCCCTCCAGGAGAAGGACAACGCCCGCGCCGCCCTGGAGCGCTTCCTGCGCTGGCACGTGATGGAACGCGGCCGGACCGCCGTCGGCACCGAGCACGACTTCGACGTCACCCTCGGCGCGGGCGGGGCCCGTGTGCGTATCCGCGGCAGCATGGACCGGGTGGAGACCGACGCCGGGGGCCAGGCGTACGTCGTGGACTTCAAGACCGGCCGGGCCAGGCCGACCGCCGCCGAGGTCGCCCGCCACCCGCAGCTCGCCGTCTACCAGCTGGCCGTACGGGAAGGGGCCGTCGACTCGCTCTTCGGCGGTGAGCGCCCGCCGGCGGGCGGCGCCGAACTCGTCCAACTGCGGCTCGGGGCCGCCAAGCGGGACGGCGGGGACGCGCTGCCGGTCGTACAGCGGCAGGCGCCCCTGGAGGGCCCGGACGGAAGGTGGGCCGAGGAACTGCTGGCGAAGGCGGCCGGGCGGGTACTGGACGAGCGCTTCACCCCGGCGGCCGGCCAGCACTGCGCGCACTGCGCCTTCCGGGCCAGCTGCACGGCCCGGCCGGAGGGGCGGCACGTCGTGGAGTAGCGCGCGGGGCCGGGCGAACGGCCCGGTCAGCCGCGGGCCGGCCCCGGCCGCCGGCCCGGTCGGCGGGGGCGCGGACCCGGCCGCCCGGCCGGTCCACCGGGCGCGGGGCCCGCCGGTCCGGCGTCCGCGTCCGGCCGGCGCAACCTGGCCCCGCCGCCTGTTGTCGGCCGGGCCGGATAGCCTCACCAGGGTGGCAACCCGCATCACCCGACCCGGGCAGCTGAAAGAGCTGCTGGGGATCCCGTTCACCCCGGAGCAGCTGGCGTGCATCACCGCGCCGCCCGCGCCGGGCGTGATCGTGGCCGGCGCGGGCTCGGGGAAGACCACCGTCATGGCCGCGCGCGTGGTGTGGCTGGCCGGCACCGGGCAGGTGGCGCCCGAGCAGGTACTGGGTCTGACCTTCACCAACAAGGCGGCCGGCGAGCTGTCCGAGCGGGTCCGCAGAGCGCTGGTCCAAGCCGGCGTCACCGACCCCGATCCGCTGCCGCCGGGCCCCGGCGAGGCCGAGCAGCCGCCCGGCGAGGCGCTGATCTCCACCTACCACGCCTTCGCCGGCCGGCTGCTGAAGGACCACGGCATGCGGATCGGCCTGGAACCCACCGCCCGGCTGCTCGCCGACGCCACCCGCTACCAACTCGCCGCCAGGGTGCTCCGCTCGGCGCCCGGCCCCTACCCGGCGCTCACCAAGGGGCTGCCCGCCCTTGTCGCCGACCTGCTCGCGCTGTCCGGCGAACTGTCCGAGCACCTGGTGCCCGCCGAGCGCCTAAGGGCGTACGACACCGGGCTCGCCGCGGAACTGGCCGCCTTCGACCCGGCCGACCGCGGCTTCGCCTGGGTGCGGGACGTGCAGCAGGCGGTCGCCGGCCGCCGCGACCTCGCGGAACTCGCCGCGGCCTACCGGCAGGAGAAGCAGCGCCGGGAACTCCTCGACTTCGGCGACCAGATCGCGCTGTCCGCGGCCCTGGCGCAGGAGCGGCCGGAGGTCGGGGCGATCCTGCGCGAGCAGTACCGGGTGGTCCTGCTCGACGAGTACCAGGACACCTCGGTGGCCCAGCGGCTGCTGCTGGCCGGGCTGTTCGGCGGCGGCACCGGCCACCCGGTCACCGCCGTCGGCGACCCCTGCCAGGCGATCTACGGCTGGCGGGGCGCCTCGGTCGCCAACCTCGACGAGTTCCCGCGGCACTTCCCGTACGCCGACGGGCGCCCGGCCGACCGGTACGCGCTCCAGGAGAACCGGCGCTCCGGCGGCCGGCTGCTGGACCTCGCCAACACCCTGGCCGCCGAGCTGCGGGCCCGGCACGAAGGAGTGCGGGCGCTGCGTCCCGCGCCCGGCGCCGAACGCGAGGGCCAGGTGCGCTGCGCCCTGCTGACCACCCAGGAGGAGGAGACGCGCTGGCTCGCCGACTCCGTCGCCCACCTGGTGGCCACCGGCACGCCGCCCGGCGAGATCGCCGTGCTGTGCCGTACGGCCGGCCGGTTCGCGGAGATCCACGCCGCGCTCGTCGCCCGGGACGTGCCGGTGGAGGTGGTGGGCCTGTCCGGGCTGCTGCACCTGCCCGAGGTCGCCGACCTCGTCGCCACCTGCGAGGTGCTGCACGACCCGACGGCCAACGCCTCGCTGGTCCGGCTGCTGACCGGCCCCCGCTGGCGGATCGGCCCCCGGGACCTGGCCCTGCTCGGCCGCCGCGCCCGGCAGCTCGTGCGGTCGGGGGGCGGCGCGTCCGGGAACGCGGATCCGCTGGCGGCGGCCGTCGAGGGCACCGACCCGGCCGAGGTGGTCTCGCTGGCCGACGCGCTGGAGACGTTCCTCGACGCCGAGCCGGGGGACGAGCTGCCGTTCTCCGCCGAGGCCCGGGTCCGGTTCGCCCGGCTGGCCGCCGAGACCAGGGAGCTGCGGCGGGCGCTCGCCGACCCGCTGATGGACGTCCTGCACCGGGTGCTGGCCGCCACCGGTCTCGACGTGGAGCTGTCCGCGTCCCCGCACGCGCTGGCTGCCCGGCGCCGGGAGACCCTGCACTCCTTCCTCGACGTCGCCGCCGGATTCGCCGCCCTGGACGGCGAGGCGACCCTGCTGGCCTTCCTCGGCTTCCTGCACACCGCGGTGCAGTACGAGAAGGGCCTGGACAGCTCGCTGCCGGGCGGCGAGAACACCGTCAAGGTGCTCACCGCCCACAAGTCCAAGGGCCTGGAGTGGGACGTCGTGGTCGTGCCCGGCCTGGTCGCCAAGGGCTTCCCGAGCGAGCGGGGCCGCGAACTGTGGCCGGTCAACGCCAAGGTGCTGCCGCACGGCCTGCGCGGCGACGCGGCCACCCTCCCCGACGTACCCGAGTGGACCAAGGCGGGGCTCGACGCCTTCCGCGCCGCCATGAAGGAGCACCAGCGCATCGAGGAGCTCCGCCTCGGCTATGTCACCTTCACCCGGCCGCGCTCCCTGCTGCTGGGCTCGGGCCACTGGTGGGGGCCCACCCAGAAGGCGCGCTTCGGCCCCTCGGCCTTCCTGGAGGCGCTGCGCGAGCACTGCGAGGCGGGCAACGGGGAGATCGACCACTGGGCACCGGAACCGGGCGAGGAGGAGGCGAACCCCGCCCTGGACGCCGTCGCCGAGCGGCCCTGGCCGCTCCCGCTGGACCCGGAGGCTCTGGGCATGCGGCGCCGGGCCGCGAAGTCGGTGCTGGCGCACCTGGACGGACTGCGGGACGCGGGGGTGCCGGGCCCGCGGAGGGCGCGGGATGCACGGGAGACGCAGGAGGCGGCCGGGCCGGCCGGCGGGGAAGCGGGTGCGGTGGGTTCCGCCCCGGCCGCCGGGTCCGCCCCGCAGGAGGGCGAGGGGGCGGCCGCGGCCGCCACTGAGGGCGCGCGGACGGCCGACGGCGCTGCCGGCCGGCAGACCGCGGACGGGACCGCCGGGGTTGACGACGAGGGGGCGGAAGGGCTCGTTCCGGAGGAGGCGCGGCTCGTCGCCGCCTGGGACCGCGACCTGGACGCCCTCGCCGGGGAGCTGCGGCGGGCGCGGGCCACCGTGCGGGACGTACCGCTGCCCGCCTCGCTGACCGCCACCCAGCTGATGCGGCTGGCCGCCGACCCCGACGGCCTGGCCCGCGAGCTGGCCCGGCCGCTGCCGCGCCCGCCGACGCCCGCGATCCGCCGCGGCACCCGCTTCCACGCCTGGGTCGAGTCCCGCTTCGACACCCGCCCGCTCTTCGGCCCCGAGGACCTCCCCGGCGTCGAGCCCGGCGACGACATCGCCGACGAGCACGACCTCACCGCCCTCAAGGACGCCTTCCTCCGCACGCCCTATGCCGACCGGCCCCCGTACCGGGTGGAGGAGCCTTTCCACATCACCCTGGCCGGGCGCCTCATCAGGGGCCGTATCGACGCCGTCTACCGCGACGGCGACGGCTACGACCTGCTGGACTGGAAGACCGGCCGCGACCCGGCGACCGCCGACCCGCTGCAACTCGCCGTCTACCGCCTCGCCTGGGCCGAGCAGCAGGGCGTCCCGCTGGACCGGGTGGGAGCGGCGTTCCTCCACATCCGCACCGGCGAGGTGGTCCGCCCCTCCGGCCTCCCGGACCGGGCCGCCCTGGAACGGCTGCTCGACGGCCCCGGCGTGCGCGACGGCCCCGGCGCCCCGCCGACGTGACGGACGCCCCAGGACGCCGGGCAGGCGTCCCGGGACAGCGCGCGAGGAGGCGGCGCGTCGGGGCCGTCGCGCGGCGTGGCCGGGCCGCCTCCCGCGCCACAGGGCGCCGGTCGGCCGCCCCCGGCGGGCGGTTAGGCTCGTACCCATGAGCCCGACCCCGGACAACGACGTCCCGGACCCCGCGGTGCGGGCGTATCTCGACGCCCACCGCACGGACTTCCTGGACGACCTCGCGGAGTGGCTCCGCATCCCCTCCGTCTCCGCGGACCCCGAACGGGCCGGCGACCTGCTCCGCAGCGCGCAGTGGCTGGCCGCCGCGCTCCGCCGCACCGGCTTCCCGGTCGCCGAGGTCTGGCCGACCTCCGGCGCCCCCGCGGTGTTCGCGCAGTGGCCCAGCGGCGAGCCGGACGCGCCCACCGTCCTGGTCTACGGCCACCACGACGTCCAGCCCGCCGCCCGGTCCGACGGCTGGCGGCACGACCCCTTCGAGCCGGTGGCCAGGGACGGCCGGCTCTACGCCCGCGGCGCCGCCGACGACAAGGGCCAGGTCCTGCTGCACACCCTGGCCCTGCGCGCGCACCTGGCCGCGACCGGTCGCACGGCGCCCGCCGTCAACGTGAAACTGCTCGTCGAAGGCGAGGAGGAGTCCGGCTCGCCGCACTTCACCGAGCTGGTCGGCGCCCGCGCCGAGCGACTGGCCTGCGACACGGTGGTCGTCTCGGACACCGGCATGTGGTCGGAGGACACCCCGACCGTCTGCACCGGGATGCGCGGGCTGGTCGACGGCCGGCTCCTGCTGTACGGGCCCGACCAGGACATCCACTCCGGCTCCTTCGGCGGCGGCGTGCCCAACCCCGCGACCGAGGCGGCCCGGCTGGTCGCGGCCCTGCACGACGAGGACCGCCGGGTCGCCGTCCCCGGCTTCTACGACGGCGTGGTGGAGCTGACCGACCGGGAGCGGGAGCTGTTCGCCGAGCTGCCCTTCGACGAGGCCGCCTGGCTGCGTGCCGCGGCGTCCCACGCCGTCCTCGGCGAGCGCGGCCACACCACCCTGGAACGCGTCTGGGCCCGGCCCACCGCGGAGGTCAACGGCATCCACAGCGGCTACGGCGGCCCCGGCGGCAAGACCGTCATCCCGGCCACCGCCGAGGTGGCGTTCTCCTTCCGGCTGGTGGCGGGCCAGGACACCGCCCGGATCCGGCGGCTCTTCACGGACTGGGTGGCCGAGCGGCTGCCCGCCGGCATCCGGCACCGGCTCGACTTCTGGGGCGGCGGCACCCGGCCGTGCCTGACGCCGCTCGACCATCCCGCGCTGCGCTCGCTGGTACGGGCGATGAGCCGCGCCTTCGGGCAGCCGGTCCGCTTCACCCGGGAGGGCGGCTCGGGGCCGGCCGCGGACCTCCAGGACGTTTTGGGCGCTCCCGTGCTCTTCCTGGGAATTTCCGTGCCGTCCGACGGTTGGCATTCGGTGGACGAGAAGGTGGAGCTGGACCTGCTCTTCAAAGGAGCGGAGACGGCCGCCTATCTGTGGGCGGAGCTGGCCGTGGGCCGGGGTCCGGGTCCGGGTCCGGAGACGGGCGGCGCTTCGGAGCCGGCCGCGGATCCGGAGACGGCGTGAGCGCGGGCGGCGCGAAGCCCGCGGTCCCCGCGGAAGCCGCGCGGTCCGGGGCCGCCGCGCAGGCCGCGGGGTCTGCGGGGTCTGCGCGGCCTGCGGAGACCCCGGAGCCCGGGAAGCTCATGAAGTCCGACAATTCCATGATTTCGACGAGGAGCAGGAAGCAGCCTTGACCGGACGTCTCGACACGACAGCCCAGCCGCTGGCCCTCACCCATGTGGGTGTGGACCGCGCCGCGCACCACCGCCTCGACGAGGCGTGGCTGGCGGCGGCCTGGAGCCACCCCACGACCCGGGTGTTCGTGGTCTCCGGCGGACAGGTGCTGGTCCAGGACAGCGACGACGGCCGCACCGAACTCGTCATGACCCCGGCCTTCGACGCCCCCGAGACCGAGATGCACCGCTACTTCCTGGGCATCGACCGGACCGACGGCGTGCGCTACTTCGCCCTCCAGAAGGACGCGCTGCCCGGCCGGATGGACGAGGAGGCCCGCCCGGCGGGCCTGCGCGAGATCGGCGGCCTCCTCTCGCCCCTCCAGTCCGGCCTGATGGTGCACGCGGTGGCCCTGGAGAACTGGCAGCGCCTGCACCGCTTCTGCTCCCGCTGCGGCGAACGCACCGTCATCGCCGCCGCGGGCCACATCCGCCGCTGCCCGGCCTGCGGCGCCGAGCACTACCCGCGCACCGACCCCGCGGTGATCATGCTGGTCACCGACGAGGAGGACCGCGCGCTGCTCGGCCGGCAGGTCCACTGGCCGGAGGGCCGCTTCTCCACCCTGGCCGGCTTCGTCGAGCCCGGTGAGTCCATCGAGGCCGCGGTACGCCGGGAGGTCCTGGAGGAGGCGGGCATCGTGGTCGGCGAGGTGGAGTACGTCGCCAGCCAGCCCTGGCCGTTCCCGTCCAGCCTGATGCTCGGCTTCATGGCCCGCGCCACCACCTCCGAGATCGACGTCGACGGCGAGGAGATCCACGAGGCCCGCTGGTTCTCCCGCGAGGACCTGCGCGCCGCTTTCGACTCCGGCGAGGTCCTGCCGCCGTTCGGCATCTCCATCGCGGCCCGGCTGATCGAGCTCTGGTACGGCAAGCCGCTGCCCCGGCAGGGCGGCACGCCGCGCTGACCGCGCACGACCAGGCCCCCCGCCCGTGCGGGCGGGGGGCCTGGTGACGCCGCGCCGCGCGGCACGGAGCGCGCTGTACCGGGGGTCCGGCGGCCGGGAAGCGGGGTCAGGCGGCGAGCGCCTGCTTGACCTGGGCGACCGAAGGGTTGGTGAGAGTCGTGGACGTGCCGGCGGGCGACGAGATCAGCAGCGTGGGCACGGTCTGGTTCCCGTCGTTGGCCTCCTCCACGATCTTCGCGGACGCCGGGTCCTCCTCGATGTTGATCTCGGTGTACGCGATGCCCTCGCGGTCCAGCTGGGTCTTGAGCCGACGGCAGAAGCCGCACCAGGAGGTGCTGTACATGGTCACGTTGCCCGACATCGGTGTTCACTCCTCGTTCCGGGAATCTGCTACTGCGTGAACGCGCGGGGCGGTCGGCGCATTCCGGGGTTCGCCGCGGGCGTCGCGCGCAGGGGCCCGTGGCGGGACGCGGGCCGCGGGCCGGCGGCGCGGGGTGCGCCGGGGTGCCGGGGAGCGCGCCGGGTGTGCCGCGCCTGGGTGCGCCGGGGGTGCGCCGGGGCGGCCCCCGGGGCTCCGGACGGGGTCCCTGCCGGAGCCCCGCCGGGAAGCGGCTGTGGACAACTTCTCCGGGCTGTCGGCGCGACCTGGCAGAGTGGCGGGGTGACTGCGACAACCCACCACTCGCTCTTCCCCGCGATGCCCGACTCCGCGGACGCGGTGCTCGACGGCCTGGACCCCGAGCAGCGCGCCGTCGCCACGGCCCTGCACGGGCCGGTGTGCGTGCTGGCCGGGGCCGGTACCGGCAAGACCCGGGCGATCACCCACCGGATCGCCTACGGGGTGCGCGCGGGGATACTGCAACCCTCCACCGTGCTCGCGGTGACCTTCACCGCGCGGGCGGCCGGGGAGATGCGCGGGCGGCTGCGGCAGCTCGGGGCGGGCGGGGTGCAGGCCCGCACCTTCCACTCCGCGGCGCTGCGCCAGCTCCAGTACTTCTGGCCGCGCGCCGTCGGCGGCGAGCTGCCCCGGCTGGTGGAGCGCAAGGTGCAGCTCGTCGCGGAGGCCGGGGCGCGCTGCCGGATCCGCCTGGACCGCAACGAACTCCGGGACGTCACCGGCGAGATCGAGTGGTGCAAGGTCACCCAGACCGTCCCCGAGGAGTACCCGGCCGCCGCCGCGAAGACCGGCCGGGACGTGCCCCGCGACCCCGCCGAGGTGGCCCGTATCTACACCACCTACGAGCAGCTCAAGCGCGACCGCGGGGTGATCGACTTCGAGGACGTGCTGCTGCTCACCGTCGGCGTGCTCCAGGACCGCCCCGACGTGGCCGACGCCGTCCGCTCCCAGTACCAGCACTTCGTGGTGGACGAGTACCAGGACGTCAGCCCGCTCCAGCAGCGGCTGCTGGACCTGTGGCTCGGCGGCCGCAACAACCTCTGCGTGGTCGGCGACGCCTCCCAGACCATCTACTCCTTCACCGGCGCCACCCCCGACTTCCTGCTCGGCTTCCGCGGCCGTCACCCGGACGCCACCGTCGTCAAGCTCGTCCGGGACTACCGCTCCACCCCCCAGGTGGTGGGCCTCGCCAACGGCCTGCTCGGCAAGGCCCGCGGCCAGGCCGCCGCCCACCGGCTCGAACTCGTCTCGCAGCGGGAGAGCGGACCCGAGCCCGCCTACACCGAGTACGCCGACGAGCCGGCGGAGGCCGAGGGCGCCGCCCGCCGGATCAAGCAGCTCATCGACTCCGGGGTGCGGCCCAGCGAGATCGCCGTCCTGTACCGGATCAACGCCCAGTCCGAGGTGTACGAGCAGGCGCTGGCCGACGCCGGGGTCCCCTACCAGCTGCGCGGCGCCGAGCGGTTCTTCGAACGGCCGGAGGTACGGGAGGCGGGCATGCTGCTGCGCGGCGCCGCCCGCGCCTCCGCCGACCCCGACGACGCCGGCCAGACCGTCCCGCAGCAGGTGCGGGACGTGCTCAGCTCGCGCGGCTGGGCCTCGGAACCGCCGGCCGGCTCCGGCGCGGTACGCGACCGGTGGGAATCGCTGGCCGCCCTGGTCCGGCTCTCGGAGGACTTCGCCGCCGCCCGGCCCGCCGCCACGCTCGCGGACTTCGTCGGCGAACTCGACGAGCGCGCCAACGCCCAGCACGCCCCGACCGTCGAAGGCGTCACCCTGGCATCGCTGCACGCCGCCAAGGGCCTGGAGTGGGACGCCGTCTTTCTCGTCGGCCTCACCGAGGGCACCTTGCCCATCACCTACGCCAAGACCGACGAGCAGGTCGAGGAGGAGCGCCGGCTGCTCTATGTGGGCGTCACCCGGGCCCGCTTCCACCTGACCCTGTCCTGGGCGCTGTCCCGCTCTCCCGGCGGGCGCGGCGGCAGGCGCCCCTCCCGCTTCCTGGACGGGCTGCGGCCCGGTTCGGCGCCCCGCGGCGCCCGCGGCACCGCGGCGGGCGGCAGCGGCGGTGCGGAGCGCGGCCAGGGCGGCGGCCGTAAGCGGCGCGGCCCGGTGCAGTGCCGCGTGTGCGGGCGCACGCTGTCGGAGGCCGGCGAGATCAAGCTGATGCGCTGCGAGGACTGCCCCTCCGACCTGGACGAGGGTCTTTACGAACGGCTGCGGGTCTGGCGGGGCGAACAGGCCAAACTGCTCGGGCAGCCCGCCTACTGCGTGTTCACCGACAAGACGCTGCTGGCCATCGCCGAGGTGCAGCCGTCGGACCAAGCGGAACTGACCTCCATCGCCGGTGTCGGCGCCCGCAAGCTCGACAAGTTCGGGGCGGACGTGCTGGCCCTGGTCGCGGGCGCCGAACCCGGCGCCGCTGCGGCCTCCGGAGCATCGGGTGAAGCGGAAGACGCGCAGGCCGGGCCCCCGGCGGAGCCCGCCGCGGCGGGTCTCGCGGCGCCCGCCGGATCCTCCGAAGAAGAAGCCGAAAAATAGTTTGCGCATCCCGCGGAAGTCCCCATAGCCTTCCTGAGCACGAACGGGAACGGCCCTTCCAAGAGTCCGCCCGAGCGTGATGTACTAACCGAGTACGGTTCACCGCCCTTACGAGACGCCGAGAGGAGGCGACCCCGATGATCAGCCTGATGACCACCGCCAAAATGACCGATCGTTCGGTCATCGCCGCCTGCCCGCTCGGCATGTCGCTGCGGGACACCGGTCTGTCCGCCACCTCCCTGGTCATGCCGGCACTGCCCGTGCGTGACCGGAGCGAGCGACCGATCCAGGCGTCCGCGGTAGCGGCGGCAGCGGCACAGGCGTCGGCCTATGCCTTTGCGGCGGCGGCCAACGGCGCCGGCGCCGGTACCGCCAAGGGCGCGAACGCCGCCAATGGACAGGCGCTCAACGGACACGCGTTCACCGAACAGCAGAAGACGCAGCAGCACGGTACGAAGTGGGCCTTCCGCGGGCTCGAACCCTGGAGTGATCCAGCCTGACAGCGCATCAGGTCGGCACCTCAGGGCCGCGGAATCCCAGACCGGGATCCGCGGCCCTTCTGTTTTCTCCAGCCGGCTTCCCGTCCCGCCCGGACAGGAAGCACCGAAGCCCGGCCGACCGGCCGGACCGACAGACGAGGAACGAACCAACCGTGCACATCACCCAGCACGAAACGTCCGGACCCAACCCCGACCTGAGCCACCCTCCCGCCCAGCCTCCCTCGGAGACCACCTTGCTGCCCCTCACCGAACTCGACGACGAGATCGAGCGACTCGGCGTGCCCGTCCCGTGCCGGACCTACGACCCCGAGGTCTTCTTCGCGGAGTCCCCGGCCGACGTCGAGTACGCCAAGTCCCTTTGTCAGACCTGCCCGGTCCGCGAAGCCTGTCTCGCCGGTGCCAAGGACCGCCGCGAACCCTGGGGTGTCTGGGGCGGCGAGCTGTTCATCCAGGGTGTGGTCGTACCCCGCAAGCGGCCCCGCGGTCGCCCGCGCAAGAACGCGGTCGCGGCATGAACACCAGGAAGACCCGGACCCCCGGCACGATCGACCGCCCGCTGACCCACGATCCCAAGAACCACGACCCGAAGAATCAGGCCCCCATGACTCCCACTCCCGGCGACCTCCCCGTCCGCCCCTCCGACACCCTGGCCTCCCAGCAGAACAGGAACCTCGAAATGCAACTCATGCCAGAAGCCCTGGCACGTGCCCGAATGCAACAGCGCCTGCAGGAGGCGGAGAGTGAACGCAGGGCGCTCCACCTGCTCGCCGCCCGCAGACTCCAGCGCCGCGCCGAACGCGCCTCGCTGCGCGCCCGCCGGGCGCTGGCCATGGCCGTCATGCAGTAACGTCCCCGCCGCGGCCCGCCGGATGGAACGCACGGCCGTAACCAGGACGCAGTAAGCCCTCCCCGGCAGTAGCCGGAGCGCTCATACCGCCGCTGACCTCCTACGATCCCCCGGGACCGGTCGAAACCGACCGGTCCCGGGAGTGCGATGCGGTGACATGCCCGGTATGCGCGGAGGTATCGTCGCCCAGTGGATCAGCAGACTTCTCAGACCACGCCCACGACCGCGCCGCCCACGACCACGTGCGCCCGGTGCGGCCACACCGCCGACGGCCTGCCCGTGACCTGGACCTGCTCCGTGGAGAACGGCGGCCGCGTCTACTTCTGTGTCGACTGCGCCCGCCGGCATCTGCGCAGCATCGAGGGGCGGCTCGACTCCGCCTGGTGGTAGCGCACCCCGGCTCGCCCGCGCACCCCGGCTCGCCCGCTCAGCCGGATTTCCCGGCGCCTCCCGCGAAACCGGGCAGCCACTCGCCCAGCTCCTCCCGCAGCCGGACCGTCGCGCCCAGCTGGCACAGCACCCCGATGGTGCTCAGCGTCACCCGGTGGATGAGCAGATACGACGGCGGCAAGTTCAGCTGCTTGCCCAACTGGTGGGCGGGCGAGCGCGGGTCCGCGATCCTGGCCGCCTGCGCCCGCATCCACGCCCGTTCGAAGGTGAACTCCTCGCGCCCGGCCGGCTCGATGATCGGCTGCAGATAGTCCAGCACCGCGTCCGCGTCCAGCACGATGGCCGGCTTCACGAAGCCCTCCTCGCGGAGCAGCGTGTACACCTGCTCCGCGTCCCCGGCCAGCGCCAGCCGCAGTGTCGTGCCGATGGGCAGCGGCAGTCCCTCCGGCAACCGGTCCACCGTGCCGAAGTCCAGCACTCCCAGCCGCCAGCCCGAGGCCGGCCCGTCGTCGGTCAGCAGCCGGAAGTTGCCCGGGTGCGGGTCGGCGTGCAGCAGCCCGGTGCGGGCCGGCCCGGCGAACAGGAAGTGCGCCAGCAGCTGCCCCGCCCGGTCCCGCATCTCCTTGCTGCCGCCCGAGATCACCTCGGACAGCGGCACTCCGTCCATCCACTCGGTGACCAGCACCTGGTCCGCCTGGTGCACCACGTCCGGCACCTCGATGTCCGGGTCGTCGGCGAACTCCGCCGCGTGCGTGTGCTGGGCCTCGGCCTCCAGGCCGTAGTCCAGCTCCTCCGCGACCCGCTCCCGCAACTCCGCCAGCAGCGGCTTGACGTCCATCCCGGGAACGAGCGGGCCGAACAGCCGCGCCACCCGGCCGAGCTGCGCCAGGTCCGACAGCAGCGCAGCCCCGGCCCCCGGGTACTGGACCTTCACCGCCACCCGTCGCCCGTCGCTCCACACCGCCCGGTGCACCTGCCCGATCGACGCGGCCGCCGCCGGGGCGTCCTCGAACTCGGTGAACAGCGAACGCCAGTCCGTGCCCAGCCGCTCCGCCAGCACCTTGTGCACCGAACGGGCCGGCAGCGGCGGCGCCGCCTCCTGCAGCTTGGTCAGCGCCGCCCGGTACGGGCTCGCGACATCCTCCGGCAGCGCCGCCTCGAAGACCGACAGGGCCTGCCCGAACTTCATCGCACCGCCCTTGAGCTCACCGAGCACCTTGAAGAGCTGCTCGGCGGTGCGTTCCTGGAGCTCGGTGGCGACCTCGTCGGCGGGCCGGCCGCCCAGGCGCTTGCCGAGCCCGAGCGTGGCCCGCCCGGCGAATCCCAGAGGGAGCGCCGCAAGCTTCGCGGTGCGGGTCACCGCCTTGCGCGGAAGATCAGACATGCGCCCCCTCATTTCCCATCGGTCACGTGGCCATTGTGCCTCTCCCCGGCTCCGCAGCCGCAGCGCGCGTCCGCCGGCAGGGGACGTACCCGCGACGACAGCCGCCCCAGGGACAGCTCGACCCGCGCTCCCGCGCTCGGCGGCACCCGCCCGTCCAGATACGCCAGTACGTGTGACGCCGCCAGGCCCGCCACCGTCGTGGCCAGCGCGATGTCGCAGGCCGGCACCCCCGGCGGCCGCCCCGATCGGAGCTGCGCCAGCATCCGCGGCCACGCCGGATCCTCCGCCGCCAGCCGCAGCCCCAGGCACTCACCGCACCCGGTCCGCCCCGGCAGCACCAGCGGGCCCACCATGCCCGTGCCCTCCAGCACGCCCGCGTAGAGGTGCGGCACCCCCGCCACCACCAGTCGGCGGGCCTCACCCACCTCGGGCGCGTAGGCGTCGATGCCGTCCCGCGGGGCCAGGACGGTGACGGTCGCGCCCGGCGGTTCCGCCGCGCACGGCCGTCGCGGCTCCGGCGCCCGCGGCCTCCCACCCGCCGTGCGCGGCACCCCCTTCGGTGTCCCGCGCGGCTCCGGCGCCGCCCGGCGGATCGCGCCGCGGCCGGCGGCGTCCCGGCGGTCGCCGATGTGGTCGGCCGGGATGCCGCAGGGGGTGGCGTCCCAGGGCTCCACCCGGCCGGTGTCGATCAGGTCCACCGCACCCACGCCGGCCGCCGACAGCACGGCGGCCAGGGCGGACCCCACCCGTCCGGCGCCGTGGACGCGCACCCGGGACGCCCGCCGGTGCCGTATCCGGGCGGCGGCGCCACCCGGGCCGGGATGGACGACGGAAAGAGCGGCGAGGTCGGGCCGGAGCCGGTCCAGCGCCGGGGCGCGGTGCCGCATGGCGGCGGCCAGCCCCGCGTGACTGCTCGCGTCGTCCAGCACACCGCCGTCCGCGAGCAGGCCGAGCAGCCGCCTGACCCCGTCCGGCCCGATACCGAGGGCGCCCGCGTCCCGGGTCAGGGCGACCGCGCCGCGGGTGCCGTCGAGCAGGTCGAGGAAACCGGCCGCGGCGCCGTCCACCGGTTCCAGCACGACCGCGTGCGCGGGGTCCATTCCGAACTGCACGCTTTCGCGGTCCCGCCAGCACCGCCGCAGCGCGCTCTTCAACATCGGACGCATGATCATTCTCCGTTCCCGGCGACTTCATCGGACCGGCCGCCCGATGGGAAAGCAGCACTCACGCTCCGTGAGCGCGCAATGCCAGAATGCCGAAGTGCGCACGATCCGCCGCGGGGTTATCCACAGACTGTGAGCAATAGTCGTTCAATATGCGTACGAACCGAGGTGATTTCCGGATCAACCGGCCTGGGGGCGGGACTTCCGCCGCGCCCAGCGGGTAACGTCGAGACGTGTCCGCCGATCCAGCGCCCGACCTCGCCAGTCAGCCCACCCGCGGCCTCCGGAGGAGTGGCGCCGGAGCCGTGGAGGTGCGCCGCAGCGCCCGTCGGCGCCGTACGGTCTCCGCCTACCGGGACGGCGACCGCACGGTCGTACTGATCCCGGCGCGGATGTCCGCAGCCGAGGAGCAGCGCTGGGTGGCGGTGATGCTGGAGAAGCTCGCCGCCCAGGAGAGCCGCCGGATGCCCGGCGACGACGAGCTGGCCGCGCGCGCCGAACGCCTGTCCGAGCAGTATCTGCACGGCCGGGCCGTCCCCGACACGGTGCGCTGGGTGACCAACCAGAACTCCCGCTGGGGCTCCTGCACCCCCGCCGAGGCCAGCATCCGCCTGTCGCACCGGCTGCGCGGCATGCCCGAATACGTCATCGACTACGTCCTCCTGCACGAGCTCGCCCACCTGCTGGTACCCGGCCACGGCCCGCTGTTCTGGAAGCTGCTGGAGAGCTATCCGCGCACCGAGCGGGCCCGCGGGTATCTGGAGGGCGTGGACGCGGTGGACCGGCTGCCCGATCCGCAGCGGGACCTGGACGGCACCCGGGGCGAATGACGGCACCGGGGCAATAGCGTGAGGGAATAGCCGCTGCCGGTCCGACCGGTTAGCCTGACGCCACACACCAGGAGCGCGTACCGGCAGTTGTCACCGGCAGTACGCGCGAACGGCCGGCACACATCGCGGACATCGGCACCACGCACACACGACATCGCAAAGCACCACCGCGCACGGCGAACAACGCACAACGCACAAGCGGCATTGAGGGGATGGGGGACGGTCGCACCATGGCCAGGGAATTCCAGCGTGGCCACAAGGCCAAGATCAGCGATCTCACGTCGGGCACGGACCTTTACATCGGCGTGCAGATCGCCGGCCCCGGTCTGACCTTCGACATCAGCTGCTTCGGACTCGACGCCGACGAAAAGCTCTCCGACGACCGGTACTTCATCTTCTTCAACCAGCCGAAGTCGCCGGAGGAGTCCATCCAGCTGCTCGGCGCGCAGTCCGGCGACACCGAGTCCTTCCGGGTCACCCTCGACCGCATCCCGCCCGCCGTGCGGCGGCTGTCGTTCACCGCGACCATCGACGGCGACGGCCGGATGGCGCAGGTGGCTCCCGGCTACCTGCGGATCGTCGCGGGCGGCCAGGAGGTCGCCCGGTACGCCTTCACCGGCGCCGAGTTCAGCACCGAGCGGGCCGTGATGCTCGCCGACATCTACCTCAAGGACGTGTGGCGGTTCGCCGCGGTCGGCCAGGGCTTCGACGGCGGACTCGCCGCGCTGCTGCAGAACTTCGGCGGCGAGGTCGCCGAGGAGGAGCCCGCTCCGCCGCAGGCCGCCCCCGGTTTCGCGCCCCCGCCCGGCGGCCCGACCCCGCAGCCGGCCCCCGGCTTCGGGCCGCCCCCCGGAGCGCCGGCCCCCGCGCCCGCCTTCGGCGCCCCGGCGCCCCCGCCCGCCCCGGCCCCCGGGTTCGGCGCCCCCGCTCAGGGCTTCGCCCCGCCGCCCGGCGCGCCCGCACCCAATGTGCACCAGGCGCCCACCATGGTCGCGCCCGTCGCCCCGCCGGGTGCACCCCCCTTCGGCCAGGTCCCGGCGCCCGGCGCGCCGCCGTTCGGCCAGGTCCCGCCGCCCACCGCCCCGCCCGGCGCACCCGCCGGATACGGTCAGCCGCCCGGCCCCGGCTTCGGCGCCGCACCGGCCGCCCCCATCCCCACCCGGGGCGCGGGCCTGGCCGCCGCCATGCAGAAGTACAAGGAACTGCCCACCGGCCAGCGCTGGGCACTGCAGAACCCGAAGATGGTCCGCGCCGACCTCAGCCAGGGCGGCGGCCAGCCCGTACTGGCCCGCCAGGGCTCCATGATCCTCTACCAGGGCAAGGTCGACTTCAGCTACAAGGGCGCCGGCTTCAAGGGCCGCGTCATCGGCAACATGACCGGCCAGGAGATGCAGCTGATGCGCTGCACCGGCGCCGGCCAGGTCTTCTACGCCGACAACGCCGCCTATCTGCACCCCATCGAGCTGCAGGGCGACGCCATCTGCGTCTCCGCCGAGAACGTCCTCGCCTTCGACGAGAGCCTCCAGCACGAGGTGCGCCGGATCGAGGGCCACGGCATCCCCGGCGGCGCCCTGTTCACCATGCAGTTCCAGGGCACCGGCACGGTGATCGTCAAGACCCACGGCACACCGGTCGTCCTGCCGGTCACCCCCACCACCTACGCCGACAGCAATGCCGTCGTCGCCTGGTCCTCCGCCGCACAGGTGATCGTCTCCAGCCAGGTGCGGCTGCGCCGGACCGCGTACCCCGGACACAGCGGCGAGACCGTGAACCTCCAGTTCCGCGGCGCGCCCGGCAACTTCATCATCGTCCAGCCCTACGAGGTGTGACCCGCAATGGACCAGCAGATGATCGCGGGTCACGCACCCACACCGGTCACCGCCCGCATGGAGAACCACGGCTCCTCCATGCTCAAGGTCGCGATGCAGACCGGCCACGACCTGTACGCCCGCAGCGGCTCGATGGTCGCCTACGAGGGCTTCGTGCAGTACGAGCCCAACCCGCCCGCCGTACGGCAGATGGCGTCGGCGTGGCTCACCGGTGAGAGCACGCCCATCATGAAGTGCAGCGGCGACGGCCTGCTCTACCTGGCCGACTACGGCGCCGACGTGGTGGTGCTCAACCTCAACAACGAGTCGGTGTCCGTCAACGGCACCAACCTGCTCGCCTTCGACGCCCATCTGACCTGGGGCGTCGAGCGGGTCAAGGGCCTGGCCAAGTTCGCCGGACAGGGCCTGTTCAACGTCGGGGTGAGCGGCGCCGGCTGGGTCGCCATCACCTCCCGCGGCACCCCGATCGTGGTCGACTGCGGCTCCGGCGCCGACGAGACCTACGTCGACCCGGACGCGCTCGTCGCCTGGTCGTCGGGCCTGAAGATGAAGGCCAAGCGCAGCATGAAGGCCGGGTCGCTGATCGGGCGCGGCAGCGGCGAGGCGTTCCAGATCGCCTTCTCCGGACAGGGCTTCGTGGTCGTACAGCCGAGCGAGGACAGTACCGACCGGCTCCGGTTCCGGGGCTGAGGGGGAGCGACACATCATGCAGAGCCCGCTTTTCGCCTACACCGAGGTCCAGAACCAGGACCACTACAGCCTGCAGAACTCCTACCTGCTGCGGGTCCGGCTGGACAGCAACGTCGGCCCCGACTGCCTGGCCCGCAAGGGCTCGATGGTCGCCTACCAGGGCCTGGTCGAGTTCGACGGCGAGTGGCAGCCGCGCCACCTGCGCGGCGCCCGCCGGATGACCGGGGAGGGCCTGGACCTGATGCGCTGCTCCGGTCAGGGCACCGTCTACCTCGCCAACCTCGCCCAGCAGATCCACATCCTGGACTGCGACCACGACGGACTGACCGTGGACAGCGCCTACGTCCTCGCGCTCGACTCCGGGCTGCACTACGACGTCATCGCGGTGGACAGCCAGTTCGGCCTGTCCGGCACCGGCCAGTACAACCTCAACATCTCCGGCAGCGGCAAGGTCGCCCTGATGACCTCGGGCAAGCCGCTGATGATGCCGGTCACTCCGGACAAGTACGTGTCCTGCGACGCGGACGCGGTGGTCGCCTGGTCCAGCAGCCTGCGGGTCCAGATGCAGGCGCAGACCAGCAGCTCGTCGGTGTTCCGCCGGCGCGGCAACACCGGGGAGGGCTGGGAGCTGAACTTCGTCGGCCAGGGGTACGTCCTGGTCCAGCCCAGCGAGCTGATGCCACCGCAGAACATGTCACTCGCCGGTGGTCTGCGCGCTCAGTACGGTCTGGGCGGCCAAGGCGCCCACGGCCAGAACCCGGGCAACATCTGGTCCAACCGCTAGGGTCTGTCGGGTGGATCTCCGCGGCGTCGTGGGGTACGGCACGCACACCTTGCTGCGTTCCCGCCGGTCGGCGGCACACTACGCCGCCTCCCTCCCCGGCCTTGCGGCCGCACGCACCGGACCCCGCTCCGCCACCCACGGAGATCCACACGACAGACCCCGTGGCCCGGGACCTGCGTCCCGGGTCCCGCTCCCGCGACGGTGGACGCTCCGACACGGCGCCCCGGTGATCCGGGGCGCCGTGTCGGTGTCCTGGGGTAGTCACCCGCGCCGGCCGCTACGACGGGAGCAGCGTCAAAGTCCGGTCCAGCAGCGCCCGCACCGAGCCGTCGGCGACCTCGTGGACCTTCTCGTACGGGAACCAGCGCAGGTCCAGCGACTCGTCGCTGATCGACGCCACCGCGCCCTCGGGCGCCAGCGCCGCGTACTGCACGTCCAGGTGCCAGGCGCACGGCGTCAGGTGCCGGTCGAGCCGGACCGGGTCCGGCCGCAGCAGCCGCAGCCCCTCGATACCGGACTCCTCGGCACCCTCCCGCAGCGCGGCGCCGGACAGGGCGGCGTCCTCGGGTTCGCAGTGCCCGCCCATCTGGAGCCACATCCGCAGCTTGGCGTGCAGCGTCAGCAGGACCCGCTCCCGCGGCGGGTCGATCACCAGGACGCTGCCGGTGATGTGCCCCGCCTTGCAGGGCTTCCACATGCCGTCGGGATGGGCGGCCAGGTGCGCCAGATACGCCCCGCGCAGGGCCTCCTGGCCTGTGTCGGGCGCGCGCCAGCCGTCAAGGACGCCCACCGCGTCCGCGTGCAGACCGCTCACTTCCCGGTGTCGCCGTCCTCGTCGCCCTTGTCGTCCTTCTCCGGGGAGCCGGGGTCCGCTTCGGGGGCCGGACCGGATGCTCCGGGGGAGTCCGCGGCGCCGGGGGCGCCGGGGGCTCCGCCACTCGGGCCGCCCTCACCCGCAGGACCGCTTGCCGCCTCGCCGAGCAGCTTGTCCAGCTCGGAGAAGTCGACCGATTCCCCGTGCACGAACCCGTCCGGGTCGTCCAGATCGGCCGCCGTCGGCAGCATGTCCGGGTGCGCCCACAGGCCGTCCCGGCCCTCCAGACCGCGGGCGTCGGTCAGCGAGGCCCACAGCCGGGAGGCGTCCCGCAGCCGCCGCGGCCGCAGCTCCAGGCCGATCAGCGTCGCGAAGGTCTGCTCGGCCGGCCCGCCGGTCGCCCGGCGGCGGCGCAGCATCTCGCGCAGCGCGCCCGCCGACGGGAGGTGCGGGGCCGCCGCCGTGTGCACCACCGCGTCCACCCAGCCCTCGACCAGCGCCAGCGCCGTCTCCAGCCGGGCCAGCGCGGCCTTCTGCGCCGGGGTGTCCTCGGGCTGGAACATCCCCTGCTGCAACGCCTCCTGAAGCTGCTCCGGCTGCGACGGGTCGAGCTGCCCGACGGCCTCTTCCAGGCGGGCGGTGTCGACCTTGATACCCCGGGCGTAGCCCTCGACCGCGCCGAACAGATGCGCCCGCAGCCACGGCACATGCGCGAAGAGCCGCTGGTGGGCGGCCTCGCGCAGCGCCAGGTAGAGGCGGACCTCCTCCTGCGGGACGCCCAGGCCGTCACCGAAGGCCGCCACGTTCGCCGGCAGCAGCGCCGCCTTGCCGGCCGGACCCAGCGGCAGACCCACGTCGGTGGAGCCGACCACCTCACCGGCCAGGGTGCCCAGCGCCTGCC
Source organism: Streptomyces sp. ITFR-21 (assembly GCF_031844685.1). Taxonomy (NCBI): domain Bacteria; kingdom Bacillati; phylum Actinomycetota; class Actinomycetes; order Kitasatosporales; family Streptomycetaceae; genus Actinacidiphila; species Actinacidiphila sp. ITFR-21. The sequence continues at coordinate 4,814,158 of NZ_CP134605.1, forward strand.
CGATCTGCGAGCCGAACATCGCGCCGCCCATGGACCGCATCATGCCGAGCAGCGGCCCGGTCATGGCCTGCATCTCCTGCGGCAGTACGTCGCCCATCGCGCCCGCCACCCGTTCGGCGACCGGGTCGACGAGCTCCTTCCACACCGGCAGCGTCGCCTCGACCCACTCCGCGCGGCTCCAGGCCACGGCGGTGTTCGCCCCGGAGGGCAGCGAGGTCACGCCGTCCAGCCACAGGTCGGCCAGGCGCAGGGCCTCCTGGACCCAGTCCCGGTCCGCGCGGCCCACGCTCACGTCCTTCACCCCGTCGGGGGTGCCCTGCGCAACCGTCTGCCGGGCGATGTCCTTGGCCATCTCCCAGTTCACCGGACCGCCCTCATAGGAGAGCATCTGGCCGAGCTGCTGGAACGCGGCGCCCAGGTCGTTGGGGTTCAGCGAGCCGAACATCGCCGCGAAGGGGTTGTCGCCGCCGCCGGGGCCGCCGAAGCCGAAGGGACCGGGCGGATTGCCGCCCTGCCCGCCGCCGCCCCGGCCGCCGCCCTGACGCTGCTCGTCCCCGTCCCCGGGCTCCTCGGGAGGCACGCCGAATCCGAATGGGATGTCACTCACGGGATTCCTCGGCTCTGTGTCGTGATGGGCAGTGTGGTGTGGACGGTGTGATGGGCCGTACCTCCAGCCTAGACACCTGTCCGGCAGGATGGCGGAGTACGTAACTGAGACAACCGTGGGAGACACCCGGTGAGTTCCCCAGAAGGACACGTTCGCCCAGAGCGGAGCGCAGGCCGGGCCGCCGCGGGACCGGTCGTCGCGATCACCGGTGCGGCCTCCGGCGTCGGCCTCGCGCTGGCCTTGCGGCTTGTGGCGTCAGACCAGGTCAGGAAGGTCGTGGCGATCGACGAGCGGCGCGGCGAGGTGCCCGGCGCGAGCTGGCGGGTGCTCGACGTCCGGGACCCGGCGATCGCGGACAAGCTGCGCGGCGCCGACGTGGTGGTCCACCTCGCGCTCGACCTCGACCTGGAGTCCGACGCGAAGGCCCGCACCGCGTTCAACGTACGCGGCACCCAGACCGTGCTGACCGCGGCCGCCGCGGCCGGTGTGCACCGGGTGGTGCTGTGCACCTCGGCGATGGTCTACGGGGCGCAGGCCGACAACGACGTGCCGCTCGCCGAGGACGCGCCGCTGCGCGCCACCTCGGAGGCGGGCTTCGTGGACGACCTGCTGGAGATCGAGCGGCTCGGCCGCCGCGCCCCGCGCGCCCACCCCGGCCTCAACGTGACGGTGCTGCGGCCCGCGATCCTCGTCGGCGGCACCGACACCGCGTTGACCCGCTACTTCGAGTCCCCCCGGCTGCTGGTGGTGGCCGGCAGCCGGCCCTGCTGGCAGTTCTGCCACGTCCAGGACCTGGTCTCCGCGCTGGAGTACGCGGTGCTGGAGAAGGTCGACGGCGAGATGGCGGTGGGCTGCGACGGCTGGCTGGAGCAGGAGGAGGTCGAGGAGCTGTCCGGTATCCGCCGGATGGAGCTGCCGGCCGCGATCGCCTTCGGCGCCGCCTCCCGGCTGCACCGGCTCGGCCTGACCCCCTCGCCGCCCGGCGACCTCGCCTACACCATGCATCCCTGGGTGGTCAGCGGCAGCCGGCTGCACGAAGCCGGCTGGCGGCCCCGCTGGAACAACGAGGAGGTGCTGGCCGAACTGCTGGAGGAGGTCGCGGGCCGCAACTCCGTGGCCGGCCGCCGCCTCGGCCGCAAGGACGCCACCGCGCTGGGCGCCGCGGGCGCCACCGTCGCGCTGGTCGGCGCGGCTGCCGCGGTCCGCCGGGCCCGCAGGCGGCGCGGGCTGTGACCGGCGCGCCGGACCGCCCCGACCGGTCCGGCGCCGGTCCGCGCTCGTCCCGCCGTCCGGCCGGGCGGCAATAGGAGGCCGTTCCGTGTCGCGGGCGCATGAGGCAGCATGACCGGCATGGCTCAGACGAACGACCCGGGCGACGTCCGCGACCCCAGCGCTTCCCGTGCCCCGGGAGGCTCGGGGCACTCCCGCGTCCCCGCCGCCTCCGGCCCGCAGTGCCCGATCCGGCTGCTGGCGGTCCGCGACACCCCGCTCTCGGTGGACGAGGTGTTCGCCGCGATAGGCGACGACGGGGCCGGCGGCAGCACGTTCTTCGTCGGGACGGTACGCGACCACGACGGTCGCCAGGACGCGGCCGTCACCTCCTTGGCCTACACCGCGCACCCCGCCGCCGAGGCGGAGCTGCGCCGGGTGGCCGAGAAAGTGGCCGCCGACTTCCCGGTACGCGCGCTGGCCGCCGTCCACCGGGTCGGTGAGCTGCGGGTCGGCGACATCGCCGTGGTCGTCGCGGTGTCCTGCGCCCACCGCGACGAGGCGTTCGCGGCCTGCCGCCGCCTGATCGACGACCTCAAGAGCCAGGTCCCGATCTGGAAGCACCAGACCTTCGCCGACGGGGCGGAGGAATGGGTGGGCGTCTGAGGGGGCACCGCGGGGGGCGCGCCCAGAGGTGACCAACGGCGGGGGTGTGGTGCCCCGGGTGGGTGTCCGGTGGGGGGTGGGGCACCCCACCCGCCGCGGCACCCACTCATGGCACCCCCGCTCCTTGCCGGGCACCCCTCAGCGACCCCAGCGGGCGCCCCCAGGGCCCCGGTCCTCCCGCCTGACGGCCCCAACCCCCGGCTGGCACCCCCGCACCCCCGCCCGGCCGTCCGCCCACGGCGTCGGGTGAGCGGTGGGGGTGCCGGCTGCCGCCCGACGCCGGGAACGCTCCGGGCGCCGTCCACCGCCGGGGCGCCCGGGTACCGCTTGCCGGCCCCCCGCGCGCCTCCCGTCTGGGCGGTTCACCGTCCGTTAGTGGGGTTTCGGTTGCGTGACCCTGCGGCACGGCCGAAGGTTGACCTGTCGGGTGGTTAATCTGCTCATAAGTCTGATTTGGTGCATACGGGGTCGGGAGTCTCGCTGTGGCCGCACTCGTCTGGTTGCTCATCCCCGTGGCCGCGGCCGTCCTCGCGGGGCTGTGGGGCCGCTGGGCCGCCCGCCGCCGGGTCACCGGCGACGGCGAGTCGCTGGCCGGCTACGAGCGCTTCAGGACCGCGATGGAGGCCGGTCTGGCGCCCGGCGCACCCGACGTCGGGCAGAGCGCCCTGCGGCGGCCCGTGCGGCCCGTGCCACGCGTGCGGGACGGTTCTCGGCGGCGGCCCGAGCGGGCGGTGCGGGAGAGTGTCCCGCGGGGCGCCGAGCTGCCCGGGGAGGAGGATTCCCCCCGCGGACCGGTTGTCGGACCGGTCCCGTAGGGTCGTCCCATGCCACGCCGCACCGCGACGCTGATCGCCTCGACCCTGACGCTCATAGTGCTGTTGGGCGTGGCACTGCTCGCACCCGCTCCCTACTCCGAGATGTCACCCGGGCCGACCGTCAACACCCTCGGAGACTACGGCGGCGACACGGTGATCTCGATCTCCGGCCGGCAGACGTACCCGGCCACCGGCCACCTCAACATGACGACCGTCCGGGTCACCGGCGCCGACTACTCGATGAACCTGGTCGAGGGCATGCTCGGCTGGCTCCGGCACGACGACAAGGTCGTCGAGCACGACACGCTCTACCCGCAGGGGCAGACCGCCGAGCAGGCCGACCAGGAGAACGCCGAGGAGTTCAGCCAGTCCCAGGACAGCGCCAAGGTCGCCGCCCTGGAGGAGCTCAAGATCCCCGTGCCGTCCCGGGTGATCGTCTCGGCGGTGGTCAAGAGTGGCGCGTCCGAGGGCGCGCTGCACGCCGGGGACGTCATCAAGGCGGTGGACGGCACCGCGATCACCAAGGCGGACCAGGTGGCCACGGCCGTCACCCGGCACAAGCCCGGCCAGCAGGTGACCTTCACCGTCATCCGGGCCGCCGACGCCAAGAGGAAGTCGACGAAAACGCAGGACGTGCGGATCACCACCCGCACGTCGGCCGACGGCGGGCCGACCCGCGCGGTGGTCGGTATCCAGGCCGGGGTCGAGCACATCTTCCCGTTCGCCATCGACATCAAGCTCGCCGACGTCGGCGGCCCCAGCGCCGGCATGATGTTCGCCCTCGGCATCGTGGACAAGCTCACCCCCGGCAGCCTGACCGGCGGCAACTTCGTGGCGGGCACCGGGACCATCGACGACAGTGGGGCCGTCGGCCCGATCGGCGGCATCGGCCTCAAGACGATCGGCGCCCGCGACAAGGGCGCCCAGTTCTTCCTGACCCCGGCTGACAACTGCGAGGAGGCCGCCAAGGACATTCCCGGCGGCCTCACCCTGGTCAAGGTCAAGACGCTGGACGACGCGATGGCGGCCCTCAAGGACATCAAGGCCGGCGACGACAAGGCACTCCCCAGCTGCTCCAGGAGCTGAACCCCGCGCCGCACCCCGCGCCGCACCCCAGACGCGACCCGCGCCCGAGCGAGCGCCCCGCCGAGGACGCCGACCCCCGGCCAGCCGCAGAGGCCGCACAGAGGCCGCGACCCCGTGTCCCGTTCGGCCGCAAAGGCGGCGACCCCCGTGTCCTGCTCGACCGCGAAGGCCGCCGCGAGCCACCTCAGCCCTCGAAGGTCGCCGCCAGCGCCTCCGCCAGCCCCGGCACCAGCTCCGCGCCGGTCAGCACGTCCGACGGTGAGTCCTTCGCCCGCAGCCGCAGCGCCGACTCGCGGGCGCCGCCCCGCAGCACGCCGACCGTCATCCGCACCTCCTGCCGCTGCGGGTGCGCGGCCACCCACGACGCCAGTGAGTCGTCGTCCAGGTCCTCGGGCAGCGAGGTCTCCGCGGACGGCGGCAGCATCAGCCGCTCCACGGTGAGCGCGCAGCCCGCGATCACCTCGGGCCACGCGATGGTGGCCAGGAACTCGTCCAGCGGCTGCCCCGGCGGCAGTTCCTCCTGCTCGATCGGGGTCAGGCCGGCGGCGGCGTTGGCCCCCAGTCCCAGCTGGCGGGCCAGGGCAGGCTCCTGGGCGCGCAGTTGTGCGGTGTCTACGAGGGCGAACAGCCGCGCCGGCTGGTCCCAGCCGAGGCCGGAGGCGTACGCGTCGATCTCCAGTACGGCCCGGGTCAGCGGGTTCGCGGCAAGGGGGGCGCCGTCGGTGGCGTTGATGGACATGGTCACTATCCTGCCTGTTCCCCGGCCGGAATCGGGAACCGGCCAAAGCGTAGGTAAGTTTCAGATGTGGGGTCCGACCCGGGACGCCTGCGAACACCGACATTTCGAGGTGCGCACCTTGGTATTCCAGATGCCCGAGCGCGGCGGCGGGCCGACCGTTCCGCGGGCCGGCGCGGGCCGGACCAGCCGCGGCACCCGGACGGTGCTCATCACCATCTGCGTGCTCGCCGTGCTGATGATCGCGTTCGTGATGCTCGCCGGGTTCTGGACCGACCTGCTCTGGTACCGGTCGGTGCACTTCTCCTCGGTGTTCACCACCATGCTGTGGACCAAGATCGTCCTGTTCCTGGTGTTCGGCCTGCTGATGGCCGCCGCGGTGGGGGTGAACATCTATCTGGCCCACCGGCTGCGCCCGCCGCTGAGCGCGATGTCGGTGGAGCAGCAGAGCCTGGACCGCTACCGGATGGGCATCGCGCCGTACAAGACCCTGGTGCTGCTCGGCGTCTGCGCGGTGGTCGGGCTGGTCGCCGGCGGATCGGCCGCGGGGCAGTGGCGGCTGTGGCTGCTGACCGCCAACGCCACGCCCTTCCACGTGAAGGACCCGCAGTTCCACAAGGACGTGTCCTTCTACGCCTTCCACCTGCCGTGGTACCGCTTCCTGCTGGGCTTCGGCTTCGCCGCCGTGGTGCTGTCGCTGATCGCCGCCGCCCTGGTGCACTACCTGTACGGGGGCCTGCGCATCACCTCGCCGGGTGGCCGGGCCACCGCCGCCGCCACCGGGCATCTGTCGGTGCTGCTCGGCCTGTTCGTCTCCCTGAAGGCGGTCGCGTACTGGCTGGACCGCTACGGGCTCGCGGTGAAGCCCAGCGGCCTGAAGTTCGCCGACAACTGGACCGGTCTGCGGTACGTGGACGCGAACGCGTACCTGCCCGCCAAAACGATCCTGTTCTGCATCGCGGTGATCTGCGCGCTGCTGTTCTTCGCGACGCTGTGGCGGCGCACCTGGTCGCTGCCGGTGATCGGCCTCGGTCTGATGGTGCTGTCCGCGATCCTGATCGGCGGCCTGTACCCGGCGATCGTGCAGAAGTTCCAGGTGCAGCCCAACGAGGCGGCGAAGGAGGCGCCGTACATACAGAAGAACATCGACGCCACCCGGGCCGCGTACGGCATCTCCGACAGCCAGGTGTCCGACTACACCGGCAGCAGCAAGGCGGCGGGCCCGACGCTGCGGAGCGACACCGCCGACGCCGCCTCTATCCGGGTGCTCGACCCCAACGTGGTCTCGCCGACGTTCCAGCAGATGCAGCAGTCCCGCAGCTACTACTCCTTCCCGTCCACGCTGGACGTCGACCGGTACACCACCGGCGGCAAGGAGCAGGACACGGTGGTGGGCCTGCGCGAGCTGAACATCAGCGGCGTCCCGGAGAACAACTGGATCAACGACCACTTCAAGTACACCCACGGCTACGGCATCGTGGCGGCCAAGGGCACCGAGGTCACCGGCAACGACCCGGCCGGCAACGACCCCACCGGGCAGCCCGTCTACACCGAGCAGGACCTGCCGACCACCGGCAGCCTCGGCGGCTACGAGCAGCGGATCTACTTCGGCGAGCAGACCACGCAGTACTCGATCGTCGGCGGCCCCACCAAGGAGCTCGACTTCGCCGACAAGACCGGCGAGCGGTCGACCGCCTACCACGGCAAGGGCGGTGTCAGCCTCAGCAACCCGCTCACCCGGGCCGCCTACGCGGTGTCCTTCGGCGAGCCGCAGATCCTCTACTCCGGCGCCATAGGCCACGGTTCGAAGATCCTCTACAACAGGACCCCCAAGGACCGGGTGGAGGCGGTCGCGCCCTGGCTGACCATCGACGGGGACCCGTATCCCGCGGTGACCGACGGGCGGGTGCAGTGGATCGTGGACGCGTACACCACCACCAACGGGTATCCGTACGCCTCCAGGACCACGCTCGGCGACACCACCGCGGACTCCCTGACCGACGACCAGCGCTCGGTGGTCGCGCAGCAGAACAAGGTCAACTACATCCGCAACTCGGTGAAGGCGACCGTGGACGCCTACGACGGCACGGTCAGGCTGTACCAGTGGGACACCGAGGACCCGGTGCTCAAGACCTGGATGAAGGCGTTCCCGCACACCGTGCTGCCCAAGTCGGCGATCCCGGCCGACCTGCTGGCCCATCTGCGGTACCCGCAGGACCTGTTCAAGGTGCAGCGGCAGCTGCTGACGAAGTACCACGTCACCAAGGCCGCGCAGATCTACAGCGGCAGCGAGGTGTGGCAGGTCCCCGACGACCCGGCGTCGAAGTCCGGCAAGGCGGTGCCGCCGTACTACCTGAGCCTGGAGATGCCCGGCCGGAGCGGCCGGGAGTTCTCGCTCACCTCGACGTTCACCCCCAGCGACCGCGGCAACCTGGCGGCCTTCGTCGCGGTGGACGCCGACGCCACCAGTCCCGACTACGGCACGATGCGGCTGCTGAAACTGCCCACCGACGCGCCCGTGGACGGGCCGCAGCTGGTGCAGAGCAAGTTCAACTCCGACTTCGCGCAGCAGATCACGCTGCTGCGCGGCAAGGACTCCACCATCGAGTACGGCAACCTGCTCACCCTGCCGCTGGACGGGGGACTGCTGTACGTGGAGCCGGTGTACGTGCGCGGCGCGGACACCAACTACCCGCTGATGAAGAAGGTGTTCGTCAACTTCGACGGCAAGATGGCGATGGAGGACACCCTCGGCGAGGCGCTGGACGCCGTCTTCGGCGCCGGCCCGCCCGCCGGCACCGGCGGCGGGACGGCGGCCGACCCACCGACCCCGTCCCCGCCGCCGTCGTCCGCCGGTTCCGGGAGCGCGCTGCGGGATGCGCTGAGCCGGGCCCAGCAGGCGTACGACGACGGGCAGCGGGCGCTGAAGGACGGCGACTGGGCGACGTACGGCGAGGCGCAGAAGCGGTTGGCAGCCGCCCTGGAGGACGCTCAGGAGGCCGAGACGAAGTCGGGCTGAACGGGTGAGATCCCGCGTCGTGGTACGGTTGGGACACAACGGCGCGGGGTGGAGCAGCTCGGTAGCTCGCTGGGCTCATAACCCAGAGGTCGCAGGTTCAAATCCTGTCCCCGCTACTGCAAGAAGAGGCCCGAAGTCAATAGACTTCGGGCCTCTTCACTTGTATGGGGGATATCGCACGTCACGCGTTTGGTGTGACGCCTTATCGGGAAGTCGACAAAACGCTGAAGAGACCGTGCGGGTTGCGGTATACCAGGTGTACGCCGGTACCGGGTGGTGCGACGATGGGGCTTATGGGGGAGAGTGCGAGGCTGCTGAATACTCGTCAGAGCCATGGGGAGCGTTGGTCGGCGGGCGAGCTGCCCGCGGCCTCGGGCATTTCGGGGACGACTGTGAACACACGTGCGGACGGCGGTACGGACGCCACGGTGGCGTCGCTGCTGCCCGCGCAGCGCCGCAAAGGGAGCACCGCCGGCGGGATCGGCGCGGTGGGCGCGGCCGGCGACGGCGTCGGCGCGGCCGGCGAGGGTACGGCGGCCGCGGCCGGGGGGCCGCTGTCCGTGCCGGTGCTGCTGACCGAGCTGCCCGACGAGGACACCCTCGCGATGCGCGAGGAGGCCGAGATCGAGGCGCGCCACCGCAGGGCCGCCGAGCAGGGCGACCCGGGCGCGATGAGCGCGCTGGGCACCCTGCTGCTGCGCCGCGGCGACCTGGCCGGCGCCGAGCCGTTCCTGCGCGCCGCCGTCCAGCACGGCGACCGCGCCGCCGCCAACAACCTCGGCCTGCTGCTCAACCAGCACGGGCACGCCGACGAGGCCGCCGAGTGGTGGCGGATCGCCGCGGTCGCCGGGTCCGCCGCCGCCGCGCACGCGCTCGGCCGCCACTACCGGGAGCGCGGCGACGAGCCCGGCGCTGAGTACTGGCTGCGGCAGGCCGCCGAGTCCGGCCACACCCTGGGCGCCTACGCGCTCGCCGACCTGCTCGACCACCGCCGGGACGTGGGCGCCGAGCGGTGGTTCCGCGCCGCCGCCGAGCACGGGCACCGCGAGGCCGCGTACCGGCTGGCCGGGATCTGCGGGGAGCGCGGCCAGGACCACGAGGCCGAGCAGTGGTACCGGCAGGCCGCCGCCCGCCGCCACCGCCGGGCCGCGCTGCGGCTGGGCACGCTGCTGGAGGAGCGCGGCGAGCTGAAGGAGGCCGGCCACTGGTACCTGACCGCGGCCCGGGACGGCGAGGCGCGGGCCGCCTGCGCGCTGGCGTTCCTGCTGCGCGACGCGGGCGACATCGACCAGGCCGCCACCTGGTGGCGGCGCGCCGCCCAGGCCGGCGACGGCAACGCGGCCAACGCGCTCGGCGCGCTGCACGCCCACCGGGGCGAGACGCAGACCGCCGAGCGCTGGTACCGCACGGCGATGGAGGCGGGCGACGTCAACGGCGCCTACAACCTCGGGCTGCTGTGCGCCGGGCAGAGCCGCGGCACGCAGGCCGAGCAGTGGTACCGCAAGGCGGCGTACGCCGGGCACCGCGAGGCGGCCAACGCGCTGGCGGTCCTGCTGCTCCAGCGCGGTGACGCGGCCGGGGCGGAGCCGTGGCTGTCCAAGGCGGCCGAGGCGGGCAGCATCGACGCCGCGTTCAACCTGGGCATCCTGCACGCGGCCCGCGGTGACGAGGGCACCGCCCTGCGCTGGTACGAGCGCGCCGCCGCGTCCGGGCACGCCGAAGCCGCCCTCCAAGTGGCGATCGCGCTCCAGCAGGAGGGCGACCACCACGGCGCCGAGCGGCATCTGCGGTGCGCGGCCGGGGGCGGCAGCCCCGAGGCGGCGTTCCGGCTCGGGGCGCTGCTGGACCGCAGGGAGCGGGACGACGACGCGGAGGTCGCGGGATCGGGCTCGGTCGAGGCGGAGGAGTGGTACGAGCGGGCGGCCCGGCAGGGGCACCGCCGGGCCCAGGTCCGGCTCGGCATGTGCGCGGCCAAACGCGGCGACGTGGTGGCCGCCGCCCGGTGGTACCGGCGGGCCGCCGAGGCGGGCTCCCGCAACGGCGCCTTCAACCTCGGGCTGCTGCTGGCCCGCGAGGGCAGCGAGCCCGAGGCGGCCATGTGGTGGACCCGCGCGGCCAACGCCGGCCACGGCCGTGCCGCCCTGCGCATGGCGCTGCTCTCGGCCCGCCGCGGCTCGCTCGCCGAGGCCCAGTCCTGGTGCGCCCGCGCCATCACCTGCGGGCCGGCCGAAGTGGCCGAGCGCGCCGCCAGGCTGACCGACGCGGTGGCCCACGAACTGACCGCGTGAGCCCGCTGCCCGCGGCGTGCCCGGCGGTGCCGCGGCCCGCGCCGCCGCGCCCCGCTTCTCTTGGGAGAGCGGGCGCGGCGGCGGGCCCGGCACCGGCGGCCGGGAGGCGATTTGGTGAGGTCAGCCCGTGTGGGCTAAGGTAAAGACACAACGACGCGGGGTGGAGCAGCTCGGTAGCTCGCTGGGCTCATAACCCAGAGGTCGCAGGTTCAAATCCTGTCCCCGCTACCAGTGAGAAGTCAGGGCTCGGAGGTTCCTCCTCCGGGCCCTGACTTTTTCTTCCGCTTACTTCCGCTTGCTTTCGTTTTCGTCTCCCGGTTCCTCTTATTAGGGCAAAGTCCGGCCGAACTGCCTTGGTCCGTGACCGCCGCCGCGCGATCCTGGTGCCGTACGACGGGGCGAGGCGTGGAGGCGGGATTGCTGCGCAGACGGCGGGGGCGGTCCGCGGGTACGGCTGCGGCCGTGGATCCCGGTCGTTGGGACGTGTGGTGCGCCCGTGCGGTCGGTGGCAGGCGGCGCGAGGACGTACTGGAACTGCTCGCCGCGCTGCGCCGGATACCGGGCGGCCCGTCGCCGGACCGGGCCGCCGCACTCGACGCCCTCGGACGGGCGCCCGCCGACCTGCTGCTCCTCCTGGACAGGTACGCCCGCAGCGGCCCGCCGCCGGTCGGGGCACCGCCCGCGGTCGGCCGGTGCTCTCCCGCGCTGCTGCTGGCCTCCCTGGACGCCGACGGCCGGACCCGCGAGGCCGCCGTAGGGCGTCTGGCCGGCTCCGGCGGGCCGCTGGCCGCCGCGGCGCTGGCCCTGCGCACCGTCGACTGGGTGCCTCAGGTCCGAGACCGGGCCGCCGCCGCCGTACTGCTGCGCTCGGCTCCCGACGAGGTCGCCGCCGTGGTGCGGATCCTGCTCCGGCTCGGCGGGCGCAGCCGCGCCGGCGGGCTGCTCGCCGCCTACCGGAAGGTGCTCGGCGAGCCCCCGCACCGCCGCGCGGTCCGGGCGCTGGCCGCGGACGCCGATCCCGCGGCCCGCCGCTTCGGCGTCGAACTCGCCCTGGACCTCGGTGAGTACGTCAAGGGCGATCTGCTGCGGGCGGCGCTGCACGACCACGACGAGGTGTGCCGCCGGCTGTGCGCCGAGCGGCTGCTGGAGATCGACCCGGACCAGGCGGGCGGGCTGCTGCGGGCCCGCGGTGCCCGGGTACGGGAGCTGGCGGTCGCCGCGCTGCCCCCGGACGTGCCCGCGACCCGCCTGGTGGCGCTGCTCGCCGACCGGGCCAGGATGGTGAGGGCGCAGGCGCGCTGGCAGCTCTACCAGCGCGGCGAGCCGCCCGCCGACGTCTACCGCAGGCAGCTGCGCCGGGTGGGCCGCGCGCCCGCGCCGACCCGGTTACTGGCCGGACTCGCCGCGGGGCTGGGGGAGTGCGGGGAGGCCGGGGACGCCCCCCAGCTGGCCCGGCTGCTGACCGACCCGCACGCGGTCGTCCGCCGGGCCGCGGCCCGCGCGGTGGGCCGGCTCGCCAAGCCCGACGACCTGGTCGGCCTGCTGGGCCCGCTGGCGACCGACCCCGACCCGGGCGTGGCCCGCGAGGTGTTCGAGGCGCTGTCCCGGGTGCCGGACGACGTACCGGCGGAGACGCTGTGGATCGGCCGGACCCGTACCGAACCCGCGGTACGCGCGATCGCCGAGCGCATCAGCAGGAACGCCTCGCCCGGGGCGGCCGGCCGGTCGGCGGCGCGCGGCGTCAGGAGCAGTCGGGGCACAGACCGCGGTAGGTGACCTCGGCGTCGGTGACGGTGAAGCCGAAGCGCTCGCCGGACGGCAGCGCCGCCAGCGGGTCCCCGAGCGGGTGGACATCGCGGATGGTGCCGCAGCGCGAGCAGACCAGGTGCTGGTGCGGCCGGTGGGCGTTGGGGTCGTACCGCTTGGCCCGCCCGTCGGTGGCGACCTCGATGACCTCGCCGATGCTGACCATCTCGCCCAGCGTGTTGTAGACCGTGGCCCGGGAGATCTCCGGCAGCCGGGCGATGGCACGCGCGTGCACCTCGTCGGCGGTCAGGTGCACGTGGTCGCCGTCGAGGACCTCGGCCACCACCCGGCGCTGGGCGGTCAGCCGCCAGCCCCGGGTGCGCAGTCGTTCCAGCAGGTCGCTCATGCGCACCAGCCTAACAGCGCGGGTTCAGATCACGAATTGTTCTGCAACTGACTCTCTTCTTGACTTGGATAAAGTCTAATGTAGGATCGTTTCCGGTGACAGTCGAGGTCGGGTCGAACGCAGGGAGACGTGACGGTGCAGGAGACGGGTCCGCTGACCACCGAGTCCGGGGCGCCGGTCGCGGACAACCAGAACAGCGAGACGGCCGGCCTCGGCGGTCCCGTCCTGGTCCAGAGCCAGCACCTGCTGGAGAAGCTCGCGCACTTCAACCGCGAGCGCATCCCGGAGCGGGTCGTGCACGCCCGCGGCGCCGGCGCCTACGGCACTTTCACCCTCACCCACGACGTGTCCCGGTGGACGCGGGCGGCGTTCCTGTCCGAGGTGGGCAAGCAGACCGAGATGTTCCTGCGGCTCTCCACCGTGGCGGGCAACCTCGGCTCGGCCGACGCGGTGCGCGACCCGCGCGGGTTCGCGCTGGAGTTCTCCACGGAGGACGGCAACTACGACCTCGTCGGGAACAACACCCCGGTGTTCTTCATCAAGGGCGCCGTCAAGTTCCCCGACTTCATCCACACCCAGAAGCGCGACCCGTACACCGGTTCGCAGGAGGCGGCCAACGTCTGGGACTTCTGGGGGCTAAGCCCGGAGTCGACGCACCAGGTGGCCTGGCTGTTCTCGGACCGCGGCATCCCGGCGAGCTACCGGCACCTGAGCGGCTACGGCTCGCACACATACCAGTGGGGCAACGAGGCCGGCGAGGTCTTCTGGGTCAAGTACCACTTCAAGACCGACCAGGGCATCAGGAACCTCACCACCGAGGAGGCCGTGCGGCTGTCCGGCGTGGACCCGGACTCCCACCAGCGCGACCTGCGCGAAGCCATCGAGCGCGGTGAGTTCCCGTCCTGGACGGTGCAGATCCAGGTGATGCCGGCGGCCGAGGCGGCGACGTACCGTTTCAACCCGTTCGACCTGACCAAGGTGTGGCCGCACGCGGACTACCCGCCGGTCGAGATCGGCCGGCTGGAGCTCAACCGCAACCCGGAGAACGTCTTCGCCGAGGTCGAGCAGTCCGTCTTCAGCCCCGCGCACTTCGTGCCCGGCATCGGCCCGTCCCCGGACAGGATGCTCCAGGGCCGGCTCTTCGCGTACGGCGACGCGCACCGCTACCGGGTCGGCGCCAACGCCGACCACCTGCCCGTCAACCGGCCGCACGCCGCGCGGGCGCGCACCCACGGCCGGGACGGCCACCTGTACGACGGGCGGCACGGCGGCAGCAAGAACTACGAGCCGAACGGCTTCGGCGGTCCCTTCGAGACCGGCCGCCCGTTGTGGGAGGCCCTTCCGCTGACCGGCACCACGCAGTACAGCGCGGCGCCCTCGCACGCCGAGGACAACGACTTCGTGCAGGCCGGCAACCTCTACCGGCTGCTGGACGAGGACGCGAAGTCCCGCCTGATCGAGAACCTGGCGGGCTTCATCGCCAAGGCGTCCCGCGACGACATCGTCGAGCGCGCGGTGAACAACTTCCGTCAGGCGGACACCGACTACGGCAAGCGGCTGGACGCCGCGGTCCAGGCCCTCCGCGCCTGATCCGACCGTTTGACCGTGAGGCCGACGGGGCCGGACGCCGTATGGGCTCCGGCCCCGTCGTCGCGTCCCGGCCGCGCGGTCCGCGCGCTGCCGGCCCCCGCCGGTCCGGGCCCGCCGGTCCGGGCCCGCCGGTCCGGGCCCCCCGGTCCGCGCCACCCGGTCCGGGTGCGGCGGGCCACCGCCGGGCCGGGCCGTCCTCTCCGCGCCGCCCGCGTCAGACGGGCAGCGGGGCGTCGGCCGCCGCCTTGGCCGGGGCCCAGCAGCGGACGATGTCGCGGACCGAGACGACGCCGGCCGGTTCGCCGCCGTCGAGCACGACGAGGTGCCGGAAACCGCCGCGCAGCATCGCGTCGGCGGCCTCGGTGAGCGTCCACCGGCGGGTGGCGAAGACGACGTCGGTGGTGGTGTGGGCGTGCGCGGGCTCGCGGTCGGGGTCGAGCCCGGCGCCGATCGCGTCGAGGATGTCGCGTTCGGTGAGTATGCCGAGCCCGAAGGTGTCGGGGTCGAGGACGATCGCCGCCCCGACGCGCCGGGCGGACATCAGCTGGGCGGCCTGGCGGAGGGTGTGGGCGGGGCCGATGGTCAGAACCACCGTGCTCATCGCGTCGCTGACCAGCATGTGGGGGCACCTCCTGGGCGGGCGGCCGACGGGCGGCCCTTCCGTGGACGGTCTGCGGGCGAACGGTCGGCGGGCGGGCGATCCCGCCCGTGAACGGGTTCACAAGTTCACAAGTCCGCTCCTCCTCATGTTCACATGAGCACAAGGTCGGGTGCAAGGGGGCGGAGGAAGCATCCCAGGGGCGTGCGGACCGCCGTACGCTCCGGGTGTTCGGCTCGGCGCGGCCTTCCCGTCAGCTCCTGTCAGCTCGCGTCACAGCTCTTGAAGCGGCTCCCGGTACGGGCCTCCCGCCGGCCCGCGCCCGGCTCCGCGCGGGGCGGTGCTCACGGCTGGCCCAGATACCCCAGCAGCTCCTCGTGCAGCAGCCCGTTGGACGCCGCGGCGTTCCCGCCGAAGGGGCCCGGCACGCCGTCCAGCGAGGTGAAGCGCCCGCCCGCCTCCCGTACGATCACGTCGTTCGCCGCCATGTCCCACAGGCTCAGCTCGGGCTCCGCGCAGATGTCCACCGCGCCCTCGGCGACCATCATGTACGGCCAGAAGTCACCGTAGCCGCGGGTCCGCCAGCAGTCCCTGGTCAGGTCGAGGAAGCCGTCGAGCCGCCCCTGGTCCTCCCAGCCGCTCAGCGAGGAGTACGCGAAGGAGGCGTCCTCCACCCGGTTCACACCGGACACGTGCAGCCGTGTCGCCGAGGTCAGGCTGCGGCCGGTGTACGCGCCGGTGCCCTTCGCCGCCCACCAGCGGCGGTTCAGCGCGGGGGCGGAGACCACGCCGACCACCACCTCGTCCCCCTGCTCGCCGCGGTCCGCCAGCGCGATCAGGGTCGCCCACACCGGCACCCCGCGCACGTAGTTCTTGGTGCCGTCGATCGGGTCGACGATCCAGCGGCGCGGCCCGCTGCCCGCGCCGGCGCCGTACTCCTCGCCCAGCACGGCGTCCCGCGGCCTGGCCCGGCCGAGTTGACTGCGGATCAGCTCCTCCGCCGCCCGGTCGGCCTCGCTGACCGGCGTCAGGTCCGGCTTGGTCTCGACCGTGAGGTCGAGGGCCTTGAAGCGGGCCATGGTCGCGGCGTCGGCCGCGTCGGCCAGGACATGGGCGAGTCGCAGGTCGTCGTTGTAGTCGGGCATACGCCGAACCCTAGCGAGCGGGCCCGGCCCGGCGCTCGGCGGCGGGCAGTGTCCGCCGGCCGGTGGTGTCCGTCGGCCGGTGGTGTCCGTCGGCTGGTGGTGTCCGGCGGCGGGCCGGTCCGTGGTCAGTGGCCGGCGGTCAGTGCGAGGAGCCGGAGATCTGCAGGCCGATGACGCCGACGATGACGAAGGAGATCGAGACCAGCTTGAGGGCCGAGACGAGGTCGCCGAGGAAGGCCATGCCGTAGATCGCCGTGCCGGCCGCGCCGATGCCGGTCCAGACCGCGTAGGCGGGGCCGACGTCGAGCTTCTTCAGGGAAAGGGTCAGCAGACCGAAGGAGCCCAGGGCGAAGAGGCAGAAGGCGATGGTGGGCCACAGGCGGGTGAAGCCGTGAGAGAGCTTCAGGCAGACCGCGAAGCCGGTCTCGAAGATGCCCGCGACCACCACCAGGAGCCAGGCCATCGGGTGCCTCCGTTTCCCGCTTGTTCCGTCGTTCCGCGCGACCGCGCGCTGCTGATCATCACACAGCATGCCCGCAATCGGCACGGATACAGTGCAGCCGCCCGGTTCCGCTCCGACCGGACGGCGTCCGGCGGTGTCCGGGGGTGTCCGTCGGCGTCCTGCGGCGGTTCGGTGCCGGACGCCGCCGGGGCCGGTCGGCCGTCCCTCAGTCGCCCTCGCGCCGCTCGCGGGTGGCCAGCAGCCGCCGCAGCGAGTCCAGCCGGGCCGGCTCGGCGTGACCCGCCGCCACCCAGGCGTCCAGCGCGCACTCCGGCTCGTCGTGGGAGCAGCCCCGCGGGCACTCCTCGGTGCCCGGCTCCAGGTCGGGGAAGGCGTGGATCACCCGCGACGGGTCGATGTGGTGCAGTCCGAAGGACCGTACGCCGGGGGTGTCGATCACCCAGCCGGTGTTGCCCGGCAGCGGCAGCGCCAGCGCGGAGGTGGTGGTGTGCCGGCCGCGCCCGGTCACCGCGTTGACGTGGCCGGTGCTGCGCTGCCGCGCCACCAGCGCGTTGACCAGTGTGGTCTTGCCGACGCCGCTGTGGCCGACGAACGCGGTGACCCGGTCGGCGAGCCGGGCCCGGATCTGGTCGACGCCGCCGGTCAGGAAGTCGTCCCGGTTGGTCACCACGTATGCCAGGTCCAGCGCGCCGTACGTCTCCAGCAGCGGCTCGGCGGAGGCCAGGTCGGACTTGGTCAGCACCAGCAGCGGGTCGAGCCCGGCGTCGTAGGCGGCGACCAGGCAGCGGTCGATCATCCGCGGCCGGGGCTCGGGGTCGGCCAGCGCGGTGACGATCGCCAGCTGGTCGGCGTTGGCGACCACCACCCGTTCGAAGGGGTCGGTGTCGTCGGCGGTGCGGCGCAGCACCGACGAGCGCTCCTCCACCCGTACCACCCGGGCCAGCGTGTCCTTCACGCCCGACAGGTCGCCGACGACGGCCACCCGGTCGCCGACCACCGCGGACTTGCGGCCCAGTTCGCGGGCCTTCATCGCGACGATCTCCCGGTCGTCGACCAGGACGTGCAGCCGGCCGCGGTCGACGGTGAGGACCATGCCCTCGGCGGCGTCCTCGTGCTTGGGGCGGATGCTGGTACGGGGCCGGTTGCCCTTGGTGTTGGGGCGGACGCGGACATCGTCCTCGTCGGGGTTCTTGCCGTAGCGGCGCATGGTGTGCGGTCAGCCCCGCGTTCCGTCGGCGGGGACAGCAGGGGTAGCGGGGGTAGCGGGGGCAGCGGGGACAGTGGGAGTGCCGCGGACGCTTGAGGTGCCGGGAACGCCGGGGACGCCGGCCGTGTCGTTCCCGCGGCCGTCCAGCATGCCGGCCCACAGCTCGGGGAAGTCCGGCAGCGTCTTCGCGGTCGTCGCCACGTCCTCCACCTCGACGCCCGGCACCACCAGGCCCAGCACCGCGCCCGCGGTGGCCAGCCGGTGGTCCCGGTAGGTGTGGAAGACCCCGCCGTGCAGCGGCATCGGGCGGATCCGCAACCCGTCGGCGGTCTCGGCGACACTGCCGCCGAGGCCGTTGATCTCGGCGGCGAGCGCCGCGAGCCGGTCGGTCTCGTGCAGCCGCAGGTGCGCGATGCCGGTCAGCAGCGACTCGCCGTCGGCCAGCGCGGCCACCGCGGCGACCACCGGGGCCAGCTCGCCGACCTCGTGCAGATCAACGGTGACCGCGTGCACCTTGCCGGAGCCGGTCAGGGTCAGCCCCCGCTCGCTCAGCTCGCAGGAGCCGCCCATCAGGGTGAACAGCCCGCGCAGCGCGTCACCGGGCTGGGTGGTGCGGCGCGGCCAGTCCGGGACGGTCACCCGGCCGCCGGTGACCAGCGCGGCGGCCAGGAACGGCGCCGCGTTGGACAGGTCGGGCTCGACCGTCAGATCACGTCCGAGCAGCGCGCCGGCCGCGACCCGCCAGACGTCGGGGGTGCCGCTGTCCTGCGGTGAGTCGACCCTGGCGCCGGCCTTCCGCAGCATGTCCACGGTCATCCGGATGTGCGGCACCGACGGCAGTGCACCGCCGGTGTGGCGCACCTCCACGCCCTTGTTGAAGCGCGGGCCGGACAGCAGCAGGGCGCTGACGAACTGGGACGACGAGGAGGCGTCGATCTCCACCGCGCCGCCGGTCAGCGAACCGGCGCCGTGCACGGTGAGCGGCAGGGCGCCGCGGCCCTCGTCGTCGATCCGGGCGCCGAGCCGCCGCAGCGCGTCGATCACCCCGTGCAGCGGCCGCTCGTACGCCCTGGTGTCGCCCTCGAAACGGATCGGGCCGTCGGCGAGCACGGCGACCGGCGGCAGGAAGCGCATCACGGTGCCGGCGTTGCCGACGTCGACGGTGGCCGGTCCGTGCAGGCCGGCCGGGATGATCCGCCACGCCTCGCCGCCGGCCGGGTTCACCACCTCGTCGATCTGCACGCCCATCGCCCGCAGCGCGTCGGCCATCAGGGCGGTGTCACGGCTGCGCAGCGGACGGCGCAGCCAGCCCGGCTCGGCGGAGTGCGCCGCCAGCACCAGGGCTCGGTTGGTCACCGACTTCGAGCCGGGCACCGTGACGGTCGCGTCCACGGCACCGGGCGCGGTCGGGGCCGGCCAGTGGCCGGCTTGCGCGGTGCGGTCGCTCATGACGCCCAAGCCTAGTGGCTGCGGTACAGGGGGATAAGTCGGCGAAACCGGCGAAACCGGCCGGAAACCGATGGGGATCACTCCCGGCCACTCCTGACCCTCGTGCACGGCGTCCGCGAGGGGACGGCCGGCCCGCACCCCGGCGGCCTACCGCACGAGCAGCCAACGGGCGCCGCCGATCAGCGAGAACAGCGCGACGGCGTAGAAGAGGAGCATCCACAGCGCCGCCGGGGTGCCGGTGAGCCGGGCCAGCTGGTCGGCGTCGGAGGAGCCGCCGCGCTCCCGCCGCCTGCCGCGCTGCAGCTCGGTGACCGGCCGGGCGCCGCCGACCAGCAGGAACCACACCACCAGATACGCGAACGCGGCCTGGACCTGCGCGTCGGTCAGCCAGGAGACGAGCAGGAACAGCGCCCCGGTGACCACCACGGTCAGCACGCCGTACGCGTTGCGGATCATCACCAGCATGACCAGGAGCAGCGCGGTGGCCCCCCACAGCAGCGCGGTGATGTGCCCGGCGGCCAGCAGCGCGGCACCGGCCAGGCCCAGCAGCGGCGGGGCGGTGTAGCCGGCCGCCGCGGTCAGCACCATCCCGACGCCGTGCGGCTTGCCCCGGGAGACGGTCAGACCGGAGGTGTCCGAGTGCAGCCGTATGCCGTTCAGCCGCCGGCCGCTCAGCAGCGCCACCAGGCCGTGGCCGCCCTCGTGCGCGATGGTCACCGCGTTGCGGACGATCCGCCACACGCTCCGGGTCAGCACCGCGGCGAGCGCGAGCACGGCCGTGGCGCCGACCAGCCAGCGCGAGGGGTCCGGCTGGCCGCCGGTCAGGCGGTGCCACATCCCGGTGATGCTCGCGACGTTCATACGGCGATCGTTCCTCTGCTTCCTGTGCTGCTTCCTGTGCTGTTTCCCGTGCGTCCTGCGTATGCCGTGCGGTGCCCTGCGTGCCGTGCCTCCCGCGCCGGGGCGGGGCCCCGCCGGGCCCGGTCCGGACACGGGCTCCGCCCCCGCACCCGCCCTCGCCCCCGCACCCGCCCCCGCCCCCGCAACCGTGCCGCTCCGTCGTCCCCCGGCCGGCTTTCCGTTCGGGGCCGCGGTCGTGGCAGTGTGTCAGCCATGTGCGGTCGATACGTGGCGAGCCGGAAACCCGAGGATCTCGTGGACCTCTTCCAGGTCCGGAAGTGGGAACCCGCCGAGACCATCGCCCCCGATTGGAACGTCGCCCCGACGAAAGAGGTCTTCGCGGTACTGGACCGTCCGATACGGGAGTCCGGTTCCCCGGCCCCGGTCCGGCAGCTGCGGGTGCTGCGCTGGGGGCTGGTCCCGTCCTGGGCCGCGTCCCCCGAGGGCGCCGCCCGGCTGATCAACGCCCGCGCCGAGACGGTGGCCGAGAAGCCGTCCTTCCGCCGGGCGCTCACCGCCCGCCGCTGCCTGATACCCGCCGACGGCTACTACGAGTGGCTCACCGGCGCCCAGGAGCGGCAGCTGGAGGAGGAGGGCCGCAAGAAGCGCTCCCGCAAGCAGCCGTACTTCGTCACCCCCGCCGACGGCTCGGTGTTCGCGATGGCCGGCCTGTACGAGTTCTGGCGCGACCGGACGCTGCCCGACGACCACCCGCGCGCCTGGTGGACCACCTGCACGGTGGTGACCACCGCCGCCGAGACCGGCGACCTCGCCGGGTACCAGGGGCAGGGGCCGCGCTCGCTCGCCGACATCCACCCCCGGATGCCGCTGATGCTCACCCCCGACCGGTGGGCGGCCTGGCTGGATCCGGCCACCACCGACCCGGACCGGCTGCAGGGGCTGCTGGCCCCGCCGCCCCCGGGCCTGCTGCGGGCCTTCCCGGTCGGCACCGCGGTCAGCAGCGTGCGGAACAACGGCCCCGAGCTGGTCGAGGAGCTGGCGGCGCCCGAGGAGGAGACACTGTTCTGATGGTTCAGAAGGCTCAGCGGACTCCCACCGCCCGGCGGGCTGCGCAGGAGGGGCCGGCGCCGACCGCCCGGCAGGTCCCGACGCCCCCGACGGCCCCGACCGCCCGGCAGGCCCCGACCGCCCGGCAGACGGTCGCCACCCCGGTCGGCGACGCCCGGATCAGCTGGTACGAGGCCGCCGGCGCCCGCGGTGTGCTGGCGCTCTCGCACGGCGCCGGCGGCGGCGTCGAGGCCCGGGACCTGGCGGCACTGGCCACCGCGCTGCCCCCGTACGGGGTGACCGTCGCGCTGGTCGAGCAGCCCTGGCGGGTCGCCGGGAAGAAGGTGGCGCCCGCGCCCAGGACGCTGGACGCCGCCTGGAGCGCGCTGTGGCCCGCTCTCGCCGGTCCGTCACTGCCCGTGGTGGCCGGCGGACGCAGCGCGGGCGCCCGGGTCGCCTGCCGTACCGCCGGTCCGCTGGGCGCCGCCGCCGTCCTCGCGCTGGCCTTCCCGCTGCACCCGCCCGGCCGTCCGGACACGTCCCGGGCCGACGAGCTGGCGCTGGCCGCCGGCGCCGGTCCGCTGCTCGTCGTCCAGGGCGGCAACGACCCGTTCGGCCGCCCCGGCGATTTCCCGCCGGCCCACCGCCCCGCGGAGATCCCCTTCGCCGACCACGGCTTCGCCGTCCCCAAGCGGGCCCCCCTCACCCAGGAGGCCGCACTGCTCCGGCTGACCGGGACCGTCCGCGCCTGGCTGACCGGGCTCGGCCACATCCGCCGGGAATGACGGCGGCAACCTCTGTGTTACGTAAGCCGACAGGATCGCCACCGGGGTGTGAGGAGAGGCAGCCGCATGGTTTCAGCCGCATGCCGGCCCAGCGCGAAGGGCAACGCGCAGCCGGCCGCAGCCGTGCCGTACCTGGACTGGAGCCAGTGGTCCAGCAAGGATGACGGCAAGGCCACATCGGGCATGCCCATCCCCGGTGCAATATCCTCCCAGACGAGCGTGTCCACTTTGGGGCGCGCTGGCGTTTCTGAGGAGGTGGGTCCGGTCACCGGCACCGACGACAGCACGGCGGAAACCGCGGGTGCGTCCGGCCAGGCGGCACAGGAGAGCGAGGCGGAGCGCAGCGAGCGCTTCGAGCGGGACGCCTTGAGCTTCCTCGACCAGATGTACTCGGCCGCGCTGCGGATGACCCGCAATCCGGCCGACGCGGAGGACCTGGTGCAGGAGACGTACGCGAAGGCGTACGCGTCGTTCCACCAGTTCCGTGAGGGCACCAACCTGAAGGCATGGCTGTACCGCATCCTCACCAACAGCTTCATCAACTCCTACCGCAAGAAGCAGCGGGAGCCGCTGCGCAGCGGCTCGGAGGACATCGAGGACTGGCAGCTGGCCCGCGCCGAGTCGCACATGTCGACCGGTCTGCGCTCCGCCGAGTCGCAGGCGCTCGACCACCTGCCCGACTCGGACGTGAAGTCCGCGCTTCAGGCGATCCCGGAGGAGTTCCGCATCGCGGTCTACCTCGCGGACGTCGAGGGCTTTGCGTACAAGGAGATCGCGGACATCATGGGAACGCCCATCGGTACGGTGATGTCCAGGCTGCACCGCGGGCGTCGCCAGCTGCGCGAGCTGCTGGAGGACTACGCCCGGGACCGCGGGCTCGTCCCGGCGGGCGCGGGAGATCAGAAGGGCGCGGATTCATGAGCTGCGGCAAGGCACATGAGACGGACTGCTCCGAGGTGCTGGGCCACCTCTACGAGTATCTCGACGACGAGATGTCCGCGGAGTCCTGCGCCAAGTTCCAGGAGCACTTCGAGGAGTGCCAGGCCTGCCTGGAGAAGTACGGGCTGGAGCAGGCCGTCAAGAAGCTGGTGAAACGGTGCTGCGGCTCCGACGACGTACCCCGTGACCTGCGGTCGAAGGTGATGATGCGGATCGAGCTGATCCGCGCCGGCCGGGGCGCCCCCGAGGCCGACGCCTTCACCGAGGCACCCACCGCCACCTGACCCGTCCCCCTCTTTCCCCTCCTCCGCATCACCCGTGCGGGTGGTGCGTCGTGCACCCGCCTCCGCCTGGGTGGGTGCACTTATGCCTCCCCACCTGGGCATGGTTGGATGCCCGCGGGGATGGCAAGGAGGTCGGGTGGGGACAACGGCCAAAGTGTGCAAGGTTGGTGTCGTACGGGGTGGTGCGGAGGCCGTACGGGGGCGAGATCGTGGTGCGGGAAGGCGACGTCCTGGCAGTGATCGGCTGAGCGGGCAGGCGGGAAACGACGTTGAAGATCTTCGGAAGAGTGCGGCACCGGCCGTCGCCCACCTGGCGGCAGGCCACCGACCGGGCGTTCTCACTGATCGACGACGGCCGTTACGAGGACGCGGGCGCGCTGCTGACCCGGGCCGCCGACCTGGAGCCGTGGCTGTCGGAGTCGTGGTACAACCTGGCGCTGCTGCACAAGTTCCGGCACGACTGGACGCAGGCCCGGATCGCCGGGCTGCGGGCCGTCGCGCTGCTGGACCGCCCGGCGGGCGCCCCTGACTGGTGGAACCTCGGCATCGCCGCCACCGCGCTGCAGGACTGGCCGCTGGCCCGGCGCTCCTGGCAGGCGTACGGGCTGCGGCTGCCGGCCGGCACCGCGGTGCGCGGCGGCGAGGAGTCGGTCCGGCTGCCGCTGGGCAGCGCCGCCGCCCGGCTGTCCCCGGAGGGGGAGGCCGAGGTGGTGTGGGGCCGGCGCCTCGACCCGGCCCGGATCGAGGTGCTGTCCATCCCGCTGCCGTCGTCCGGCCGCCGCTGGGGCGAGGTCGTCCTGCACGACGGGGTGCCGCACGGCGAACGCGCCACCGAAGGCGCCGCGGGCGGTGCGGTCTACCCGGTCTTCGACGAGATCGAGCTGTGGGCGCCGTCCCCGGTGCCGACCTGGCTGGTGCTGCTGGAGGCGGCCGAGGAGTCCGACCGCAACGCCTTGGAGCGGCTGGCCGCCGAGGCCGGCTACGCGGCCGAGGACTGGTCGTCGTCGGTGCGGCTGCTGTGCCGCACCTGTTCGGAGAGCCGGATGCCGACCGACGACGGGTCGTCGACCACCCGCGACCCGCACGACCACGGCGAACCGGGTCACCCCGGCCATCTGAGCCATCTGAGCCCCGGCAGCGAGGACGTGCCGTGGTCCCCGGAGCGCGAGTGCGGCATCGCCGCCCCGGCCGCCCTGGTGCACGGCCTGCTCGACGGCTGGGTCGCCGACAGCCCGGACACCCGCGACTGGCGGGACCTCGAAGAGGTCTGCTGATGTCGCGGGTCTGCTGATGCCGCGCCGGTCCGCCTGCGGGCGCTTCGGCCCGGCGCCGGCACCCGGCCGTGCCCGGCCGCCCGTTCCCGGCGCTCTCCGGGTGTTTCCCCTTTCGACACCTGGGCGCCCTTGGGGCCCACCGGCACCGGCCGGGGCCCCGTACCCTTGGGAGGATCGTTGACGGTTCCCGGAAGGCGTACGGCGCAGATGTCCCAGCAGCAGACTGAGCACGGCCAGGAGTTCCTCGATGACGTCACGGACGCCGAGGCGCGCGAGCAGGCGTACCGCGAGCGTGGCACCGTCCGCCCGATCACCGTGGTCGGCAACCCGGTGCTGCACCGGGAGTGCAGGGACGTCACCGTCTTCGACGACGAACTGGCCGCGCTGATCGACGACATGTTCGCCTCGCAGCGGGCGGCGGAGGGCGTGGGCCTGGCCGCCAACCAGATCGGGGTGGACCTCAAGGTCTTCGTCTACGACTGCCCCGACGACGACAACGAGCGGCACGTCGGTGTGGTCTGCAACCCGGTGGTCGAGGAACTGCCCGCCGACCAGCGGCACTTGGACGACTCCAACGAGGGCTGCCTGTCGGTGCCCGGCGCCTACATGGAACTGCCGCGGCCCGACTACGCGGTGGTACGCGGCCAGGACGCCAAGGGCAACCCGATCCGGGTGCACGGCCGCGGCTACTTCGCCCGCTGCCTCCAGCACGAGACCGACCACCTGTACGGGCGGCTCTACATCGACCGGCTCTCCAGGCGGGAGCGCAAGGACGTGCTGCGCCAGATGGCCGAGGCCACACCGAAGTTCGCGACCGTCCCGAACGACTGACGCCGCTCGGGACGGCCGGTGCAGGGGGACCGCCGTAGCCCGGCCGCCGGGCCGGGACCATCGGCGGCGGGGGCGCAACCGGCCGTCCCGGCCGCCCCGGCCGTTCCGGGCTAGAAGTCCTCGTCGAGGGCCACCGAGCCCTCGACGGCGACCTGGTAGGCCGACGGCCGCCGCTCGAAGAAGTTCGTCAGCTCCTGGACCCCCTGCAACTCCATGAAGGAGAACGGGTTCTGGGAGCCGTACACCGGCGCGAAGCCCAGCCGGACCAGGCGCTGGTCGGCGACGCACTCCAGGTACGCCCGCATCGACTCGGTGTTCATCCCGGGCAGCCCGTCCCCGCACAGGTCCCGGCCGAACTGCAACTCCGCCTCGACGGCCTCGCGCAGCATGTCGGTGACCTGCCGCCCCAACTCCTCGTCGAACAGCTCCGGTTCCTCTGTGCGGACGGTGTCCACCACGTCGAAGGCGAAGCCCATGTGCATCGTCTCGTCGCGGAACACCCAGTTGGTGCCGGTCGCCAGGCCGTGCAGCAGCCCGCGGGAGCGGAACCAGTAGACGTACGCGAAGGCCCCGTAGAAGAACAGGCCCTCGATGCAGGCGGCGAAGCAGATCAGGTTGAGCAGGAAGTGGCGGCGGTCGGCCCGCGAGCCGAGCCGGTCGACGGACTCCACCGAGTCCATCCAGCGGAAGCAGAACTGCGCCTTCTCCCGGATGGACGGGATGCTCTCCACCGCCGCGAAGGCCGCCGTGCGGTCCGCCGGATCGGGCAGGTAGGTGTCCAGCAGCGTCAGGTAGAACTGGACGTGCACGGCCTCCTCGAACAGCTGGCGGGACAGGTACAGCCGCGCCTCGGGGGAGTTGACGTGCTTGTAGAGGGTGAGCACCAAATTGTTGGCCACGATCGAGTCGCCGGTGGCGAAGAACGCCACCAGCCGGCCGATCAGGTGCTGCTCCGCGGCACTGAGCCGGGCGAGGTCGGCGACGTCGGAGTGCAGGTCGACCTCCTCCACCGTCCAGGTGTTCTTGATGGCGTCGCGGTAGCGCTCGTAAAAGTCGGGGTAGCGCATCGGACGCAGGGTCAGTTCGAAGCCCGGGTCGAGCAGGTTCTTCCGCGCGGCGGCGGGGGCCGGGGCGGTGCTGGTCATTACTGGCATGCCTCGCAGGACTCGGGGTTCTCCAGGGAGCAGGCGGCCGCCTCGGCGGTCGGCTGGGCCGGTACGGGGACGGGCGCGGCGGCCGGCGGCAGGGCCTGGGCCGCGCGGGCGATCCGGGTCGCGGGCCGGGACCGCAGGTAGTAGGTCGTCTTCAGGCCGCGCTGCCACGCGTAGGCGTACATCGAGCTGAGCTTGCCGATGGTCGGCGTCTCCAGGAACAGGTTCAGCGACTGGCTCTGGTCGAGGAACGGGGTACGGGCCGCCGCCATGTCGATCAGGCCGCGCTGCGGGATCTCCCAGGCGGTGCGGTACAGCTCGCGTACCTCCGCCGGGATCCAGCCGAAGCCCTGCACACTGCCGCCCGCGTCCCGCAGCGCCTCCCGGGTCTGCGTGTCCCACACCCCGAGCTCCTTGAGCTCGGCCACCAGGTAGGAGTTGACCTGGAGGAACTCGCCCGAGAGGGTCTCGCGCTTGAAGAGGTTGGAGACCTGCGGCTCGATGCACTCGTACGCGCCCGCGATGGAGGCGATGGTGGCGGTCGGGGCGATGGCCAGGAGCAGCGCGTTGCGCATCCCGGTGGCCGCCACCCGCTGGCGCAGCGCGGCCCACCGCCGCGGCCAGTGGAAGTCCACCCCGAAGTGGTCCGGGTGCAGCACGCCGGCGGCGGTGCGGGTCTGGTCCCAGGCCGGCAGTGGCCCGTCGCGCTCGGCGAGGTCGCAGGACGCCTCGTAGGCGGCGAGCATGACCCGCTCGGCGATCTTCGTGGACAGCGCGCGGGCCGCGGCGGAGTCGAACGGCAGCCGCAGTGCGAAGAACACGTCCTGCAGGCCCATCACGCCCAGGCCCACCGGGCGCCACTCGGCGTTGGAGCGGCCGGCCTGCTCGGTCGGGTAGAAGTTGACGTCCACCACCCGGTCGAGGAAGGCCACGGCGGTGCGGACGGTCTCGTCCAGCCGCGCCCAGTCCAGTTCACCGTCCGGGCCGCCGGGGGTGACGAAGGCGCCGAGGTTGACTGAGCCGAGGTTGCACACGGCCGTCTCGGAGTCGTCGGTGACTTCCAGGATCTCGGTGCACAGGTTGGAGGAGTGCACGGTGCGGCCGGGCAGCGCGGTCTGGTTGGCGGTGCGGTTGGCGGCGTCCTTGAAGGTCATCCAGCCCTGGCCGGTCTGCGCCAGGGTGCGCATCATCCGCCCGTACAGCTCGCGGGCCGGCAGTGTGCGCAGCGCCAGCCCCGCCCGCTCGGCCGCGCGGTAGGCGGTGTCGAAGGCGTCGCCCCACAGGTCCACCAGCTCGGGGACGTCGGCGGGGGAGAACAGCGACCAGTCGGAGTCGGCCTCGACCCGGCGCATGAACTCGTCCGGCACCCAGTGCGCGAGGTTGAGGTTGTGGGTGCGGCGGGCGTCCTCGCCGGTGCTGTCCCGCAGTTGAAGGAACTCCTCGATGTCGGCGTGCCAGGTCTCCAGGTAGACCGCCGCCGCGCCCTTGCGCCGGCCGCCCTGGTTGACCGCGGCCACCGAGGCGTCGAGGGTCTTGAGGAACGGCACGATGCCGTTGGAGTGCCCGTTGGTGCCGCGGATCAGCGAGCCGCGGGCGCGGATCCGGGAGAAGGGCAGGCCGATGCCGCCGGCGTGCTTGGAGAGCCTGGCCACCTGGTGGTAGCGGTCGTAGATGGAGTCCAGCTCGTCCAGCGGGGAGTCCAGCAGGTAGCAGGAGGACATCTGCGGGTGCCGGGTGCCGGAGTTGAACAGGGTGGGGGAGCTGGGCAGGTACTCCAGGGCGCTCATCAGCCGGTACAGGGCCGCCACCTCGTCCAGCGCGCTCCGCGCCGGGCCGCCCGCCGGGGCGCCCGCCGCGGTGGGGCGCTCGTCGGCGAGGCCGGCCGCGACGCGCAGCATGAAGTGCTGCGGGGTCTCGACCACCTTCCGGGTGATCGGGTGCCGCAGCAGGTAGCGGCTGTACAGGGTGCGCAGCCCGAAGTAGCCGAACCGGTCGTCGGCCCCGTCGGCTAGCGCCCGGTCGACCAGCGCGTCCAGCTCGGCCGAGTGCCGGCGGGCGAAGTCGGCCGTGCGGTCGGCGATCAGGCCCTCGCGGTGGCCGACCGCGACGGAGGCGGTGAAGGACACCGCGCCCTGTCCGGCCGCCTCGTCGGCGATGGTGCGGGTGAGCAGCCGGGCCGCCAGCCGCGAGTACGCCGGATCCTCGGAGATCAGCCCGGCGGCGGCCTCGGTGGCCAGTTCGCGCAGTCCGGCCGCGTCGGAGGCGGCGTTGCGGCCGCGCAGCGCGGCGGCGGCCACCCGGCCGGGGTCGGTGTCAGGGAGGTCCGCGGTGAGCGTCGTGAGGTGCCGCAGCAGTCCGTCGCCGGGCCCGTCGTCCGGTTGCGGGTCGCCGGGCCCGGCGCCGCCGGGGTCGGCTGCTGCGGGATGTACGGGCGCGATGGTCACGGTGATGTTCTCTCTCCCTCGAACGCGGCGGCGGCCGTCGCGGGGAGAGCGGGGGCGGTGGGCCGTGCGCGCCGTCTGCGGGCACGCGGGAAGGCCCTGCCGCGTCCGCCGGCCCACTCCGCGAGGCCCGGACGACCGTGCCCGCCCCCGCCGGGACGGCGGGACGCGCACACTGCGGGCAGGCGATCGGGCTGTGCGGGCGCGCTGGCGCGCGCCCGTTCACCGTTGCGGGACAGCGCCGGATTCGCACCGGCTTCCCCTGCGGGCAGCGGAGTTGAGCATACATGTAGTGCCGACCGAAGATGCGCGGCCTACATGTTGTGTCCCGGGTGGACCGCGCGGAACGGCGGCGCGGGCTTCTCGGCTGCTTGGGGGGTCTCGGCGGCCCCGGGGAGGGGCGGCGGGGCGGCCGGTTCGCCGGGGGCGGTGTCGTCGGCCGCCGACAGCCGGGCCCGGCGCAGCTGCCGGGTGATGCGCGCCTCCTGCCGGAGGGCGAGCGCGGGGATGAAGGTGAGGACGAGGAGGAGGGCGGCCAGCGCGGCGATGTCCAGGAGGATGGTCATGAGTCAAGCGTGCTTGCGGTACTTACGCCCGCACAGTGGCAGGACTGTCGTGCTACCGCAACATCCTGCCACGTGACATGCTCGGGGCATGCTGAACAACGTCGCCGCCGTGCTGCTGGACGGCGTCCACCCGTTCGAGCTCGGCGTGGTCTGCGAGGTGTTCGGGCTGGACCGCGGCGACGAGGGCCTGCCGGTCTACGACTTCGCGGTGGTGTCGGCCGAGGGGCCGCGGCTGCGGACGCACGCCGGCTTCGACGTGGTCGCGCCGTACGACCTCGACCGGCTGGACGAGGCGGACCTGATCGCGGTGCCGGCCGGGGACTCCTTCACCGACCGGGAGTTCCCGCCGGAGCTGCTCAAGGCGCTCGTCCGGGCGGTGGACCGCGGCGCGTGGGTGCTCAGCGTGTGTTCCGGGGTCTTCGCGGTGGCGGCGGCCGGGCTGCTGGACGGGCGGCGCTGCGCGGCCCACTGGCGGCACCTGGAGCTGTTGTCCCGGCGGTACCCGCAGGTCCGGGTGGAGCCGGACGTGCTGTACGTGGAGGACGCCGGGGTGATCACCTCGGCCGGTACGGCCGCCGGGATCGACGCGTGCCTGCACCTGGTCCGCCGGGAGCAGGGCACCGCGGTGGCCAACGCCATCGCCCGGCGGATGGTGGTGCCGCCGCACCGGGAGGGCGGGCAGGCGCAGTACGTGGCCCGGCCGCTGCCGCGCGCCACCAGCGACACGGTGACCGGGGTGCTGTCCTGGATGGAGCGGCACCTGGACCGGGAGCTGACCGTCGACGAACTGGCGGCGCGGGCGCACATGTCGCCGCGCACCTTCGCCCGGCGGTTCCAGCAGGAGACCGGGACCACGCCGTACCGCTGGCTGCTCGGCCAGCGGGTGCTGCTGGCCCGGGAGCTGCTGGAGGGCACCGACCACACGGTGGACGCGGTGGCGGTACGCGCCGGGTTCGGCAACGCGGCCACCATGCGGCACCACTTCACCCGCTGGACCGGCACCACCCCGCAGGCGTACCGCCGTACCTTCCGCGACCCGGAGTGCACGCTCAGCGTGTGGACCGGGCCGCGGAAGTCGCGCTACGCGCCCGCCGGCTCCGGCAGGCCGGGGGACACGCCCGGCTCACCGGCGGCGCCGCCGACGGCGGTCTCCTCGGACTCCACCGTGTAGTCCGCGGCCGACGTCTCGTCCACGCCCTCGGGCGCCTTGACCGCCTTCAGCACCAGGGTGAGCACCACCGCGAGCCCGATGTTGAGCACGAAGGCGGTCAGGCCGATGTAGCCCAGCCGGCCCAGCCCGGGGATGTCCGCCGAGCTGCCGCCGAAGTGCCCCTGCGTCGGGCTGGACTGCTGGTACGCCTTCCAGGTCCCGTACGCCATGCCCGCCGCCCAGCCGCCGAGCAGCGCCCAGCGGTGGAACCAGCGGGTGAACAGGCCGCCGACCACGGCCGGTACGGTCTGCAGGATCCAGATCCCGCCCAGCAGCTGGAAGTTGATCGCGACCGTCTTGTCCATCGACAGCACGAACACCAGCGCGCCGACCTTCACCACCAGCGACACCGCCTTGGACACCCGGGTCTCCTGCTCCGGGGTGGCGTCCGGTTTGAAGAGGTCCTTGTAGATGTTGCGGGTGAACAGGTTGGCCGCCGCGATGGACATGATGGCGGCCGGCACCAGTGCCCCGATGGCGATGGCGGCGAACGCCACCCCGGTGAACCAGGACGGGAACAGGTTCTCGAACAGCTGGGGGATGGCCAGTTGGGCGTTGTAGCCCTTGACGCCCTTGCCCACGCCGTCGGCGATGGCCATGAAGCCGAGCATCGCCAGCAGGCCCAGCATCAGCGAGTACAGCGGCAGGATGGTGGTGTTGCGGCGGATGGTGTTGCGGCTGCGGCCGGACAGCACCGCGGTCACCGAGTGCGGGTAGAGGAAGAGCGCCATCGCCGAGCCCAGGGCGAGTGTGGCGTACGCCCACTGTGCCTGCGGGGCGGGCACCAGCGCGCCGCGGTGCTTGCCGGTGGCCGGGTTGGTCACCTGGTAGGCGGCGTCGGCCTTGTCGAAGATGTGGCCGAACCCGCCGAGTTTGTACGGGATGTAGATGATCGCCACCACGATGACGATGTAGATCAGCGCGTCCTTGACGAACGCGATCAGCGCCGGGGCGCGCAGCCCCGAGGAGTAGGTGTACGCGGCCAGCACGCCGAAGGCGATCAGCAGCGGCAGGTCCTTCAGGAACCAGTTGGCGGAGTCGCCGCCGCCCACCCCCATCACGTCCAGCACCGCCTGGATGCCGACCAGTTGCAGGGCGATGTACGGCATGGTGGCGACGATCCCGGTCAGCGCCATCGCCACCGACAGGCTCTTGGACCCGAACCGGCCGCGGATGAAGTCCGAGGAGGTCACATAGCCGTGCCGGTGCGAGACCGACCACAGCCGCGGCAGGAAGAGGAAGACCAGCGGGTAGACGATGATCGTGTACGGCACCGCGAAGAAGCCCGACGCGCCGGCGCCGTAGATCGCGGCCGGTACGGCGACGAAGGTGTACGCGGTGTAGAGGTCGCCACCGAGCAGGAACCAGGTGATCCAGGTGCCGAAGCTCCGGCCGCCCAGCCCCCACTCGTCCAGGTGCAGGGCGTTCTCGGCGCGCCGCCAGCGGGCGGCGAGGAAGCCCAGCACGGTCACCGCGACGAAGAAGAAGATGCAGACGCCGAGCGCGACGCCGTTGACGCCGTCCTTCATCGGGTCGCACCCCCCTTGCGGGCGCGCTCCTCGCGGCGGACCAGTACGTAGGCGGTCCAGGTCAGCGCGGCGGCCACCGGCACCCAGAGCATCTGGTACCAGTAGAAGAACGGGATCCCGATGAACTGCGGGTCGACCCGCGAGTAGGAGCCCACCCAGAGCAGGGCGACGAGTGGAACGGCCAGGCAGAGCCCGGCGATGATCCGCGAGGCGGTGATGATCGGTGGTCGGCTGACCGGTTGCGGTTCGGACATAGGTGCGGCTCCCGTCCCCTAGAGCAACGACTGTGACTGCCGGGAATCTAGGGGAGGGGAGTGCCGTGCGTCATCAGGTGTGCAGGGATCTCACCCGCGGGAGCGGGTCATTGCCGGTGCGGCAACTCGGCCGGTCCGCCCGCGGGTCCGCCCGCCGGTCGGCCCGCGGCTTCGGCGGCCGGCGCGCGCGGCCCGGCGCCCGGTGCGGCCCCCGTCCACCGCGCGGCGTCCGGCCGGGGGCCCGGCGTCCGGCGTCCGGCGGCGCTCAGTCCCGGGGGCGGCTCAGCCGGGCCACGAACTTGTAGCGGTCGCCGCGGTACACCGACCGCACCCACTCCACCGGTTCGCCCGTGGTGTCGATCGAGTGCCGGGAGAGCATCAGCATCGGCAGGCCCACGTCGGTGCCGAGCAGGCCCGCCTCGCGCGGGGTGGCCAGCGAGGTCTCGATGGTCTCCTCGGCCTCGGCCAGCCGCACGTCGTAGACCTCGGCCAGCGCGGTGTACAGCGAGGTGTACTTGGCCAGGCTGCGGCGCAGCGCCGGGAAGCGCTTGGCGGACAGGTGGGTGGTCTCGATCGCCATCGGCTCGCTGTTGGCCAGCCGCAGCCGCTCGATCCGCAGCACCCGGCCGCCGGCCTTCATGTCCAGCAGTGCGGCGAGCCGGTCGTCGGCGGTGATGTAGCCGATCTCCAGCAGTTGGGAGGTGGGCTCCAGGCCCTGAGCCCGCATGTCCTCGGTGTAGGAGGTCAGCTGGAGCGCCTGGGAGACCTTGGGCTTGGCCACGAAGGTGCCCTTGCCTTGGATGCGCTCCAGCCGGCCCTCGACCACCAGCTCCTGCAGGGCCTGCCGGACGGTGGTGCGGGAGGTGTCGAACTCGGTGGCCAGCGTGCGCTCGGGCGGGACCGGGGTGCCGGGGGGCATCGTCTTGGTGATGTCCAGCAGGTGCTTCTTGAGGCGGTAGTACTTGGGCACCCTGGCGGTCCGGCCCGCGGTGGGGCTGCCCGTCGCCTCCGTCGCCGTGCCCGCGTCGCTGTCCATGACGTGTACTCCCGACTGCTGTCGTGCTGCCGTCACCGGCTCCTCCGTTAATAGCGGCTCACATCGTGGCACGGGTTGTCGTGGCGGAGGGAGGCGGTGGGTGGCTGATCCCCCTCAGGTGTCGGTCCGATAACAGACCCGACGGGTGTTCTTATACACCCTTGACACCCCTAAAGGTCTAGGCCAAGCTCCGGGTACTGGTCTAAACCATTAAAGGCCAATCCCAGTCCCACGAGCAGGACTCGGCCGTAGGTGTTGTGCGGCGGCCGGCATTTCGGGCGGTGGGGGGAGTTTTGGGGCATCATCCTTGAGGAGGGTGGCGTGAAGCGCAAGCTCATCGCGGCGATCGGCGTCGCGACCATGTTCGCTGCTGTGGCGGCCTGCGGGTCGAACGACAAGAAGGACGACAAGGCCGCGGCCAATCCGGCCGACCGCTCCGGCGCGGTGACCGTGTGGCTGATGGCGGAGTCCCAGAGCACCTGGCCGGAGCTGGTGAAGAACACCACCGCCCAGTTCAAGGCGAAGTACCCCAAGGTCACCCTGAAGATCCAGTACCA
The DNA here is from genome assembly GCF_031844685.1 of Streptomyces sp. ITFR-21. Classification (NCBI taxonomy): domain Bacteria; kingdom Bacillati; phylum Actinomycetota; class Actinomycetes; order Kitasatosporales; family Streptomycetaceae; genus Actinacidiphila; species Actinacidiphila sp. ITFR-21. The sequence goes on from NZ_CP134605.1 coordinate 4,847,953, forward strand.
GCAGTGGAGCGACAAGATCCAGAAGCTGGACGCCGCGCTGTCCGGCTCCAGCGCTCCCGACGTGGTCGAACTCGGCAACACCGAGACCCAGACCTACATCCTCAACGGCGCCCTCGCCCAGGTGGACAAGTCGCAGTTCGCCAACTCCGGCACCTGGATCAAGGGCCTGGAGGACACCTGCACCTACCAGGGCAAGCTGTTCTGCGTGCCGTACTACGCCGGCGCCCGGGTGGCCGTCTACAACGCCGCCGACTTCAAGGCCGGCACCGGCTCCGACGCCTTCCCCGCCACCGAGGACGCGCTGACCGCGGCCCTGGACAAGATCGAGGCCAAGAAGGGCGCCGACAAGACCTACTCGTCGCTCTACCTGCCCGGCCAGTACTGGTACGCGGCCATGTCGTACGTGAAGGCGTACGGCGGCGCCATCGCCACCACCGACGGCACCAAGTGGACCGCCAGCCTGGAGACCCCGCAGGCGCAGCAGGGCATCCAGCACTACATCGACCTGGTCAAGAAGTACAACCACGGCGACCAGACCAAGGACGAGGCCGACCAGGACGCCGTCGCGGCCCAGCAGAAGGCCGGCCTGATCTACGGCAACGGCTGGGAGGCGGGCAGCATCATCACCCCGCCGAGCGGCAACGCCAAGCTCAAGGACGACATCAAGACGGCCACCATGCCCGGCCCGAACGGCAAGGCGCTGCCGTCCTTCATCGGCGGCTCGGACCTCGCGGTGGTCAGCAAGTCCAAGGTGCAGGACCTGGCCAAGGAGTTCATCGCCGACTACACCAGCGAGAAGAACGAGGCCATCCTGGTCACCAAGGCGACGCTGCCGAACAACACCACGCAGCTGGAGCCGATGAAGGCCGACCCGGCCACCGCCGCCGCCGCCAACGCGGTGCCGGACGCCTGGTTCACCCCGATCGCGCCCGGCTGGGCCGCGATCGAGAAGCAGGGCGTGCTCAAGACGATGCTGCTCGACATCCTGAAGGGCAAGTCCGTCGCGGCGGCCACCAAGGAAGCCGACGACAAGATCAACTCGCTGATCAACAACGCCGCCTGATCCGGCGCCGGCCATCGGGGAGGGCGGTCCGCGCTGCGGGCCGCCCGCCCCGGTCTCCCGGCACCGAACCGGCCGCCGGCCCGCACACCGGCATGGACTCCGGTATGGACACCGAAGAAAGGTCAGCAGATGAGTGCCGCCGATACGCACGAACCGGTGGTGGGGGGCCGCCCGTCGAGCCCGCCGCCGGCCTCGCACCGGCCCGTCCTGACAGGCCCCGGCCGCCCCGGCCGCCGCAACCACGGGCGCAGAACGCTGCCGTATCTGCTGATCGCCCCCGCGCTGCTGGTCATGATCGCGGTGCTGGGCTACCCGCTGGTCGACACCCTGGTGCTGTCCTTCCAGGACGAGCGGCGCAACAACCTCTGGATGGGCACCTCCCCGCCGTGGGTGGGCCTGGACCAGTACACCTCGGTGCTCGGCGACGGCGAGTTCTGGGGGGTGGTGGTCCGCACCGCGCTCTTCGTGGTCGTCTGCGTCGTGGGCACCATGGGCCTCGGGCTGCTGATCGCCCTGCTGATGACGCAGGTGTCCGACTGGGTGCGCGTCACCATGAGCTCGGTGCTGATCGCGGTGTGGGCGATGCCGCTGCTGGTCGCCACCTCGGTCTTCAAGTTCATGTTCGACTCCGACTACGGCCTGGTGGACCAACTCCTCACCCGGCTGCCCGGCGTCGACTACACCGGCCACAACTGGTTCCTCGACCCGACCACCGGCATGGGGATCATCGCGATCCTGGTCGTCTGGGGCGCCATCCCCTTCATCGCCATCAGCCTGCACGCCGCCCTCACCCAGGTCCCCAAGGAACTGGAGGAGGCGGCGCGGATCGACGGCGCCAAGGGCCTGGGGATCTTCCGGTTCGTCACCTTCCCGGTGATCAAGCCGGTGTTCGTGATGACCAGCACGCTCTCGGTGATCTGGGACTTCGGCGTCCTCGGCCAGATCCTGCTGATGCGCAACGGCACCCCCGAGCAGGACTACCAGGTGCTCGGCCTGTACGCGTACACCCAGGCGTTCACGGTCAACTCCTTCAGCCGGGGAGCGGCCATCTCGATCATCTCGGTGCTGCTGCTGTCCGGCGTCGCCGTCTACTACCTGCGCCAGCTGCTGAAGATCGGAGAGGTCGAGTGAGCATCGCCGCCAGGTCCGGCCCCGCGACCGGACCCGTGACCGCCCCCGCCGCCCGGCCCGCCTACCGCCACGTGAAGAAGCGCAGGACCGGCTGGAACGTGCTCGGCCTGGTCGTCGCGGTGATCATGGCCTTCCCGGTCTACTGGATGGTCATCACCGCGCTGCGGCCCAGCCAGGAGATCCTCAGCTACAAGCAGAAGCTGTACCCGAGCTCGGTGACGCTCGCCCAGTTCCGACGGGCGATCGACATGCCGAACTTCTGGGACAACGTCAAGAGCAGCGTGATCATCTCGGTGTTCTCGGTCGTCATCGCCATCGGCATCGGCCTGCTGGCCGCCTACGCGCTCGGCCGGTTCCGGTTCTGGGGCCGCAAGGGGCTGATGATCACCCTGCTGGTGGTCCAGCTGATCCCGGCCACCTCGATGCTGATCCCGATCTACATCCAGCTCAACAAGGCCGGCGGCCTCAACCAGTACTGGGGCGTCATCGCCGTCTACTCGGCCACCACCCTGCCCTTCGCGGTGTGGATGCTGCGCGGCTTCATCGTCAACATCCCCCGCGAGCTGGAGGAGTCGGCGATGGTGGACGGCTGCAGCCAGATGGCGGCCTTCCGCCGCGTGGTGCTGCCGCTGCTCGCGCCCGGCCTGGTCGCGGCCTCCATCTACGCCCTGATGACGGCGTGGAACGAGTACCTGTTCGCGTACGTGCTCCTGCAGGACAACGACAAATACACGCTCAGCGTCTGGCTGCTCAAGTTCAACACCACGCGCGGCACCGACTACGGCGCCCTGATGGCCGGCTCGATCCTCATCGCGCTGCCCGTGGTGGTCTTCTTCCTGTTCGTCCAGCGCAAGGTGGCCTCCGGTCTGACGGCCGGAGCGGTGAAGGGATGACCGTCATTTCCGTCGACTCCCCCGCGGACACCCCCTCCGAGCCCGGCGGCTCGGGAGGTGCCCCCATCACTCGCGACGCGCTCACCGTCCTCCAGCCGGGCTTCGTCGGCACCAGCGCGCCCGCGTGGCTGCTGCGCCAGCTGGCCGAAGGACTCGGCTCGGTCGCCCTGTTCGCCCGCAACATCGAGTCGCCCGGACAGCTGGCGGCGCTCACCGCCCAGCTGCGGGAGGTACGCCCCGACGTGCTGGTCGCCGCGGACGAGGAGGGCGGTGACGTCACCCGGCTGGAGGCCCGGGGCGGCTCGTCCTTCCCCGGCAACCTCGCGCTCGGCGCGGTCGACGACCTCAAGCTGACCCGGGCGGTGGCCGCCGAACTCGGCCGCCGGCTCGCCGTGTGCGGGGTCAACCTCAACTGGGCGCCGTCGGCGGACGTCAACTCCGACCCGGGCAACCCGGTGATCGGGGTCCGGTCCTTCGGCGCCGACCCGGAACTGGTCGCCCGCAACACCGCGGCCTACGTGGAAGGGCTCCAGTCGGCCGGCGTGGCGGCGTGTGTCAAGCACTTCCCCGGCCACGGCGACACCGCCACCGACTCCCACCACGCGCTGCCGCGCATAGACGTCGACCCCGACACGCTGCGCTCGCGCGAACTGGTGCCGTTCCGGGCGGCGCTCGCGGCCGGCAGCAAGGTGGTGATGAGCGCCCACATCCTGGTGCCCTCGCTCGACCCGGAGCTGCCCGCGACCCTCAGCCCGGCCGTGCTCACCGGCCTGCTGCGGGCGCCGAGCTCCGAGGGCGGCCTCGGCTACGAGGGGCTGATCGTCACCGACGGCATCGAGATGCAGGCGATCGCGGCCACGTACGGCATCGAGCGCGGCACCGTGATGGCGCTGGCGGCCGGCGCGGACGCGATCTGCGTGGGCGGCGGCCTCGCCGACGAGCAGACCGTGCTGACGCTGCGGGACGCGATCGTGGCCGCGGTACGGGACGGATCGCTGCCCGCCGAGCGGCTCGCCGACGCGGCCGGCCGGGTACGGGCCCTGGCCGCGTGGACGGCCGCGCAGGCCGGGGCGGGGGTGGCCGCGGCGCTCGCGCAGGGCGCGGACATCGGGCTGGAGGCGGCCCGCCGGGCGCTGCGGATCACCCGCGCGGACCGGTTCACCCCGCTGGACCAGCCGCCGTTCGTGGCCGCCTTCACCCCGATGGCCAACATCGCCGTCGGGGAGGGCACCCCGTGGGGTGTGGCGGCCGAGCTGACACGGCTGCTGCCCGGCACCCGGACGGCCACCTACCGGGCGGCCGACGCCGAGGGCGACCTGGCCGGCTTCGTGGCGCGGGTGCTGGCGGCGGCCGGGCCGAGCCGCCTGGTCGTGGTGGTCAGGGACGCCCACCGGCACCCCTGGATGGCCGTGGCGCTGGCCGCGGTGGTGGCCGAGCGCCCCGGCACGATCGTGGTCGAGATGGGCGTCCCGCAGTCCCCGCCGACCGGCGCGCTGCACATCGCCACGCACGGCGCCGCCCGCGTCTGCGGCGAGGCGGCGGCGGAGGCCATCGTCAGCGCGCGCTGAGCCCCGGGACCGGGCGCCGGGCCGCTTCCCCGAGCCCCGGCGCCCGGTCACGGTACGAAGACGGGCCGGGGTCCGGAGCCGGCCCCGGACCCCGGCGCGGGAACCGCGGACGGGCTGGACCCCCCATGGGTCCAGCCCGTCCGCCGTATCCGCCCGGCGCGGCGGAAGCCGTTGCGGTCACAGGCCCTGCCAGTCGGGCTTGGCGGCGAAGGTGGCCCGGAAGTACGGCGCCAGCTTGAGCTCGGAGGCCGCCGCCTCGTCCACCACGACGGTCGCGTGCGGGTGCAGCTGGAGCGCCGAGGCCGGCACGACCGCGGCGACCGGGCCCTCCACGGTCTGCGCGATCGCCTCCGCCTTGCCCTCGCCGGTGGCCAGCAGCACCAGGTGCCGGGCCTCCAGGATGGTGCCTATGCCCTGCGTGATGACGTGGTGCGGCACCTGGGAGATGTCGCCGCCGAAGAAGCGGGCGTTGTCCACCCGGGTCTGCTCGGTGAGGGTCTTGATCCGGGTCCTGGAGGCCAGCGACGAGCAGGGCTCATTGAACCCGATGTGGCCGTCGGTGCCGATGCCCAGCAGCTGGAGGTCCACCCCGCCGGCCGACGCCAGTGCCGCGTCGTACGCCTCGCAGGCCGCTAGCACGTCCGGCGCCGAGCCGTCGGGGCCGAGGAAGGCGTCCGGCGACAGCCCCAGCGGCTCCACCACCTCGCGCAGCACCACCGACCGGTACGACTCCGGGTGCCCGGCGGGCAGCCCCACGTACTCGTCCAGCTGGCACACCCGGGCCCGCGAGGCGTCCACCGCGCCGCCCCTGACCAGCCCGGCCAGCGCCTGGTACACGGGCAGCGGGGTCGATCCGGTCGCCACCCCCAGCAAAGCGTCCGGCTTCCGGCGCAACAGGCCGGCCACGGCCTCCGCGATGAGTTCGCCGCCTGCCGCGGCGTCCGGGACGATGACAACTTCCACGGGAGCCTGCCGATCTGGAAGAGGGTGAGCGTGGTATAGACCAATCTAGCAGAGGGCTCCCCCGCACCGTGCGCCGGCACCGTCGCCGGGGGCGGGCGGGTGGGTTGTAACACGGGGGATACGGCGTGGACGCCGGCAGGGGCGGAAAGCACTTCGGGCCGCGGTGCCGGGAGAGGACCCTCAACCTCTCCAGCACCGCAGCCCGGAGCTGCCGTCGGCGCCACGACCGGTGGGGTGTGCGGTCCCCAAGGGTCGCTGACGGCGCCGACCAGGGAGGCTTCGGGCGTAGTCAGGGCAGAGAACGCCGTGGCCTCGATCCGCGCTCCTGTGCGGGGAGCGCGGAGGTTCTTCGTATCCAATTGTGGACTAGACCACTCGCGGTTGTCCATGGGCCGTCCACGGATTCGTAGCGAACCGCACGGTGGATTCCCGCCGGAACCCGCCGCGAAACCGGCCACCGGCCGTCGGCCGCGCCGGACGGTACGCTCGCAGGCGTGCCCTCCATGAACGACCTCGTACGCGAGCACACGGCCCTCGACGACTCCGACCTCGAATGGCTGCATCTGCTCGTCTCGGAGTGGCAGCTGCTCTCCGACCTCTCCTTCGCCGACCTGGTGCTGTGGGTGCCGACCCGCGACGGCAGCCGCTATGTCTCGGTGGCCCAGATGCGGCCGAACACCGGGCCCACCTCCTACCAGGACGACATGGTCGGCCACCTCGTCCCCCGCGGCCGGCGACCGCTGCTGGACGTGGCGCTCGACGAGGGCCGGATCGTCCGCGAGGGCGACCCGGAGTGGCGCGAGGAGGTGCCGGTCCGGGTCGAGTCCATCCCGGTACGGCGCAACGGGCGGGTGCTCGGGGTGATCGCCCGCAACACCAACCTGCTCACCGTCCGCACCCCCAGCCGGCTCGAACTCACGTACCTGCAGAGCGCCTCCGACCTGGCGCAGATGATCGCGGCCGGCGCCTTCCCCTTCCCCTCCGAGCACGTCGACATGGACGCCTCGCCGCGGGCCGGTGACGGGCTGATCCGGCTGGACGCCGAGGGCCTGGTCCAGTACGCCAGCCCCAACGCGCTGTCCGCGTACCACCGGCTGGGCCTGGCCGCCGACCTGGTGGGCCACCACCTCGGCCGGGCCACCGCCGAGCTGGCCCCCGAGCGCGGCCCGGTGGACGAGGCCATGGTCAAGCTGGCCAGCGGCTGGGCGCCACGCGAGTTCGAGGTCGAGGGCGGCGACGGGGTGATCCAGCTCCGGTCCATCCCGCTCAAACCCAAGGGCACGCACATCGGTTCGCTGGTGCTGCTCCGCGACGTCACCGAACTGCGGCGCCGCGAGCGGGAGCTGATCACCAAGGACGCCACCATCCGGGAGATCCACCACCGGGTGAAGAACAACCTTCAGACGGTCGCCGCGCTGCTGCGCCTGCAGGCCCGGCGGATGGACTCCGAGGCGGCCCGGGAGGCGCTGGACGAGGCGGTACGGCGGGTCGGCTCGATCGCCATCGTGCACGAGACGCTGTCCCAGACGTTGGACGAGCGGGTCGAGTTCGACGAGATCGCGGACCGGGTGCTGGCGATGGTGGCGGAGATCTCACCCGGTCGGGTCAACGTCCGGCGGACCGGGAAGTTCGGCATCCTCACCGCGGAGATCGCCACGCCGCTGTCCATGGTGCTCACCGAACTGCTGCAGAACGCGCTGGAGCACGGGTTCGGGGCGGGGGGGTCGGGGTCGGTGGAGGTCGCGGTGCGGCGGGGGCGCGACCAGGTCACGGTCGCCGTCGAGGACGACGGCCGCGGTCTGCCGCCCGGCTTCGACGCCCAACGGGCGGGCAATCTCGGCCTCCAGATCGTCCGGACGCTGGTGGTGGGCGAGTTGTCCGGCACCTTCGACATGCTCCCCGCGGCGGCGGGGGGGACCCGGGTGGTGCTGGAGCTCCCGCTGGTGGGGTGAGAGGAAGGTAGGGGAGCGGGGGGCCGCGGGGGAGCCGCGCGGGGCCGTGCGGGCCGTGAACTGCTGAACTGCGAGCGGGCGTTGCGGGGCAAAAAGAAGAGCCCCGTACCTGTGGGTACGGGGGCTCTTCGCGATGCTGCGCGTATTGGCAGGTGCTGCGCGCTGCGGCTCGGGAAGAAGACTGTTGATCAGGCTGTGGCGTTACGGGCCCGGTTGCGGGCGGCGCGGCGCTTCATCGCACGACGCTCGTCCTCGCTGAGGCCACCCCACACACCGGCGTCCTGGCCGCTTTCCAGCGCCCACTGAAGGCACTGGTCCATGACGGGACACCGGCGGCAGACGGCCTTGGCTTCCTCGATCTGCAGCAGCGCAGGACCGGTGTTGCCGATGGGGAAGAAGAGCTCGGGGTCTTCCTCGCGGCAAACGGCGCGGTGACGCCAGTCCATGGCTGCTCCAACTCCTTGTGTGACAAGCACGTTGCTTGTGAATGTGAACGCTTTCACGAATCCCCCGACGGCGAACGGGACGCCACTCAGCCGATGCTGGTGCTGTCCCGCTGGTGTGAGGTAGGAGATTCGGGCTCTCAAGGGGGCTTGTATGTCGGCCGTCCCGATCGCCACCTAGAGACTCGCAAACCTCGGCGGGAGATACAACCCCTTCAGGAAAGTTTTTTACGATTCCTCGGTGTCGCATCGGTCACAGCCGTACTTCCATGGGGTGCAGGGCAGCCTAAACGTTCGAGTAAAAGGACTTTAGGCTCTTCCGCTTACACAATCACACGCAGTGCATGGCGTACACCTGTGAAGGTCGCGCTCGTACGCAGTCCCAGGTGGTCACCGTCCACCTGGAAGGGCAGTGGCGCCTGCGATTGCAAGGTGAACTCGGTCAGATCGTGCAGTGCGACCGCGTACTTCCCGTGCGGTCCCCGCTCCGGGGTGGAACGGAGCAGCTGCGCGGCGTAACGAGCCCCTGACACCGTGGACATCCTGGTGATGCCCAGCAGGTCGAGAGCGGTGTCGAACGACGCCTCGGGAGAAGCGTAGACCGCCCGGTTGCCGAGATACGTCCACGGCGAGGTGTTGCACACTATCGCGGTGGTCAGGTCGGTCACCGGCTCCTCATCCGGGCGCAGTACGGCGATGGTGCCGTGCCGGCGGTGCGGATCGGCGAGGAACTGACGGGCCACCTGGCGGAAATAGAGCGCCGGGGTCGAACGTTTGCCCAATTCCCGTTGCTGCTCGACCCGTCCGATGACCCCGGCGTCGAAGCCGAGGCCCGCGCAGAAGGTGAACCAGCGGGCGGGCACACCCTCGTCCTCGGTCCCCGGGGTGCCGCTGACCAGGCCGAGGCCCACCGTCTTGGAGGAACCCGCCCGCAGCGCGTCCAGCAGGGCGCCGGTGGCCTCCACGGCGTCGTTGGGCAGTCCGAGGGCGCGGGCGAAGACATTGGTGGAGCCGCCGGGCACCACGGCGAGGCTGGGCAGCGCGGCGGGGGCCGGGCCGTGGTGCAGCAGGCCGTTGACGATCTCGTTGACGGTGCCGTCGCCGCCGAGCGACACCACCAGCTCGATCTCGCCGCCCTCGGCGGCCCGCCGGGCCAGGTCCCGGGCGTGGCCGCGGTACCCGGTGGTGGCCACCTCCAGCTTGAGGTCGCTGGCCAGCGCGGTAGCGATCACATCGCGGACCCGCGCGCTGGTGGTGGTGGCGGCGGGGTTGACCACGAGGAGAGCGCGCATGGTCGACAGCGTACCCAGCCTTTTTCACGCCGGGCTACGCTGAGCGGTGTGAGCCAGACCCCCGAGCCCCGCCGCTCAGCCACCCCGCGCAGGGCCGCCCGGCCCGCGGCCCCCGAGGACCGCAGCGCACCGCCCCGCCCCGGGACCTCCGGCGGGGCCGCCGCCGCGCGCGAGGGGGGGCCGGACGGCGCGGACACCCCGGACGGCGCCGCGATCCCGGCCGGGCGTGCGGCCCGGGGCGGGGCGGGTGACGGCCGTGTCCGCGCGGCGGGTGACATCCCGGCCGCACGCCCGGCCGCGGGGCCGCCGCCGCTGCGGCTGACCCTGGTCGCGGGGGTGGCCGCGCTGGAAGGGATCGCCGTGGCCGTCTGGGGGATCACCATGTTCTTCACCGGCGGCGGCAACGCGGTGCCGGCCGGGCTGCTGCTCCTGGTGCTGGCCGCGCTGCCGCTCCTGGCCGCGTACGGCCTGCGCCGGGCGCGCCGCTGGAGCCGCGGGCCCGCGCTCATCATGCAGCTGCTCTCGCTGCCGATCGCCTGGACCATGCTGCACAGCGACGGCCCGGTGATCGCCGGCGGCGCCGTCCTCGGCGCCCTGGCGCTCACCGGCCTGGTCCTGCTGGTCCACCCCGCCACCACCGACGCCCTCGGCATCAGCCGGACGGCGTCCTCCTGACCGCCCGGGGTCCGCGGACCCCGGGCGGTCAGCAAGGTGAGCAGGGGCGGGGCCGGACTACTCCTCGATCAGGAGCTTGTCGCGCAGCTGGGCGAGGGTGCGGGCGAGCAGCCGGGAGACGTGCATCTGCGAGATGCCGACCTCCTGGGCGATCTGCGACTGGGTCATGTTGCCGAAGAAGCGCAGCAGCAGGATCGTCTTCTCCCGCGGCGGGAGCTGCTCCAGCAGCGGCTTGAGCGACTCCCGGTACTCGACCCCCTCCAGCGCCTCGTCCTCGGAGCCGAGGGTGTCGGCGACCGCCGGGGACTCGTCGTCGGTGTCGGGGACGTCCAGCGAGAGGGTGCTGTAGGCGTTGGCGGACTCCAGCCCCTCCAGGACCTCCTCCTCGGAGATCTTCAGGTGCTCGGCCAGCTCGTGGACCGTGGGCGCCCGCCCGTGCCGCTGGGACAGCTCCCCGGTGGCCGTGGTGAGGGCCAGACGCAGCTCCTGGAGCCGGCGCGGCACCCGTACCGCCCAGCCCTTGTCCCTGAAGTGACGTTTGATCTCACCGACCACCGTCGGCGTCGCGTACGTGGAGAACTCCACCCCGCGGTCGACGTCGAACCGGTCGACGGACTTGATCAGGCCGATCGTGGCGACCTGGGTGAGGTCGTCCAGCGGCTCGCCGCGGTTGCGGAACCGCCGGGCCAGGTGCTCCACCAGCGGCAGGTGCATCCGGACCAGCTGGTTGCGCAGCTCCGCCCGCTCCGGTGAGCCGTCCGGCAGCTCCCGCAGCCGGACGAAGAGCGCACGGGCGCCCGAGCGGTCGTGCGGGTCGTGGCGCTCGGCGGCGTCCGCGGGCTCCGGGGTGTGCTCCGGGTCCTCGGCCGCCGGCTCCCGCGCCGTCGCGCGGGTGGCCGCCCGCGGGTCCTGCGGCGGTACCGGGTGCTCGTGCTCGTCCATCGGGTCCGCCTGCTCCGCCGCGTCCATCGCTTCCATCCGGGCCCCTTCGCGGGCCTGTGCGCCGGGCCGGGCCGCGCCGCCGGGCTCTCCGGGATGCGGCCGGGCCGCGTTCCGCCGTCCGGCGGGTCCTGGGCGGGTCGGATCCGGCTGCTGGGCCGGTACGCCGACACGTGCGCGTGCCGCGGGCACGTCCTGCTCCGCGGGTGGGCCGGGGGTCTCTGCTGGCGTCACGACGGCGGCCTCACGACAGTCCGGGCACGGCGCCGCGCTTCTTGTGCAGGCTGATGCTGACCGTCCGGTCCTCGGCGACGGTCGAGTCCACCTCGCCGGCCAGCGCGGACAGCACCGTCCAGGCGAAGGTGTCCCGCTCCGGCGCGCGGCCGTCGGTGGTGGGCGCCGAGACGGTCACCCACAGCGAGTCCCCGACCAGCCGGAACACACAGCTCAGCACGGAACCGGGAACGGCCTGCTGCAACAGGATCGCGCATGCCTCGTCCACGGCGATCCGCAGATCCTCGATCTCGTCGAGGGTGAAGTCCAGCCGGGCCGCGAGTCCGGCCGTGGCCGTCCGCAGTACCGACAGATACGCCCCCGCAGCGGGCAGCCGGACCTCGACGAAGTCCTTCGACCCGGGCTCGCCTGCGATCTGGGACACCCTCACCTCCAAGGTGGCACACGGTGAATGCTCTGGTTCGCAGTGACGCTACCGCGATCCGTCGCACGATGTCGCCCGGACGGAGCACGGGCACCGCCGGGCATGTCACCCATGGTAACTGCACGAGTGCGGACCGTGTGTCACGGTCCGGTGGCTCAATTCGCATGCGAAATCGTCCGGTTACGGATCACGCCACCAGGTTACGGGTGATTGCCGCGCCCCGGGGCAGGGACCGTCCCGTCCGTTGCCCGCGCCGGGCCGCGCCGGGCCGCCGCCCCGGCCCGTCCGGCCGTCCGGCCGCCCGGCTCAGCCGCCCGGCCGCGCGGGAGCCGCTCAGCCGGTCACGACCGCCGTCACCCGGGTGCCCGGCGGGAAGGCGCCGTCCGCCGCGAGCGTGAAGACGCCGTGCAGCGCCTTGGCCACGTAGACCGGGTCGGGGGCCAGGCCGTGCCGGTCGGCGAAGTCGGCGGCGAAGGCGTCCAGCGCCGGGGTGGTCCGGGCGAAGCCGCCGTGGTGGAAGCCGTCCGCCACCTGCCACCGGCCCCGCCGCCCGCCGAAGGCGGCCCGCTGGAGCCGGTCCACCTCGCCGCCGAGGAAGCCGCCGCGCAGTACCGCGAAGCCGATCGCCCGGACGCCGGGCGGCAGGCCCGCGGCGAGCCCGGCGAGGGTGCCGCCGGTCCCGCAGGCCACCGCCACCACGTCGGCTTCGCCGCCGATCTCCCGGCCCAGGTCCGTACAGCCGTGCACCGCGAGGGCGTTGGAGCCGCCCTCGGGCAGCACGTAGGCGGGCCCGTGCCGGGCCAGCAGCGCCGCCACCACCTCCGGCTCGGCCTTGCGCCGGTACGTCGCCCGGTCCACGAAGTCCAGCCGCATGCCGTCGGCGGCGGCGCGGGCGAGTGAGGGGTTGAGCGGCCGCGCGGCCAGCTCCTCGCCGCGCACCACGCCGACGGTACGGAACCCGAACAGCCGGCCGGCGGCGGCCGTCGCCCGCAGATGGTTCGACCAGGCGCCGCCGAAGGTCAGCAGCGTGCCGTGGCCGCCGTCCCGCGCCGCCGCCAGGTTCAGCCGCAGCTTGCGGTACTTGTTCCCGGTCAGCTCCGGGTGGATCAGGTCGTCGCGCTTGAGCGACAGCCGCACCCCCTGCCGCGCCAGCCGCTCGTCCACCAGTTCGACCAGCGGCGACGGCAGGCGCACGGCCGGGGCGGGGTGTTCGGTCACCCGGCCATTCTCGCCCGCGGCCCGGGGCCAGGCGTCATCCGGACGTGTGACGGTCACCCGTTCGGGGGCGGGCCGGACGGTGCGGCGGATCCCGCGGCTCCGGGCCCGAGCCCGGACGCGCGGCGCGTCCTTCTCCCGGGTACGAACGCGTCCTTCTCCCGGGCACCAGGACGTCCCGGGGACCCGCCCGGGGGGCGGGCGAAAACACGTCCGCCCGGCGCGTCGCGGAGGACGGGCCGGGCGGACGTGTGCCGGAAGAAGGCGGTCAGGCCTGCTTGGTCTCCCAGAAGATCTTGTCGATCTGGGCGATGAGGTCCAGCGCCTTCTGGCCGGTCGCCGGGTCGTTGGAGGCCTTGGCCGCGCTCAGGGCCTTCAGCGTGTCGTTGACCAGCTGGTGGAGCTGCGGGTACTTCTCGAAGTGCGGGGGCTTGAAGTAGTCGCTCCACAGCACCGAGACATGGTGCTTGGCCAGTTCCGCGCGCTGTTCCTTGATCAGAACGGCGCGGGTCCGGAAGTCCGCGTCCTCGTTGCCCTGGTACTTCTCCTGAACCGCCTTGACCGACTCGGCCTCGATACGGGCCTGGGCCGGGTCATAGACGCCGCAGGGCAGGTCGCAGTGGGCGCTGACCTTGACCTTGGGCGCGAACAGGCGAGTGAACATGGCTGTCCTTCCTCGTGATCGTCTTTCAGGTGGGACATTACTCCCTGGGGGACTCGTTTTCTCGGGTGCCCCAGGTGGCTTAGGACAAAAGTCCGGTGTCACTCTTGGGGCGGTGGAGAAACGAACCAGGAGGCGGAGGATGCGGGAGCAGAAGGCCAGGCTGTCGTGGCAGCTGGTCGAGGTCACTGGTCCGTCGATGGCGCCCACGCTGTTGAACGGGGACTGGCTGCTGATCCAGAAGGTCAGCAGCGGTGCCGATCAGGTGCGCGAGGGGGACGTGGTGGTGCTGCGGCATCCACTGCAACAGGATCTGCTGATCGTCAAGCGGGCAGTGGAGCGCCGCGAGGGCGGCTGGTGGGTGATGGGGGACAACGCGTTCGTGGAGAACGACAGCCGGGAGTTCGGCACGGTGCCGGACGAGCTGGTGCTGGCCCGGGCCAGGGCCCGGTTCCGGCCACCCCGGGAGGTTCAGCGCTCGGTGGCCGGGGCCGCTTCCTGGGCCGGCTGGGCGGCGTCCTGTGTCAGGCCGCTGCGGGCCGACCGCTCGTTCTCCAGGCGCTTGCGGGCCCGGTAGGCGGCCACGTTGGCGCGGGTCGCGCAGCGGTCGGAACAGTACCGGCGGGAACGGTTCGTCGATGTGTCGACGTACGCGTTGCGGCAGGGCAGCGCCTCGCAGATGCCGAGCCGGTCCACCCCCAGCGAGGTGAGCTGCACCGCCAGTCCCATGCACGCGCTCGCCGAGTAGCCGGCGCCGGCCGTCGTCGCCTGCTCGGCGAGGTGCAGATGCCAGTCGGGGCGGCCGGTGTCCTCGTTCAGATGGTCGTGCCCCGAGATCCGCGGGCTGACCGGGAACTCCAGCATCAGCTGGTTCAGCAAGTCGACCGCCCGGACCTCGTCGCCCTCGTCGGCCGCCTCGAAGACGCCGCGCAGCCGGGTCCGCACCCCGCGCAGCCGCGGCACGTCCGCGTCCGCCGCCCTGGCGGCCTGCCCGCCGGCGCCGAACAGCTCCCGCACCGCGTCCACCGAGGTCAGCGTGTCGGTGCCGCGCAGCGGCTGCTCGGAGTTGACCAGGCGCACGGCGTAGTCCGCGTATCGAGCCAGTTCCACGTGTGGTCCTTACGGGGTACGGTCCGGACTCGGTAACCAGGCGGTAATAGCCGAACGTCCGGCCAGGGTATTACGGGGCGGGCGGGTGCGAGGGGTACGGGCGGCGGGCCCGTACCCCTCGGCGGCCGGTCGGCGGGCCACCGTGCCGACGGCGGTCACAGCACCTTCGACAGGAACGACTTCGTCCGCTCGTGCCGCGGGCTGGTCAGCACGTCGCGCGGGTGGCCGGTCTCCACCACCACGCCGTCGTCCATGAAGACCAGCGCGTCGCCCACCTCGCGGGCGAAGCCCATCTCGTGCGTCACCACGATCATGGTCATGCCGTCCTCGGCGAGCCCGCGCATCACGTCCAGCACGTCGCCGACCAACTCCGGGTCGAGCGCCGAGGTCGGCTCGTCGAAGAGCATCAGCTTGGGCTCCATCGCCAGCGCGCGGGCGATCGCCACCCGCTGCTGCTGGCCGCCGGAGAGCTGGGAGGGGTAGCTGGCGGCCTTGTCGCCCAGGCCCACCCGGTCCAGCAGCCGTACCGCCCGCTCCCGCGCCACCGCCTTGCTCTCCCGCTTGACCTGGACCGGGGCCTCCATCACGTTCTCGATCGCGGTCATGTGCGGGAAGAGGTTGAAGCGCTGGAAGACCATGCCGATGTCGCGCCGCTTGGCGGCCACCTCACGGTCCTTCAGCTCGAACAGCCTGTCGCCCTGCTGCCGGTAGCCGACCAGCTCGCCGTCGACCCACAGCCGGCCGGCGTTGATCTGCTCCAGGTGGTTCACGCAGCGCAGGAACGTCGACTTGCCCGAGCCGGACGGGCCGATCAGGCAGAACACCTCCCGCGGCGCCACCTCCAGGTCGATGCCCTTGAGGATGTGCGCGGACCCGAAGGACTTGTGGATGCCCTCCGCCTTCACCATCGGTTGGAGGTTGCTCATCACACGGCCGCCTTCGGTCGGCGCAGGGTGGACAGGTTCGCCCGGACCTTCTGCCACGGGGTCAGCGGCAGCGAACGCAGCGTCCCGCGGGCGTAGCGCCGCTCCAGGTAGAACTGGCCGACGCTGAACACGCTGGTCAGTACGACGTACCAGACGGACGCGACGAAGTACATCTCCATGATCGCGGTGGTGTCGTTGCCGATGTCGGACGCGGCCCGCAGCAGCTCGGTGTACTGCACCACCGAGACCAGCGACGAGGTCTTGAGCATGTTGATGAACTCGTTGCCGGTCGGCGGGATGATCACCCGCATCGCCTGCGGCAGCACGATCCGCCGCATGGTCTTCGCACCGGTCATGCCCAGCGCGTGCGACGCCTCGGTCTGGCCCTCGTCCACCGACTGGATGCCGGCCCGGACGATCTCCGCCATGTACGCGCCCTCGTTGAGGCCCAGCCCCAGCAGGGCGACCACGAACGGGGTCATCACCGCGACGGTGTCGTTCTTGTAGATCGGCCCGAGGTTGATCACGGGGAAGATCAGCGAGAGGTTGAACCACATCAGCAGCTGGACGTACACCGGGGTGCCGCGGAAGAACCAGATGTACAGCCACGCCACCCCGCCGGTGACCGGGTTCTTCGACAGCCGCATCACCGCGAAGAGCACCCCGAGCACCAGGCCGAGCGCCATCGCGCAGACCGAGATGACGATGGTGTGCCCGGCGCCCTTGACGATGGTCGGGTCGAACAGCTTGTCGCCGACCGTCGCCCAGATGATGTCGCCCTGCGAGAAGGCGTACCCCAGCCAGGCCAGCAGGGCGACGATGACCACGGCCGCCACCCAGCGGCCGTAGTGGCGGACCGGGACGGCCAGGATCGCCTCGTACGGGACCGCGCCGGCCAAAGGCCCCCCGGTCGGCGGCCGGGCGTCGGCCGGGGGCCCGGCGGCCGGCGCGTCCGCCGGTGTGCCGTCGGGCCCCTTCCCGAAGTTGACGTCGGTCACGTCACTTGCCGCCGTTGATCGCGGCCTGCTGGACGGCGCCGCTGGTCGCGTTCCACTTCTGCAGCACCTTGGTGTAGCTGCCGTCGGCGATGATCGCGTTCACCGCCTCCTGGAGCACGTCCCGCAGCTGGGAGTTGCTCTTGTCCAGGGCGATGCCGAACGGGCCGGCGTCGGCCGGGGAGCCCGCCACCTCGAAGTCGTCGCCGCCGCCGGACTTCTGCGCGATGTACGCGGCCACCGGGGTGTCGTTGAGATCGGCGACCGCGCCGCCGGCCCGGACCCGGGTCTGCGCCTCGGCGTCCGTGTCGAACTTCTGGATCGTCAGGCCCTTGCCGCCGCACAGCTTCTTCTGCGCCTCGAACGCGTCGTCGTAGATGGTGCCGCGCTGGACCGCCACCGTCTGCCCGCACACGTCGGACAGCTGCGTGATGTTCTTCGGGTTGCCCTTCTTCACCAGCAGCGAGGAGCCGGAGGTGTAGTAGTCGACGAAGTCGACGCCCTTGCCGGTCTTCTTGCCGCTGTCGTCCAGACCGTCCTGGCGGGCCTTGGTGTCGCTCATCGCGGACATCACGATGTCGGAGCGGCCGGTGTACAGCGAGGTGATCAGCCCGTCGAAGGTGCCGTTGGTGAAGGTGAACTTCACCCCGAGCTGCTTCGACAGCGCGTCCCCGAGGTCCGGGTCGATACCGACGATCTTGCCGCTCTCGGTCTGCTCCATGGGGGCGTAGGAGGCGTCGGTGCCCACCTTGATCACGCCGGCGTCCTGGAACTTCTTCGGCAGCTTGGCGAACAGCGGGGCGGCGGCCGTGCTGCCCGTGGCGGAGGCGCTCGGCGTACCCGAGCCGGTGGCACCCGACGCGTCGTCCTTCTTGGTCTGGTCCCCGCACCCGGTGAGCACCAGGGTGCCGGCGACCGCGAGGGCGGCGACCGCGGTGAGACGTGACAGGGCGGCCGAGCGCCTGGTGGTACATGCGGTCATCGCTGTGTCCTCCTGCGAGACGGGGCTTAACGTCCAGGGGGCTTGTGGGCACGCACCATCGAGTACCGCAACCCTGTGTGATCTGTGCATCTTGCCATCCGGACAGCCCCAGACAGGGTGCCCGTTGTGTCAAAATCGGATAACGGGCGATCCCCGGGCGCCCATCGGGCCGGCACACCAAGGCCGGACCGCGGTGGGGCCATGCCGATCAGACGGGCACTCGTCTGCGGAAACAGACTTCCGGTAGAACAGTGCCCGCCCCCCTCACCCGGGGCCCACGGCGCGTTGTGCGGCGCGTCCGGTGTCCGATTGTCGTCACGTCCACTTCCTTCCGGCGGTACGGACACCGAGCCCGCCTCCGCTCGTTTTCCGGGCGGAGCAATTTCCCTCATCTGTCAGCAAAGGCGGTCAAACAAGTGGCTACGGAGATCGACGATCCGCAGGCCGGTACGGATCCGGGCGCGCGGGATGCGGCCGGCCGGGGCGGATCTCCGGCCGATCCGGTTTTCGCCCTGCACCGCGGCGGGAAGATGGCTATCGTCTCCACCGTGCCGGTGCGGGACGCCGACGACCTGTCGCTGGCGTACACGCCCGGGGTCGCCGAGGTCTGCACGGCCATCGCCGAGGACCCGGACCTGGTGCACGACTACACCTGGACGTCGCACGTGGTCGCGGTGGTCACCGACGGCACCGCGGTGCTGGGCCTCGGCGACATCGGCCCGCAGGCGTCGCTGCCCGTGATGGAGGGCAAGGCGATCCTGTTCAAGCAGTTCGGCGGGGTCGACGCGGTACCGATCGCGCTGGCCTGCACGGACGTCGACGAGATCGTGGAGACCGTGGTCCGGCTCGCGCCGTCCTTCGGCGGCGTCAACCTGGAGGACATCTCCGCCCCCCGCTGCTTCGAGATCGAACGCCGGCTGAAGGAGCGGCTGGACATCCCGGTCTTCCACGACGACCAGCACGGCACCGCGGTGGTCACCCTGGCGGCGCTGCGCAACGCCTGCACCCTCACCGGCCGGAGCCTAGGCGAGCTGCGCGCGGTCATCTCCGGTGCCGGCGCGGCCGGTGTCGCGATCGCCAGGATCCTGGTGGAGGCGGGCATCGGCGACGTGGCGGTCACCGACCGCAAGGGCGTGGTGCACGCCGGACGCGACGACCTCAACCCGGTCAAACGGGAGCTGGCGTCGTATACGAACAAGGCCGGCCTGACCGGAACGCTGGAGTCCGCGCTCCTCGGCGCGGACGCCTTCATCGGCGTCTCCGGCGGCACCGTCGCCGAGGCGGCCGTGGCCGGGATGGCCGAGGGCGCCTTCATCTTCGCCATGGCCAACCCGACCCCCGAGATCCACCCCGAGGTCGCCCACAAGTACGCGGCCGTCGTCGCCACCGGTCGCAGCGACTTCCCCAACCAGATCAACAACGTCCTCGCCTTCCCCGGCATCTTCGCCGGCGCCCTCCAGGTGCGCGCCTCCGCGATCACCGAGGGCATGAAGCTGGCCGCCGCCGAGGCGCTGGCGGCGGTGGTCGCCGGTGAGCTCAGCGCCGACCACGTCATCCCGTCCCCCTTCGACCCCCGGGTCGCCCCGGCGGTGACCGCGGCGGTCGCCGCCGCGGCCCGCGCGGAGGGCGTCGCGCGGCGGTAGGCCGGCCGGCGCGGCGGCCTGCGGGCCACCGGTTGCCGACGGCAATGCCCACCTGCCCGCTCAGCAGGCAGGTGGGCATTGCCGGTTCCGCCGGTACTGCCGGTACTGCCGGTACTGCCGGTACCGTGGTCGGGCCGCTTCCCGCGGTGCCGCCGGCCCCGGCCCGGTGGGCGGGTCAGCGGTTGACGCGGGCGCGCCAGGCGAGGAACGGCACCAGCGGGGACCTGCCGTCCAGGTACAGCCAGGGCCGCTCGGTGGCCCTGTTCCCCAGCGCCCGGAACAGCCGGCGCGCAGCGCCGTGGTCGCCGGCCATCGCGAACGCCATTGCGAAGGCGTTGAAGGCCAGCGCCCAGTCCCGGTCGCGGGCGAAGGCCGGGTGGAACACCGAACGCCCCGCGGCCTCGTACAGCTCGCCCAGCACCCGGGCGCCGCCCAGGTAGACCGACTCCGGGTCGCCGCCCAGGCTCAGCCACTCCTCCAGGTGGGCGAGGGCGACCAGTTCACCGAGCCGGCCGCCCTCCGGGGCGGCGAGCATCGACGCGCGGGCGAAGGCGTGCATCTGCCGGTGCGAGCCGCCCCACTTCCGGCACAGCTGCTGCAGGTGCTGCCGGTACGCGGCGGCATGGCCGGGCGCCCGGCGGCAGACCGCCTCGAACCGGTACTCGGCGACCTCCGGCCCGACCTGGAGGCCGCGGCCGGACATCTGCAGGAAGTACCAGGGCGCCGCCCACGCCGGTTCCCGTTCGGCCGCTTCGAGCAGCTGCCCCTCGGCGGTCCCGAGCCGGGCGTGGAACAGCTCCCACTGCCCCTCGGAGACGTGGCGCGCCTCGAAGCCGGTGCGGGCGTGCCAGGCCCAGCCCACGTGCCGGGCGCCGGAGACCAGCAGCGGCAGCGGGTCGCCCGGGTCGGCGGCGATCACGTCCCCGATCCAGCGCTCCACCCCCGCGACGTCCTGCAGCCCCTCGACCAGGAAGCTCAGGTCCTCCCCGTCGGCCGCGGCGGCGGCCAACCGCCCGCGGATCTCCGGCCACCTCTCCGCGCCCTCCCTGGCCGCCGCCCGGATCCCGGCGCGCCGCGGGTCGCCGAACGACGGGTCGATCGCCGGCGCCCGCCTGCGCGGCCGGAGGAACCGGTCGCCTTCCGCCTGGCGGACACGCAAGCGGCTGGTCCAGGGCATACGGCGACCTCCTCGGGCTCGGCAGGATCGTACGTCCGCGAGGCCCCGCCCGCTCGCCGGGCCGGCTCAGCCCTGGCCGGCTCAGCCCTGGTCGGCGGAGCCGCGCAGGGCGGCTGCGATGTGCTCGGCGGCGGCCGACAGATGGCGGCGCACCTCGCGCAGCCCGGCGTCGTCGACACCGCGGTCGCGGGCCGTGTCGCGGATGCCGTCGCGGAAGCGGTCCAGCAGCCGTTCGAGGTCGCGCAACGGGTCCTCCGACGGCGGGGTGCCGTCGTCCGCGGCGGGGTACGGGGGCGGGGCCGCCCAGCCCCGGGGCGTGGCGGGGGCGTCCGTCCGGCAGGCGCCTGCCCCCGCCCCGGCGCCGGGCCCCGGGTCCGCCGCGAAGCCGCCCGGTCCGGGCTGCCCGAACCGGCCCATCTCCCGGGTGAGTTCGGCCAGCCCCTCGCGCAGCCCGGTCTGCCAGTCGCCGCCCTTGCTGTACGTCTGGACCTGCTCCTGCACCTGCCGGGCGATCCGCTGCACCTCGTCCCGCGCGCTGTCCACCGCCTCGCGGGCCGCCTTCGCCTGGCGGCGGGCGTCGTGGGCCTCCTCCTTGGCGCGGCGGCTCTCCTCCCGGGCCCGCTGCGCCTGCTCCCTCCACTCCTGCCGGTCCCTGCCGTCCTGGCCGTGCCGGGGGGCGCCCTCCGGGGCGCCGGCGGTACGGGTCTGCTGCGCCGCCGCCCACACCTCGCGGCGCAGATCGCCGGCCGCTCCCCGTACGTCCTCGCGGATCTCGGCCGCCAGGGTGGACACCGACTCACGGATCTCCGCCTCCAGGCCGGCGATCTCGTCGGCGCGGTCGGCCAGTTCGGCGCGGCCGGCCGCGGTGAGCGCGTAGACCTTGCGCCCGCCCTCGGTGGAGTGGGTGACCAGGCCCTCCTTCTCCAGCTTGGCCAGCCGCGGGTAGACGGTGCCGGCCGAGGGCGCGTACAGCCCCTGGAAGCGCTCCTCCAGCAGCCGGATCACCTCGTAGCCGTGCCGCGGCGACTCGTCCAGCAGCTTGAGCAGGTAGAGCCGGAGCCGGCCGTGGGCGAAGACGGGCGCCATGTCAGATGTCCTTTCGCAGCGAGGCAAGCTCCCCGCCCGGTACGCCGGGGCCGTTCGGGCCGTCGGCGGCGTCCCGCGCGTCGTCGAGCGGCGGCCGGCGCAGCAGCGCGATGGCGCCCGAGACGGTGGTGGCCCGCAGCCGGGCGCTCCCGCCGCCGATCCGGCCGGTGATCCGCTGGGGACCCCACTGGCCGGTGACCCGCAGTTCGTCGAAGGCGCAGGAGACCGGCCCGCTGGTGGTGTTGGCGTCCACCTCCGCGTCGCGGGGCTCGGGGATGCGGATGGCGATCTGGCCGGAGACGCTGGTCAGCTTCACCTGGGCGCCGGCGACGTTGACCGCGCCGTTCACGATCCTCACGTTCAGGGTGTCCACCCGTTCGGTGAAGACGAACTTCTCGGGTTCGCCGACCGTCCGCTCCGACGTGCCGCTCATCGTGCCCCTCCTCGGGTACGCCAGCAACGCAACATATCGCGTCTTCGTAAGACACGATATATCGCGTGAGGCGGAAGTCAAGACCCCGGTTGGTGCCGCCGTCCGCCGGCGGCGGTGCGCACGGCATCCGCGGGCGGGGGAGGGAACCCGGGACTACTCCGCGTCCCCGTCGTCCCCGTCGTCCAGCCGGGCCAGCCAGGTCGCCAGCCGCTCCACCGGAATCTCGAACTCCGGATTGAGGTCGACGAATTCCCGCAGCCGGTCGGCGAGCCACTCGAAGGTGACCTCCTCCTCGCCGCGCCGGTCCGCCAGCTCTTCGATGCCGCGGTCGGTGAAGTACAAGGTCTGCTCCGGAAACAGGGTCGGGACGGGCGGGGACGGGCAGGGGCGAACAGGGACGGGCAGGGACGGACGGGGGCGAGGGCGGGTCAGGGCGGGCGGCGACGGGTCAGGACGAGGGGGACGGGACGCACACCGCGGGGACGGGCGGGGGCGGGCGCGGCCGGGGGCCCGTACCGCGAAGGTACGGGCCCCCGGCCGTCGCCCAGACCGACGCGGGATCAGATCTCGAAGACCTCGTTGATCAGCTCGTCCTGCTGCGCCGCGTGCCGCTTCGCGGAGCCGACCGCCGGGGAGGACGACGCCGGACGGGAGACGCGGCGCAGCCGGTCCGCGTTGTCCGGGGCCGCGCCCAGCAGCAGGTCCAGGTGGTCGATCAGGTTGAGTGCGATGAACGGCCAGGCGCCCTGGTTGGCCGGCTCGGCCTGCGCCCAGACGAACTTCTGCGCCTTGCTGTACGGCGCCACCGCGGCCTGGATCTCGGTGCCCGGCAGCGGGTACAGCCGCTCGATCCGGATGAACGCGATGTCGGTCGCGCCGCGCTTGGCCCGCTCCTCGATCAGGTCGTAGTAGACCTTGCCCGAGCAGAACACCACCTTGCGCACCGCGTCCGGCTCCACCGTGGTGTCGCCGATCACCGGCTGGAACTGCCCGGCGGTGAAGTCCTCGGCCTTCGACGCCGCCGCCTTCAGCCGCAGCATCGACTTCGGGGTGAAGACGATCAGCGGCTTGTGGTGCGGGTTGTGCACCTGCCAGCGCAGCAGGTGGAAGTAGTTGGCCGGGGTGGACGGCACGGCGACCGTCATGTTGTTCTGCGCGCACAGCTGGAGGAAGCGCTCGATCCGGGCCGAGGAGTGGTCCGGGCCCTGGCCCTCGTAGCCGTGCGGCAGCAGCAGGGTGACGCCGGAGGTCTGGCCCCACTTCTGCTCGGCCGACGAGATGAACTCGTCCACGATGGTGGCCGCGCCGTTGACGAAGTCGCCGAACTGCGCCTCCCACATCACCAGCGCGTCGGGCCTGGCCAGCGAGTACCCGTACTCGAAGCCCATCGCCGCGTACTCGCTGAGCAGCGAGTCGTAGACGTTGTAGCGGGCCTGGTCCTCCGACAGGTGCTGGAGCGGGGTGTAGTCCGCGCCGGTCCGCCGGTCGATGAGCACCGCGTGCCGCTGGCCGAAGGTGCCGCGCCGGGAGTCCTGGCCGGCCAGCCGGACCGGGGTGCCCTCCAGCAGCAGCGAGCCGATCGCCAGCGTCTCACCCATGCCCCAGTCGATGGTGCCCTCCTCGACCATGGCCGCCCGGCGCTGGAGCTGCGGCAGCAGCCGCGGGTGCACGGTGACCGCCTCGGGGATGTTCACCTGCGACTCGGCGATCCGCTTGACCACCTCGGAGGAGACCGCGGTGGGCACCGGGACCGGGAAGTCCGGCTGCGCGGAGCCGGACTGGCCCGCGGGGCCGGCCGGCGCGGAGGCGGCCTCACGGACCTCGGTGAAGACCTTCTCCAGCTGGCCCTGGTAGTCCTGCAGCGCCTGCTCGGCCTCTTCCAGGGTGATGTCGCCGCGCCCGATCAGCGACTCGGTGTAGAGCTTGCGCACCGAGCGCTTCTTGTCGATCAGGTCGTACATCAGCGGCTGGGTGAAGGCCGGGTTGTCGGACTCGTTGTGGCCGCGGCGACGGTAGCAGATCAGGTCGATCACGACGTCCTTGTTGAACGCCTGCCGGAACTCGAAGGCCAGCCGCGCCACGCGGACCACGGCCTCCGGGTCGTCGCCGTTGACGTGGAAGATCGGCGCCTCGATCATCCGGGCCACGTCGGTGCAGTACATCGAGGAGCGCGCCGACTCCGGGGCGGCGGTGAAGCCGACCTGGTTGTTGATCACCACGTGGATGGTGCCGCCGGTGCGGTAGCCGCGCAGCTGCGACATGTTGAGCGTCTCGGCCACGACGCCCTGGCCGGCGAAGGCCGCGTCGCCGTGCAGCGCGATCGGCAGCACGGTGAAGTCGGTGCCCGCCTTGTTGATGATGTCCTGCTTGGCGCGGGCGATGCCCTCCACCACCGGGTCGACCGCCTCCAGGTGGGAGGGGTTGGCGGCCAGCGAGACCTTGATCTGCTCGCCGTCCAGACCGGTGAAGGTGCCCTGGGCGCCCAGGTGGTACTTCACGTCACCGGAGCCGTGCATCGACTTCGGGTCGAGGTTGCCCTCGAACTCGCGGAAGATCTGCGCGTACGACTTGCCGACGATGTTCGCCAGCACGTTCAGCCGGCCGCGGTGGGCCATGCCGATCACGGTCTCGTCCAGCCGCGACTCGGCGGCGGCGTCGATCACCGCGTCCAGCAGCGGGATGACGGACTCGCCGCCCTCCAGCGAGAACCGCTTCTGGCCGACGTACTTGGTCTGCAGGAAGGTCTCGAACGCCTCCGCCGCGTTCAGCCGGCGCAGGATGCGCAGCTGCTCCTCGCGCTCGGGCTTGGCGTGCGGGCGCTCGATCCGGTCCTGGATCCACCTGCGCTGCTTGGGGTCCTGGATGTGCATGAACTCCACGCCGACCGTGCGGCAGTAGGAGTCGCGCAGCACCCCGAGGATGTCGCGCAGCTTCATCAGGGACTTGCCGGCGAAGCCGCCGACCGCGAACTCCCGCTCCAGGTCCCACAGGGTGAGCCCGTGCTCCAGCACGTCCAGGTCGGGGTGCTTGCGCTGGCGGTACTCCAGCGGGTCGGTGTCGGCCATCACGTGGCCGCGGACCCGGTAGGAGTGGATCAGCTCGAAGACCCGGGCGGCCTTCGTCACGTCGTCGTCGTGCCCGGCGTCGATGTCGGTGCGCCAGCGGACCGGCTCGTACGGGATGCGCAGCGCGGCGAAGACGTCGTCGAAGAAGTCGTTCTCGCCCAGCAGCAGCTGGTTCATGATCCGCAGGAACTCGCCAGAGGCGGCACCCTGGATCACCCGGTGGTCGTAGGTGCTGGTGAGCGTCATGACCTTGGAGATGCCCAGCTTGTTCAGGGTGTCCTGCGAGGTGCCCTGGAACTCGGCCGGGTAGTCCATCGAGCCGACGCCGAGGATCATGCTCTGACCGGGCATCAGCCGCGGCACCGAGTGCACGGTGCCCAGGCCGCCCGGGTTGGTCAGTGAGGCGGTGACACCGCTGAAGTCGTCCATCGTCAGCTTGCCGGCGCGGGCGCGGCGGACGATGTCCTCGTAGGCCTGCCAGAACTCGAAGAAGTTCAGCGTCTCGGCCTTTTTGATGGCCGCGACGACCAGTTGGCGGTCGCCGTTGGCCTTCACCAGGTCGATGGCCAGGCCCAGGTTCACGTGGTCCGGCTTGACCAGGGTGGGCTTGCCGTCCCGCTCGGCGAAGGAGTGGTTCATCGACGGCATGGCCTTGAGGGCCTGCACCATCGCGTACCCGATGAGGTGGGTGAAGGAGACCTTCCCGCCCCGGGCCCGCTTGAGGTGGTTGTTGATGACGATGCGGTTGTCGAACAGCAGCTTCACCGGGACGGCCCGCACCGAGGTTGCGGTGGGCAGTTCCAGCGAGGCGTGCATGTTCTTGGCGACGGCTGCGGCCGGGCCGCGCAGCGTGACGTACTCGGTGGCCGGTTCCGCGGTGGGCGCGGCGCCGTTCGCGGCGGCCTTGGCGGCGGGCGCCGGCGACGGGGCCGGCGCGGCGGCCGGGGTCGCCGGAGCCGCCGGGGGGGCGGTGCTGGCGACCGGGGCGGACGCGGGGGCCTGCGGGGCGGTTGGAGCCGCGGCGGCGGCCGAGCCGTTCACCGGCGGCTTGGGCGTCGTCGCGGCCGTCGCGGTCGCCGCGGGGCTGGCGGCCGGGGTCGCCGGGGTGGGCGGCGTGGCGCCGGGGGCGGCCTTGGTGGTGGCGGATCCGGGGACGCCCGCCACGGCCCGTGCGGCGGCTCCGGACGCCCCGCCCTGGCCGGCGGGGGCGGCCGGCGCGGCGGAGCCGTCCGGCTTGTAGTCGGCGAAGAAGTCCCACCAGGCTCGGTCTACCGAGTTCGGGTCCTGGAGGTACTGCTGGTAGATCTCATCGACGAGCCACTCGTTGGGGCCGAAGCCCGCGGCAGGGCCTTCGCCCTGCGCTTGGTGGTCGGTGGAGACGCTCGAGCTATTGGGGGACTGTGGCGACACGGCGGCAACCGCCCTCTTCCGCTTCACAAAAAAAGATGGTGGACAGCGGAAATAAAGGCTACGCCTTCATGACCCCTGCTCGCAGGCCCGGGGGTCCACTCGTCGCGCAAGTCACACCCGGAACCTGGTTTCACCGCCATTCCTGGCGGGAAAGTGGTCCCTCTTCAGGGTTCACCCGCGCTATGCGGGTAGCGCGCGGGCGTCGACGGCCGCGCGCCGGCCGGGCAGCGCACCTCCATGGTGCCTGAACCGCGTCAATGTTGCACCGAGGGTCCACCTGGAAGGGTGACGAGGATCCGGCAGCCGCGCGGGGATTCGGCCACCTCGATCCGGCCGCCGTGCAGATCCACCGCCCAGCGCGCGATGGCCAGGCCCAGTCCCGTACCGCCGTCGCCGCCCGGGTGGGAGCCGCGGTGGAAGCGGTCGAAGACCCGGACCCGGTCCGCCTCCGGGATGCCGGGCCCCTCGTCGCGAACGTCCAGCAGGAGGCTGCCGGGCGCGGTGCCGCCGCGGGCCCGTACCGTGACCCGGCCGCCGGGCGGGCTGTGCTTGACCGCGTTGTCCACCAGGTTGGCCACCACCTGGTGCAGCCGCTCGCCGTCGGCGTAGGCGACCAGCTCGGGCGGCGAGACGTCCAGGTGCAGGTGGACGTCGGCGCGCGGCCGGGACCGGGAGCCGGTCGGCTTGGCGCTGCCCATGCCCAGGCTCGCGGTCTTGATCACCGCCGACAGGTACGGCCACACCTCGAACCGCTTGGCGTCCAGCCGGACCGCCCCGCTGTCCAGCCGGGACAGGTCCAGCAGCTGGCTGACCAGCTTGCCGAGCCGCTCGGTCTGCTGCAACGCCAGCCGCATGGTCTCCGGGTCGGCGGCCGAGACCCCGTCCACCACGTTCTCCAGCACCGCCCGCAGCGCGGCGATCGGGGTGCGCAGCTCGTGCGAGACGTTCGCCACCAGCTCTTTGCGGTGCCGGTCGGCGGCGGCCAGGTCGGCGGCCATCCGGTTGAAGGTGCCGGCCAGTTCGCCGACCTCGTCGCGGCGCCTGCGGCTCACCCGGCGGCTGTAGTCGCCGCCGGCCATCGCGCGGGCCACCGCGGTCATCTCACGCAGCGGCGCGGTCAGGTTGGTGGCGACGATCTGGCTGATCAGCAGCGAGGCGATGATCGAGAAGATGGTGATCACCCGCAGCTCGGTGGCCGAGCGGATGGCCACCGTCACCAGCAGGGTGGTGATCAGCACCGAGACGATCACCAGCAGCTGAAGCGCCGCCTTGATCGAGCGGAAGGGGTCCCAGGGCCGCAGCGCCGCCCATATCCGCCGCCGCCAGCTCACCGCGCGCCTGGTCCCCCCGCCCGGGGCGGCGGCCTTGGCGCTCATGGCGCCGGGGTCTCCAGCGCGTAGCCCACACCGTGCACGGTACGGATCCGCTCGGCGCCGATCTTGCGGCGCAGCGCCTTGACGTGGCTGTCGACGGTACGGGTGCCGGAGGCGTCGGCCCAGTCCCACACCTCGGCCAGCAGCTGCTCGCGGGAGAGCACCGCCCGCGGCTGCTGGGCGAGGCACACCAGCAGCTCGAACTCGGTGGGGGTCAGGTGGATGTCCGAGCCGCCGACCCGGACCCGGCGCTGGGCGTGGTCGATCTCCAGGTCGCCGAGCTGGATACTGGCGCCGCGCGGGCTGTGCGCCGCGGTCGCCGCGCGCTCCATCCGGCGCAGCAGGACGTGCACCCGGGCAGCCAGCTCCCGCATGGAGAACGGCTTGGTCATGTAGTCGTCGGCGCCCACCCCGAGCCCCACCAGCATGTCGGTCTCGTCGTCGCGGGCGGTGAGCATCAGTACCGGGACCGGCCGGTCGGCCTGCACCCGGCGGCAGACCTCCAGGCCGTCGAAGCCGGGCAGCATCACGTCGAGGACCAGCAGGTCCGGGCGCCAGGAGTGGGCCGAGTCCACGGCGGACGGGCCGTCGCCCGCGGTCCGTACCGAGAATCCCTCCGCCTGCAGCCGGGCCGCGATGGCCTGCGTTATCGTCTGGTCGTCCTCGACGACCAGCACCCGGCGCTGCGCGCCCGGAGTCTGCGTGCTGTCCACTTCCGCCCCACAAAGTCGTCCTGAATACGGGCAGCGTACGGGGCCGTCCGCGGGCCTGACTACGACGCCTTCACGCCGTGACGGCTATGTGCACCACGTCCGGCACCCCGCGGGCGACCTGGATCTCGATGGTGCGCACCCGGTCGAAGCCGGCGTCCCGCAGCGCCGTCTCGAAGGCGGCCGACGGCTGCGCCGACCAGACGGCGAGGACTCCGCCGGGACGGAGGCGGCCCCGGCAGGCGGCGAGGCCGCTGGGAGTGTAGAGACTGTCGTTGTTCTCGGTGACTGTCCAGTCCGGGCCGTTGTCGATGTCCAGGCACAGCGCGTCGTAGGTGTCGGAGGAGGTGCGGACGTACGCCACCAGGTCCTGGTGGAGCACCCGCACCCGGGGGTCGTCCAGCGCGTGCGCGGAGAAGCGGGCCAGCGGCCCGGTCCGGTGCCAGGCCACCACCGCGTCCTCCCGCTCCACCACCGCGATCCGGCCCCAGCGGGGCTCGGCGGCGGCCCTGGCCAGCGAGAAGCCGACGCCGAGGCCGCCGATCAGCAGGTCCGGGCCGCTCGTACGGTCCCCGTCCCCGTTCCGGTCGGGGGTGTGGTCCGGGCCGGACGTACGGCCGCGGTCGCCGTCCCCGTCCAGCGCTTCGAGGGCGGCGTCGACCAGCAGCCGCTCGGACCGGCCGTCGGAGGTGTCCATCAGGAAGCAGCCGTTGGCGATGATCTCGAACCGCTCGCCGCGCCGCCGCAGCACGACTTCGCCGTACGGACCCTCGCGGCGGTCGAGGACGACGGGTGAGGCGGCGGTGTCGGGCGGTGACGGCATGGGTCCATTCTGGCGGAGGCGCGGGGCCGGCGCGGACCGGGAGGCGGGGGCTGTGGACAACTGGCGGGAGGCTGTGGAGAAGCCGGCGGGGGAGCGCACACCGGCGGGTGAAAAGGGGCGCCGCGGGGTCTTCCCGGCGGGCGCCGTTCACGGCCCGCACACCGGGACCTCCGTGAGCGTTGGCCGGCGGGCAATGGACACCGGAGCCGCCCGTGCGTAGGTTCCGCGCATGTCATCCCTTTTCAAGAACCCCGTGGCGCGGCGTCTGCTGCGTCCGGCCGCCTCGTTGGTCGACCAGCGGGTGCAGCGGCCGGTCAGCCGGCTGCGCAAGGACCTCGACCGGGCCGCGTACGGCGACCGTGAGGCCCGCGAGGCGCTCCGCAGGGAGCTGGACGGCCTGCGCGAGGAACTGGGGTCCCTGCGCGAGGAGGTGACCGGGCTGCGCGTCCGGCAGTTCGCCTTCGACCTGCTCTTCGAGCGGGTCGGCCGGTCCGGGAACCGGACGCCCACCCGGCAGGAGCACGAGGAGCTGGTACGGGAGATCGCCGCGGTGTCGGGGAAGGACGCCCGTTTCGCCCGCCGCGACGCCGCGGCCGCCTTCCGCAGCGTCATCGCCCTGGAGTCGCTGGGGCTCGGCCGGCTGGCCGGCACCACCGCGAACGTGTGCGGCAAGCTCGCCGCCATCCCGCTGCTCGACCCGCCCAACGGCGACGTGCTGGAGATCGGCACCCTCTTCGGGCTCTTCTCCGCCGCGATGCTGCGGATGATGCACCGGGCCGGCGTCGAGCCGCGGCTGACCGTCGTCGACCCGCTGGCCGGCAGCCAGCTCCAGCCGGGCACCGCCTCCGGCGCCGAGCCCACCGGCACCCCGGTCCGGCTGGACGTGGTCCGCGCCAACCTCGCCCTCGGCGGCACCGCGGGCGAACTGGCCCGGGTCCACCAGGGCCTGTCCGGCGACCCGGCCGTCCGCGAGGCCGTCTCCGACCGCAAATACGGGGTCATCGTCGTCGACGGCGACCACACGGCGGCGGGGGTGGCCGCAGACCTGGAATGGGCCGAGCTGATCGCCGCTCCCGGCGGCATCGTCGTGCTCGACGACTACGGCGACCCCGGCTGGGCGGGCGTCCAGGAGGCGGCCGACGAGCACCTGGCCGGCCCGACCCGCTTCGAGATGCTCGGCCGGGTGGCCACCTCGGCGTTCCTGCGCGCCCGCGACTGAGAGGCCGCCCGCCGCCCACTGCCGCCCGCCCGCCGACACCCCGCCGCCGCGGGCCGGGGAGATCGCTCTCGGCGAACACGCGGCCGGGAACACCGGAGCCCTTCGCAGCATTGAGCCAGGTGTACTCAACTTGCTTGCAAAGGGAGCGATCATGGCGTTTGAGCCCCGGACCCCCAACCCTCTCACCCTGCCCGTCCTCCCGCTGGACGACGAGGTCGTGCTGCCCGGCATGGTGGTCCCGCTGGACCTGACGGACTCCGAGGTGCGCGCCGCGGTGGAGGCCGCCCAGGCGGCGCACGGCGGGCCGGGGCCGGGGAAGCCCCAGGTACTGCTGGTGCCGCGGGTGGACGGGAAGTACACCGCGGTCGGCACGCTCGGCACCGTCGAGCAGGTCGGCCGGCTGTCGGACGGCGACCCCGGCGCGGTGATCCGCGGCCGGTCCCGGATCAGGATCGGCGCCGGCACCACCGGCCCCGGCGCGGCCCTGTGGGTGGAGGGCACCCCGGTGGCGGAGCCGCCCGCCGCGGAGGCGCCCGGCACCGTCGCCGAGCTGATGAAGGAGTACAAGGCACTGGCCACCAGCTGGCTGCGCAAGCGCGGCGCCTGGCAGGTCGTGGACCGCGTCCAGCAGATCGAGGACGTGGGCCAGCTCGCCGACAACTCCGGCTACAGCCCCTACCTGACCACCGAACAGCGCGTCGAGCTGCTGGAGACCACCGAACCGGTGGCCCGGCTGCGGCTGGCCATCCAGTGGCTGCGCGACCACCTCGCCGAGCAGGACGTGGCCGAGACCATCCGCAAGGACGTGCAGGAGGGCATGGAGAAGCAGCAGCGGGAGTTCCTGCTCCGCCAGCAGCTCGAAGCCGTCCGCAAGGAGCTCGCCGAGCTCAAGGGCGACCCGGAGAACGAGGGCGACGACTACCGCGCCCGGGTGGAGGCCGCCGACCTGCCGGAGAACGTCCGCGAGGCGGCCCTGAAGGAGGTCGGGAAGCTGGAGCGCTCCTCGGACGCCTCCCCCGAGGGCAGCTGGATCCGCACCTGGCTGGACACCGTCCTCGAACTGCCGTGGAACACCACCACCGAGGACACCTACGACGTGGCGGGCGCCCGCGCCGTCCTGGACGCCGACCACGCCGGACTGGACGACGTCAAGGAGCGCATCACCGAGTACCTGGCCGTCCGCAAGCGCCGGGCCGACCGCGGCCTGGGCGTGGTGGGAGGCCGCCGCGGCGGCGCGGTGCTGGCCCTGGTCGGCCCGCCCGGTGTCGGCAAGACCTCGCTCGGCGAGTCGGTGGCCCGCGCCATGGGCCGCACGTTCGTCCGGGTGGCGCTCGGCGGTGTCCGCGACGAGGCGGAGATCCGCGGCCACCGCAGGACGTACGTCGGCGCGCTGCCCGGCCGGATCGTCCGGGCGATCAAGGAGGCCGGGTCGATGAACCCGGTGGTGCTGCTCGACGAGGTCGACAAGGTCGGCTCCGACTACCGGGGCGACCCGGCCGCGGCTCTGCTGGAGGTCCTCGACCCGGCGCAGAACCACACCTTCCGGGACCACTACCTGGAGGTCGAACTGGACCTGTCGGACGTGGTGTTCCTGGCCACCGCCAACGTCCTGGAGGCCATCCCCGAGCCGCTGCTGGACCGGATGGAGCTGGTCCGGCTGGACGGCTACACCGAGGACGAGAAGATCGTCATCGCCCGTGACCACCTGCTGCCGCGTCAGCTGGAGCGGGCCGGACTGGCCGCCGAGGAGGTGGCCCTGGCCGAGGACGCGCTGCGCAGGCTGACCACCGAGTACACCCGTGAGGCGGGCGTGCGGAACCTGGAGCGGACCCTCGCCCGGATCCTGCGGAAGATCGCGGCCCGGCACGAACTGGGCGACCGGCAACTGCCCTTCACCGTGACCTCGGCGGACCTGCGGGCGCTGATCGGCCGGCCGCACCACGTGCCGGAGTCCGCGCAGGACCCGGAGGAGCGGCGGACCGCGGTGCCGGGTGTGGCCACCGGTCTCGCGGTCACCGGGGCGGGCGGTGACGTGCTCTACATCGAGGCGTCGCTGGCCGACCCGGAGTCCGGCGGCGCGGGCCTGCAGCTCACCGGCCAGCTGGGCGACGTGATGAAGGAGTCGGCGCAGATCGCGCTGTCCTTCCTGCGCTCGCACGGCGCCGAGCTGGAGCTGCCGGTCGGCGACCTGAAGGAGCGCGGGGTGCACCTGCACGTGCCGGCCGGCGCCGTCCCCAAGGACGGCCCGAGCGCCGGTGTGACGATGACGTCCGCGCTGGCCTCGCTGCTGTCGGGACGGCGGGTGCGCACCGATGTGGCGATGACCGGTGAGGTGTCGCTGACCGGCCGGGTGCTGCCGATCGGCGGGGTCAAGCAGAAGCTGCTGGCCGCCCACCGGGCCGGGATCACCACGGTGATCATCCCCAAGCGCAACGAGCCCGACCTGGACGACGTTCCGGCCGAGATCCTCCAGGCGCTGGAGGTGCACCCGGTGAGCGACGTGCGCCAGGTACTGAAGCTGGCGCTGGAGCCCGCCGCCGTGACCGCGTCCGCCGCCGCGACCGGCGGGGACCCGGTGCAGGTGGCCGCGTAGGGCCGCCCGCCCCCGCGACCGCGCGGCGGCGCGTCCCAGCCCCCCGCCCGGCGACCGGGCGGGGGGCGGCCCGCGTCCTGGGGCGCCGCGGGAGCGGCGCGGATCAGCCCGCCGCGTACGCCTGGAGCCGGTCCTGCGCGCCGTTGAACCGGTCCTGGTCACCGGGGAAGGTGCCGGAGTCGGCGAACTGCCAGATGGTCTGGTAGCCCCAGCCGGCCGGCAGGGCGCCGACCGCGGTGCTGTAGCGGGCGATCCACAGCGCGTTGGTGCCGGCGAAGGCGGCGCTGTTGCCGGTGCACTGCGTCCACCAGCTGGTGGTGCTGTAGATCGTCGGGTAGCGGCCGGTACGGGCGTGGTACTCGTTGCTGAACGCGGAGATCCAGCCGACCATGCCGCTGGCGCTCAGCCCGTAGCAGGTCGCGCCGTACGGGTTGTACTCGATGTCCAGCGCGCCCGGCAGCGTCCTGCCGTCGGCCGACCAGCCGCCGCCGTGCGCGATGAAGTAGTCGGCCTGGGTGGCGCCGGCCGAGACGTCCGGCAGGGCGAAGTGGTACGAGCCGCGGACCATGCCGACGTTGTAGGAGCCGTTGTACTGCTGGGCGAACGACGGGCTGGTGTACGAGACGCCCTCGGTGGCCTTGACATAGGCGAACCGGGCGCCGGCCGCCCAGGTGGCCGCCCAGTCGACGCTGCCCTGGTAGTTCGAGACGTCCAGGCCCGGCGTCTGGGTGGCCAGCAGGGACGCCGCGCCGCCGCCGGCCGGGCGGGCGGAGCCCTCGTGGGCGCGGACGGTGGAGCCCATCCAGTCCAGGTCGGGGTGGGCGAGGCGGCCGCCGCCGGCCGCGTGGGCGGTCCCCGGGGCGGTCAGGACCAAGGCGAGCAGGGTGACGAAGAGACCGGCCAGCAGCGCGAGCCTGGTCCGGGCCGAGCCGGTGCCGTGCACGACGGAGAGACCTCCGTGGGACATGCGTGCCTCCAGATGGCAGGGGGGGACTCGGCATGACCTTGATTGGGCCATGACAGATCTGACGGTACGTCGGACGCTACGCGCGTGGAAAGAGGGGCCTTGAACCGCCGTTGGTCTACTCCTGCGAAATACTTGGCGCGCTGCGGAAACCGCCGTGGGTGGAGAGAAGTTTCAGGTGTTGAAAGCGGGGAGTCTGTGACCGACGCCGAGGAGCGCGCGCCGGACGGCCGGCGGGAGCCCGCCCGCGTGCCGGACCCGGCGGGTCCGCCCGCCGGCGCGGGAGCCGCCGGCGCCCCGGCGGGCGGGGTGCCGGAGTGGGGGACGGACGCGCTGGAGCGGGAGCTGTCGGTGCTGTTCCGGCGGGCCGGGGCGGCGTCCGGCGAACTGGCCAGGGCGGTGCACCCGGAGCTGGAGCCGGCCGCGTACGGACTGCTGGCCCGGCTGGCGGAGGCCGAGCCGGCCCGCGCCACCGACCTGGCCGGGTACTTCGGGGTCGGCAAGGCCACCATGAGCCGGCAGCTGCGCGCCCTGGAGGAGCTCGGCCTGGTCGCCCGCGAGCCCGACCCCGCCGACGGCCGCGCCTACCTGATGCGGCTGACCGCCGAGGGCGGCGACCGCTTCACCCGGGTCCGCACCGCCCGCCGCGAGCAGTATCTGCGCCGGCTGGCCGCCTGGGACCAGGCCGAGGTCGCCGAACTCTCCAGGCTGCTGCACGAGCTGAACGGCCTTCCGTTCGGCGAGGGCCCCCCGTAGCCGCCGCGGCCGACGGCCCTCAGAACTCCACCAGCACCGCCGTGGCGTCGTCGTAGGGTTTGCCGCGGGGCACGCGCACTCCCGCCGGGTCGGCGTCCTCCAGGGACCGCACGCGGGCGATCAGGGCCCGCGGACCCGCCTCCTGGAGCAGGGCGAAGACGCCCGGCCAGTCGTCGCCGCCGAAGACCTCCACGCCCCGGGCCGCGCCGTCGGTGAGCGCCGCCAGCGCCCGTACCCCGGCGGCCGGGGTACGGCCGGTCACCGCGCGGGAGACCACCGCCGGGTCCGCGGCGGCGGTGAAGAAGCCGCCGTCCAGATTGCGCAGCGGCGCCACCGGCACGCCCGCCGCCCGCAGCCGGTCGATCCGGTCGTCCAGTACCGGCGTCACCGAGCCGTCCGGCGCCTGGAGAAGCAGCGCCGAGTCCGACAGCACCAGGTGCTCCACCTCCGCCCCGCCCCAGCGCACCGCGACCACCGTGGCCTGTGGGGTCAGTGGGTGAGAAAGATCACAGGTCGCGCGATGCGCGTCGGCGGTGCGGGAGATGGCCTCGGCGAGACACGCGGCCAAGGGCACCGCGGGCCGCGCGACGGACAGTTCGAGCAGCGCGCCGCCCAGCCGGGCGGTGAACCAGGGCACCGAGTGGCGGCAGTCCCCGTTGCCGGGCGGGGGCGTCACCCCGTCCAGCAGGACCACCGTCCCGCCCCGCCCGCCGGCGGGCAGCGCGACGGACACGAAGTCCTCGTTGGGCACCTCGGGGCGGCCGGGTTCGGTCGCCGTCTCGATCCGCATGCGGCCAGTGTGCCGGACCCCCGGCGGTTCCCGCCGGCACCGGCCGGTACCGGCGGCTCCCGGCGGCCGGGAGAGCCGCGCACCCGGTCCGGACCAAGATCACCGTGGCTGCGGGTGCGTATCCTGCCAAAGCCCGCTGCCGGACGCCAGGGGACCGCCGGGCCGGGGCAGTCTGGCCCCCGGTGCCGGACTTGTCGGTCAACTCACCTGTGCGATTCACTCGTTCGGGTGTCCGGGGGAGGGACGCCTGGCCCCCCTCCCGGCAGGGCTGCAAGGGTCGGAGGGACTTCTGCATATTCCCGGGGGACACCCCGGCCCCGGCCCCGGGCGATACGTGATTGCGAGCACCGACATTGCGTGAAGGACGTCACCCGCGACGCGAAGGGCGGGTCAGGCGGCGCATGCTCGCCGCGCTGCTCGGCTGCGCCGCCGCGCTCCTGGCCGCCGCCACGCCGGGCGTGGCCCTCGCCGGGCACGACCTGTCAGCGGCCCAGGAGCAGGTGGACGCGGCCCGGCTGGCCGCCCGCGCCGTCGTACTGGCCCACGACCTCGCCGACGAGCGGGACGACGCGGCGATCCGCGCGGGCGGCGGCCCCGTCGGCCGGGACCGGCTGGCCACCGACCGGTCGAACGCCGACCGCCAGGCCCGGGACGTGGCTCCCGGCGCACCCGCCGAGGTGCGGACCGCGCTGGCCGCGCTGCCCGCCGCCCGCGCGGCGGCCGACAGCGGCAAAGGCGGCCCGCAGGCCGTCGTCGCCGGCTACCAGCCGCTGATCGACGCCCTCGGCAGACTCTGCGGACCGGTCACCGCGCCGCTCGGCCGGGCGGTGGACGCCGCCGCCCGGCAGCGCGGACTGCTGGTCGGCGCGCTCGCCGCCGGCGGCAGCCGGCGCGGCCCGGTCGCCGCCGCGCAGGCCGCGCACCTCCAGGAGCAGGCCGCGCTCGCCGACTTCCGGGCCACCGCGCCCGCCGCCCTGCGCGCCCGCTACGACCAGACGGTCAACGGCGCCGACGCCGCCGCCGCGGACCGCGACCTCGCCGAACTCCTCGACGGCCCCGCGCTCACCGGCGCCGACCGCGGACTGGGCGCCGACGCCACCGACCGGGCGCTCACCGCCCGGCTCGCCCTGATGCGCAGCGTCGAGGCGTCCGCGGCGGCCGACGAGGCCCGGCGGGCCGCCGACCACCGCGACCACCAGGTCACCGTCCTGGAACTGCGGGTCGCGCTGGTCGCGCTGTGCCTGATCCTGTTCGCCGGCGTGCTCGTCTCGCTGTTCCGCAGCGTCACCCGGCCGCTGGCCGCGCTGCACCGCTGGTCGCGTGCGGACGGCGAGAGCGGCCAGGGCGCCAGGGTGCTCGGCCGCGACGAGTTCGCCGCCGTCGCCCGGCGGGCCAACGCGCTCACCCAGGAAGCGCAGGCACTGCGCGCCCGGGTCCACGAACTCGCCGCGGAACGCGACGCGCTGTCCGCGGCGCACAACGCGCTGACCGCCGAGCGCGATGGCCTGCTGCGGACCAGGGACGACCTGCTGCGCAGCCGCGAGGAGCTCGCCGGCCGGTTCACCGAGGCCAGCGCCCGCAACGCCGCCCACGTCACCTACGTCAACCTCGGCCTGCGCACCCTCGGCCTGGTCGAGCGCCAACTCGCCCTGATCGAGGCGCTGGAGGACCGCGAGCAGGAGCCGGAACGGCTCGACCAGCTGTTCCGGCTCGACCACCTCGCCACCCGGATGCGCCGCAACAGCGAGAACCTGCTGGTGCTGACCGGCACCGAGCACAGCCACGGCGCCACCGCCCGCCCGGTCGCGCTGGTCGACGTGGCCCGCGCCGCGATCTCCGAGGTCGAGCGGTACGAACGGGTGCACATCCAGACCATGCCCGACGTCCGGGTGGCCGGCCGGGCCGCCGACGACATCAGCCACCTGATCGCCGAACTCCTGGACAACGCGACCGGGTTCTCCGCGCCGGCCGCCTCCGTCCACCTCTCCGGCTGGCTGCTGGAGAACGGCGAGGTGATGCTCTCGGTCGAGGACTCCGGCATCGGGATGCCCGACGAGCGGCTGAACGAGCTCAACGAGCTGCTCGCCGATCCCCGCCCGGCGCCGCCCGGCACCGCCGCCGGCATGGGCCTGTACGTGGTCGCCCGACTGGCCCAGCGGCACGGCGTCCGCACCCAGCTGCGCCCCCAGGCGGTCGGCGGCACCGCGGCCGTCGTGGTCCTGCCGCAGCGGCTGCTGCCCGCGGTCGACCCGCAGGAGCCGCCCGCCACCCCGATCGAGGCCGCGCTGGCCGGCGCCCAGGTCACCGGCCGCCGCGCCGCGCCCGCCCCGGGACCGGACAGCGGCCCCGACACCGCGCCCGCGGCGGCGCGATCCGTTCCGCAGCCGTTCGCCGGGCCCGCCGCCGTACCGCAGGACCGGCCGTCCCCGCTGGCCCGGCGGGTACCGGCCGGGCAGCCCGTGCAGGCGGCGCGACCCGCGCAACCCGCGCAACCCGAGCAGTCCGCCCGCGCCGCCGAAGCCGTGCGGCACGACCGGGCCGGGCCGGAGGCCGGGGCCGGCGGCGAGGCGCCGGCCACCAGGAGGCTGCCGCAGCGGGTGCCGCGGCCGGCCGGGATGGGCGACGTGCTCGTACAGGGGCCGCGGCGACCGCGCGGCGGACCGGTGGACGCGGCCGAACTGCGCCGCAAGCTGGGCGGGTTGCAGCGGGGACTGCAGGCC
The DNA here is from genome assembly GCF_031844685.1 of Streptomyces sp. ITFR-21. Lineage (NCBI taxonomy): Bacteria > Bacillati > Actinomycetota > Actinomycetes > Kitasatosporales > Streptomycetaceae > Actinacidiphila > Actinacidiphila sp. ITFR-21. Next base: position 4,886,181 of record NZ_CP134605.1, read on the forward strand.
GGCCGGCGCGACGCCGAGCACGAGATCAGCGCCGGTACCGGCCCGACGGCCGGCCCGGCCGGCGCCGCGGACCAGCCGCCCAGGCCGCGGACCGAGCCGCCGGCGCCGCAGCGCCCCGCCACCCGGCGGCACGCCGCGCCCGGACCGCCGGCACCGGAACCGCTGCCGGCGGCGGCACCGGCCCAGCGGCCCGCGCCCGCGCCCGCACCGCAGCCGCCGCCCGCCGCGTGGCCCGTGCCGCAGTCCGCGCCCGTGCCGGAGGCACCACGGGTACGAAGAAGCACTCAGGGGGACACCGGGGAAGCCGCACACGCAGGCCCAGCTGATAGCGCCGAGGAGGCGACCCGTTGAACGCGGTCCGCACGCACACCAGTGAACTGAGCCACGAAGCACGCAACATCCGGTGGCTGCTGCAGAACTTCGTGGAGGAGGTACCCGGCGTCCACTCGATCGCCGTGGTCTCCTCCGACGGCCTGCTGCTGCTCAGCTCGCAGACCGAGGAGCAGACGGCGCCGGCGGCGCCCGCACCGGACGGCCCGGCGCGGCCGTCGGCCGACAGCCCGATGGACCTGGCCGCGGTGGTCTCCGGCCTGGCCAGCCTCACCGTCGGCGCGGCCCGGCTGATGGACGGCGGCAAGGTCCGGCAGACCACCGTCGCGATGGCGGACGGCATGCTGTTCGTGACCGCCATCAGCGACGGCTCGCTGCTGGGCGTGCACGCCACCGCCGACTGCGACATCACCGTGGTCGGCTACCACATGGCACTGTTCGTCGGCCGGGCCGGGCACGTCCTGACCCCGGCGCTGCGCAGCGAGCTGCGCCAGGTAATGGAGAGTGCCCACTGATGGCCGCCCTGCCCCACCGCGGTGCCGACCGCCGGACGTCCAGGGTCCGGCCCTACACCCTGACCGGCGGCCGAACCCGGTTCGGCCATGTGCTGCTTGTCGAGACCTTCGTCGCTACGATCGACGCTGCGGAGGAACAGCCGGCTCTCACCAGGGGCAGCTGGACCGAGCGTGTCATGCCGGAATTTCGCGCGATCGTCGAACTGTGCCGCAGAATGCGGTCGGTGGCCGAGATCTCCGCGCTGCTGAGCATGCCGCTCGGCGTCGTCCGGGTCCTGATCAGCGATCTGGCCGACCAGGGAAGAATCCGCGTGTACGGCACCGGGCACGGGCCCGGCCGGCCGGACCGCGCACTGCTCGAAAGGGTGCTCAGTGGACTTCGCAGGCTTTGACCAGCAGGAGGGCCTGCAGGACTGGCAGACCGAACGCGGTCGTGCCCCGGTCTCCACGAAGATCGTCGTGGCCGGCGGCTTCGGCGTGGGCAAGACCACGTTCGTCGGCGCGGTCTCCGAGATCACCCCGCTGACCACCGAGGCGGTGATGACACAGGCCAGCGAGGCGGTGGACGACCTGGCCGCGACCCCGGACAAGACGACGACCACGGTCGCCATGGACTTCGGCCGGATCACCCTCGACCAGGATCTGGTGCTGTACGTGTTCGGCACCCCGGGGCAGCAGCGGTTCTGGTTCATGTGGGACGACCTGGTGCGCGGCGCGATAGGCGCGGTGGTGCTCGCCGACACCCGGCGGCTGGCCGACTGCTTCCCCGCGCTGGACTACTTCGAGGGCACCGGTCTGCCGTACACCGTCGCGGTCAACCAGTTCGAGGGCACCGCCGAGTACACGGCCGACGACGTACGGGAGGCGCTGGCCGTGCCGACGCACATCCCGGTGCAGATCATCGACGCCCGCCAGCGGTACTCGGTGGTGGAGGCGCTGCTGTCGCTCGTCGCCCACGCGATGAACGAACAGCCCCTTTAGCCACACCCGTTCGGCCCGATAACGTTGCCGTTATCCATTGCTCTTGCGATTACCAGGCGTAATCCCGACTGCCAGATAGCGAGCCGCTGTGCGCAAGATACTCATCGTCGGGGCCGGTCAGGCCGGTCTCCAACTCGCCCTGGGCCTCCAGTCCCAGGGCTATGACGTCACCGTCATGTCCAACCGCACGGCCGATGAGATACGAAGCGGCCGGGTCATGTCGACCCAGTGCATGTTCACCACCGCGCTGCAGCACGAACGGGACCTGGGCCTGAACTTCTGGGAGCGCCAGGCTCCCAGGATCGAGGGGGTCGGCGTCTCGGTCTCCGCCCCCGACGCCTCCCGTCCGATCGACTGGGTGGGCCGGCTGCGCGGCTACGCCCAGTCGGTGGACCAGCGGGTGAAGATGGCCGGCTGGCTGGAGACCTTCGCCGAACGCGGCGGCAGGGTCGTCCTCCACGGCGTGGCCGTCTCCGACCTGGACTACTTCGCCCGTGCCTACGACCTGGTGCTGGTGGCGGCGGGCAAGGGCGAGCTGGTCTCCATGTTCGGCCGGGACGCCTCCCGTTCGCCCTACGACGCCCCGCAGCGGGCCCTCGCCGTCGCCTACGTGCACGGGCTCGGACCGCGCCCCGAACACCCGGACATGCTCGCGGTGCGCTGCAACCTGGTGCCGGGCGTGGGCGAGTTGTTCGTGATGCCGACCCTGACCACCACCGGGCCGGCCGACATCCTCTTCTGGGAGGGCGTCCCCGGCGGCCCGCTCGACGCCTTCCAGACGGTCAAGGACCCCGAGGAGCACCTGCGGCTGACGCTGGAGCTGATGCGCCGCTTCACCCCGTGGGAGTACGAGCGCGCGACCCGCGTCGAACTGACCGACGCACACGGCACGCTGTCCGGGCGGTACGCGCCGACGGTACGCCGGCCGGTCGGCGAACTGCCGTCGGGCGCACCGGTGCTGGGCGTCGCCGACGTGGTGGTGGCCAACGACCCGATCACCGGCCAGGGTTCTAACAACGCGGCCCGGTGCGCGGCCTCGTACCTCGCCGACATCGTGGCGCGGGCCGACCGGCCGTTCGACCGCGAATGGATGCAGAGCACCTTCGACCACTACTGGTCGCTGGCGGCGCCGGTCACCAAGTGGACCAACGCGATGCTCGCGCCGCCGCCTGAGCACGTCCTCGGCCTGATCGGCGCGGCCGGCGAACTCCCGCCGGTGGCCGAGCGGTTCGCCAACGGCTTCGACGACCCGGCCGACTTCGAGCACTGGTTCTACGAGCCGGAGAAGGCCGCCGGGTACCTCGCGGACGTGGCCCAGCCCGCCGCGCGCTAGAAGCGTCCGGCAAGCCGCCTTCCGGGCGGACGCCGGGCGGGCGGCGGCGCCGTGACCGCTACCGGCCGCCGTGCCCGCGCGGTACGGACCTCGGACGGTAGTCCTTCAGTGGCTGCCTGCCGGGGTCCGGGCGGACCGCGCCGAGGATCGGGTCGGCGGCGATCGGCGAGACCCGGACGGTGGCGCCCGGCCGGGGCGCCTGGACGACCAGGCCGTCGCCGACGTAGAGCGCCACATGGGTGGCGTTCTTGAAGTACACCACCAGGTCGCCGGGGCGCAGCCGGCGCAGCGGCACGTGCTTCAGCGCGGCCCACTGCCCCTGGCTGGTCCGCGGCACGGCGATCCCCGCGTGCGCCCACGCCTGCGAGGTGAGCCCGGAGCAGTCGAAGGAGGCCGGGCCCTGGGCGCCCCAGACGTAGGGCTTGCCGAGCTGCGCGAAGGCGTAGCCGACGGCCCGGTCGCCGGGCGCGGAGGGGGCGCGTCCGGCGGGGTCGTCGCCGAGTGCCCTGGAGTCCAGGAAGTCGGTCTGCGCCTCGGCGTCGCCGCGCTCCTCCAGCGTCCGCAGCGCCTCGCTCTGCGCGCCGGTGAGCCCGGCGAGCGTCGCCTCCACCTGCCGCAGCCCGGTCTCGACCTGCTTCTTGCGGGCGGCCAGCACGTCGCGGGTGTGCCGGGCGGCGTCCAGCGCCCGCTGCGCCGTGGCGTTCAGCGCCTTCAGCCGGGCCTCGCTCCTGGTCAGCTCGCCCAGCACGTCGCGCTGGCGGCCGGCGGCCCGCTGGAGGGTGTGCCGCTGGGCGAAGAAGTCCTGCGGGGTCCGGCCGGTGAGCATCGACAGGAACGGCGACACCCCGCCGTCCCGGTACATCTGGCGGGCCATCAGCCCGAGTTCGTCCCGGGCCGCGGCCACCACCACCCGCTGGTCGGCGAGCTGCCGGTCCATCCGCTCGGCGTCGGCCCGCTGCCGGGCGGCGGCCTCCGCGGCCCGGTCGTAGGACTCGGTGGCCGTCTCGGTGCGCAGGTAGGACGTCTTGAGCCGGGTCAGCAGCTCGGTGAGCGGCACGTCGGGCCCGGCCGGCGGGTCGTCCGGCCGGGCGGCGGCCTGTCCGGCGGCGGGCAGGGCGAGCACCGCCGCGGTGAGCAGCGCGCCGCCCGCCACCGCGGCGCGGAGCCGTCCGCCGGTCCGTCGGGCCACTGGTATCCCCTCACCTCGGGTAACCGTTCGGTAACACGTCTGTCGTCGGCATCCTGCCATGGTTGGTAATATTTTCGACAGAAGTGCGGGAGAAGTGGCGGTTCGTGCCCGCTCCGGTCACTCCCGGGAGTGACCGGAGCGCGCGCAGACAGACGTACGGCCCGGCCACCGCCCTCGGGGACCGGGCCGTACGCGTGCGGGGGGACGCGCCGGGTCAGCTGCCGAAGTAGCCGTCGAAGGTGCGCTGGAACTCCCAGTTGCTGAACTTGTCCCAGTTCACCGACCAGGTCATCAGACCGCGCAGGGCCGGCCAGGTGCCGTGGGTGCCGTAGCCGCCGCAGTTGGTCTTCTTGGTCAGGCAGTCGAGCGCCTGGTCGACCTGCGCGGGCGCGGTGTAGCCGTTGCCGGCGTTGGTCGAGGCGGGCAGGCCGATGGCGACCTGGGAGGGGGCCAGCGCCGGGAAGACGTTGGCGGTGTTGCCCGCGACCGGAAAGCCGGTGAGCAGCATGTCGGTCATCGCGATGTGGAAGTCCGCGCCGCCCATGGAGTGGTACTGGTTGTCCAGGCCCATGATCGAGCCGGAGTTGTAGTCCTGGACGTGCAGCAGCGTCAGGTCGTCGCGCAGCGCGTAGATCACCGGCAGGTAGGCCCCGCAGCGCGGGTCCTGGCCGCCCCAGGGGCCCGAGCCGTAGTACTGGTAGCCCATCTGGACGAAGAAGGTCTCCGGCGCCATGGTCAGCACGAAGCCGCTGCCGTAGCGGGCCTTGAGCGACTTCAGCGCCGAGATCAGGTTGACGATCACCGGGGTGGTCGGGTTCTTGAAGTCGGTGTCGCCGGTGTTGAGGGACAGCGAGTGGCCCTCGAAGTCGATGTCGATCCCGTTCAGGCCCCACTTGTCGACGATCGAGCCCACCGACGACACGAAGGCGTCGCGGGCCGCGGTGGTGGTCAGCTGGACCTCGCCGTTGGCGCCGCCGATGGACAGCAGCACCTTCTTGCCCTTGGCCTGCTTGGCCTGGATCGCGGCCTTGAAGTCGGCGTCGGACTCCACCGACGGGCACTCGCCCACCGAGCAGCGGTTGAAGTGGATGCTGCCGGAGGTGGGGGAGTCGGTCTCGCCGAAGGCCAGGTCGATGACGTCCCAGCTGTCGGGGACGTCGGCAAGCTTCAGGTAGCCGGAGCCGTTGGCGAAGGTCTCGTGCAGGTAGCCGACCAGTGCGTGGGTGGGCAGGCCGCCGGAGGGCGGCGGTGAGGTGGGGGGCGGGGTGGTCGGCGGCGGTGTGGTGGGCGGCGTCGTTGTCGGCGGGGGCGTCGTCGGGGGTGGGGTGGTCGGTGGCGTCGTCGGGGGCGGTGTGGTGGGCGGTGTGGTGGGCGGCGGGGTGGTGCTGCCGCCGCCCGGACCCTGGAGCGAGATGTCGTCGGCGTAGTACACCGGCTGCCCGTACCACCCGTGCACGTAGACCGCCGCGCTGGTCTGGCTCGCGGTGGTGGTGAAGGACACGCTCAGCTGCCCGTAGCCGCTGCCCGTGCCGGGGGTCCAGGTGCTGGTGCCGCCGTCCACGCCGATGTAGACGTAGGAGCCCTTGACCTGGGCGGTGAGGGTGTACGTGGTGCTGGGCGCCACGCCCACCGTCTGCTCGCACTGGCCGGTGGCGCTGGAGGTGGGCGTCGCCTTCAGCGCCCAGGTGCCGCTGTGTGCCTGGCCGGTGACGGCCGAGCTGCCCGCGTCGCAGGTCCAGCCGGACAGGGTGCCGGTCTCGAAGCCGCCGTTGCCGAGGAACTCGCCCGCGCTGGCCGAGGGCGCCAGGGCGACCAGGCCGCCGACCGCGACGGCTCCGGCGAGCGCGGCGGAGGCGGCGACGAGGGATCTCCTGCGCGGCGCGGATCTCGTGCGCGGCGCACGTGACGCAGAGGTGAGCATGGGCGGATGCTCCTTCTGTGAGGGGGCGCGTGTCATCGCGCAGCAAACAGGTCCAGACCAATCGTGTCAATGGTCCGGACCAGTTCCGTATCCAATCCCGGGCCCGCCGGGGCCCCGCTCACGCGCCCCTGGACCAGGGCCACTTCAGCCGGTCGGGACGGCCGCCGGCCGGGTCGTGGACGAAGACCCAGCGGGTGCGGCGCTCGCCGCGCGGGCCCGGGTTCGGCTCGCGGCGGTAGGCGTGCACCCGCTCCGGGCCGCCGCCCTCGGGCGCGGGCACCGGCACGGTGTAGACCCGCGGCGGCTGCCCGGTCATCCCCACCAGCACGTCCAGTACCCGCCCGTCCAGCGGGCCGCCGACGAACTCGGTCCTCTCGTGTCTCACCGCCCCAGAATGCCACGGCGCTCCGCCGTGGCAGGCCCGCCCGGTGGGTACCCGCCCCCGGCGGTGACCGGGAGCTAGGCTTCGCCCATGACCAGCAGGGCGGCGCCCGCGTACCGCCGGATGAGCGTCGAGCAGCGCCGGGCCCAGTTGCTGGCCGCGGCCGTCGACCTCTTCGGCCACCGCCGCCCCGAGGACGTCTCGGTGGACGACGTGGCCGCCGCGGCCGGCGTCTCCAGGCCGCTGGTCTACCGCTACTTCCCCGGCGGCAGGCAGCAGTTGTACGAGGCCGCGGTGCGCGGGGCGGCCCGCGAGCTGATCGGCCGGTTCGCCGTACCGCCGCACGGCCCGCCCACCCGGCGGCTCGCCGACGCCCTGGACCGCTACCTCGCCTACGTCGACGAGCACGACGCGGCGTACGGGGCGCTGTTGCGCGGCGGCGGCGTCGCCGAGACCCGCCGCACCGTGGCGATCGTGGACGACGTACGCCGCCGGGCCGCCGAGCAGGTGCTGCGCCATCTGGGCGTCACGGGCCCCGGCGGCGGGCCCGGCGCCGGTCCCGGTGCGGTCGGCCCGGGTGCCGCCGCCCTCGCCGGCCCCTCCCCGGCACCTGCCTCCTCCCCGGCACCTGCCTCCGCCCCCGCCCCCGCCCCCGTCGCCGGCCCCCGGCTGACAATGATGGTCCGCTCCTGGATCGCCGCCGTCGAGGCGGTCTCGCTGACCTGGCTCGACGAGGGCAAGCGCACCCCGCGCGACCAGCTGCGGGACTGGCTGGTGGACCACTTCACCGGGCTGCTGCTGGTGACCGCCACCACCGACCCGGTGGCGGCGCTGGCAGCCCGGCGGGCGCTGGCCCAGGAGACCCCGGACAGCCCCGCGGGCGAACTCGCCGCCCGGCTGCTGCCGCTGCTGCCGACCGTCGCCCACCTGCTGCGCTGAGCCGCCTGCCGCCTGCCGCCTGCCGCCTGCCGCCTGCCGCCTGCCGCCTGCCGCGCCGCCCCTGCCGCTCCCGCCGCCCGCCGGTCTCCCGCCGCCCGCGGGTTATCAGGCCAGCAGCCCTGAGGAGCGCCACAGCCGCCGGCTCGGGCCGTGCAGCAGCCCGACCTCGTCGAAGAAGTCCATCAGCCGGCGCGCCGACTTCCGCATGATTTCCCGCCGGTGGGCACTGGTACGCGCCACCTCCACCGCCCGCACCGGGTCCAGGCCCACCGCGGCGTAGACCCGCGGGCTTATCAGCGAGCGGGCTATCACCCGGGCCGCCTCGGCGGAGGTGAAGCGGGTCAGCTCCGCCTCCCAGCGCGGCGCGGTCGCCATCTGCCGCCGCAGCTCCTCGCGGGCGTACCGGATGTGCCGCGCCTCCTCCACCACGTGGATCCGGGTGACGTCCCGGACGAACGGCTGGACCCGCTCGTCGGGGAAGGCCAGCCGCTGCATCCAGTCCAGGATCTCCTCGGCCAGCAGGGTGCCGGCGAACGAACCCGGCGTGGTGGAGGCCGACTTGAGCACCCGGCCCAGCCGGTGGTCGCGCCGGCTGGGCCGGTAGGTGGGGGTGCCCATCTTCGTCACCGCGCGGGCGAACATCGTGGAGTGCCGGCACTCGTCGGCGATCTCGGTCAGCGCGTACCGGACATGACCGCTCGTCGGGTCCAGGTCGTAGGTGTGGCGCAGCAGCAGCTGCATCAGGATGGTCTCGAACCACACCCCCATCGCGCACAGCGACGCCGCCTCGTGCCGGCTCAGCTCGATCCGCTGCTCCTGCGACATGGCCTTCCACAGCGGGGTGTCGTAGAGCGAGACCAGCTCCGGTGGCCAGAACCACCCGCCCTCCGTGAAGGGCGCGTCCCAGTCGAGGTCGGTGTCCGGGTCGAAGGAGTGCCTGGCGGAGGCCGCCAGCAGCCGCTCCGCGGTCTTCTCCCGGTCGATCGGTCCAGCGTCCATGGCGAATCGGCTCCCGGTGCACGAGGGTTACCTGGGGTACGGCTCTTATGAGACTCTGTGTCAACAAGGCCGTCAACCCCTCGCGCCGAAGGAGCCGACGATGTCGACGGAAGGCCTCTACACCCAACCGCCCGCCGAATGGTCATGGCAGGTGCCGGCCCAGGGCGCCGCCCGCTTCTCCTGGGAGTACGACGACGGCCGCGACCGGCTGCTCGCGCTCTACCAGAAAGGCAAGGACAAGCAGTGGGACGCGGTCCGCCGGATCGACTGGGACCTGGAGGTGGACCCGCACGACCCGCTCGGCACCCCCGACGAGTCGCTGGCCCTGCACGGCACCCGCTACTGGGACGCGATGAACGAGCGCGACCGCGGGCTGCTCCGGCAGCACCACACCGCCTGGCAGTTCAGCCAGTTCCTGCACGGCGAGCAGGGCGCCATGGTGTGTGCGGCGCGGATCGTGGAGTCGGTGCCGGACCTGGACGCGAAGTTCTACTCGGCGACCCAGACCATGGACGAGGCCCGGCACGCCGAGATCTACGGCCGCTTCCTGCGGGACAAGATCGGCATGCTCTACCCGGTCAACAACAGCCTGCAGGCGCTGCTCGGCGACACCCTGCGCGACTCCCGCTGGGACATGCCCTACCTCGGCATGCAGGTGCTTATCGAAGGGCTCGCGCTGGCCGCCTTCGGCCTGATCCGCGACACCACCACCAAGCCGCTCCCGCAGCAGATCCTCACCTACGTCATGCAGGACGAGGCCCGCCATGTCGCCTTCGGCCGGATGGCGCTGCGCGACTACTACCGGCAGCTCGGCGACGCCGAACTGCGCGAGCGCGAGGAGTTCGTGATCGAGGGCTGCTACCTGATGCGGGACCGGCTCGGCGGGGTGGAGGTGCTGGAGAACTGGGGGGTGCCGGCCGCCGAGGCGGCCGAACTCACCGAGCGGTCGGAGTTCCTGCGACGGTTCCGGCGGATGCTGTTCAGCCGGATCGTGCCCTGTGTGAAGGACATCGGCCTGTGGGGTCCCCGGCTCCAGCAGGCGTACGTCGACATGGGCGTGCTGGAACTCGGCGACAGCGACCTGGACCTGCTGATGGCCCGGGACGAGGAGGTCGCCGAGAGGCTGGACGCCGAGCGGTTCGCGGCGGAGGAGAGCGCCCGCGTTGCCGAGGTCGCGCGGACCATCGCCCTGGGCGGCGGTGACATCCACCCGTAACGTCCGGATCCGGCAACGGTCCGGGGCGCCCGGGAGCGACCGCGGAACCATACCCCTGTCACCGGCATCTCCTCGTGCGTGCGTCCGATCCGACCCGCGGCGGGCGTCTACGGACCGGGCACGGCAGAGGGGCGGTACAGGCGATGGCGGTACCCGGACGTACCTTGGCGCGGTTCATCCCGGCGCCCCTGGCGGCGGTCGTCGCGGCGGTCCTGGTGGTGGGGGCGTCGGCCGCGGTGCCGGCGCTGCTGGAGCCGGGCGCGGCGGGCGGCCGCAGCGCCTCGTCCTCCTCCTTCTCCGGCGGCGGCGACCGCGGCCAGACCGTCACGGCGCTGGACCGGGCGCTGACCTGGCACAGGCAGCAGGGCTACGGGTTCAGTTTCCCCTCGGTCGCCTGACGCCGGCGGCCGAGCCGGACCCGGCGGGCGGTGCGAAGCCCGCGGGCGGCCCGGGGGCGGGCGGCGGGGCGGACACCGGCGGGACCGTCCGGCCGCGCCGCGCGCCGAGCACCGCCGCCATCACCGACCGCGCCACCGGCGCGGCGTCGCCCCCGCCCGAGACGTCCGCCCGCGCCGCCGCCGCGTCCTCCACCACCACGGCCACCGCGACCGAGGCGGCGGCGGCGCCGCGCGGCACGGCGTAGCCGATGAACCAGGCGTACGGCGTACCGGCGTTGCCCCGGCCGTGCTGCGCGGTGCCGGTCTTGCCGCCCACCACCGCGCCGGGAACGGCCGCGTTGGCGCCGGTGCCGGCGGTCACCACCGCCTCCATCAGCTGCCGCAGCTGCCCCGCGGTCCTCGCGCTCACCGCCTGGCGCAGCAGCTCGGGCCGGTAGGACGCGACCGTCAGACCGCTGTGGTTGGTGACCTTGTCCACCAGCCGGGGCCGCATCAGCCGGCCTTTGTCGCCGACCGCCGCCGCGACCATCGCCATCTGGAGCGGCGTCGCCGTGGTGTCGAACTGGCCGATGGCCGACAGCGCCACCTGGTCCGCGCTCATCGCGGTGTCCACGGTGCTCTCGGCGACGCGCGGCGGCAGCCGCAGCCGGGTGTCGTTGAACCCGAACCGCTCGGCCTGGTCCACCATCGCGTCCGCCCCCAGGTCGGCGCCGAGCTTGGCGAAGACGGTGTTGCAGGAGACCCGGAAGGCGTCGTACACGCTGGCGTCCGCGCAGCCGGGGCCCTCGTTGCCGAGCGAGACCGCGGTGCCGGGCAGCCGGTACGGGTCCGGTGAGTCGGTGGGCGCCCGCAGGTCCCGCACCAGGCCGCCTTGGAGGGCGGCGGCGGCCGTCACGACCTTGAAGGTGGAGCCCGGCGGATAGGTCTGGCGGATCGCCCGGTCCAGCATCGGCTGGTCCTCGTCGGCGGTCAGCCGCCGCCAGGCCCGAGTCACCTCGCGGCCCGCGCCGGCCAGCGCCGTCGGGTCGTACGAGGGCGACGACACCAGGGCCAGGATCCGCCCGGTGGCCGGGTCGAGCGCGGCCACCGCCCCCTTGCGCCCGGCCAGCCCCGCCGCCGCGGCCCGCTGCGCCGCCGGGTCGATGGTGGTGTGCACGTCCCCGCCGCGCTGCTGGACCCGGGTGATCTCGTGCCACAGCGGCACCGAGTCCAGCCGGCGGTCCGTACCGGCCAGCAGTGCGTCCTCGGTGCCCTCCAGCAGCGTCGTGCCGTAGATCTGCGACGCGAAGCCGGTGACCGGCGCGTAGAGCGGCCCGTCGGCGTACGTGCGCTCGTACCGCAGCTGCCCGCCGGTCCGGCGCGAACCGGTGACCCGGTGGCCGCCGACCAGGATGTCCCCGCGCGGCTGACGGTAGCGCGCCACCGCGATACGCCGGTCGGCGGGGTTGCCGGCGTAGGCGCGCGCCTCCACCAGCTGCACCCGGCCGGCGTTGACCAGCAGCGCGGCCAGCAGCAGGACGCAGAAGCCGGCCGCGTACCGGATGCAGCGGTTCACCCGGCGGCCCCCGCGGTCCGTACCGGCCCACGCCGCCGCACCCGGCCGGCGGGCGGTACGGGCCGCGGCCGTACGGGCGCCCGCCGCCCGGTCGCGGACGTGGTCCGGCGGTGGCGCGCGGCGGCCGTCACGCGGCCGCACCCGGCGCCCCGGTGGCGGGCTGCGGCTCCGGCTCCGGGCGGCGGGCGTGGTCGCTGATCCGGACCAGCAGCGCCACGATGACCCAGTTGGTGACCACCGAGGAGCCGCCCTGCGCCAGGAACGGCATCGCCAGGCCGGTCAGCGGGATCAGGTCCATCACCCCGCCCGCGATCACGAACACCTGGAGCGCCAGCAGGGACGCCAGTCCGACCGCCAGCAGCCGCCCGAACGGGTCGCGCAGCGCGAGACCGGCGCCGAACCCGCGGGCCACCAGCAGCGCGTACAGCAGGAGGACCGCGCACAGCCCGGCCAGGCCCAGCTCCTCGCCCGCGGTCGCCAGGACGAAGTCCGACTTCGCGGCGAAGCCGATCAGGTACGAGTGGCCCTGCCCCAGCCCGGTACCGAGCGCGCCGCCGCTAGCGAAGGCGAACAGCGACTGGGCGATCTGGCTGGGGCCGAGCCCGGCGTCGACGGTGGCGAACGGATGCAGCCAGTCCTGCACCCTGCTGTGCACGTGCGGCTCCAGTGAACCCGCCGTGAAGGCCCCCGCCGCCGCCAGCAGCAGGCCCACGGCGATCCAGCCGGTACGGCCGGTGGCCACGTACAGCATCACCACGAACAGGCCGAAGAACAGCAGCGAGGTGCCCAGGTCGCGCTCCAGCACCAGCACCCCGACGCTCGCCAGCCAGATCGCCAGCACCGGGCCGAGCACCCGGCCGGTGGGCACCTGGAGCCACCGCAGCCGCCGGGACCGCACCAGCCGCCGGCCGGTGTACGCCAGCGCCGCCCGGTTCGCCGACAGGTAGCCGGCGAAGAACACCGCGAGCAGCACCTTGGCGAACTCTCCCGGCTGGATGGACGACCCGGCGACCCGGATCCAGATCCTGGCGCCGTTGACCGCCGGGAAGAAGATCGGCGCCGCCAGCAGCGCGAGTGCCGCCGTCACGCTGACGTAGGCGTACCGGGACAGCACCCGGTGGTCGGGCAGGGCCAGCACCACCGTGACGAACAGCCCCACCCCGACCGCCGACCACACCAGCTGGGAGCCCGCCGCCCGCGCGCCGAGCGACGGCGCCAGGTCGAGCCGGCCGATCAGCACCAGGCCGATGCCGTTGAGCAGCACCGCGATCGGCAGCAGCAGCGGGTCGGCGTAGCGGGCCCTGAGCCGTACCGCGAGGTGGGCCGGCAGCGCCGCCCCGGCCAGTCCGGCCGCGTAACCGGCGGTGCCCGCCGGCAGCCGCCCGTCGGTGGCCAGTCCCACCTCGGCGTAGCCGTACATCGAGACGGCGACCGCGGCCACGACCAGCGACAGTTCGACGCCGCGGCGGGCCGGCCGGCGGGGGGCCGGCCGGGCGGGAGCGGCGGGCGCGGTCGCGGTCGGTGCGCTCATGGGGTGCCACGCTAGCAACCGGCAGGGCTTTTGCCCCGCCATGTCGGCTTGTACCGGCTTGTGTCGGTTTCCGGCACCGCCGCGCGGCGGCCCCGCAGCAGGGGTTCCCCCCGCCGGTCGGCGGGACCGGGTCGTACGCTGGACGCTGTGACCGTCGCCGACGAACTCGCCGATCTGCCCTACGCCGACCTGCTGCGCCGCCACGAAGGCCCGCTCGCCGTCGAAGGGGACTACGACACCGTGCACTTCGGTCGGCTGTCCTTCGAGGACGCCGACCGGGCCCGCGGCGCCCGGTTCCTGGAATCCGCCGTCACCGACTGCGTGTTCGGCGGCACCGATCTGCGCCGGGCCCGCTTCAACGACGTGTGGGTCGAGGGCAGCCGCTTCACCGGCGTCTCACTCGTCGAGAGCGACTGGCTGGACTCCGCGCTGACCGGCTGCTCGCTGGCCGGCGTCGAGGCGTTCGGCTCGGTGCTGCGCCGGGTGGTCCTCCGCCGCTGCAAGCTCGACTCGGTGAACCTGCGCTCCGCCGCGCTGCACGACGTGGTCTTCGAGGACTGCGTGCTGCGCGAGGTCGACCTCGGCGGCGCCCGGCTGGACGGCGTGGGCTTTCCCGGCAGCCGGCTGGAGCAGGTCCGGCTGGCCGGGGCCACGCTGACGAAGGCGGACCTGCGCGGCGCGGTCGGCATCGACCTCGCCGACGGCCACGACTCGCTGCGCGGCGCCGTCATCGGCTCCGCCCAGCTCCTCGACCTGGCACCCGCGCTCGCTCAGACCCTCGGCATCACCGTCAAGGACCGCTGAACGCGCCCGGGAGCCGGACCGTACCACCGGCGCGACCCGTACCACCGCCCCTTCGGGCGACCCCTCCGCCGCGTCAGGCGTGGGGTATCGGCTTACAGCTATCAGGAGAGATGACCATGAGCACGCTGTACGACATCCCGCTGCACACCATCGACGGCACACCCACCACCCTGGGCGACCACCGCGGCAAGGCGCTGCTGGTGGTGAACGTGGCCTCCAAGTGCGGCCTCACCCCGCAGTACGAGGGCCTGGAGCGGCTCCAGCAGCGCTACGCCGACCGCGGCTTCACCGTACTGGGCGTCCCCTGCAACCAGTTCGCCGGCCAGGAGCCCGGCACCGCGGAGGAGATCCAGACCTTCTGCTCCACCACCTACGGCGTCACCTTCCCGCTGCTGGAGAAGATCGAGGTGAACGGCGACAGCCGGCACCCGCTCTACAGTGAGCTGACCCAGGCCGCCGACGGCGCGGGCGAGGCCGGCGACATCACCTGGAACTTCGAGAAGTTCCTGGTCAGCGCCGACGGAGAGGTCGTCGGCCGGTTCCGGCCGCGGACCGAGCCGGAGGCGCCGGAGGTCACCGCGGCGATCGAGGCGCAACTGCCCCGCTGACCCCGCCGACCCCCGGTGAGGCCGGTGGGACAGGGGATCCGGGGCACCGCCGGACGCCTTAGATGCGCGAACGCGCCATGGCAGAATCAGGCCGGTCGGTGACCATTGTCCGGATCACCCCCATCCTGTTGGCTTTACCTACCGCCCCGAAGCGAGGAAGGGACAGCGGCAGTGCAGGAGAACGAGTTCCGTAACGGACACCTCTGTGTCGACACGGACCCTGCCCTGTGCGTTCCTTGCCAGGAGCGGTTGGATCGGCAACTCGCCTTGCTTCCCCGGGTATACGGCGAGTTGGAGGTTGCGCTCGTACCGGCGCCGAACTCCGGCGACCGAGTGACCGGCACTGCCCGGCCCGGCATCCCCCTGAACGGGCCGGCTGTCGAGGCGCGCGCCGCTATTCGAGGCACCCTTGCCTCCTGGGCCGATCTGCTTGTCGAGGGCCGCACCGTCCGTCTCCCCCTACGGACGGTGCCGGCCCTCGCTGCCTTCCTTCGCCGCCACCTCGGCTGGCTGGCCGTACATCCGGCCGCCGACGACGCGGCCACGGAGATCGACGCGCTGCTGCAGCGCGCTGTGCAGATCGCCCGGTCGTCCGAGTCCGGCGACCGCCAGCTGCCCCTCAGCGCCTGACACCCCGCACCGCACTCTCCCCACGGGTTTCCCGGATCCCCCCACACAATGCGGGAAACGCCGTACGGCCCGCGAACCATCGCGGGCCGTACGGCGAAGTACCGGGGGTTACGGCGTTCAAACCTCTACGTCGGCCGACTCGGCGGGGGGCCTGAAAGCCGCGAATCCGGGCAGCCAATTCGCCGGCTGCACGGACGCCGGTTCCGGTTCCGGGGTCGGAACGGGCGCCGGGGCGGCGGCGATTCCGGGCAGCCAATTCGCGGGGGTCGCGCCCGGCAGCCAGTTGTCCGGCTTCACGCTCGGCTTGGTGTCGGGGGCGATGTTCGGCGGCGAGTTGGGCAGCCAGTTGTCGGGGTCCGGGTTCACGTCGCCGGTCGGGGTGGGCGGTGGAGCCGGTTCGTCCTTGGCCACGGCGGCGGTGACGCCGGCCGACGACAGAACAAGGACCAAGGCTGCGACGGCAGCGATCTCAGTCTTGCGCCGGGAACGCGACATCGTGGTCCTTCGGTTCGGAGGCTCGGGGGGTGCCTCAAAAGATGATGGTCGTACTCAGATTCAGAATGGCAAGATCTGGCCGCTGACGACCAGGTTCCACTGGTGCGTATGTACGCAATGGCGCAAATGCGCAGGTCAAATCAGCCCGTGGGTCGCGGCCAGCACTCCGGCCTGAAAACGACTGTCCGCCTGGAGGTACCTCATAATCTCAGACACCAGGCGACTCACAGTGCGCAGTGACACGCCTAGTTTGCGCGCGATCCGCTCGTCTGTCAGCCCATTGGCCAGAAGTCGCATCGTCGTTCTGTGCTGATCGGTCAGTTCGCCGTCCGGGTCGAAGCCGCCGACCGCCTGGGCGGAGTACGGCACCGACCGCAGCCAGCAGTCCTCGTACAGCGCGATGTAGGACCGGACCAGGCTGGTGCCGCGGACCACGATCGCGCCCTCGGACGGATTTTCCGGATTGGCCGTCAGAAGCGCCGTGTGGGAATCTCCGATCAGCAGGTCGAACGGCACCTGTGCGGCGAGGCGCACTTCGACTCCGGTTGCGGAAAGCTGGCCCAGGTATTTCCGCTGGCGCGGCGCGGAATCCACGCTCTGCGGATAAATCGCGCGCACCTTGATTCCGCGCTCCACGAGTTCGCTGTCGGCTTTGACGGAATGCATCAGGACTTCCGACGGCGGCAGCGGTCCCGGATGCATGGAACCGGTCGACACGGTGATCGAGGCATTGAAATCGGCGAGCAGCTGGCGTTTCTGGTTGTCGCTCGTCACCAACTCCACCTCGATTTCCGAGGATTCCCGCAGCAGCGACGGCCGGTACCGCTCCATGAGCGACTCGGCGGCCCGCAGCATGTCCGACAGGTCCTCGCGCTGGGCGCGCAGCGACTCCCGCTGCCTGGCCAGCAGGCCCAGCAGCGCGGTGTCGGGCTCGATCGGGTCGACCTCCTCGGGCAGCCGGCCGGCACGTATCAGCCCCAGCTCCCACAGCTCCGCCCAACCCGCCGCCGCCTCCGCCTCGGTCAGCCCGACCGCGGCCGTGGTCTTGGCGGGAACGGAGGAACCGTGGCTGCGCAATGCCTGATAAAGGGCGAGACCGATCTCCCCGGCGTCCCCCCCGCCGTTCCGAGCAGAAATGGCCACGGCTTCCCCCTTTCGTCACCGCGTGCCCCGCTACGTGGCCCAGTCGTGATGTGGCGCGGCACCCGATGCGACTCTAGCAACTGATCCGCCGCGTGCCAGTGGGTAAGCTCACGCATCCCCCGGGGGAGCGAGCCGCGGACGGCTTCCCGTTCGGTCTCCGGCCGCTTTCCGGCCGCTTTCGGAAGCCCAATTCCACACCGGGGCCCGCGCACCGCCCGCACGGCGGGATGGTAGATCTTCAACCCCGGGCCACGGCACGCGCCCCCCGAAGGCGAAAGAAGGGCCCATGGATCTTCCGGCCGGGACGGCCGCCCCCGTCCCCGTGGCGCTGGTCGGCGCGGGCAAGGTCGCCTACGCCGCCCACCTGCGCGAGATCCGCGACCTGCCGCACGCGCTGCGGCTCGCGGCGGTCGTGGAGAGCGACCCGGCACGGGCCGGGGCGCCGCCGGCCGCCGGCTTCCCCGGCGTCGCCGTGTGCGCGACACCGCGGGAGGCGGTACGGTCCGGCGCCCGTGCCGCGCCGGTCTGCACCCGTGGGTGGACCCACCGCGAGGTGGTGCTGTCCTGTCTGGAGGCGAGGCTGCCGGTGCTGTGCGAGAAGCCGGTGAGCCTGGACCCGGCGGAGACCGGCGAACTGGCCGCCGCCGAGCGCAGGACCGGCCTCCCGGTCGCCGCGGGCTACATGAAGCGGCACGACCCGGTGGTCGCCCGGTTCGTCGAACGGGCCGCGAGCACGCGGACCGGGCGCTGCGCCTGGTGGTCGACATCCACGACCCCAACGCACCGCACCAGGTGGCGCACCTGATGCCGTCGACCCGCCGCCCTTCGGCCCGCAGCCGCCGCCCGCCCGGGAGGCGCGCTCCGGGCTGGGCGCGGCGGCCGGCCCGGCGCAGCGGGAGGCGTACGCCCGCGGGCTCGGCGGCTCGCTGATCCACCAGGTCACCATCGTGCACGCGGTCCTCGCCGGGAGCGGGCGGACGCTGTACGGGCGGCGAGGCGGCCCTGCGGCTGGGCTGAGCCGGGCGGGCGCGGATCCGGCGGGAGCGCCGGGCGGCCCCGCGGGCGGGCCCGCGGCGGGAGTTCGGCCGCGGGGGCGCGGATCCGGTGGCGTGCGGCGGCGACCCGGGGGTAGCCGACCGGCACAGCGCACTATCGGAGGTGACCGCAATGCTGATCCTGGGACTGCTGCTGCTCGTCTGTACGGCCGCGTTCACCGGGTTCGCCCTGGCCGACAACCTGAACGGCGGCCCCGACTACGACGTCACGGTGTTCGGGCACCACATCGCCACCATGGACTCCCTCGCCATATTCTGCGCGGGGCTGGCCCTGGCACTGATCTTCGGCCTGGGCGTCATCATGGCCATGGCCGGGCTGTCGCTGCGCCGCCGCAAGGCCCGCAAGCTGCACGCGGCCCGCAGGGACGCGCGGGACGCGGCCCGGGAGCGGGACGAGCTCGCCGCCCGGCTGGAGAACGCCGACACCCTGGCCGCCACCGGGCCGGACCGTCCGGCCACCGGTGACACCGACCGCCCCGCCCGCCAACAAGACCTCGCGGCCAACCGCGACCTGGACGAGGCCGGCGCCGTCCACACCGGCAAGACGCCCCGCCGCCACGCCCGGCACCTGTTCGGCCACTGACCCGCCGAGCGACCCCACCCGCCGCATCCGCCACCCCACCGACCCGCCGGTCCCCGCACTCCCCGGACCCGGAAACCGCGCCCGCGGGTCCCGCGAACAGCCCCGCCCCGCAGCCACCCCCCGGCTGCGGGGCCGGGGCGCGTTCCGGCGCCGGGCGGTCAGTCCGCGCCCGGCGCCAGCAGCGCCCGCGACAGGGACACCCGCGAGCGCACGCCGAGTTTGCGGTAGGCGCGGGTCAGCGCGGCCTCGACGGTCTTGACGCTGACGGTGAGGATGGTCGCCGTCTCCCGGTTGGTGGCGCCCTGCGCGACGAGCAGCGCGACCCGGCGCTCGGTCGGCGTCAGCGCGGTCAGGCCGGGCGCGGGCGGCGCCGCGGGAGCGTCGAGACCGTCGAGTTCCGCGGTGGTCAGGGCCAGCCAGGGGCGGGCGCCGGCCCGGGTGAACAGCCGCGCGGCCTCGGCCAGCGCGGTACGGGCGGCCCGCGGGTCGCCGCGCCGGGCGTGCACCCGGCCGAGGGTGAGCCGGGTGCGGGCCTCCTCCAGCCGGTACGGGAGCGCCGCCGCCTCGGCCGCCGCCCGCTCCAGCCGGGTCACCGCCGCCGCCGGGTCGCCGCGGGCCTCGGTGACCAGGGCCGCGGACCGGTCCAGGACCGGCAGGATGCCGCGCCGTCCGAGCCGTACCGCCTGGGCCCGGGTCTCGGCGAGCAGCGCCGCCGCCTCGTCCGCGCAGCCCGCCGCCACCAGCGCCTCCGCGAGGTCGGCCTGCCAGCGGCGTACCGCCGGATCGCCCTGGCCCTGGCCGAGTTCCAGCAGCCGGGTGCGCTGGAGGGCGTGCAGGGCCGCCGCGGTCTCGCCGCGCAGCAGCCGGATCTGGCCCTCGGCGTGCAGCGCCCGCGGCAGGAACAGCTGGTCGTCGTCGTCCTCGCTGTGCCGCCTGGCCCGCTCGGCGGCGGCCAGCGCCCGGTCCGGGCTGCCGCCGGCCGCCTCCGCGAGCGCGACCGCGTACCAGGCCGGCCCCTGGCTCAGCCCGGCCTGCTCGGTGACCCGCAGGCTCTGGTGCGCCAGGTCCAGCGCCCGCTCGCAGCTGCCCCGCAGGATCTCCACCTGGGCCAGCCCGGACAGGCACTGGCACAGGCTCTCGGCCGAACCCCGGTGCCGCACCGTGTAGATGAGCGCCCGCAGCTCGGTGCGGGCGTCGTCCAGCCGGTCGTGCAGCAGGTGCCGGCGGTGCTTGAGGAACACCGGGCCGTTGTGGTCGAACAGCACCCGCGGATCCTGCGGCGCGGCCAGCGCCAGCGCCAGGGTCTGCTCGGCGGCGGCCTCACCGAGGTAGAACTCCAGCGCCGACTGCTGGGTGAGCGCGAGCAGTTCGGTGCGCCGGTCGCCGGCCTGCCGGGCCAGCACCGCGGAACGCTGCGCGTGCGTGTGGGCGGTGGCCGCCGAACCCGCCACCAGCCAGGCCCGCCAGCTCATCCGGTAGTGCAGCCGGGCCAGCAGCTCCGGGTCGTCGCGGGCGTCCTCCAGCGCCTGCGGGAAGACGTCGGCGACCTCGGCGAGCGCCTGCCCGCAGGAGTCCACCACCACGATCCAGGCCCGGACCCGCTCGGCGGGCCGCCCGGGTCCGGCCAGCACCTCGTGCGCGATCCGGCGGGCCAGCGGGTAGTCGCCCGCGGCCACCGCGTCCTCGGCGGCGGTCAGCCGGCGGTCGGCGTCGGCGGCCGGGTCGTCCGGCGGGGTGTGGTCGGCGGCGAGCCGGCCGAGCCGGGCGGCGGTCGCGGGGGCGCCGCGCCGCCGGGCGGTGGCCGCCGCGTCGGCCAGTACGGCGGCGGTCCGCGCGTCCCAGCCGGGCGTCAACGCGGCCAGGTGGTGGGCCCGTTCGACGGGGTCCTCGGCCGCCTCGGCGAGCGCGGTGTGCGCCCGGCGGCGTGCGTCGGGGCCGGCCGCCTCGTACACCACCCGTGGCATCAGCGGCTGGGAGAACCGCACCGGGCCGAGCCGCGGCGGCTCCAGGACGCCCAGGGCCACCGCCTCGGCCAGGTCGGCCGCCGCGTGGTCGCGGCCGGCCCGCCGCAGCAGCCGTACGGTCGGCCGGTCGGCGGCCCCGGCGGTCAGCAGGGTCCGGCGGGCCCGTGCGGACAGCGGCGCCAACCGGTCCAGCAGCAGCGCCCGTACGGTCGCGGGCACCGGCAGCGGACCGCCCGGGTCGGGACGGCCCGGCGGGTGGCCGGTGGCGAGGAGCGCGCGGCCCAGTTCGAGCGCGAGATACGGGTTGCCGGCCGCGGTCTGGGCGATCCGGGCGGGCAACGGGTGCGGCCAGGACGGCAGTTCGGATTCGGCGAGCAGCGCGGTGGTCTCCCGCTCGGTCATCGGCGGCACCTGGAGCCGCAGCTGCGGGCCGGGCAGCAGCCGCTCGGCGGCGGGTTCACCCCCCGGCGGCGTCCTGGCGGCGGCCAGCACGGTCAGCGGCAACCGGCGGGCCCGGCGCAGCGCGAAGGCCAGGGCGTGCGCGGTCGGCGGGTCGAGCCACTGGGCGTCGTCCACGACGAGCAGTACGGGGGAGCGGTCGCACAGCGCGGCGAGCGTCTTCAACACGGCCATGTGCAGCGCCAGTAGGGCGTCGGCGCCCTTGTGCGGCGGTCCGCCGCCGGTCTCGGACCGGTGCAACGCGGCCCGGAGCGCCGCCAGTTCGGCGGGGGCCAGCGCGGAGTCCAGTACCGCGTCACCGACCTCGGCGAAGAGGTCGATCAGGCCGAGGTGCGGCAGCCGCCGCTCCTCCGGCGCGGGCTGGCAGCGCAGCAGCCGCCGCCCGGCCGCGGCCTGTCCGGCGGCGAGCCGGCCGAGCAGGGTGGTCCGGCCGATGCCGGGTTCGCCGCTGAGCAGCACGCCCGTGCCCGCGGTCAGCGCGTCCGCCGCCGCGGTGAGCAGCGCGTCGCGGTCGGCGGCGCGGGTCTGCGGATACGGTCTGCCTCGCACGGACCCCACGGACCCCTTCCGGTGGCCCCCGGGACCGGCCGGACCGGCCGACCCGCGGTGGGCGTGAACCTGCCAATCCTGTGAGCTGACCCCAGTGTCGGAACGGGCGGCCGGTCGGTCAATGGCGCGTCAAGAACCTAAAGCCCCGGGGAAGCCGCACCGGCGGCCCCGGGCACGGGGCGCCCCGCCCGGAGACCTGGGGCCGGTTCCGGGCGGGGCGCGTGGGGAAGGCGGTCCGGAGCGGGGTGGGGGCCGCTCCGGACCGGCGGTGGTCCGGGTGCCGATCGGCCGCCGGTCAGCCGTCGATGCGGTGCGTGCTCCAGAACGACGTCAGGTCCGTGCCGGTCGCCGCCTGCGCCGCCGCCTTGAACTCGGCGGTGGTGGAGACGCCGTACCAGTGCGCCGTCGCGTAGTCGCGCAGCAGCGTGGTCATCGCGGTGTCGCCGATCAGCCGCCGCAGGTCGTGCAGCGCGCATTTGCCGTAGCCGTAGACGACGGTGGAGTAGCGGGAGGAGTGCGCGTCCCAGTACGCCATCGAGTTGGTGATCTTCTCGCTGGAGGAGGCCCAGGAGACGCTGTTCCAGCAGCTGGCGCCGGTCTTGCCCTGCGCCAGGTCGGTGGAGTAGTCGGTGAACGCCTCGTCCAGCCAGGGGCTGTTGTACTCGTCGTCGCCCACGATGCCGTACCACCACTGGTGGCCGAGCTCATGGGTGAGCGCCGTGGTGTCCACCAGGTCCAGCACGAAGCCCGGGTACTCCATGCCGCCGAACCAGAAGTTGTTGTCCAGCACCGCGTCCACCTCGCTGTACGGGTACGCCCCGAAGCGCTGCGCGTGCGCGTCGATCGCGTTCTCCGAAGTGGTCAGCATCGACTGGGCGTTGGCGGAGCTGATGCCGCTGACCGCGTAGACGTTGACCTTCACCCCGCCCGGCGAGGTGCCCGAGACCTTGCTGAACGCGCCCGCGCCCCAGGCGAAGTCGCGCACCTTGCGGGCGGTCGCCTTGGTGACCGTGCGGCCCGAGGTGCCGGCAGTGTCGACCGAGGTCCCGGTGGCCGGCACCAGCAGGCTCGTCGGGTGGTCCAGGGTCACGTCGAAGTCCGACGCCAGCGAGTAGAAGGACTCACCGTTGTTGGTGTACGGGTCCAGGTGCCAGCCCGAGCCGTCGCGGACCGCCAGCAGCGGCAGCGCGTTGCCGATGAAGGCGAACGCGCCGTCGTGGCCGAACCGGTCGGCGCCGCTGGGCACGGTGATCTTCAGGTCGAAGCCGATGCTGCCGCTCTGCCCCTGGTTCAGCGCGGTGGGCAGGGTGATGTGCAGCGCCGTGCAGTCGACGCTGAGCGCGCTCGCCGTACCGCCGGTCACATTGGTGATGGTGATCGGCGTCGTCGGGCAGCTGCCGTGGTAGTTGTCCCACAGCCGCAGATAGAGGTCCCCGAGCGGCGACGCCGAGGCGTTGGTGAAGGTGACGCTCTCGTGCCCGTTCCAGGTGAAGCCGGACGCGTCGCTGGTCAGGCTGACGGTGTACGCGGGCGTGGCGGGGGTCCGGGTCGAGTCGGCCGGCGGCGTGGTGGGCGGCGTCGTCGGCGGGGTGGTCGGGGGAGTGGTCGGCGGGTCGGTCGGGCCGCCGCCGGAGACGTTGAGCGCCACGTCGTCGACCACGAAGCTGGTCTGCAGCCCCGAGTCCTCGACCCCGCTGAACGCCAGACTCGCCGTCTGCCCGATGAACGACGAGACGTCGAAGGTCCGTTGCACATAGCCGGGCGTCGCGTTCAGGTTGGAGTACGTGGCCAGCGTGGAGCTGCCGAGCTTGGTGGTGAGCTTGTCGTACGCCGTGGAGGTGGTCGTCTCGGCGGTGTCGATGTGCAGCCACACGGTCAGCGTCGCCGTGGTGCACCCGGCGGGCAGCGTGAGCGACTGCGACAGGGTGTCGGTGTGCGTGGACCCGTAGCCGTCCAGCCAGGCGAAGTGGGTGCCGCCGTGGGCGCTCTGCCCGGTGGCGGTGGAGATCACCCCGCTGGACGCGGTCCACGGTGCGGTGCCGTCCTCGAAGCCGCCGTTGCCGACGACCTGGGCCGGCACGCAGGCCGCCGCGGTCGCCGCTTCGGGCCGGGCCTGCGCGACCCCGGTCACGGCGGCCGTCACCACGAGCCCGGCGGCCCCGGCGGCGGCCATGAGGGTGAGCAGTCTGTTGCGCATCGGATCCTCTGCGGTGGGGGAAGGGCGATTGACCAGACGCGACAGGAGTGTGCGGGGCGCGGGGGGTGCCGTTAAGGGGCGCCCGCGAGCTGTAGGGATTTCCCTACGGGGGCGGCGGGCCCGCGGCGCGCGGCGGCGGTGGGGGCGGCCGGCGGCCCGGGGTCCGTCCGCCGCCGGAACGGCGAAGGGCCCGGCGCCCGGCGGAGGTCGCTCCGCCGGGCCCCGGGTCCTGCCGTCAGGCCGCCGTCAGGAGGGCAGCGTCCACTGCTGGTTGGTGGCGCCGGCGCAGGTCCAGATCTGCAGCCGGGTGCCGTTGGCGGAGCTGGGGCCGGTGGCGTCCAGGCACTTGCCGGACTGCGGGTTGACCAGGGTGCTGCCGGACTTCTGCCACTTCTGCGAGCCGGTGCCGTTGCAGTCGTACAGGTCCACCTTGGTGCCGTTGGCGGTGCCGGCCGCGGTGACGTCCATGCACTTGCCCAGCGCCTTCAGGGTGCCGTCACTGCCGACGGTCCAGTTCTGGGCGGCGGTGCCGTTGCAGTCGTAGAGCTGCACCGCGGCGCCGTCGGCGGTGCTCGCCGCCGCGACGTCCACGCACTTGCCCGCGTAGCCGGAGCGGATCGGGCCGGTGGCGCCGCCGCCGGGCGGCGGGTTGGTGGTGGGCGGCGGGGTGCTGCTGCCACCCACCCACGTGGTGGCGGCGGCCGAACCCGCCGCGTCGATGGCGGTGTTGTTCTCCACCGGGCTCGGCACCTTGCCGGGGAAGACGACGAAGGTCACCGGCCCCTCGGTGCCGCCGGTCGCCGGGTCCGGGTCGATGCCGAGCGCGGTCGCCAGCGAGTACGACCCCTCGCCGATGATGTCGTCGGGGCCCTCGTCGGCGAAGACCGCGTAGACCACCTTGTTGCTGTAGACGACGGCGGCCACGCTGCCCGGGGAGATGCCCGCGGACTGGTAGTCGAAGCGGCTGCTGGGCAGCGGGACCACGTAGTAGTGCGTGACGTCGGAGGTGAAGAACTGGCCGGTGGAGGTCTCGAACGAGGTCTCGTTGTAGTACCAGGGGTCGGTCGAGCTGTTGCAGTGCGAGGTGGAGATCCCGTCGCAGTCGATGTCCATGTCGGACGTCCAGGTGTACGCCGAGCCGTTCCTGCAGATCTGGACGGTGGCGGCCTCGCCGTCGTCGGTGGCGTACTTGCCGTTGGAGGCGGGCGTACAGTTCGCGGCCTTGGCGAGCAGCTGCGCGGCGGTCGGCCCCGCGGCCGCTGCCGCGGGCCTGGTGGCGACGGCGTCCGAGACGGTCGCGCCGACGCTGACCGCGGCGGCGAGCGTGGCCACCGCGACGCCGAGGGCGGCCAGGCCCAGGCGGAGGCGTTTACGTGTCATGGGTCACCTCTTCGATCATGTTCGAGGGTCCGAACGAAGGTGGGGGTGGGGGTAACCGGATGGACAGGTAACCTTACTGACAGATACCTGTCAATACTTGGGGCGGGCGGGAGCGTGCCGCGTCGTGCCGCGTCGTGCCGCGTCGTGACCGGTGCGGCCGCGCGGCCGGGCCGCGCTGTGAGTGGCGCGGCGGTACGACACGGCCGGGTGGTGCGGCGGGTGGCGTGGGCCGACGGTGTCGGGTGGAGCGGCGGGTGGCGTGGGCCGACGGTGTCGGGTGGAGCGGCGGGGGTGCGGCGGGCGGCGGCGGACGGCGCTACGGACGGTGGGGCTGGCGGGTGCGGGCGAAGTCGCCGCGCAGGACGCGGGCGGCGAGGCCGTCGGGGCTGCCGCCGCCGGCGTCGTCGCCGGTTCCGGTCGGGCCGGGCTCGTCCGGGATCAGCGAGCCGTACCCGGTGGCCGCCCACACGCTCTCCCGCGCCGGGAGCTCGAAGTAGGGGACCAGGCGGCCGTCCGCGGTGCGGTCGGTCAGGACCTCGGGGGCGCGGTGGGCGCGCAGCGACCGCTCGCAGTCGCGGCAGACGGCCACGTCCAGGGCCTCCCGGCGGCCCAGGGGCCGCCAGGCGGTGCGGTGGACGGCCCGGCCGTGCAGCGGGTCGAAGAAGCACAGCGGCAGGGCGCCGGTGTTGCCGTCCAGTGCGTCCCGCCCCTCGGCGACCAGCACCAGGACGCCCGCCAGGTCGGGTATCCCGCGGGCCCCGTCCAGCACCTTGCCCGCCGCCGCGTACGCGTCCAGCGCCCGGCTCAGCCCCGGCCGGGGCGCCGCAGCCTCGGCCGCCTCGCCGAGCGCGATGACCTCCGCCTCCGCCCGCCGCCGCAGTCCCGCCTCGTCCGCCGCCCGTCCGGCCGCGAACACCGCCTGCGGGAAGGCGTACGGGCCCGTACGCTTCGCCTCGCGCCGCCGTCTCACCAGCAGCAGGCCGCCGAGAACCGCCACCGCGGCGGCGGCGCCCAGCGAGACCGGCAGCGCCGCGCCGCCGCCGGAGCCACCGCCGCGCTTGGCGGCCCGGGAGGCGGTGCCGCCCAGGTCCGCCGTCGCCTCCTTGTAGACCCGGGCGCCGTCGCCCGCCGCGATCAGGTCGATCGCCTTGTCCACCCGGTCGGCGATCCCCGCGTTCCTGGTCTGGTCCAGGAACCCGACCGCCCACACCGCGTACCGGGCCTGGTGCCGGTCGTCGGGCCACTCGTAGCCGTCGAGCATGTCGGTCGACTGGTCCATGGTGATCAGGATCAGGTCGTGCAGGCCCAGCCGGTCGTGCACGACGCTCGCCAGGACGGAGGAGTCGCCGTCGAAGGCGTCCCCCTTCACCAGCGGCACCAGCGCCACCTTCACCGGCAGCCCGGTCCGCGCGATCCGCGCCGCCACCTCCTGCCGCCGTGCGGCCGGTACGGCGCCCGCGTAGGCGGGGTCCACGTACACCGGCGAGGTACGCAGCGCGTCGGCGACCCGCTCGCCGGGCCCGGCCGGCGCCGCCCCCGCGGGCGCGGCTCCCAGCAGCAGCCCCAGTACCAGCGCCCCGGCCGCGCCGAGCGCCAGGGCCCCGCGCCGCAGCCGTCGGCCGCCACCCGGGCCGCCGGTGCCGCCGCTCGGGCCTCCGCGGGCGGCCACGCCGGTGCCGGCGGCCGTGCCGCGCCGGCCGGACCCGGCGCCGCGCCCGCCCGCCGCCGCGTCCCGCTCCGGGCCGTGCTGCGCGGCTTCCGCCCGGACCCGGCCCCCGTGCTCACTGGACACTCGCGTACTCCCTTGTGCGTTCGATCAGCCGGTCGAGACCGTCACCGACGGCCGGGAGGGGGCCCGGGGCGTCCTGGTAGGGGACGCGGGGGCCGCTCCGGGCGGGCAGGGTCAGGGGATGGACGGCCGTGGCGCGGCAGGCGGCGCACAGACGGCGGCGGTCGGGGGCGGCGCCCGCGCCCTTGCGCAGCTGCGCCGGGGCCTTCTCGGCGCGGCCGTGCAGCGGGTTGACGGCGCAGCAGTGGTTGTAGGGGTGGCCGTCGAGGGCGGCCTGGCCGGCGCGGGCCAGGACGATCGCCGCGGTCCGGTCGGCCGGGGAGGCGTTGTCGGCGGTGAGCAGCACCGCGGCGTCCAGGTACTCCCAGACCCGGGCCCGGGTCGCGGCGGACGGGTCCGCCGCCGCGAACCCGGCGGCCAGCGCGTCCACTTCCCGCCGGGCGGCGCGGGCGAGGTAGCCGGCCGAGGGACGGCTCGGCGCCCTCGGCGCGGCGCGCCGGCCCGGGACGGCCGCCCGGCGGCGGCGGATCGCCGCGACCGAGCCCCGGGTTCCGGCGGTGAGCGCGAGCAGCAGGGCCGCGCCGAGGGCCCCCATCACCAGGCCCGGCCAGAAGTCCCCGTGGTAGAGGCCCGGCAGCCGGTGGTCGTCCAGTGCCGGTGCGGGCTCGTCGGGGCCCTCGGCGGCGGAGGTGGTGCGCGGCACCTTGACGAGGTACGTCATCAGCTGGTCCAGGCGGGCGCCGAGCCGGTGGTCGTCGGCCTGGTAGGTCTGGTCGTAGCCGATGGCGGCGGGCAGCAAGGTGCCGTAACCCGCGTCCAGCCGGAGCCCGTAGACGTAGACGTCGATGGTGCCGCCGAGCGGGTCGGCGACCACGTACACGCCGTCCTCGCCGAGCCGGCGGTGCAGCGCGGTGACGAACGCCTCGGTGTCGCCCGCGGACTCGTCGTCGGTGAGCTGGGGGACGACCGCGATCCGTATCGGCCCCGGGGTGAACGCGGCGATCCGGCGGTCGAGCCCGGCCAGAGTCGCCGCGTCCAACTGCTGCGGGCTCTCCGGGTCGGTGTAGACGGAGGCCCGCGCGAGGCCCGCCGCCACCCGGTCCACCCGGGCGGTCAGATCGGCCTGCGTGGGCCGGGGCGCGGGGCTGTCCAGGCTCTGGTCGAACAGCCGCGGTGCCCCGGCGCCGATGGCGAGCGCCAGCACCGCCGTGACGCCGAGCACGGCCGCACCGGCCGGTCCCGACCGGCGGCCGGCGCCGCCCCCGCCGCTCTTTTCGCCCTCGTCCTTCCCGCCCTTCCCGGCTTTGCCGCCTCGGCCGGCTCTGCCGCCCTTGCCGTTCCATCCGCCCGGCCCGTCGGCCCCGGCCAGGGCGCGCGCCCGCCGCCGCACCGCGTACCAGCCGAGCAGCAGCACCGTCAGCGGCACCCCGGCCAGGACGAGGCCGGTCAGGAAGGACTGGTCGGCCCGCCCCGTGCTGTCCAGGTAGAAGTCGGCGACCTCGCGGTTCGTGCCGCCGTACCGTTTGCGCAGCTGCGCCGCCCGCGCCGCCGCCTTGTCCGGGCCGGAGGCGACGGCGTCGGTGAACTCCTGGAAGGACCGCAGAGGTCCGGCGTCGTACGGCAGCCCGTAGAGCGCGATGGTGAAGGCGTCCTCGGCGGGGGCGGCCACTCCGAAGGCCCGCGCGTTGGCCACACCCAGCGGTCCGACCAGCACGTACAGCCCGTCCCGGCCCAGCCGGTCGTGGACGGTGCCGAGCAGGGTGTCGGCGCGGCTGCCCTGTTCGGGCAGCACCAGCACATACGTGGGCACGCCGGTGTGCCGGGCCAGCGCCGCGAACCGCGGGGCGGTGGACCGCGGCACCCGCCGGGGCAGCTGGTCGGTGACGTACACCGGGTTCGACCGCAGCGCCGCCGCCAGCCGTTCGGACTGCGGCGCGGCGTCCGCCGGCTCGGCCGCGGCCCGCCCGGCGCCGAGCGCCAGCACCGCCGCCGCCATCAGAAGGGCACCCGCGACCAGCCTCCCGGGACGCCCTCTTTCCTTGCTTCTCTTGTCCATCACCGGCTCCATCCCCCGTGCCTGACGCACCAGACCTTAGCGGGGGGCACGGACGGCGGCACCGGCCGTCCCCTTAACCGGCCCGCGCGGAGCCCGTATCGAGCCCCGCCGTTCACAAAGCGGTTCTCCGTTCACGTCCTTGACGCCTTCTTTGGGCGGGCGCAGACTTCCAGTCGTTTGCGCTCAGCTCCTGAACCCGCAGGCCGACGACGCCCTCTTGGACTATTGGAGAAGACGGCTGAAGCCCGGCCAGACCCGGACGGTACGGCTCACCCTCGGGCCGGACGACCTGCGGGTGTGGGACAGCGCCGCACACGACTGGACGGTGCCGGACGGCCGTTACCCGGTCTACGTCGGCCAGTCGTCGGCCGGTACGCCGCTCGCCGGTACGGTCACGGTCCGCCGGACCGTCGGCACGCAGTACGTGTCGGTGGCCGCCCCCGGCACCACCGACGCGGGCCCGGACGGTGCGGCAGACCTTCACCAACACCGGCGACTCCACGGTCCGGGACCTGCGGCTCGCCCTCGACCTGCCCGCGGGCTGGACGGCGAAGCCCGCCGCGCACGCGAAGGCGGCCGCGGCGGTGGGCCCGCACTCCTCGGTCAGCACCTCCTGGAGCGTCACGGCGCCCGTCGCCGCCCCCGCACCAGGGGGCGCCGGCGGGCGTCCCGTCCGCCTCCCGCGCCCTCCCGCGCCCTTCCCGCGCTCTCAGGCTTCCTCGGCCACCGGGACGGACGGGTCGGGGACGTGCGGGAGGACGTCGGTGACGTAGCTGGCGACGGTCGCCTCGAGGCCCACGTCGTGCTGGGCGCGTTCGGACAGGTACCAGCGGTGTTCGAGCAGCTCGTGGTACAGCTGGGCGGGGTCCATCCTGCCGCGCAGGTCGGCCGGGACGGTGCGGACGGCGGGGCGGAAGACCTCGCGGACCCAGCGGTGGGCGAGCACCTCGGGGCGGGCGCCGAGCGGGTCGCCGGGAGCGTAGTCGTCCTGGGTGGCCATCCAGGACTCCAAATCGTTGAGCAGGCTGCGCGCCTGGTTCTCCTCGGTGTCCAGGCCGGTGAGGCGGAGCAGCTGGCGCTGGTGGTGGCCGGCGTCGACGACCTTGGGGACGAAGGCGACGGTGTCGCCGCCCGGGGAGTGCTGGATCTGCATCTCGGCGACGTCGAAGCCGAGGTCGTTGAGGCGGCGGATCCTGCGGTCGATGTGGTGCCGCTTGCCGGTCGGGTAGACGGACTCGCTGGTCAGTTCGTGCCACAGGTCGCCGTAGCGGGCGCAGATCGCGTCGGCGAAGGTCAGCGGGTCGACCGAGGGGTGCAGCGAGCCGCCCGCCTCCAGGTCCATCAGCTCGCCGGCGATGTTCAGCCGGGCCACCTCGATGTCGTAGTCGCGCTGGCCGTCGCTCAGACCCGGCTGCACCTGGCCGGTCTCGGCGTCCACCAGGTACGCGGCATAGGCGCCGGCGTCGCGGCGGAAGAGGGTGTTGGACAGCGAGCAGTCGCCCCAGGCGAAACCGATCAGGTGCAGCCGGACCAGCAGCACGGCCAGCGCGTCCAGCAGCCGGTTGACGGTGCCCGGCCGCATCGTCGTCTCGAACATCGACCGGTACGGCAGCGAGCCGTTGAGGTGGCGGGTGATCAGGGCCGGCTCCAGCGCCTCGCCGGCCGCGTCGACCCGCCCGGTGACCACCGCGATCGGGTCCACCGCGGGTATCCCCAGCCGGTCCAGGTCGCGCAGCAGCCCGTACTCGCGTACCGCCGCCCACTCGCTGACCTCCTTGATCGCCACCACCTCCTGCCCGGCGCGGGCGAAGCGCACCACGTGCCGGGAGATGCCGCGGGGGAGGGCGACCAGGGAGGCGTCCGGCCACTGTTCGAGCGGCAGGTGCCATTCCAGGTCGAGAAGGTCCGACGGGTGCTCCGCGTCGAAGGCCTTGATCTGCAGTGGCACGGGATGCCTCGGTTTCTCTCGCGTCGTCCGCTTGCCGGCCTGTCGGCCTGTCCGCTGGTCACGTCCGCCGGACGGTCCACCGTCAGGAGTCTAAGCAGGCCGTCCAGGGGGTCCGGCCGTCCGCCATGGTGGTGAAGTGGCGGGTGGCAGTGACCGGCGCCACAGTGAAGGGGAGGGGGCCGACAGCCATTCCGTCGTGAATGCTTCTGCGAAGGGGATTCCCCGTGGCGAACACCGAGAATGTGACCGGAGCCGTGACCAGCAGGAAGAAGGACGTGTCGGGCCGGACGTCCATCGCCGATTCGGTGGTGGCGACGATCGCCGGCATCGCCACCCGTGAGGTCGACGGCGTGCACGCCATGGGCGCCGGCGCCTCCCGCGCGGTGGGCGCGGTACGGGACCGGGTGGCCCGCTCCGCCGACCCCACCCGCGGGGTGAAGGTCGAGGTCGGCGAGAAGCAGGCCGCCGTCGACCTGGACATCGCGGTCCTGTACGACGTGGAGATCGCCGACACGGCGGCGGAGATCCGTACCGAGGTGGCGACCGCCGTGGAGCGGATGACCGGCCTGGAGGTCGTGGAGGTCAACGTCAACGTGCGCGACGTCCACGTTCCCGGCGACGACGGCGACGAGGACGAGGACGACGCCCGGGTCAGGTGACCGCCGGGCGCGGGCCGGGAGCCCCTCGGATCCCGGCTCGCGGTGTGTATACCACATAGTGCTACCAGTCGTGGCGTTGAGTTGCCGGTCCCGCCGTCACCACTCAGCATGAGGTGACAGGAGACCGCCCGCCGTTCTCCGGAAAGGTGTGGCATCGCTCATGGGTCTCTACTTCGCGAACGCGATCGACAACCTGGTGGTCGACGCGCTGGCCGGATTCGCCCGCGCGCACGCCGGAACGGTGACCTGGAACGAGCCGGACGGCTATGTGCGCGCGCTGCACACCTCCCCGGCCCGCCGGGTCGGACTGGTGTCCGGCGGCGGCTCCGGACACGAACCGCTGCACATCGGCTACGTGGGCGCGGGCATGCTGGACGCGGCCTGTCCCGGCCGGATCTTCGCCTCGCCGCACAACCGGGCCATCTTCGCCGCCTCCCGGGCGGTGGCCCGCGAGGACGGCGTGCTGCACCTGGTGAAGAACTACACCGGCGACAAGATCAACTTCGGTATCGCCGCGGAACGGCTCGCCCGCGAGGACATCCCCTGCGGCCGGGTCCTGATCGACGACGACCTCGCCTCGGAGTCGGCGGAGGTCGCCAACGGACGGCGCGGCACCGGGGCGACCCTGTTGGTGGAGAAGATCCTCGGCGCCGCGGCGGACACCGGCCTGGGCCTGAACGACCTGGTCGCCCTCGGCACCGACCTGGTCGCCCGCTGCCGCAGCCTCGCGGTGGCCTCCGCCCCGCACACCGCCCCCGCCACCGGCCTGCCCGCCTTCGACCTGCCGGCCGGCGACATCGAGTACGGCGTCGGCATCCACGGCGAGCGCGCCCGGCACACCCTCGGCGGCGGCCGGCCGCTGCGCGAACTGGCCGAGGACATGGTGGACACGCTGACCGGCTCCCTCGGGGTGGGCTCGGGCACCGAGGTCGTCGTCCTGGTCAACGGGCTGGGCGCGATCACCATGATGGAGCTCTACGCGGTGCTGAACGAGGTGACCCGGCGGCTCGACGACCGCGGCGCGCGGACGGTACGCACCCTGGTCGGCGACTTCGTGACGGCGCTGGACATGCGCGGCTTCTCGCTGACGCTGCTGCGGGCCGACGAGGCGACCCTCACCTACTTCGACGCCCCGGCCCGCACCCCGGCCTGGACCTGACGGGAGACGCCCATGCCCACACGAACCGACGCGGGATTCGCGCCCGGCTTCACCGACACCTGGATGCGCCGGTTCGCGGCCTGCGCCTCGGCGACCGAGGCCGAGCTCAGCGCGCTGGACCAGCAGGTCGGCGACGGCGACTTCGGCGCGAACCTGGTGGCCGGGCTACAGGCCACGCTCAGCCGGCTCGGCGCCGACGACGGCACCGCGACGGCTGGCGCGCCGCTGGACGCGGCGGCGGCGGCCTTCCTGGACGAGGTCGGCGGTACCAGCGGGCCGCTGTTCGGCCTGCTCTTCCAGGAGATGGCCGCCGCGGTGGCCGCCGCGGGCGACGCGCTGAACCTCGGCGCGCTGGCGGCGGGCGTCGGCAACGGACTGGCGGCGATCCAGCGGGTGGGCGAGGCGTCGGTCGGCGACAAGACGCTGATCGACGCGCTGGCCCCGGCCTGCGCGGCCCTCACCTCCTATCCGCCGGACGCCGACCCGGCCGAGGCGCTCTCCCGCGCCGCCCGCGCCGCCTGGGGCGGTGTCGCCGACACCGCCCGGCTCACCGCCCGGCGGGGTCGGGCCAGCTATCTCGGCGACCGCGCCGCCGGTGTGCCGGACCCCGGCGCGGTCGGTATCGGACTGCTGTTCTCCACGGCCGAGCAGCCTGTGACCCGGCTGGCTCCTTTCCTGCCGGGCGCCGAACGCACGGCCTGAGGCGGCGGGCCGCCCGTCCGGCCGACTCGGGGCACCTGCCCCGGGGGGCGCCGGGCGCGGTCCGGCCGGCTGCCGGGCCGGTCGCACCGCCGGCCGGTCGGCCGGCTTAGGACGCCGGGCCGGTCAGGCGGTCAGCTGCCGGCTGACCCGCCGGCTCGCCCAGTCGAAGATCTCCGGCTCGTCGAGGGAGCGGACCCACAGGTCGACGCGGTCGGCGACCTCCTCGCCCGGCCAGGGGCCGACGCCCAGGATCCGCAGGCCGGCCCGGGAGGCGGCCTCCACGCCGCAGCCGGAGTCCTCGACGGCGAGGGTGTCGGCCGGCGCGGCCCCGCAGGCGCGGGCCGCGCTGAGGTAGACGTCCGGGTGCGGCTTGGGGCGGTTGCCGTCGTCGGGGACGACGACGTGGTCGAAGTGGTGCAGCAGCTCCGCGTCGCGCAGGCAGGTCTCCACGACGTCCCGCGGGCAGTTGCTGGCGACCGCGAGCGGTGCGAACTTGGCGGCGTTGGCGACCAGTTCACGGGCGCCGGGCATGGTCTGCGGGTTCTGGGCGACCAGCGTCCTGAAGTGCCCGAGGAGCCGGGCGGTCAGGTCCGCGCCGAGCTCCGGCCGGCCCGCCTCGTCGGCCATGAGCTGCCCGCACTGGGTGTAGTGCAGACCCTTTGCGCGCTCGGCGAATTCCGGGGCGGCGACGAGACCGAAATCCCGCAGGGTGAGATCGCGGGCGTCCTGCCAATGCCGCTCGGTGTCCATGAGGGTGCCGTCGCAGTCGAACACGATGGCCGCGGGGGTCCAGGAATAGATGCGATGAGAGTTCATCGGGGAGTTCCGTTCGAGAATGCCTGAAAGCGCCGGGGAGTGCCGCCGCATTGGCGCGGCGGTCGGTCGGCGCGCCGGTGGATCAGGCAGGCGCGGGCTCTCAGTGGACGCAGCCCGATAAGGAGGCGCTGTAAGCGACCACCAAGAACATATCGATCGTTATGTTATTGACCGACACGCAAGGTAGTCAAGTGAATGCGCAAAGTCACGGGGCGTGTCGCCCGTATCCGAGGACCCCGTAAGCGGTGCAGCCGCCGTCCTGCCGGATCCTGAACACGCAGGTCCGGTGGTGCGGGAGGCAGTCGACACGGGCGGCCGGGGCGAACTCGGTGAACCGGGTGGCGATCAGGCAGCCGCTGGTGGGGCGGCGCAGCGCGCCGCCGCTCGCCGCCGCGGCGGCCTGCCGGGCCGCCTCCAGCAGCACCATCCCGGAGACGTGGTCGGTGGGGTGGTCGAAGAAGAACGGGTGGTTGGGGTCGGCGGGCTCCACCGTCGGCGTGTCCGCCCTTCGGGTGATCACCACGTCCCGCCGTTCGGCCACCGCGAGCAGCGCCGGGGCCGGGCGGCCCCCGGTGGTGGGCGGCGGGGGGCTGGCGGTGAGCCGGTCGGCGCGCAGCGCGGCGTAGCGGCCCGGGTCCACGAACCGGGCGCCGCCGCCGGCTCGGGCGAAGGCGGTGCCGTCGGCCAGGTAGGTCACATCGAGCCGCAGGCCGTTGGTGACGCCGTTCCCGCCGCGGCGGATCCCGCTCACCGCGACCTGGCAGGTCACCTCCGTGCAGCCGTGGCCGACCCGCGGCTCCTGGTCGGGCCGCAGTGAGAAGCGCAGGTCGGTGATGAGCAGATGGGCGTCGTCGGGCACGCCGAGGTACCGCAGCGAGACGTAGATCCCGAGCTGGCGCAGGGTCTCCACCATCACCAGCGGGCTGTGCAGATCCGTGCCGTCGCGCGGGAAGGTGGTATGCGATCGGGGCCAGCTCGCCGCCGCCGCGAAGCCGCCGTCGCGGTCCGGCCGTACGTCGGTCAGCAGGACCTCGGCGACCGACGCCCGGTGCACCATCTCCCGGTCGACCGTGCGGGACCAGCTCAGCGGATGGCCGTACCCTGGCCCCGAGGTGTCCCCGACCGATGGTTTCATAACATAAGCAGAACTCAAGCTCGGCTGACCCGCATGCGCATTGGTGCCGGATTCCTGTCCGATTTCCGCGTGGAATGCTTCGCGGATGTTACCCGGAGCCGCCGGGAAGGCAGTACATTGCTGCCGTTGGCAACGCCTGGCAGCGATGTGGCATCCGGAGTGAGCGAGCGTGCAGGTACGTGCGGAGACAACGCGAAGGTTCCTCCTGGAGTCCGCGGCGCAATTGTTCGACGAACGCGGGTACGCCGCGACCAGCATCAGCGACATCAGCGCTCGTTCGGGCCGTACCAGCGGCGCGATCTACTTCCACTACGCCAGCAAGGAAAAGCTGGCGCTCGCCGTCGTGGAGGCGCACTTCGCCACCTGGCCCGCGCTGATCGGCCGGGTCCGGGCCGCGGACGGACCGGCGCTGGAGAAGCTCGTCGCGCTCAGCTTCACCGTGGCGCGGGCGTTCCGGGACGACGTGGTGGTACGCGCCGGCTCGCGGCTGTGGATGGAGCGCAAGGCCATCGACGAGCAGCTGCCGACGCCCTTCGTCGGCTGGATCGAGGCGGTCACCGCCCTGCTGGAGGAGGCCCGCGCGCAGGGCACCCTGGCCGCCGGCGTCGACCCCGCGACCGCCTCGCTCGGCATCGTCTACGCCTTCTTCGGCCTGCACACCGTCTCCGACGCGCTGGAAGGCCGCGACCGCATCGAGGAGCGACTGCACGACCTGTGGCTGCTGCTGCTCGCGGCACTCCAAGCCACCCCCGATCCCGCGGCGCTGCTGGCCCGGGTCCGCGCCGCGGAGACCGGGGCCCCCGCGGAGACCGGGGCCCCCGCGGAGACCGGGACGGAGACCGGCACCTCCGCGTGAGGCGCGGGCGCAGGGGGCGCCGACGGGACGGCGCGGGGGCGCGCGGCGGGGAGCGGCTGCCGGGGCCGGCCGCCGGGAGCGGGTGGGCGGACGCTCTTGACGGTCGGGGCTTTGGTCCAGTCCAATGCAGAAGCAGCTCCGCGTCCCCCCACGTCCCGCGAGGATGCCCGTCATGCGCACACCCGTCCGCGCCGCGCTCGCCCTGACCGCCGCCGGCCTGACCGCCGCCGCGCTGCTCACCCACCAGGCCGCCGCGGCCACCGCCAACCTTCTGACCAACAGCGCCTTCGAAGCCGGCACGCTGGCCGGCTGGACCTGCTCCCCGCTTGACGTTGTCACCAACTCGCCTGTCCACGGCGGAAGTTGGGCATTGAAGGGGGCCACCTCGGCGGGCGACTACGCCCAGTGCGCCCAGACCGTGGCCGTGCAGCCCGCCACCACGTACACGCTCAGCGCGTACGTCCGCGGCGCCTACGTCTACCTCGGCGCGACCGGCACCGGGGTCAACGCCTCCACCTGGACGCCGAGCGCGGCCGACTACAGCCCGCTCAGCACGTCCTTCACCACCGGCGCGGCCACCACCTCGGTGACCGTCTTCACCCACGGCTGGTACGCGCAGGGCACCTACTACGCCGACGACGTGGTGCTCAGCGGGCCCGGCGGCACCCCCACCCAGCCCCCCACCACCGCGCCGCCCACGACGACCCCGCCGCCCAGCACCCCGCCCCCCACCACCGCGCCGCCCACGACGACCCCGCCGACCTCTCCCGGCGGCGGCACGGTGGTCAAGGTGAGTACCGGCGCCCAGCTCAAGGACGCCCTTGCGGCGGCCGTCCCCGGGCAGACGATCCAGCTCGCGGACGGCACGTACACCGGTAACTTCAAAACCACCGCCGCCGGCACCGCGGCGGACCGGATCACGCTCACCGGCTCCGCCCGCGCCGTGCTCACCACCTCGACCGGCGGCGGGTACGGCCTCTACCTCAACGGCGCCTCGTACTGGACGGTCAAGGGCATCACCGTCACCCACGCCCAGAAGGCGATCATGCTCGACAGCGCCAGCCACGTGGTGCTGGACTCGGTCACCGTCTACGACACCACGATGGAGGGCGTCCACTTCCGCAACTCCAGCCAGTACGGCGTGCTGGAGAACTCCACCGTGCACGACACCGGCACCGCCCACGACGGTCTGGGCGAGGGCGTCTACGTCGGCACCGCCAACACGCTCACCGACCGGAGCGACTACGTGCAGATCCTGAACAACACCATCGGCCCCGACATCGGCGCCGAGAACATCGACCTCAAGGAAGGCACCACCGGCGGCCTCGTCTCCGGCAACACCTTCGACGGCAACGGCGAGACGAACGTCAACTACGACGACTCCTGGGTGGACGTCAAGGGCAACAACTACACCATCGAGAACAACCGGGGTGTGCACACCCTCAAGGACGGCTTCCAGACCCACTCCCAGATCGACGGCTGGGGCTGCGGCACGGTCTTCCGCCACAACACCGCCGACCTCACCGGCGCGACCCTCACCCCGTCGTACGCCATCGACGTGACCGACTACGACGCGACCAGCTGCCCGGTCACCGTCACCCGCGACAACACCTCGACCGGCACGCTGGTCAACCCCGGTGTCCCGTTGACCGATTGACCGGCCGGCCGGGCCGCCGCCCCTTCCCCGCGGCGGCCCGGCACGGGTCAGGCGTCGGAGTCCTTCCTGCCGGGCGCGGCCAGATACGCCTGACTCGGCGTCATCGGCACCCCGTTGATCTGGACCGTCCGGTAACGGCTCACCTTGGCGCAGGACTTGGGTGCGTCGGCAGTCTCGGCGTGCGAGCCGGCCACCGCCGCCTCGGTGTCGACGGGTACCGCCGAGGCGCTGCCGCCGGGGAAGGTGCTGCCGGCCGACCAGTCGGCGCCGACCACCAGGACGAGGCCCGCGGTCGTCCCCTGCTTCAGCGCGCCGGCCTGCAGGCCGAGCGCGCGGGCCACGGTCTGGGCCTGGCCCTTCTCGCCGGGGCCGTAGGTGAGCGAGGTGGCGGCGGCGGGCGCGGGCGCGTTGCCGCCGGAGGTGGCCGGGTTGAAGCCCCTGTCGGTCAGCGCGGTCGCGATGGCGGCGGCCCGCCCGCCGACGCCGGTGCCGTTCTGCACCGCGACCGTGATCTGCGAGGCGGGCACCGGGGTGGCGGTCGGCGCGGCGGTCGCCGAGGCGGCGGCGGACTTCCCGCCGGTGGCGGTGGTCAGCGACTGGTCGCCGGCGATGGTGGCGAAGAGCGTCCGGGCGCCCGGCCCGACCAGCACCCGGTTGGCGTCGGACGGGTCGGCCGCGGTCTGCATGGTGGTGAAGGTGATCCGCTTGGCGGGGACCTTGTCCAGGTCGCCGGCCAGCCCGATCAGCTTGGTGACGCTGCCCAGCCCGGTGTCCACGGTGAGCGCCTTGGTGGCGGCGTCGGCCAGCTTGTAGACGGCCGCCGGGTTGGCGAGGGTGCCCGCGCTCTTGAACTTGCGGATCAGCGAGCTGAGGTACGTGTGCTGGGCGTAGGTACGGCCCAGGTCGCTGCCGTCGCCGAAGCCGTGCCGGGAGCGCAGGAACTCCAGCGCCGCCACGCCCTTGAGGGTGTGGGTGCCGGCCGAGAGCTTCAGGTGCGAGTAGGTGTCGTACACGTCGGCGTCGACGCACACCGGTACCCCGCCGACCGCGTCGGACATCTTCACCACACCGGAGAAGTCGACCTGGATGAAGTGGTCGATGGGTATGCCGGTCAGCTTGTGCACGGTGGCGACCTGGCAGGCCTGGCCGTACGCCAGCGCGCTGTTGATCATGCCGCTGTAGCCGGGGGTGGAGGCGCCGGTCTTGCCGTCGGTGCACGCGGGGACGTCGGTCACGGTGTCGCGCGGAATGCTCATCACGGTGGCGTTGGAGCGGTCGGCGGATATGTGCACCACCATCTCCACGTCCGCGTTCTGGCCGGTCTGCACGCCGGTCTTCGAGCAGCCGCCGCCCAGCTTGCAGTCGGCGGCGCTGGTACGGCCGTCGCTGCCCATCACCAGGATGTTGATCGGGCTCCGCCCGAAGGCGTCCACCTTCTCCTTGCCGGCGCTGTCCTTGCCGACGCCGTCGGTGAGCGAGACGCTGTTGATGTTGCCGTTCAGGTGCTGGTAGAGCAGCCAGCCGCCGCCGCCCACCACCAGGGCGAGCGCGCAGGCCGATATCAGGGTGATGCGCAGCACCCGCCGGCCCCGGCCGTCCTGCTTGGCGCGGCGGCCCCGCCGCTGCGCGGCCCGGCCGCCCCTGGAGTGCGCCGCGCCCTTGGACCCCTGCCGCGCCGCCTGCCGCGCCGCCGCCCGGCCGCCGGGCACCGGGCCCGCGTCGGCGGCTCCGCTCCCGGACCGTGGCACCGTGGACGTGTCGCCGTCCGGCGCACGGACCGCGGGATCCCTCCAGGGATCAGTCATCTCCCACTCCCTCGTCAGCGCAGCCCCCCGGGAGGCGGCGACCGAATGCGCCGGACCGGCCCCCGATCGTGGTTCGGCCCGCGCAATGGCGCAAGGCTAAGCCACGTCCTTGTCACCCCGGTTTCCGGCCGGTACGCCCGCGGCGCGGTCATCGGGTCTCGGGCGTGCGGGACTTGCCCCGGCGGCGGCACCGGGCGGTGTGACACACCTCACGCGCCGCGTCCGGACCGGGCCGGGGAAGAGCCGGCCGGCGACCGCGGGCCCCGGGGTCCGCGGTCGCGCCGACCCGGGCGCGGCGAGGTGCCCGCGCGCCGACCCGGGCGCGCCGACCCGGGTGCGCGGGCACTTCGGCGCGCGGACGGGAAATGAGCGGACATACGGCGAACCGCCATGCCGTTCGACGACATGGCGGTATGTCCGGGGCGAGGCCACGGCCGGTCCGTAACGGCCGTTTCCGCGCGGCGGCCGGAATGCCGAGCCCGTGAATGAGGCACACGGGCTCCGATTCCGGCACGGAATTGAGTTCACCCGGGCCGTCCGCGGCAGCGGGCCGCCCGGTTTCCCGATCGGGTGACAGTTATAGCGTTCAAAAGACCACATGGCCGCCAAAGGGCTTGATCAGCGCGCCATCTCCTCCTGGTACAGCGAGCGCAGTCGGCTCCGGGCCCGGGTGAACGCGCTTTCCGCGGACTTATGGGTGATGTTCAGCGCCTGCGCGGCCTCGGCGGTGGACATGCCGTCGGCGCGGGCGAGCATCACCTGCCGCTCCCGTACCCCGAGCTTGGAGAGCTGCTCCAGCAGCCACCGCCCGGCGGCCCGCTCGCAGGTCTGGTTCTCCACGTCGGGCCCGCGATCCGAGCCGTGCACGTAGCGGACCCGCACCGCGAGCCGCTGGTCGCGCGAGGTACGGCGCTGCTGGTCCACGCACAGCCGCAGGGTGATGGTGGTGAGCAGCGCGCCGACCCTGGCCTCGTCGAGCCGGTCGTACGTCGCCGCGCGGATCAGGGCCTCCTGTACACAGTCCTCCACATCTGCAGTCCTGCCCAGCCGGCCGGCCACCAGGCGCAGCAGGCGTTCTCGTTCGGCGAGAACCAGGGCCCAGCGGTGCTCTCCCCACCGTGCGTCCTGGCGCTCGTGTTTCATGGCGATCATGGGACTCATGCCACTTCCCCATCCGAGTTGGTCCGTCTCGTTGGAGCTCGTGGAAGAGAGCATCGGTGGGAGGGGTGGGGCAAAGCTTGAGGCCCGCGACCAGGGGTCGGACGGGAATCAAGAAATTCTCCATCCGGGTGCGTATGTCACGGAGGGGTCAGAGTTTCGATCCCAACGCCGCACAACCGTCCTCGCACACGTTTACGAGCCTATTGTGAGGGCGGTTGACTGACATCGTCGTTGGAGGGGGAAGACCAACGTGGCCTTCGTTCG
The DNA here is from genome assembly GCF_031844685.1 of Streptomyces sp. ITFR-21. NCBI lineage: Bacteria > Bacillati > Actinomycetota > Actinomycetes > Kitasatosporales > Streptomycetaceae > Actinacidiphila > Actinacidiphila sp. ITFR-21. The sequence continues at coordinate 4,927,344 of NZ_CP134605.1, forward strand.
GCTGCTCGGGCCGCTGGAATACCGGACCGCCGCGGGGGAGGCGGTGGACCTCGGTCACACCAGGCAGCGCGGAATCTTCGCGATGCTCGCGGTGAGCGCCAACGAGGCGGTGATGACCACCGAGCTGATCGACTGGACGTGGGGGAGCGAACCCCCGCTGTCGGCGCGCAACGTGCTGCACTCGTACATCTCGCGGCTGCGCGGCGCACTGGAGGCGCCCGGGTCGCCGGCGGAGGCCACCGTGCAGCGCCGGCACGGCGGCTACGTCCTGGAGGTGGACGACGACTCCGTGGATCTGCACCGGTTCCGGCGCACGGTCGCCAGGGCGCGCTCCGGCGAGGGGGACGCCCGCGCGTCGGTGGGCCTCTTCCGGCAGGCGCTGGGCATCTGGCAGGACTCGCCGCTGGGCGGGGTGACGGGGACCTGGGCCACCACGGTCCGCGAGCTGCTCGAACTGGAACGCCTGTCGGTGCTCGTCGAGTGCCACGAACGCGAGCTCCGACTCGGCGGCCACCGCGAGCTGCTCGACGAACTGCGGGCGGTGGCCGACCGGCACCCGGACAACGAGATCGTCATCCGCAACCTGATGACCGCGCTGCACCGCTCGGGCCGGCGCACCGAGGCGCTGGGCGCCTACGCCGCGCTGCGCCGCCGGCTCGCGGAGAACCTGGGGGTCGACCCGGCCGGTGAGACGCAGGAGCTGCACACCAGCATCCTGGCCGCCGGCGGCCGGGCGGGCGCCGGCCGGACGCTGGCCGGGGATCCCTGCCCGGTCGCGGCGGCGAGGTCGGGCGGCCCGCCGGAGCCGCGGGTCCCGCACCAGCTTCCCCGGGCCACCCGGCTGGTCGGCCGCGAGCAGGAGCTGGCGATGCTGGACGGCTTCGTCGCGGCGGCGTCCGCCGAGTCCTCCTGCATCCGGGTCATCGAGGGCCCGCCGGGCATCGGGAAGACCGCGCTGGCCATCCACTGGGCGCACCGGGTGGCGCCGCGCTTCCCCGACGGCCAGATCTTCGTCGACCTGCACGGCCGCGACGGCGCCCGGGACTTCCACGACCCGGACACCCTGATCCGCTTCATCCTGCGCAGCCTCGGCGTGCCCGCCCCGCCCGCGGGCACCGGTGACCTCACCGAGCGCTACCGGGAGGCGGTCGCCGGCCGGCGGCTGCTGATCGTGCTGGACGACCTGGCCTGCCACGACACCGCCGCCGGGCTGCTGCGGGAGGTCTCGGACGGGACGGTGGTGCTGGCGACCGCGCGCTCCACCGAGACCCTCAGGGAGCTGGAGGGGTCGCAGTCCGTGCGGTTCGTACGGCTGCGCGAGCTGAGCAACCGGCAGGCGGAGCGGATGCTGGCCGGGATCCTGGGGGAGGCCCGGGTGGAGGCCGAGGAGGACGCGGTGGCCCGGATCATCGAACTGTGCGGGCGCACCCCGCAGGCGCTGACCATGGTCGCCGAGCACGCGCTCGGCCGTCCCCACCTCAGCCTGGTCGACCTCACCATGACGATGGCGCTGGAGGCCGAGCGCTGGCGCGACCGGCCGGTGGGCGAGGACGAGGCGTGCCCGCTCAGGCGGCGCAGACCGCCGCGCGACCGGGCCGCGGACGCCGCCGAGCGGCGGCAGCCCCCCGCGTCCTGACCGGCCCCCGTCCCGACCGTCCCGCACCCCGGCCCTGATCCTCGTCCTCGTCCTGGTGCCCCGGGCCCGGACAGCAGAGCGGGCGCGGTCCACCGGACCGCGCCCGTCGTGCTGCGATGCCCTCGCTTCAGGCCCGGGCCGCTGCCGCCGCCAGCGCGTCGAAGAGCGCCCGCAGCTCCAGCAGGGAGGCGTCGAGCGCCGCCCGCTGGTCGTCGGCGCGGGCCGCCGCCATGGCGGACTCGCACAGGGCGCCGTAGAGCAGGCTGCTGAGCGCCGGCACCGACTGGGAGAGGATGTCGCCGCTCGCCACCGCCCGCCGGATGCCTTCCCGCATCATCAGCAGGCAGTCGGTGCTGATCTCGCGCATGGTGTCCATGCCGAGGGCGCCGGGGGCGTCCAGCAGGATGATCCGCTGGACGTCGGAGGCGAGCGCCTCGGCGAGGAAGGCCCGCGCTCCGACGTAGACCGCCTCCCAGGAGTTCGGCTGCTCGGCGTCGCTGTAGGCGCGGGCCACGACCCGGGCGAGCCGTGCCTGCTCGCGTTCGTACACGGCACGGAAGAGGTGCTGCTTGCCGCTGAAGTGGTGGTAGAGCGCGCCCTTGGTGACGTGTGCTTCACCGCACACGGCGTCCAGGGATGTCGCGTTGTAGCCGTGGGCCGCGAAGAGCGCGCGGGCCGCCGACAACAGCGCCTCGATGGTGCCGTCCGACCGTTCACGCTGGGTCGGGCGAGTTCTGGTTCGAGTCTCCATCATGGACACTTCCCCGGTAGGGCTCACGTGTACATCGTACACGCACTTCCATTCCGATGGTACGTATCACAGGTGGGCGGCTCAGACGGCCGCGGGCGCCCCCACCTTCCGGGTGAAGTCCAGCACCCGCCGCCAGGCGTCCGCCGAGGCGTCCGCGTACTGCGAGCGGGAGGCGTCGAAGAAGCTGTGCGGGGTGCCGGGGTAGGTCACCACGTCGTGGTCGACCCCGGCGGCCGCCAGCGCCTCCTCGAAGTCGCGCACGTCGCTCTGCGGGATGCCCTTGTCCTCGCCGGCCATCAGCGCCAGTACCGGCGACTTCAGCTCCCCGGCCCGGCCGGTCGGGCCGGGCGAGCCGTCGGCGCCGGCCGCGGGCCAGCAGTAGAAGCCGACGACGCCGGCCAGGTTCATGTCCCGGGTGCCGGCGATCACCGCGATCCGGCCGCCGATGCAGAAGCCGAGGGTGAGGACGGCCTTGGCGCCGCCGCCCTCCGGCGTGCGGACGTGCTCGACCGCCGCGCCCAGGTCGGTGTAGATGTTGCGCGGCGTCAGCGTGGCCATGTGCTCGGTGTACGGGAAGTCCTTGGCCCGCTTGCCGGTGCCGGCCGACCGGCCGTAGTAGTCGTAGACCAGCGCCTGGACGCCGTTCTCCGCGAACCGCAGGGCGAGTTCGGTGTAGAACCCGTACAGGCCGCGTACGTCCGGCAGGATCACCACGGCGGTGTCGGCGCCGCCGGCCGGGGCGGCCGAGAAGGCGCCGAAGACGTTCCCGTCGGCGGCGGTCAGTTCGAGGTACCGGGACTCGGTCGCCGCGTCCGCGATGGCCGGCACGGGCGGGACCGCGTCTTCGTCAAAGCACATGGGTGGATCGTCCTCGCTCTTCTCGGATCTTCTTCGCGCAGCTGTCGCGCTGGTCGCTCGGGGTGGTACGGCAGGTGCGTGCGGTACCCGCCCAGGTCTCCCATGGTGCACGTGCCGCACGTGTCGCACCGGCCGAACCCACCGACCGGTGCGCGCTGTTCACGTGGCGCGGCGGCCTCGGCGGCCGGCCCGCGGCTATTCGCTCCCGAGGTCGTCAAGACTGGTCGGGATCCGGAACGGGGGCAGGCTGACGCCCTCGACCCGGTAGCGGTTCCACAGGTCGGGCTCGCTGAGCCTTCCTTCGGCGTCGCCCTCCTCCGTGCGGAGGACGACGGCCACCGAACGGTCGCCGACCAGCCGGGTCAGCGCCTCGTCGGCGTCCAGCCGGCCGTACCAGCGGTAGCGGCCGTCGATCGGCTGGAACTGGCCGAGCAGGTGGGCCCGCAGCGCGAACTCCTCATCACCGACGATCAGTACCGCCGGGCCTTCGTAGCCGTCGTCCTCCACGGTGGTTCTCCTCAGGCTTCCTTGTCCTTGAGCCAGCCCGCCTCGCGCCAGATCTTCTCGGACTTGCCGCCGATCAGGCCGATGGACTGGTAGTACGGGGCGAGCCGCTCGGCGCCGTAGGCGCCGTTGGCCTTGGCGATCGGGTTGTTGCGGCCGGCGGCGATCGCCGCCTTGGGGTCCAGTCCGGCCCGCTCGTACATCAGCGGGTTGTAGCGGTCGTGCCGGATCGTCTTGACCACGTTGGCCAGGAAGTTGCGCAGCATCTCCAGCCGGCGCTTGGACAGCGTCGGGACGAAGCGCTCCAGCTCGGTGCGGGCGAAGCTGATGTGCCGCGCCTCCTCCACCACGTGGATACGGGCCACGGCGCGGATGACCGGCTGGACCGTCTCGTCGTTCGCCTGCTCGCGCTGGAACCGGTCGAAGAACTCCTCGGTGAGCAGGATCATCGCCCACAGCGCCGGCACCGGCGCGAAGGTCTTCAGCAGCAGGCCGTTGCGCTGCGTCTTGGGCGAGACCGGGTAGAAGTCGATGTCGAGCTTCTCCGCCAGCCGGGCGAACATGATCATGTGCCGGACCTCGTCCGCCACCTCGGTCAGCGCGAACTGCACCTGGGGGCTGGTGACGTCGCGCTTGTAGGCGTAGCGCGAGACCAGGTGCATCAGGATGTGCTCGGTCCACACGCCGGCCGCCAGCGAGGAGCCCATCTCCTCACGGCTCAGCCGGAGCTTCTGCTCCAGGGTCAGCGCTTCGTACATGTCGGTGCCGTAGATCGAGATGCGCTTCTCCGGCAGGAACCACTTGCCCTCTTCGAGAGGCTCGTCCCAGTTGATGTCGACCCGCGGGTCGTACGAGTGCTTGGCCGACGCGATGAGCAGCTGCGAGGCCTTCTTGGTCTGCCGGGCGAGCGGATCCGCGTCGCGGCGCCGTTCGGTTGCGGTGGTCATCGAAGCTCCTTTTGACTCTGCGGTGTGACGAGACTGTGCACATCGACGGTGAGCTCGCCGCGCACCGGGTTCCCGGCCAGGACCTCCACCACGTAGCGCGAGGCGAGCACGCCGAACAGGTGCGAGGCGTAAACGAGTTGCGGGACGCTGTACTCCACCTCACCGCGGTGCGCGACGATGTCCGCGATCAGGTCGGCCGGGACGATCGAGCGCGGGATCACCTTGAGCAGCAGATCCCACAGGGTCTCCTGGGCGAGGTCCTTCTCGGTGACCTCGCCGGCCAGCGGCTCCTGCGGGATCCGGTAGTCGTAGTAGCGGATGTGCTGGGTACCGGACATGTCGTAGCCCGAGACGACGGGCACGCCCAGCCGGGACGCCTCGGCGTGCAGCGTGTACTTCGCCTGCCAGCCCTTGACCGTGGTGACGTCCACGCCGTCCACGACGACGTCGACGCCGTCCAGCAGCAGTGCGGCGTTGTCGGCCTGCACGCCGCCGGTGTCCACCGTGACCTCGGCGAAGGGGTGGATGGCCCGGACCCGGTCCGCGCCGACCTCGGCCTTGTTGCGGCCGATGTCGGCGCGGTTGGCGCTCTGCCGGTTGAGGTTGTTCAGCTCGTACTCGCCGGGTTCGGTGAGCACGAAGGCGCCCAGGCCCAGCCGGGCCAGCGGCTCGATGGCGGCGCCGCCGGTCGAACCGCAGCCGGCCACCAGCACCTTGCTCGTGCGCAGCCGCTGCTGGACCTCGTCCGGGATCAGCCCCCGGTTCCGCTCGGTCAGGTCCCGGTAGTAGGCGTCCGCGTCCTGCGGGGTGTTCATACCTGCACTCTCCTGATCTCGCCCTCGACCCGGGCAACGAGTTGTCTGAAGCCCGCCAGCGGGTCGGTCGTGGCGAGTGCCGTCTCCATCCACTGGACGAGATCGGCCAGTTCGTCGCCGTACGGGGCGCGGGCCACGAACGGCTTGACCACCGGCCGCGTCACGTAGAGCGGGAAATGCAGGTCGTCCTCCGGCAGCGAGGGGGTGGTGCCCTCGATCACCGTGATGTCCTTCAGGCTGCGGGTCAGCCGGCGGATCGCCAGCCCCTCCTCGCCGTCACCGATGAGGTACTTGGGCTTCGGGCTCAGGCGCTGCAGGGTGGAGTAGAAGCAGAGCATCATCTCCAGCGTGATGCGCAGCCGCCGGGTGACCGGCGCCCGCAGCTCCGAGCCGCGCTGCACCAGGCGCTTGATCTCCCAGACCTCGTTGCTCAGCGCCGGCTCCGGCGCGGGCACGTGGTCGAAGAAGTTGACGCCGTGGGCGACCTCGGCGGGGAAGAGCACCCGGTCGGGGTCGGTCAGCGACCGCGGCCGGGTGTCCTCGGTGCCGATGTACGACACATAGCGCAGGATCGCCCCGGTGGTCTCCTGCAGGGCGATGACATGGATCTCCTCGCCGTGCCCCTCGTGCGGCTCGGCGAACAGGCCGGCGTCGTGCGCGATCCGGTCGCTGGCGTAGTTCAGCCGCAGGTACTGGGCCAGCCGGAAGCCGTAGATCATCAGCCGGTAGCGCTCCGGCAGCCCGGACTGCGGGACCGCGAGCACGGTCAGGCCGTCCGGGCGGCGGACCATGTACAGCGGATCGACCTGCGCGGCGAGGCCGCGCAGGCTGATCCGGTCGTGCAGCGCCAGCACATCGGCGATGTACCGGCCGCGGCGGTCCGCCAGAGCGGCGTCCTCCGACGCGGCGGCCCGCGCCGGAGCCGCCGTCCGGACGGACTCCGTGGTGACGGCCTCGGTCACAGTCGCCGCCCGTACAGGGCTCCGGTTATGGCCAGCGCGAGCACCTCCGGGGTGCCCTCGTAGATCCGGGCGCCGAAGGACTCGCGGACCAGCTTCTCGACGTGGTTCTCGCGGCAGTAGCCGCGGGCGCCGAGGATCGACATGGCCTCGTCGGCCACCTCGATGGCCGCCCGGTCGGCGAACAGCTTGGCCACGGCGGGCCCGTAGACCGGCGCCGGCAGCATGTTGTCGGCCTGGTAGGCGCCCTGCAGGTACAGCAGCCGGGACGCCTCGACCTTGGCCGCCATCTCGGCCAGCTTGCGGGCGGTGAACTGGTGCTCGTACAGCAGCTTCCCGGCCTGGACGCGCTCGCCGGCGAACTCCCGGGCGTACTCGAAGGCGCCGCGGGCGACACCGGTGGAGATGGCCGCGACGATGGCGCGCGCCTGGTTGGACTGGATGGACAGGTAGTTCCAGCCGTTGCCCTCGCCGAGGACCACGTTCTCCCCGGGCACCCGCACGTTCTCGAAGGTCAGCGTGGTGCCCAGGCAGGCCCGGTAGCCCATCTTGTCGGCGACCTCGCCGCGTACCACGCCCTCGCTGTCCAGCGGCACCACGAATACGGTCAGCCCGGTGGCGCCCGGGTTGCCCTCGATGTTGGCGAACACCGTCGCCCACTGGGCGACCTTGCCGTTGGTGATGAAGCGCTTGATGCCGTTGAGGATGAACCCGTCGCCGTCACGGCGGGCGGTCATCACGTCGGCGGCCAGCTCGGCGTGCTCCGGGATGAGCAGGTCGCAGCCGGAGATGTCCTCGGTGATGGCGTTGCACGCCAGCACCGGCTCGTCGCCGAGGAAGGGCGGGATGAAACGGGACTGGAGCTGCTGGTCGCCGGAGAAGAGCACCGACGTCTGGCCGAGCATCGAGGCGCCGAAGATCAGCGCCGTGCTGGCGCAGACGGAGGCGAGCTCCTCCATGGCCACGGCCACGCCCAGCACGCCCATGCCGCGACCGCCGAGCTCCTTGGGGATGGTCAGCCGCAGCAGCCCCAGCTCGTGGCCGGCCCGCACCATGTCCCAGTCGAAGTCGTCCGCGGGGGCCAGGTCGTTCTCCAGTACCCGGGGCTTGACGACGGTCTGGGCGAACTCGCGTACTTCGTCGCGCAGCTGCTCGACGTCCGGCGGCAGGTCGAACATCGAGGGCATCGCGGCGCTCTTGAGCGCCCGCAGGTCGGAAAGGGTCGGCGCGTTAGGGACGATATCGACGGTAACGGTCACGGCTGGCACTCTTTCTGCTGAATTCTTCCGGACTCTGCCAGGACTCCACGACGGCACGTGGAGAGGGGAGGAACGAGCGCAGGGGTCTGCGCCGACCCCGGTCAGGCGGTCTGCGTACCCTGCGAGACGCGCCCGTAGTACTCACGGCCGAGGACGGGCAGCAGGGCGGCGAGCTTGCGCACCGACGACACCTGCCCCTTCACGACCAGCCGGTGGGCGACGATGGCCTGCGGGATCGACAGCTGGCCCAGCAGGATCGAGTGCAGGGCGTCGGTCTCGCCCTCCAGGCGCACGGTGGCGGGGCTCGGCGCCCCCTCCAGCACACCGTCCTTGTCGATGCGCAGCGCGACCTGCGGATCGGTCAGGACCAGCTGGAGGGCGAAGTCGAACTCCTTGAGGACGGCGGCGAACGTCGCGTCGTTCAGGGCGGCCTCGGACGCGTCGAGGAAGATCCGGTTGGCCTGTTCTGCGGTTGCGTGGACACTCACGGGACGGAGCCTCTCGTTGGGTGGGATCAGCGGTGGGCCGCGGTGCCGGCCGCGACGGCACCGGTGGCAGCGGCGGAATCGTTGAGGATCAGGTCCGCGGCGCGCTCGGCGAGCATGACGGTGGGCGCGTGGGTGTGGCCGCGGGGGATCGAGGGCATGGCAGAGGCATCGACGACTCTCAGCCCCTCGATCCCCCGCAGTCGAAGGCGCGGATCGAGCACCGAGTCCTCGTCCGGCCCCATCCGGCAGGTGCCGACGGGGTGGAAGAGGGTCTCGGCGTATCCGCGGGTCAGGGCCTCGGCACCCTTGTCCGACCAGTCGTACGCGCCCGGCGTCAGCGGGGCGCCGAGCCGGTCGGCCAGCGCGGGCCTGGTGAGTACCCGCTGCGCCAGCCGTACGCCGGCGGTCAGCGCCCGCAGGTCCTCGCCGGCGGGGTCGGACAGATAGCGCGGGTCGATCAGCGGGTGGCCGGCCGGATCGGCCGGCGCCAGCCGGATGGTGCCGTGACTGCGCGGGCGCAGCAGCACCACGCCGAGCGTGACGCCGTGCTTGGGCTCGGCCTTGCGCTGGTCGAGGAACGGCAGCACCATCCACACCAGCTCCAGGTCCGGCGCGCTGAGCCGGTCGGAGCTGCGCAGGAAGGCGACCGCCTCGGCGATGTTGGAGGTGAGCCGGCCGCGCCGGCCGCGCATGAACTCGCCGATCTCGGTGGCCTGGTCCTCCACGCCCGGCGACACCGCGCCGTGCACGTCGAAGGCCAGCGGCACGTAGAGGTGGTCGGTGAGGTTGCGGCCGACCTCCTCGCGGTCGGCGTGCACCTCGATGCCGAGCGCGGTGAGCTGGTCGGCCGGGCCCACCCCGGAGAGCATCAGCAGCTGGGGGCTGCCGATGGCGCCGGCCGCGAGGATGACCTCGGCCTCGGCGCGGATCTGCGCGGGCCCGTCCGGGGTGGAGTAGGCCACGCCCACCGCCCGGCCGTTCTCGATCAGCACCCGCTCGACCTGGGCCTTGGTGATGACGGTGAGGTTGTCGCGCCCGGCGGCCGGCCGCAGGTACGCGTCGGCCGCGCTCCACCGCCGCCCGCCGCGCTGGGTGGTGTGCACCGGCCCCGCGCCCTCCGGGGTGAGGGCGGTCACCCCGTCGAGCGGGCCGATGCCGGCCTCGCCGCAAGCGGCGAGGAACTCGGCGGTGGCCGGCGACGGGTCGCGCAGGTCCTCGATCCGGATCGGGCCGCCGCTGCCGTAGCCGGGCCCGGCGTCGCGGGAACCGCCGCCCGCCCGGTCCGGGTCGCGGTCCTCGGCCCGCTCGAAGTACGGCAGCACCTCGTCGGCTGACCAGCCCTCGCAGCCCTGCGCGGCCCAGCCGTCGTAGTCGGCGCGGTGGCCGCGGGTCCAGATCTGCGCGTTCAGCGACGACGAGCCACCCAGCGTCCGGCCGCGCGGCCAGTTCAGGGACCGGCCGTCGAGGCCCGGCTGCGGCTGGGTGCTGTAGCCCCAGTCGACGTCGGAGCCAAAGAGGGTGGGGAAGGCGGCCGGGATGGCGATGCCGGCCTTGCCGTCGGAACCGCCGGCCTCGATCAGCACCACCCGGCCGTCGCTGCCGGCGCTGAGCCGGGCGGCCAGCACGCAGCCGGCCGAGCCCGCGCCGACGATCACATAGCGGGCGGTGGCCGGCGCGCCGGAACCCGTGGCGGCCCCGCTCATCGCACCCGGCCTTCCGCGCCGAGCTTGCTGAGCCGCTCGGAGAGGGTCTTGACGATCTCCGCGGCGAGCGCGGCGTGGCCCTCCATGGCGAAGTGGATGCCGTCGCCGCTCATCAGCTCCGGGCGCTTGCGCACCGGGTGGTCCCACATCTCGACGAGCATCGCGTCGTGGCGCTCGGCCACCGCGCGAATCCGCTCGTTGAGCGCGGCGACGCGCTCGCCGAACTCGGCGAGCCCGGGGACGGTGTCGAAGACGTTGGCGACGGTGAAGGCGAAGACGTCGGCGCCCTGCGAGCGCACGGCCGCGTAGACGGCGTCGAGGTCGGCCTCGACCGCGTCGAGATCGGGTTGGGGATCGAACAGGTCGTTTCCGCCGGCGGCGACGTTGACCAGGTCAGGTTTGAAGGCCATTACCTGCTCCAGCTGTTCTGCGCGCGCCTCGCCGGCGCGCTTGCCCATGACACCGGTGTTGAGGTACTGGAATTCCGGCCGGCCGGCGCCCAGGACCGAGGCGATCCGCTGCGGCCACGGTGTGTTGGCGTAGCCGCGGCTGGGGCCGCCGAGGCCCGCCGCGAAGCTGTCGCCCATCGCGGCGAACCGCCGCCAGGGGGCGTCGCGCAGCAGGCGGACGGCCTCCTCGTGCGGCAGACAGAGCGGATCGGCCGCTTCGCGGCTGAGGTCCTCGGTCATGGTGCTGTCCTCACTTCTCGCTGTGGCGTCGGCCGGGCGCTGTCAGGCCGCGTCGGTCGGGGCGGCCACCCGTGCCTCGACGAAGTCCTCGATGTCCTTGACGGTGGTGATGTCGGGGGTGCCGCCGGTCGCCTCCGTGTCGAGGGCGAAGTCCTGCTCGATCCGCAGCGACAGCTCGATGACGGCCAGGGAGTCGTAGCCGAGCTCCTCGACGAGCCGGTCGTCGGACTTCGCCTCGCGCGCGCCGAGGGGGCTCATCTCGCCGACGATCTGCCGTACGTTGCTGCGCAGGGTGCTGCTGTCCATGGGGGGCTGCTCGCTTTCTGGTACCGGGGTGACGGGGGGTGTGGGGAGTCAGGCGGAGAGCTTGGCGGCGGCCCGGATCGGGTGGGGCGCGTTCCAGCGCTCCTCGTAGGCGTCGATGGCGCGGTCGACGGCCTGGTCCCAGGCGACGCCGGCCTTCTCGGTCAGGTGCGGCAGGCCGACCAGCCGCAGCTGCTTGAGCAGGCGCTCCCGGGCGATCTCGATCGCACCGCCGAGCTGGGCGGCCCGGCTGAGCAGGGCCACCTGGATGGCGGGCACCGGGTTGAAGCGGGACGGGCCGATCAGCACCCAGGCGGCGGTGCCGAGCGACTCGAAGTGGGCGTCCTCGACGACCTGGGCGAAGCCGCCGTTGACGACGCCGTCCTGCGCGGCGCGCAGGCCGAAGGAGACGTGCCGCGACTCGTCGCGGGTGACGTTGGTCAGGCCCTCCTCCAGAGCCGGCAGCTTCAGCCGCTTGGCGAGGAAGCGGGTGGTGCGCAGCGCGGTGGCCGCGAGCACGCCCTCGGTGATGAGGTGGTAGTAGATCAGCGCGCGGTACCAGGAGTCGCGGTCGTCGTGGTTGGCGCGCACCGCGTCGGTGACCCGGGCGAGTTCGGGCGCGAAGACGTCCGCGTAGTCGGCGGAGCCCTCCAGCTCGACACCCGCGGCCTCGCTCATCGCGACACCGCAGCCCTCCTCCAGGTAGGTCTGGAAGAAGCGCACGTGCCGCGCCTCGTCGGCGAGCTGCGTGCACAGGAAGATGCGGTCGTCCTCGGTGGGCGGGGCGTCGATCAGCGAGCCCAGGGTGTGGGTCACCGCGACCTCGCCGACCTCCAGCTCGGCGAGGGCGCCGAGCATCTGGGCGCGGGAGAAGTCGGACAGCGCGTTCCACACGGGCGCGTCGCGGGCCGGGTTCACCTCGGCGACGGCCCACTGCTGGCGCTCCCAGCGGCGGTACAGGTCCGCTGATCCGGCCAGCCGGCCGTGCTGTTCTGCGGTGGTCTCGGGAGCCGTCTCGGTCACATCGAGAACGAGCCCCGCGGGAGTGGCGGTCATTTCGCTGCCCCATCCAATCGTGCCGTCGTCGTGGCGGTTGCCGTGGTCGTGGCGGTGCTGGCGGCCGTCGGTCCGGCGGCCGCCGTCGTGGTGCTGAAGGTGTCGAGCAGTACGTCGCCGGGCAGCAGGCCGTCCCCGGCCTGCTGCCACATCAGGCGGCGGCGCGGCTTGCCGCTGGAGGTACGGGGGATGACGCCGCGGCGGGCGCGCAGCACCGTCACCGCGACGGACGCGTCGAGCGAGGTGCGCAGCATCGTGGTCACCGCGGGCAGCCAGGAGTCGTCCTGGGCCTCCACCACGGCGATGGCCCGGCCGCGTCCGCCGCTGCTGCCGAGCGCCACCGCGCAGCGGCCGGCCGGTACCCCGGGGACCGCGGCGAGCGCGGCCTCCAAGTCCTCGGCGTGCACCTTGCGGCCGCGGACCTTGAGGCTGTCGCCGATCCGCCCGACGATGTACAGCTCGCCGTCGAGCAGGAAGCCGGCGTCGCCGGTGTGCAGTCCGGCCGCGGTGAACGGCGCGGAGGCGTCCGGGTCGGGCGACTGGTAGCCGAGGGCGACGGACGCGCCGGTGACCCGGACCTCGCCGAACGACCCGTCGGGCAGCGCCTTGCCGTCGTCGTCGACGATCTCGACGGTGGTCTGCGGCACGGGTACGCCGCAGGAGCTCAGCCAGCGGGCCGGGTCCTCCGGGCGGTCGAAGCCGAGCACGCCGGTGCCGGTGACGGTCACCGGCCGGCCGGTGACCAGGTCGCCCTCGGGGCGGACGATCTTCGCCCCGGTGCCGGGCACCACGCCGGTGACGGCCAGGGTCGTCTCGGCCATGCCGTAACAGGGCGTGAAGGCCGAGGTGCTGAAGCCGTACGGATTCAGCCGGGTGGCGAAGTCGGCGGCGACCCGGGGGTCGACACGCTCGGCGCCGCTCATCGCGACCCGCCAGGTGGAGAAGTCGCTGCCCGCCAGGTCGGGTTCGCGGACCCGGGAGGTGGCGTACCCGTAGCCGAAGTTGGGCGCGGTGGTGATGGTCACGGCGTGCTTGCCGTGCGCCTCCAGCCAGCGGGCGGGGGAGCGGATGAAGTCCAGCGGCGTCATCAGCCACAGGTCGATCTGGGCCACCACGGAGCCGAGGAAGGTGCCGATCAGGCCCATGTCGTGGTAGAGCGGCAGCCAGGAGGAGCAGGAGTCCTCGCTGGTGACGCCGAGCCAGCCGTGGATCGCCGCGACGTTGGCGGCCAGGTTGCCGGCGGTCACCCGGACGCCCTTGGGGGTGCCGCTGGAGCCCGAGGTGAACTGCAGCAGGGCCAGTTCGGCGTCCCGGCGTACCGCGTCGGCCGCGTCGGGCAGTTCGTCGGGCAGCGCCAGCGGCTCGGGCAGCCCCGCCTTGACGCAGGAGTCGGCGGCCAGCGCGCGCATCGCGCTGTCGGTGAGCACGGCGGCGGGGGCGGCGGCGCCCATCACGGCCGCCGCGTGGTCGCTGTACGCGTCGTGGTTGGTGAAGGTCACCGGGGACGCGATCGGCGAGGGGGTCAGGCCCGCGTACATGGTGCCGAGGAAGGCCGGGACGAAGTTCTCCGGGTCCTCGATCTGGAGGGAGACGACTCCCTGCGTGACGCCGGAGGCCCCCAGCAGGGCGGCGATCCTGCGGGCGTGACCGGCGATCTCCTGGTAGCTGCGCAGGTGCCAGCCGTCCGCTCGGTAGTAGTGGATCCCACGCGCCGACACGGGATCGTCCAGCCAGTCAAGGACGGTGTTCAACGGTTCCCTCTCAAGAGACGGACACTCGCCCTGTGTTACGCACCCGGTCGCGGACACCCCTCGCACGACTTGGCGAAGTTCTGCCCCTTGTTCTCACCGTCTGTTCTCACTGTCCGTGGCCACCGTCCCTGCCCGCCGTCCGTGCCCGCCGTCCGCGGTGTCCGGCCGCGGCGACACGGCGACACGGTGACACGGACCGCGGTGACACGGACCGCGGTGACACGGACCGCGGTGACACGGACCGCGCTGACACGGACCGCGGCGACACGGACCGCGGCGACAAGGACCGCGGGGACGCGCACAGCCGGCGGCGCGGACAGCCGGCGGCGCGGACAGCCGGCGGCGCGGAGGCCCGGAAACCACGAAGGGGGCGGCGGGCCCGAAGGCTCCGCCGCCCCCACCGGGGCCGGCCGCACGACACGGGGGCACCGTGCGACCGACGTTCCGGGCGGGTACCGGGTTGGGGGAAGTCCGGCCGGTACCCGCGGGGTTCAGCTGCGGTCGGCGACCGCGGGGGTACCGCTGCCCTGCGCCTGGCCGGCGGCCGCGGCCGCGGCGGCCTGCGCCTGGGCGGCCATGTACGCCTGGATCTGGCGCTGGGTCTCGGCGATCTCGGCCATCGACTTCTTGGTGAACAGCCCCAGCCCGGGGATGATCGAGGCGAGCACGAAGATACCGGTCAGCAGGAAGACGTCCTTGTAGGTCTGGGCGTCCAGCGGGTTGTGCGCGGCGATCACCGCGGCCATCACGGCGATGCCGATCGAGCCGCCAAACTGCCGGGCGGTGGTGTTCAGGCCGGTGCCGGAGGCGAACTTCAGCGGGTGCACCGAGATGGCCGCCGCGGTGGTGACGCTGGTCAGCGAGGCGCCGACCACGGCGCCGCCGATCAGGCCGTACGGCAGCCAGATGGCCAGGAACTTGGGCTCGCTGCCCAGGCTCAGGTACGCCCAGACGCTCACGGCGAAGAAGATCAGACCGCTGACCAGGATGACCGGGCGCTGGTTCTGCGGCTTGACCTTCTTGCCGACGATGACCGCGCAGACGGCGGAGAGCACCGCGCCGGGGCTGACCGCGAGGCCGGCCTTCAGGATCGAGTAGTGCCAGACCGTGGTCAGGTACAGCGGGCCGGACAGGAACCACACGAACAGGCCGGCGCCCAGGAAGAAGACGCTGAGGTTCGCCATCGCGAACATCTTGCTCTTCCACAGCTCGGTGTCGATGGCGGGAGCCTCCTGGCCGCGCGAGCGGACCAGCGAGTACGCGACCAGGATGACGCCGACCGCGATCCAGATCCAGGTCTCGGCGGCGTCCCAGCCCCAGTCGCCGCCCTTGGTCAGGCCGACCACGATCGCGGTGATGCCGAGGGTGACCGCGCCGGTACCGACCAGGTCGGGCCGCTTGGTCTCGGTGGCGGGCCGGTTGGGCAGCAGCTTCACGCTGCCGATGATCACGGCGATGGCGATCGGCACGTTGAGGATGAACACCGCGCGCCAGTCGAAGGCGCTCACCAGCAGGCCGCCGAGCGAGGGACCGGCGGCGGCGGCCACCGAGCCGACCGCGCCCCAGATGCCGATCGCCTCGGCCCGCTTCTCGGCCGGCGTCTCGATGAGGACCAGGCCCAGCGCGGAGGGGATCATGCCCGCGGCGCCGATGCCCTGCACGGCTCGGGCCGCGATCAGCGTGTCGACGTTCGGCGCGACCGCGCACGCGACGGAGGCGAGGCCGAACAGGGCCAGCGAGCCGATGAAGAACTTGCGGCGGCCGAAGACGTCGGCGAACCGGCCGGCGGAGGTGAGCAGAGCGGCGAACAGCACCCCGTAACTGGTGATCACCCACGTGAGGTTGCTGAGCGACTCATGGGGGAAGTGCGAACGCAGATCGGGGAATGCCACGTTGACGACCGTGGTGTCGAGGAAGGCCATGAACGTCGCCGCCGCGGTCAGCAGCAGCGTCGTCCCGGCCTTCGACGGTTCGGCGGTTGGTGTGGCAGTTGCTGAGGTCACAGCGGGGTCCCTCCAACTAACATTCCTTGGGTATGTGAGTACATACCACCAGTATGCCAATGTCAAGCAGAAGAGATCACGCGGGAAGACGGGCCCAGCCGCGTAAGACCATGCGGAAGCAGCGCTGACGACGGGAGCCCACCAGTGCACAGCACCGAGACCGAGCGCACGTTCCCGCCCGCGGCCGAGAACAGGCACGCGGCTCTTCTGGGCATCGGGACCTACCGGCCCCGGCGGATCGTCACCAACGAGGAGATCTGCCGCACCCTGGACTCCGATCCCGACTGGATCGTGCGGCGCAGCGGCATCAGCACCCGCCCCTTCGCACAGAGCGACGAGACCCTGGTGGAGATGGGGGCCACGGCCGCGGGCAAGGCACTCGCCGAGGCCGGCATGGCCCCCACCGACGTGGACCAGATCCTGGTCGCCACCATGTCCGACCTTGAGGGCGGGGACGAACTCGCCGCCGAGATCGGCAGGCGGCTCGGTGTCGCGGCCCGCGGCGTGAAGGTCAGCGCCGCCTGCGCCGGATTCACCGTGGGCCTCAGCCTGGCCGCTTCGACCGTCACCTCGGGAGCGGCCCGCAACTGCCTGCTCGTCGCGGTGGAACGGATGTCGGACATCCTCGACCCGCTCGACCGCGGTACCGCGTTCCTCTTCTCCGACGGCGCCGGCGCCGCGGTCGTCGGACAGGCCGCCGAGCCCGGCATCGGACCGGTGGTCTGGGGCACCGAACCCGAACTGGCCGACGCGATCACGGTACGGCCCGAGCCCGAGCACGACGGGCGCCCCTACCTGCGGATGCAGGGCGCGTCGGTCTTCCGCTGGGCGGTGACGAACCTGCCCGGCGTGGTGGAGACCGCGCTGAGCCGCTCCGGGCTGGCCCCCGGCGACCTCCAGGCGTTCGTGCCCCACCAGGCCAACCTGCGCATCATCGAGTCCGTCGCCGACTCGGTGGGCTTCCCCGAACACGTCGCGATCGCCCGGGACATCGTCGACCAGGGCAACGCCTCGGCCGCCTCCATCCCGCTCGCGCTGGACCGGATGCGTACCTCCGGGACGCTGCGCAGCGGGGACCTCGCCCTGCTCATCGGCTTCGGCGCGGGCCTGTCCTACGCCGCCACGGTGATCCGGATGCCGTGACCGCCCGCCACGGGGGCCGGGCGGCCCGCGTCTCAGACCAGGGCACGCAGCGAGTCGGCCTCCGGGACGCCCAGCCGCTCGGCGATCCGCAGGCCGCGCGCCGCCGGGCGGCCCGGCCGGCCGTGGCCGGGCACCGTCTGCACCGCGCGGCTCCAGGCGAGCAGCGCCCGCACCTCGCCCAGCGGCTGGTGGTTGGCCCGGTAGATCGCCGCCACCCGGCGGTAGCCCGCCACCGCCGCGGCGCAGCGCCCGGAGGCCAGCGCGCTGTCCGCCTCCGACATCAGGGTCTGCGCGATCACCGGCCGCAGCGCGGTGCCGCCCAGCACGGTACGGCTGCGCCGGCAGGCGATCACCGCCTCCTCGTACCGGCCCATCCGGACGTGCACGGCCGCGCTCTCGGCCAGCGCCCTGGCCACGCCCTGCCGGTAGCCGAACTTCTCCGCGATCCGCCACGCGTTGCCGAAGCTGCGCAGCGCCTGGTCGGTGTGCTCGGCGGCGGCCTCGACGCCGCCCAGGTGGATCAGGCAGTCGGTCTCGATCCGCGGGTCCGACAGGTGCGGAATGGTGACGTGCGCCTCCCGCGCCGCCGCCACCGCCTTCGCCTGCGCGCCCAGGTCGCTGTGGATGGTGGCCCGGCAGGTCAGCGCGATGGCCAGCCCCTCGTGGAAGGACATCTCCTCGCTCAGCCGGATCGCCAGCGCGCACCAGCGCTCGGCCTCCTCGTACCGGCCCATGTGGCGCAGCGTCAGCGCGATGTAGCCGGGCAGCCGCACCCGGCCGAACCGCGAACCGGCCCGCTCGACCAGCACCAGCGCCCGCCGGTAGTCGCGCAGCGCGTCCTCCATGGCACCGGCGTCGTAGATGTTCCGGGCGATCCGGGCCAGCGCGTTGGCCTGGCCCGCCCAGTCGCCCAGGTCCTCGTGGATGCGCAGCGCCCCGGTCAGGTAGCGGTCGGCCAGCCCGACCTCGCCCATCGACCAGTACGAGCGGCCGATCGCGGTGAGCGCCAGCGCCTCGCCGGCCCGCCAGCCCGCGTCCCTGGCCACCTGGACGGCCTCGCGGGCGTGCGCCAGTTCACCCTCGGTGCCGTCGCGGTAATGGGTGTCGGCGACGTTCAGCAGCATGCCCGTGTGGGCGCGGCTGTCACCGGACTTGGCGGTCTCCACGAGCGCCGCGCGCACCGCGGCCGACCAGTCCTCGCCGCCCGGGTGCAGCCGGATGAAGCCGAGCATCGCGTCGGCCAGCTGCCAACTGGCCGCGCCCAGGCCCATCTCGGCGGCGTGCTTGATCGCCGCGCAGATGTTGGCCTTCTCCCGGTCCAGCCAGTCGATGTCGACCTCCGGCAGCATCCCGTCCTCCTGCGGCGCGGACACCGGTATCCAGGCCGGCGCGGCGCCGCGGTGGAAGCCCGCCATCTGTATCTGGTGGGTGTGGCTGGCCTCCTCCACGCAGCGCCGGTACCACTCCAGCAGCCGCAGCAGCGCCGCCTCCCGGACCGCCAGCGGGTCCTCGGCGGCGGTCTCGGCGGCGTACTGCTTGACCATGTCGTGCAGCCGGTAGCGCCTGGAGGCGTACTCCGTGACGAGGTTGGCCCGCACCAGCGTGCCGAGCCGGTCCTCCGCCTCGGCGAACGAGCAGTCCGCCAGGGCCGCGACCGCCTCGGTACCGAAGTCCGAGCCCGGCATCAGGCCGGCCCAGCGGAAGACCTGCCGGTGCTTGGGCGCCAGCCGGCGGTAGGACAGGTTCAGCGCCTGCCGCATCGCCCGGTGCGCCTGGACCTCCTCGCCCGGCGCGCCCGCCACGAACGGCAGCAGCCGGGCCAGCGACTCCTCCGGCCGGCCGGCCGCGTAGGCCGCGCTCAGCCGCAGCGTCAGCGGCAGCTGACCGGACGCCCGGACGAAGCCGACCGCCGCGTCCGGCTCGGCGGCCACCCGCTCGGTGCCCACCAGGCTGCTCAGCAGCGCCAGCGCCGCCCGCTCGTCGAGCACGTCCAGCATCAGCTCGCCCGCGCAGTACCTGACGGTCAGCTCCGGCATCCGGTTGCGGCCGGTCACCACCACCGCGCTGCCGTTCACGCTCGTCGGCAGCAGGTCGCGCACCTGGTCGGGGCCCGCCACGTCGTCCAGCAGGATCAGCACCCGGCGCCGGGCCAGCAGCGTCCGGTACAGCGCGGCGCGCTCGTCGAGCCCGTACGGGATGTCGGCGGCTGGCAGCCCGAGCGCCAGCAGCACCCTGGCCAGCGTCTCCGCGGGCGAGAGCGGCTCCAGGTTCGGGTGGTGGCCCCGCATGGCGACAAAGAACCGGCCGTCGGGGAAGGAGTCGCGGGCCCGCTGCGCCCACTGCACCGCCAGCGTGGTCTTGCCCGAGCCGGCCAGCCCGCTGATCACGAAGAGGTTCCGGCTGCGGGCGGTGGCCGGGTCGGTGTCGAGCTCGCGCGGGCGGGCCAGCATGTCGAGCGCGGCCAGCTCCGGTTCGCGCCCGGAGAAGACGTCGGGGGCGGCCGGCATCGGGAGCTGCTCCCGGCTCGGCACCTCGATTCTGGGCCGCGCCTGCTGCGGCTGGAGCAGCAGCTCACCGGCCTCGCGCAGCTCCCGGCCGGGCCTGGCCGCGAGTTCCGAGGCCAGCCGCTCCCGGAAGGCGGAGTACTGGCGCAGCGCCTCCGCCTGGTTGCCGCTGTCCCGGTGCGCGGCCATCAGCCGCAGCATCAGCTCCTCGTCGTAGGGCCGCTCCGCCATCAGCCACTGCAACTCCGGCAGGATCTCCCGGGCCCGGCCGAGCCGCAGTTGGGCGTCGTAGAACGCGGTGAGCACACTGCGCTGCTGGGCCTCCAGGGTGGCCCGCAGCGATTCGACCCTGGTGCCCCACAGGTCGCTCAGCGGCGCGCCCGACCACTGCTCCAGCGCGTTCCGCAGCAGCTGCGAGCGCTGCTCGTCGTCACCGGTCGCGGCGGCGCCCCGGGCGGCCAGGTCCTTGAAGCGGCACAGGTCCACCGCGGCCGGATCGGCCTCCAGCACGTAGCCGCCGTCGCGCGCGGACAGCTCCGGCGCGCCGCCGTTCGACGGCGCGGAGGCGAGCACCTTGCGCAGCCGCGTCGCGTAGCCCGCCATCACATTGCGTGCCAGCCGCGGCGGGTGCTCGTCCCACAGCAGCTCCACCAGCCGTTCGAACGGCACCACCGCGTTGGCGTCGACCAGCAGCAGCGCGAGCAGCCCGCGCTGCCGTGCGTGCCCGATCTCCAGATCCCGGCCGCCCGCGAGCACGCGTACCGGACCAAGAACCCGTAATTCGATCACTCTACGCTCCACTCACCAGCCACGGTGTGCACTATCGAATGACACTTCTGCTGAGGTCTGCGCGCGGAAAGATAGTACGTCCGGGCATGTAGCGCCGCAATGCCGCTGTGTGTGTCCCGGGTCACGCCAAGTCTCCGGCTGCATAGAGGTAACCGGAACCCATTCCGGACGAATTCTCCGCGGTGCACAGTTGTCTCGCGCCGGGTGGCGGCCGGGCGGGACCGCAGAATGTATACCGGACCCGGCCGTCGGACGCACTTTTGACACGCCGCGCCGACAACCTACCGCCACGAGTGCCGTGGCCGACCTCGGTCTTCGCTCCCGGACCGCTACGGGCGGCCGCGGCCGGGCCGGCACCGGCGGCGGCCGGCATTTCCCGGGGCAAGCGGACACGACATTGGGCGCGAGGATTGTCGGTGCAACAGGAAATCAGCTGGTGCGCTTTTGCCAGGTGGGCCGCCGATTATCCGTCGAATTCACCCGCGGTGCGGCCCGGTGGCCCTTTCGATAATTCCCGGGGCGTCGCCGGAAATGCGGCCGGCAACTGCCGGGGCCGTCCCTGCGGGGCAGGTGGGGTGCCGTTTCGCGGCGCGGGCGGCGGGGGTGGAGAACCGGCCTTTCCCGGCCCGGCGGGAGCCGCCGCGGGCCCGGCCGCCACACCGCTGCGCGCCTCCCGCCGACCGCCCTTCGCCCTCCGGCCCGCGCTCGGCGCCCGGCCTCGCGCGGGCGTCTTTTCGAACACGCCGGGAGATTGCCGCCAGCGGCCGGACGGTTTACCGCCCACCCGCGGTCTGCCCCGCCGAAGGTGAAATGCGGCTCTCGCGTTCCGGTCAGCGGATGGTGGCCGACGGTGAACGGTATGGCGCCCCGATGACACCGATCCGCGGCTTCGGCCGCGGATCTGAACGGACGGGTGAGGGGGCGGGTCGGGCGGCCGGTCGGGGCGGCCGGGCGGCGCCGCGTGGTCCCGCGACCGCCCCGGCCGCGGCTCAGTCGAACTCGGCGAGGTGGCCGGCCGTGCCGCCGCGTCACTCGATCAGGAAGAGGGTCGCGTCGTCGCTGGTCCGGCGGCCCCGCTGGTGCTTCAACTCGTGGGACAGGGTGCGGACCGTGCCCCGCACGCCCTCCTCCGGGTGTCCGGCGCGGTTGACCCGGTTGACATAGGAGATGAGCCGGTCCTCGCCGAACGGCTCGGCGCCGGACTCGTGTTCCTCCACCAGGCCGTCGGTGAAGCACAGCACGCGGTCACCGGGCCGCAGCGTCTCCTCGCTGACCTGCGGGTCGTCGCCGCCGAAGCCCACCGGCAGCGTCGTCGGGCTCTCCAGCTTCCGGACCACCCCGCGGTCGCGGATGAGCAGCGGGGCCGGGTGCCCGGCGTTGACCCACCGCAGCACGCCCGTGGTGATGTCGAGGCTCATCATCTGCGCCGTGACGAAGTGGTCGGGGCCGGACTGCCGGGCGATCGCGCTGCCCATGAACGCGTACATGTCGGCGAGGCCGATCTCGGACCGCCGGGCGTGCCGGTACGCGCCGATGGCGACCGTCGCCATCGTGGCGGCGTCCAGGCCGTGTCCCATCGCGTCGACCATCGCCACGTGCAGGATGTCGTCGTTGAGCGCGTAGTCGAAGCTGTCGCCCGCGACCTGGTAGGCGGGCTCCAGGATGCCGGCCACCTCGACCTGCGGGCAGGACATCGTCAGCGGGGGCAGCAGGGCCCACTGGATCTCGGCGGCCACCCCCATCGGCTCGCGCCGCCTGGCGAGGAAGAACTGGTCGGTGTAGTGGTCCTTGGTGACGATCATGTCCGCGACCAGACCGGCGAGCCGCCGCAGCAGCCGCCGGTCGTCGTCGTCCACGGAGTCCATCGTCAGCGCCAGCACCCCGACCTGGTCGCTGCCGTCGAGCAGTGGCAGGTACACCCTTACGCCCGCCGCGCTCGGCACCTCGACGGTCCGCGCCCGCAGGAACGCCGTGCCGGCCGCCGAGTCGCCGATCGGCTCGGGCGCGCCGGCTCCCCGCCGGCCGCGGCGCGGCCGGCCCCGTCGGCTAGAGCAGCTCGCGGTTGCCGAGGTAGGGGCGCAGCACCTCGGGGACGCGCACCTTCTGGTCGGCGGTCTGGAAGTTCTCCACCACCGCGGCCAGCAGCCGGGGGGTCGCCACCGCGGTGTTGTTCAGCGTGTGCGCGATCCGCACCGTGCCGTCGCTGTCGCGGTACTTCAGACCCGCCCGCCGGGCCTGCCAGTCGTGCAGCGTCGAGCAGCTGTGGGTCTCCCGGTAGGTCTCCAGCGACGGAATCCAGGTATTGATGTCGTTCATACGGAACTTCCCCACGCCCATGTCCCCGGTCGCGCATTCCACGACCTCGTAGGCGAGCCCGAGTTCCTGCAGGATCTGCTCGGCGGTGGCGAGCAGCTCCTGGTGCCAGCGGGCCGATACCTCGACGTCCGCCTCGCAGATCACGAACTGCTCGACCTTTTCAAACTGGTGGACCCGCAGTAGGCCGCGGACATCCCGGCCGGCGCTGCCGATCTCACGCCGGAAGCACGGGGAGATTCCGGCGTAGCGAATCGGCAGGCGGCTCTTGTCCAGGATTTCGCCGGAGTGGAGTCCGACCAGTCCGACCTCGGCGGTACCGGCCAGGAAAAGGTTCTCCGCGGGCAGTTCATAGGTCTCAGAACGGCCTTTGGGAAACATGCCGGTCCCGACCAGCGCCTCCTCCTTGACCAGCGAGGGGACCGAGATCGGGGTGAAGTCCTTGGTACGCAGCAGGTCGAGTGCGTAGGAGTGGAGCGCCCGCTCCAGCATCAGCAGATCGCCGTTCAGGGTGTACGCGCGTTCTCCCGACACCTGGCGGGCGCGGGCGAATTCCGCCCAGCCGCGGCGCTCGGCGATCTCCACGTGGTCCAGGACGGCGAAGTCGAACGCCGGGGGCTTGCCCCAGGAGCGGATGACGACGTTGGCCGACTCGTCGTCGCCCACCGGCGCCCCCTCCCAGGGGATGCCGGGGGTCAGCAGCAGCAGCTCGCGCAATTCCGCGCCGGCCCGGGACAGTTCGGCACGCAGTTCGGAAAGGGCTCCGTCGAGTTCGCTGCTCTGCGTGCGGAGTTCAGCGCGGCGCGTCTCGTCGGCCTTGGCGAATTCCTTCGACAGGCTTTTGCGCTGCCGCTGCGCCTCGTCGACCTGGAACTGCAGACCGCGGTTGTGCTCCTCGAGCCGGATCAGTTCGTCGACATCGAGATCGATCCCCTTGACGCGAACGGCTTCCTTGACCGCATCGGGATGGTTACGGACGAAATTCTTGTCCAGCATGTTCCTGCCGTCGCTTTCCTGCCGCTCCCGTCAAATGTGGGCCTCACGCTACCATTTCGGCCCTCCCGGCCACCGGCGCGGCCCCGCCCGCCCGGCGGGGACCGCGATGCACCGGGCGGGGGCGGCGGCGGGGGCGGCGGCCGTGGCGGGGAACCGGCCGGGCCCGGCGGGCCGGGGTGCCGCCGCGCTCGCCCACGACGCGCAACGCCTCGGCGTCGTCGGGCGCCGCGGGGCTTGCCGCGGTGACAGGGCGGTGTCCGGGTCGTCCGCCACCGTGGGCAGCACCAGGCCCACCTCGCGCCGGGCCTGGCGCCGCGCGTCCTCCCGGAGCCTGCCGAGCAGCTGCGCGAGCGGTTCGTCCACTCCGTGGGCGGGTTTGCCGGGCGGCACCCCGCCGCCGCGGTCCGGATGGCGCGGAAAGCGCCCGTGCCTCGGCGGGTCCGTCCGCCCCGTTCGGCGGCCGGCCGTCCCGCGGGAACCGCGCGGGCGGAAGGGCGGCCGGCCCTCGCTGGGAGGTGCCCGGCGCCCTACAGCGGTCCGCTCGATCGCCGAGATCACCGGCTGACCCTGCCGCCCGCCCCCGCCGCCGGTGGTCACCGCGGCGGGGGCGGGTCCCGGCCGGAGCGGAGGGGACGATCCGACCCGGGCGCCGTTGGGGGGCGTTCACCGGCCGGCCGCGGCGGTCAAGGCCCGCTCGTACGCCCAGGCGTGCGCCGTCGCGGGGGGCGCGAGCCGGATATATGCCCCGCACGCGCCTGCTCGGCCGGCGGATACAGGGCTAACGCCACCGGAAAGGGTCACTTTTTCGGGCCTACGAAAGGGGTGTCGACCTGTGAAAGACGCCGGCCGTCGTCTGCGACCGCACGGCCGGGCGACCGGCCGGCGCCGCTCCCTCCCGCTGCCCGGCGCGCCCCGCCGCGGGCGCGCCCCGCCCCGGGCGCGGGCCGCCCGCCTCGATGCCGGCGCGGCGCACCGCGCCGCTCGCCGCGCTCAGTGCCAGGTGGCCCCGTGCTCGCGGTGGGTCGCCAGATAGGCGCCCTCGCCGAAGTGGTGGTCGTAAAAGTCGGTGTCGAGGTGCTGGGCCTGGAGGTAGTTGAGGATCTGCACCGTGGGCACCGTCCCGGGCACCTTGCCGAAGGTCTCGTCGATGTAGCGCACCTGACCGGTCAGCAGGCGCAGGAAGCGTTCGTCGTAGGGCGCCGCCGAGGACCGCACCCGGCGCGTGTCGCGCCACGGGCCGGGCGTCGCGGCGTCGAACGGGCCGCCGGTGCCGAACTTGCGCTCGGCGAACCGCTCCACCGCCTCGGCCGCGTCGCGGACATGGGGGCGCGCCAGCGTCTCGAAGACCCCGGGGAGCCCGGTCGGGTTGGGCAGCGCCCACCGCTCGTCGTGTTCGACGTGGAAGCCCAGCCCGGGGACGTCGGGGTCGCCGGACGCGCCGAGGATCGAGAGCCGGTCGATCCCGTCGAAGGTCCAGCCGCCCAGCCCCAGGGCGCCCAGCAGCAGATGGCCGTTGTAGACGCCGGTGATCAGCTCCGCACTGGCCTCGGCCAGCGTGTACTGCTCCACGAACGACAGCGGGAACGGGTCGCCGGCGTGCCGCAGCGAGGAGTCGTCTCCCCCGGGGACCGGCCGCCCGTTGACGTCGTCGTACACGCCGTACCCGTTCTGGAGGAAGAACGCGAGGTTGGCGATCAGGTGCTGGGCGAGGTCCGCGACGGGCACGACCAGCAGCGAGCCCGGGTGGTTGGCGATCCAGGTGTTGTGCCCCTCCAGGTGGGGCTCCTCGCGCGGCAGCCGGATCCGCCGGTCCGAGAGCTTGCGGTAGCGGGCCACGGTGGCGCCGAGCCAGGCGTCGACGTCGGCCTCGACGCCGTCGTCCTCGACCGGAACGCCGTCGCCGGGCGCCGCGTCGCGACTGGACAGGAAGTACGTACCGGAGTCGTCGGTGAAGAAGAAGTCGGTGGTGTGGAATCCGGCGGCGGAGGGGAACGTCCTGCCGCCCGCCGTGGCGGGGTAGTTCGGCAGGGCCGGCGCGTAGCCGGGGTGGTGGGAGATGCCGAAGTTCCATCCCGTCACACCCGTGACCACGGCGAGCACCAGGGCGCGCTCCACCTCGCTCAGCGGCTGGACCGGCTTGGCGCTGGTGAACGCCAGCTCACCGGCCGGGATGCTGCCGCCGACCGGGAAGCGGCGCGAGCGGCGGCCGTTGATCGCCGCGACCAGCGGGAACCGCAGCAGGGCGCCGATCGCGGCGCGCTCCCGCTCGGAGACGCGCAGAACACGGGACGGGGTACCGGTCATGATGTCAGTCTCCCTCCGGGACGCCGCCGGAACTGCCCCGGCCGTCGCCGTCGTCGCTGTCTTCGTGCGTGTGCGGCGGGAGGACGTCACCGCGCACGGTGAACGGCCGGGCCCGCAGCGGCCGGGTCGCCGGCCCGCCGAGCACCCGGCCGGTGGCCGCGTCGGACCGCGAGCCGTGGCACGGGCCGTCCAGTTCCAGGCCCCGGCCCGGCGTCACGGCGCGGCCCCGATGGGTGCAGATCGCGGTGTGCGCGGCGTAGGCCGTACGGGTCGGCCGGGCCACGACGGCCGGGGAGACCGTGTCGGCCATGACGACGGTCGAGCCGCCGACCGGGATCCCGCCGGTCGGGACCGGCCGCGGGCCGCCCGTCGCCGCCGACAGCGGTCCGGTGGCCGCTGAGGCGTCCGCGCCGCGGCCGTCGGCGCCCCCGCCGCCGCAGGCCGTCAGCAGCCCGCACGCGCGGGCGCCGGCGACGGCGGTGCGCCGGGTGGCGGTGCTCATCCGGCCTGCTCGGTCAGCGCGAGCGTCGGCTCGCGGTGCAGCGCCCGCCAGGTCACGGTCCCGGTCACCCGGCCGCGGTCGAGCACGAGCGCGATGCCGCCGTCGGCCCCGTCCCAGGCGGTCACGGCGGGATCGGTGAGGGCGAGCCCGACGCCCAGCCGCACTCCGACGGGCCGGACGGTCTCGGCGACCGTCGCCGCGCCGCGCAGCCGGGCGGGTGTGGTGCAGCCGGCGATGTCGGAGTGGTGCGGGGCCAGGACGCGCCCGTCGCGCCGGTGCGCCACCAGCACCGGGTCGTCGTCGGCGAGCCCGTCGGCCGCCAGCCGCCGCAGGGCCTCGGCGACGGTCTCGTCCCGCTCGATCAGCGGCGACGCGGCCGCGTGCTCGCCGACGGTCGGGCCGCCGGGCCGGTCCCGGTCCGCCGGGCCGGTGAAGCCGTTGGCGGCGAGCCAGCCGTCGTTGAAGTACGTCGACAGGTACGTCCGGCCCGAGTCGGGAAGCAGCACCACGACGGTGTCGTCCGCGGTGAGCCCCTCGGCGATCCGGAAGGCCGCCGCCAGCGCGATCCCCGACGAGCCGCCCGCGAGGATGCCCTCGGTGCGGGCCAGCCGCCGGATGGCGTCGATCGCCTCCTGGTCCTCGATCCCGACGTAGTCGTCGATCACGTCCACGTCGAGCGCCTGCGGCCACACGTCGACCGCCGCCTCGGGGTGCACGAAGTGGCCGGCGCCCTCGATGTACTTCTGGCTGCCGTCGCCGCCGGAGTAGCTCGACGTGACCGGGTCCGCGCCGATCACCCGGACCCGGCCGCCGCTGACCTCCTTGAGGTAGCGGCCGGTACCCGAGATCGTGCCGCCGGTCCCGACGGTGGCGACGAAGTGCGTGACCGCGCCGTCGGTGTCGGCCCAGACCTCGGGGCCGGTACTGGCGTAGTGGGCCGCCGGGTTGGCCGGGTTGTCGTACTGCTGCGCGAGCCAGGCGCCGGGCGTCTCGGCGACGAACTGCTCGCCCTTCGACCGCAGGCTGTCCGGGTGGTCCCTGGGGACGAAGGCGTCGACCAGGCGCAGTTCGGCCCCGTAGGCGGTGAGCTGGTCCTGCTTCTCCCGGGCGATCGAGGAACTGGTGAAGATCACCGCGCGGTAGCCGAGGTGGGCCGCCGCGAGCGCCAGCCCGATGCCGGTGTTCCCGCTGGTCACCTCCACCACGGTGCCACCCGCGCGCAGCGAGCCGTCCGCCTCGGCCCGGCGCAGCATGGCGAGGGCCGCCCGGTCCTTCACGCTGCCGCCCGGGTTCTGCCACTCCGGCTTGACGTAGACGCGCGGGCGCAGCGTCCCGGCGGCCCGGGTCAGCCGGATCAGCGGCGTTCCGCCGATGGAGTCGAGTACGGATGCGTAGGTGGCCACGGGATCTCCTCAGGTGGTCGGGCGGTGTGGTGGGGCGGCTCACAGGACCCGGTAGTGGAACGCGTCGGCGTACTGCTCGGTGGGGCCGGCGACGAGCACGAGGGTCCCGGTCCAGGTGCCGGTGCCGGGAACGTTGACCGAGGAGCTCACGAACGTGAACGCGGTGGCCCTTCCGGGGCGGATCGGGCCCGGCAGCCGGTAGGGGAAGCCGACCCGCAGGGCCCGGACGCCGCCGGCGGGCCGGCCGAGGTCGAGCTGGACCGACCGCACCGGCGCGGTGGCGTCGGTGGCGCCCTCGGCGGTGACGCGGAAGCTCTCCGGGCCGCGCCGGGCCGGGGCGACCTCGATCGTCACGGCGTAGGGGCCGATCGCCGCGTGGACGACCCGCGTGGGGGCGTAGGCCGTGGCGGCCGGAGCCGCCGAGGACAGCACCCCGGCGACGACGACGATCACCGCGCCGAGCCCGGCCTCGGCCCGGACCCGGGTACGCAGCCGTGCCGTCTCCCCGGGGGCGATGCGCCCGTCCGCCGCGTACGCGTCCCGGCGTGCGAGCTGCCGGCCGATCCAGCGGTTGCCCCGCAGCCCCAGCAGCAGCGCCGCCGCGACGAGCGTGAGCTTGACGAGCAGGATGCCGCCGTAGGCGGTGCCGGTCAGCGCCGCGGGGTAGCGTACCTGGACCAGGCCCTGCAACACGCCGCTGAGGGCAAGCACCGCGACGCTGGCGGTGGCGTAGCGCGACCAGAGCGGGAGCCGGGAGAGCCGCGCCAGGGACAGCCGGCGGCGCAGCACGAGCCAGCCGAGGACGGCCAGCCCGCCGAGCCAGGCGACGACGGCCGCGACGTGCACCAGGGTGGAGGCGAAGTACCACCAGGCGCCGGTTCCGCCGTGGCCGTTGCGGACGACGCTGCCCAGCACCGCCGCCGCGAGCACGCCCGCCGCCGTCCACCGTAGGACCGGCGCCCGCCGGCCGCCGTCGCGGGCGTGCGGCGGCGGAAGGACGGCGAGGGCCGCCGCGAGCAGGCCGACGCGGACGAACACCGTCTGGCCGTACGCCGACCCGGCGAAGCCGCGCAGGCCGGCCCACGTGGCGCCGCCGGGGACGGCGGAGGCGTCCCAGAGGTACTGCGTCACGACCTGCGCGGCCGAGGCGAGGACCGCGAGCGCGGCGCCGATCCGCGCGGCGCGCCACAGGACGCGGCGCTCGCCGGGACCGGCGCCGAGCACCAGCCCGGCGGGCAGCACGCCGAGGGCGGCGACGAGTCCGAGGTAGAGCAGGCCCTTGACCGCCCCGACGGCCAGTTGCAGGCCCGCGCTCGGCCGTTCGGACGGCGGCGCCGCGATCGTGACCGCCGGTACGCCGTAACCGAACTGGACGGACCCGCCCACCGGGTGGGTGTCGGCGGAGACGACGGACCAGCTGGCGATGTAGGAGCCCTCGGTGATGCCCGGCCGGACGCCGATGACGAGGGTGCGCCTGCCGTCGAGCAGGCGCACCGAGCCGCTGCTTACGTCCCTGCCCGCCGCGTCGACGACACTGGTCGCCCCCTTGGCGGCGGGCAGGGTGACCGGCTCGTCGAAGGTGACCCGGATGCCGGCCGGGGGCGTGCGCACCTCCGTGCCGTCCGACGGGGTGGTCGCGATCACGTAGGCGTGCGCCGAGGCGGGCGGGGCCGCGAGCGCCAGCCCGGTGAGCGTGCCGAGCAGGGCGAGGAGGGTGAGCGCGCACCGCCGCGCCGACCGCCTGCTCACGAGGGGGTACGGGTCGGGCCCGCGCCGTCGTCGACCCGCGGTGGGCCCGCGCCGCCGTCGACGGCCGGTCGGGCCGCGCCGTGCCGGGCGCGGGTCAGGGCCGCGCCGCCCACGGCGCCCGCCGACAGCGCCAGCACGATGCCCGCCGCTCCCAGGCCGATGCCCCAGCCGTCCCCCGAGCCGCCCGAGGCGGTTGCCGCCGCCGCGGCCGGGGTGATGACCACACTCGGGGCCGGGTGCTCGGGTTCGGCTTCCCCCTGCGCCTGCTGCACCCAGTCCACCTGCGTACCGTCCGAGTAGCGCTGGACGGTCGGCAGGTACAGGGTGCCGTCGGCCGGCAGCGGGCCGACCGACAGCAGGAACTGGCCGAACTGGCCGGGCGCCAGCCCGCCGCCGGTGGCCGTCCAGGTCACCTCGGTCACGGCCGAGGTGACGCTGTCACCGTCGTCGTCCTGAAGCGGCACGGCGAGCGTGGTCCGGGTGAGCCGAACGGTCCAGCCGGGGGCGGGTGCGCCGAGCACGGAGGTGAACGGGGTGGTGGTCGGCAGGTGCACGGTCAGCCCGACCGTGTGAGCGGTCGCCGACTCGGCGGGCACCGTGAACGTCAGCACCGCGCTGCTGCCGCCCGTGGCGCTCGACGACGTGACGCCGACGTGCGCGGCGGCCGGTCCGGCCGCGCCGAGCACCATCGCGGCGGCGGCGGACATGATCACGACGAGGGACTTCGTGTGCTGGGACATCGTGCCTGATTCCGTCGGTGGGGTCGGTGGGGTCGGTGGGGTCGGTGGGCGGGTGGACCCGCGGGTCAGCGGGTTTCCCGGAGTTCGTCCGGCGGCGTCGTGGCCTCCTCGTCCAGCAGCGCCAGGATCCGCGCGCGCAGACCGACGAACTCCGGCGCGGACTGGTCGCGGGGGCGGTCGAGACCGACCTCGACGACCTCGCGGATCCGGGCCGGACGCGGCGAGAGGACGACCAGCCGGTCGGCCAGCACGAGTGCTTCGCTGACGTCGTGGGTGATGAGGACGGCGGTGAAGCCCCGCTCCCGCCACAGCCGCAGCAGCTCGCCCTGCAGGACACGGCGGGTGAGGGCGTCGAGCCTGCCGAGTGGTTCGTCCAGCAGCAGTACGGACGGGTCGTTGACGAGCGCGCGGGCGAGCGCGGCCCGCTGCGCCATGCCGCCGGAGAGCTGCGCGGGCCAGGCGTCGGCGAAGTCGGTCAGCCCGACCAGGGCGAGCGCGTCGTCGATCCGCGCCTTCGCCCCGGCGCGGGCCCGCCGCGCCTGCGGGCCGATCGCCACGTTGCCGCGGACCGTGCGCCACGGCAGCAGCGTCGGGTCCTGGAAGACGAGCGCCCGGCTCGGGTCCGGAGCCGTCACCGGCTCGCCGCCCACCCGCACCGAACCGAACAGCGGCCTGTCGAGCCCGGCGAGCAGCCGGATCAGCGTCGACTTGCCCGAACCGCTCGGGCCGACGAGCGCGACGAACTCACCGGGCCTGACCGAGAGGGAGACGTCGTCGAGGACGGGAAGGTCGCTGCTGCCGTTGCGGAACGCCTGCGTGACGTTGCGCAGGTCGATCGCGGCACCCGCGCCGGTCGTCACCATCGGGTCAGCTCCTTCTCCCAGCGCAGCACCCAGCCGCGCAGCCGGAACAGCAGGGTCAGCAGCACACCGCAGACGACCACCAGGACGACGATGCCGGCATAGAGGCCGGGGAAGTCGCCCCAGCTCTTCTGCCAGTTCAGGTACCAGCCGAGTCCGGAGTTCACCCCGAAGTTCTCCGCCACCGTGAGGCTCACGAAGGACGAGCCCAGCGCCATGAAGGCGCCGGTGAAGATGCTCGGCAGCGCGGCCGGCAGGCTCACCCGCAGCAGCAGGAACCAGCTCTTGGCGCCCAGGGTCTGCGTCACGTCGTAGTACGAGCGGGGAATGCTCACGATGCCGGCCCGGGTCAGCACCGTGATCGGGAACCACACACTGACCGCGATCAGGAACACCGCGCCGCTGTAGGCGCTCGGGAACAGCACGAAGATGACCGGTACCCAGGCCAGCGTCGGCACCGGCCCGAGGAACATCAGGATCGGGTGCACCCAGTAGTTGGCCTGCTGCCACCAGCCGATCACCACCCCGGTGGTCAGACCGGCGAGCAGGCCGAGGACGAAGCCGAGCGTGAGCAGCTGGAGCGAGTTGCCGAGGCTGTCGGCGAGGATCCCCCTGTCGTTCCACAGGTGGTCGAGGATCTCCTGGGGGGCGTCGAAGTACGGGGTGGACAGCGCGTTGGTCTTGGCGGTGGAGATCTCCCAGAAGATCGCCCAGACGGCCGAGCCGAACAGCCACGCCGAACCGTGTGCGACACGGGCGGCCGCGCGGGCGCCCAGCCGCCCGCGGATGCCGCTGAGCGCCCACAGCACCACCGCGAGCCCGGCGACGGCCGCCCCGACGATCGCGGTGAAGTCCGTGGTGGCGCGGACGGCGGCGCTGTCGCGCAGCGGCAGTCCCGGACTGTCGTGCACGACCTCGGTGATCGTACTGAAGGCGGCCCAGGCGAGGACGCCGGCGCCGGTGAGGACCGGGTTGACGCGGACCGGGTGGGTGACCTTCTCCAGGGCCGCGTGGATACGCGCCGCGCCCTGGACGGTCGTCCCGGTGGGGGCCGCCGTCCCGGCCGCCGCCGGGGTGGCGGCCGGGACGGCGTTGAGCGTGGTGGGGTCCATGGTCTTCCTCAGAAGTCGAGACCGAGGTTGACGAAGACCTTGTCGGCCAGCGCCCGGGCGTCGGTACCGGCGGGGAGGAAGCCGGTGTGGATGAACTTGTCGATGCCCGGCTCGAGGACCCGCTGCAGGTTCTTGGGCGAGGGGTCGAAGGTGAGGGTCTGCAGCACCGGCAGGATGTTGGCCGCCGTGTCCGGGACGTAGTGCCTGCCGGACTCGATCTCGGCGGTCTCCTGCAGGTTCGCCCCCACGTAGCGCGAGCCGCGCGCCCAGGCGTTGACCAGCCTGGCGGCGGTGACCGGGTCCTGGCTGACGAAGGTCTCGTTCAGGGCGACCGCGCAGCACGGGTAGGAGGCGTTGCGGCTCAGGTCGCGGTTGTCGGAGAGTTCCTTTGCCCAGCCGTCCTTGACCCCCTGGATGATCGGCAGGAAGCCGCCGGCGGT
Organism: Streptomyces sp. ITFR-21; assembly: GCF_031844685.1. NCBI lineage: Bacteria > Bacillati > Actinomycetota > Actinomycetes > Kitasatosporales > Streptomycetaceae > Actinacidiphila > Actinacidiphila sp. ITFR-21. The sequence continues at coordinate 4,959,921 of NZ_CP134605.1, forward strand.
CGCGATGGCGTCGACCTTTTTGTCCTGGAGCGCCTTCGGTAGGAGGTCCTGTTCGATGACGACCCACTCGACCTGCTTGGCCGCCGGACTGGAGTTGATGCCGGCGTCGAGCAGGTCGAGGGAGAAGAAGTTGGGCGCCGAGCCCTGCAGGCTGCTCACGCCGATCTTCCGGCCCTTGAGCGCGGCCACGGTGGGCACCGAGCCGTCGTTGCGGGCGTAGAGGTCGAGGCAGCCGTGGTGCAGCCCGCCGGACAGCTTGACCGGGGTGCCGTTGTAGATCGGGCCGAGGAAGTTGAAGAAGATGCCGTTGGTCGCTATGTACTTGCCCGAGCCGACGGCGGCGGTGGCGTCCTCGTCGGTGCCGGTCTTCTTCAGGACGACGTTCAGCCCGGCGTCCCGGAAGAAGCCCTTCTCGTAGGCGACGATCAGCGGCGCGTCGCAGACGCCGCTGGGGGCGGTGACGGTCAGCTGCCGGTCGGCCCACGACCTCGTCACGGTGAGGCCGTCGGCGGTGCCGCTGTCCTTCGTGTCGCTCCTGATGAAGGCCCAGCTGCCCAGGCCGGCTGCAGCGGCGGCGCCCACGCCGACGGCGCCGAAGGTGAGCAGGCGGCGCCGGGAGACGCTTTTGGCGGCGTCGAGGTCGACGTTCGCCTCGACGAGGCCGGGCTGCGGTGGTTCGGGGTTCGCGTCGCCGGGTTGTGGCGTCTGCGGAATGTCGTCACTCATGGTTCGGGAATCCTGTCCGGTATTCGGGCATGGCGGATTTGCGGACCGGCTCCAATGGCAGCCGCATGCGTACGGAGATCTGTTCGCGCGACCGGTTTCCGGGTCGGCGGGAGAAAGCACACGCGTTCACGCGGACGTCATCGACCGCGGGGCACCGGATTTTCCGGGAAGGCGACTGGGCGTGTCAGGCGCGGCAGGCGGCCGAATCCGTCGGTGCTCACCGCGCCGCGTACGGGATACGGTTCCGCGGGGGATCGCCGGGGAGGTACGCCGGGCCGGCCGGCGTGATCCCGCGCCGACCGGCTACCGTGCGTGCCGCGCGGGCCGTGCCGTGCCCGCCGGGCCGCGGCCGGAGCCGCCGTCAGGTCCGGCCCGGTGGCGGCATGTTGCCCGCCCGGGGCGGCCGCGCCGTGTCAGCGGCCGGCGGGCAGCCCGGGACAGAGAGCGGCGGCGACGCGCTGAAGGTCGATGTGACGACGGGAGGAGCTCCGGAACGCCCGTACGGCGCTGCGACCTTCGGGCCGCGACGTCTGCCGCTCACCCATCGTCAGCACCTCCACTTGGCGGCGGGCGCACCGCCCGCCGGTCTCGCGCTTGCCGGGCCCCTGCGGCACGGCCGGGTGTTCACCTGGAGCACCCCGCCGCGGAGGAGGGTTGCCGGTCAGCAGGCCAGGGCCGAACGCTGACACTCATCACCTGTCGGCAGGAAGATAGCCCCGTGCGGGGCGGCGGGGCAAGAGTTCGGGGGGAATTCGGCGCACACCGATTCGCGGTGGCCGTATGCCGCCCGGCCACCGCGTTCCGCCCCGGTATTACCGCAACACCGGTGCAACAATTCGGCTTCGCGGGCCGGAACACCGGATCGCTTCTCGGCGGCATTCCGGCCGCCGTCGACGTGTTTCCACCGGTGCGCCGGCCCCGAGGCGCGGCTGTCAGGGGATCAGGAGGTCATCTCCGCCCTGCCGAGCAGCCGCAGGTCCTCACGGCGGGCGGCCGACGGCGGTCGCAGGGCCGCCGCGTAGTGGTGGAAGACCTCGGAGTCCAGGGGGATCCACTCGACGGCCGCGGAGTCGACGAACTCGTGGCAGTTGCGGCTGACGTCGGGGGAGGGCACGTCGCGGAAGAGCTCGGTCAGGGTCCGCGGGCCCGCGGCGGGGTCGGGCAGCACCGCGGCGAGCCGCTGGAGCAGCGGCGAGTCCTGTTCGGCGACGCGCCGCCGGAACTCCGCGTAGTCGACGCTCCGCAGGCCGAACCGGGCGGCGACGTGGCCGAGCAGGTCGTCCAGGCGGGTCGACTCGCGCTGCACGACGTGGAAGGTCTGCCCCACGCGGCTGTCGCGGACGGCGGTCGCGATGAGGCGGCTGACGTTGTCGACCGGGGTGAAGTCGCCGAGCGCGCCGGTGCCGAAGGTGACGCCGAGTTCGACGGACGCGTCCAGCAGGAACTCGGCCAGGCTGCCGCCGTGGCTGAAGACCCCGGTGCGCGTGTTCGGCATCACCTCGCCCATCCGGTAGAGGCTCACCGGCAGGCCGTACCGGCGGCGCGCGTCCCGCAGCATGGCCTCGGCGACCCACTTGCTCTGGCCGTAGCCGTCGTCCGGCACGTCCTCGACGGAGGGGAAGGAGTCCTCGTCGGGCACGGCCCCGGTCCGGGGGAAGATGCCGAGCGTCGACAGGTGGTGGACGGGCCGCGCGGGACCCGTCCCGGCGGTGGCCAGGCGGATCACCTCACGGGTGCCGAGCACGTTGACCGCGCGCAGCCGCTGGTAGGGGTAGACGAGGTTGACCTCGGCGCCCGAGTGGACGACGGCGTCGGTGCCGTCGGCGAGCTCCTGGAAGGCGGCCGGCGACAGCCCGAACCGCTCGGCCGCGAGGTCGCCCCGCACGACCCGGACCCGGGGGGTGCCGCTGCGCACGGCCAGTCCGTAGTGGCGGGCGCGGGCGTCGAGCCGGGCGCGGGCCGCCTCGTCGTCGGGGGCGTTGACCAGGCAGGTGACGGTGGCCCGGGTGGACCGTAACAGCTCGTCGAGCAGGTGGACGCCGATGAAGCCGGTGCCGCCGGTGAGCAGCAGGCGCCGGGGACCGGAAGGGCGCACGGGCGCCGGGTCCGCCGGGTCCGCCGCGCCGTCACCCGCCCGCTGTGCGAGCGCCGCGTCGGCGAGCATGTCGCGGTACAGGGCGGCGCGGTCGCGGACCGGGCCGTCCTGGGCGATCAGCCGGGCCTGCGCCTGGACGGTGTGGGCCTCGGCGATGTCGCGTACGGAGACGCGCAGGCCGAACAGGTCGCGCAGGCGCAGGGCCAGCCGCTGGGCGCTGAGCGAGGTGCCGCCCGCGTCGAAGAAGCTGTCCTGGGAGCCGATGTCGCCGCCGAGGAGTTCGGCCCACAGCGCGCGCACGGTCTGCTCCAGGTCGCCCGCCGCGGCCTGCCCGTCGCCGGCCGGGACCGGGGAGGCCGCCGGGTCGGGCGTTTCGAGCAGCCGGGTCAGGGCGCCGCGGTCCGCCTTGCCGTTGGGGGACAACGGCATCGCGGCGATCCGTACGAACCGGTCGGGGACGAGTTCGGCCGGAAGCAGTGCGCGGGCGCGGGACCTGGCGTCCGCCGGGTCGAACCCGTCGCCGGCGACGACGGCCGCGATGAGCATCATGCGGTCGGCCTCGCCCTGCACGACGATGCGGACGTCCTGGACGTCGGGCAGCGCCCGCAGCGCCCGCTCCACCTCCGCGGGCTCGATGCGCACGCCGCGCACCTTGACCTGGTCGTCGCGCCGGCCCACGAAGTACAGGCAGCCGTCGGCGCGGAACTGCGCCAGGTCGCCGGTGCGGTACAGGCGCTCGCCGGGGATGTCGGGGAAGGGGTTGGTGATGAACGCGGCCGCGGTCCGCTCGGGGTCGTTCAGATAGCCCAGCCCCAGACAGTCGCCGCCGATCAGGACCTCGCCCGTCTCGCCGGTGCCCAGCCGGCGCAGGGAGTCGTCCACGACCACCGCGGACGTGTTGTCGATGGGCCGGCCGATCGGTATCTCCTCGCCGCTGAGGGCGGTGAGGGTGTGGAACACGCTGCCTATCGACGCCTCGGTGGGACCGTAGGTGTTGGTGACGGCCCGGCCGGGCAGCAGCTCGTGGAACCTGCGCACCGCGTCCACGTTGATCGCCTCCCCGCCCAGCAGCACGTTGCGCAGCGAGCCGACCGACGCGGCGAGCCGCTGGTCGGAGGCGAGCAGGTCGACGAAGACGGTGAAGATCGACGGTACGAAGTCGGTGATCGTCACACCGTGCCGGCTGATCTGGTCGATGGTCCGCTCCAGGTCGAGCAGGCCGTCGCGGCGGGGCATGACGACGCTGCCGCCCATGGTCAGCGGCCACAGCAGCTGCCACAGCGACGAGTCGAAGACCGACCGGCTGTTCTGCAGCGAGACATGCCCGGCCCCGAAGCTGCGGGTCATGAAGAGGAACCGGTTGAGCAGGCCCTTGTGCACGTTGAGCGTGCACTTGGGCAGACCGGTGGTGCCGGAGGTGAAGAAGCCGTAGACCAGGTCGGCCCGCCCCGGCCGGCCGGCCGTCGGGGCCTCGGCGGTCTCGGCCAGCGCGTGGTGGTCGGTCACCAGGAGGCGGGCGGTGGCCGCCGCCGGCGCGGGGGTGCGCGCCGACCCGACGGCGATCCGGGTGTCCAGGTCGCGCAGGAGCGCGCCGATCCGCTCCTGCGGCCAGGTCGGGTCGAACGGGATGAAGGGGACCCCGGCCTTCATCGCCGCGACCATCGCCAGCGGAAGCTCCATCCCGTCGTTGACCAGCAGGGGTAACAGGGTCTCCCGCCGGGCTCCGAAGTCCACCAGCATCCCGGCCAGGGTGTTGGCCTTGCGGTCCAGCTCCCGGTAGGTCAGCGCCTCGCCGTCGTACGCCAGCGCGACGGCGTCCGGATGCGCGCCGGCCTGCTGTTCGATGAGGTCCAGGACGGTCACCGCATCGCTGGGATACGGCGTGCGCCGGCCGTTGGGATCGGGCGGCGGCACGGTTGAGGACGTGCGGGAAGACATGGTGGCCCCGTTTCTGAGACGGCGTCTCGGCTTCCTTGCACCGGTGGGTGGATGGGCCGGCCTCAGCCGGCGGCCGGCACCGCGAGCGCACCGGCCCGGAGCTGCTCGTAGAAGGGGAGGTGGTGCCGGTAGTAGCCGGCGAGCTTCGCGTTGTTGTCGACCGTCACCTCGTACTGCCTGCTGCTCTGCCGGAACCCGGAGCTGTCGGCGACGTCCTTGTGCCAGTGGCTGGTACGGCTCCACTCCGAGCGCTCGCCCGGCGACCACGACAGCGCCCCCTCGTCGAAGGCGATGCCGACCGTGTCGCAGTACGCCCGGACGGTCTCGACCGGGCGTTCGATCAGTACGTCGGCGTCGATCACGGCCGGGGCACGGCCGGTCTCGGTCCTGACCCGCTCGAAGATCTGGTACAGGTGCTCGAAGCCGACCTCGGCGAGCGTCACGCCGGGGTTCATCGCGTAGTGCGACTCGATGGCACGCCGCGGCTCACGGATGATGAAGGTGTGCGTCACCCGTTCCACGAACGGCAGTTCGTCGAAGAGCCGCACATGCGGGTACTCGGTGGTGTCCTTGAAGAACACCGGCGTGCCGGCCGAACTCTCCACGAACGTCCAGAAGACCTGCTCCGGCGTGGTCAGGGGCGTTCCGTCGACCACGTACGGCTGCCGCGCGGCCAGGTCGGAGAACGGCTCGTGGTGCATACGGAAGTCGCCGCGCTGCGCCATCATCCGGAAGAAGGCGGTCGACATCGACCGGGGCGGGCTCCACAGGGCCAGCACCGGCGGCAGGGTAGAAGCGTTCACTGGGACCATTCCGTCGGGCTCCGGTCCCAGCGGTGGGCGCGGAGCTGGTCGATCATCGGGCCGGAGAGCCGACTGCCGTCGCTCACCGCGATATTGGTACGGACGTGTGCCGGGCTGCGCATGCCCGGGATCACCGTGTGCACGTCCTCGTTCTGCAGGATGAAGCGCAGCGCCAGCTCCGGCAGCGTCATGTCCGCCGGCAGGATCTTCTTCAGCGCCTCCGCGCGGTCCACACTGGCCGTCAGGTTCTCCGGCACGAAGTAGGAGGCGCGCCAGTCCCCTTCGGGCCACGTGGTGTCCTTGGTCAGCGTCCCGGTGAGGGTGCCCTCGTCGAAGGGCACCCGGGCGATCACCGCGATGTCCAGCTCGCGGCAGACCGGGAAGAGCTCGTCCTCGGGCGCCTGGTCGAAGATGTTGTAGATGACCTGGACGCTGTCGACCAGACCGGTCCTGAGGGCGGCCACCGCGTTCCACGGCTCCCACCGGTTGATGCTGATGCCGATGCCGTCGACCATGCCGGAGGACCTCAGGGCGTCGACCGTCGCCAGCCAGCGGTCGTCCCGCAGCCAGGCGTCCTCCCAGACGTGGAACTGCATCAGGTCGATCCGCGCCGTGTCGAGGTTCTTCAGGCTCTTCTCGGTGTACTCCATGACATGGTCGAGCGGGAAGACGTCGTCGATGTCGGAGTCCCGCGCGGACGGCCAGTTCCGGTCCTTCGGCGGGATCTTGCTGAAGATCTTGAGGTCGGCCCGCGGGTTGTCCTTGAGGAGCCTGCCGAGCAGGACCTCGCTGTGGCCGCGGCCGTAGATCCAGGCGGTGTCGAAGACGTTGCAGCCGAGGTCGACGGACAGCTGGAGCGCGGCCAGGCTCGTCTCGTCGTCGGCGCCCTGCCAGCCGCCGGGCCCGGCACCGACCCCCCACATCCCGTAACCCACTTCAGCGACGTTCCAGCCGAGCCGGCCGAAGGTCCGATACCGCATGGTCCATCCTTCGTGAGCAGTGGATACGGGCAGGGCGCGAGAGGCTACGCGGGTACGCCGGACGCGGTCACCGACAGCGGCGCCGAGTCCCAGTTGTGGCCGCCGTGGGAGAAGCGGCGCTGCTGGACGACGCCGGCACCCGGGTCGATCCGCAGCAGCGCCCGGCCGACCACGCCGCCCTTGTACAGGTCGAGCCGCACGGTGGCGCCCGCGCGATCGGCGATCTCGGCCAGGCCGGCCCGTGCCGCCCGTGCGGTCAGGCCGTGGGCGGCGCCCTCGTAGACGCTGACCGCCAGCTGGCGGGAGAGGAACCGCGCGGTGTCCGAGGCGTTCCGCTCGGTGACCGTCTCGTGGGCGGCGCGCACCGCGTGGGAGAGCAGCTCCATGCCCGGCGCCTCGTACACGCCGCGGCACTTGGTGCCGTTGACCCGGTGCTCCACCACGTCGATCAGGCCGAGTCCGTTGCGCCCGGCGACGGTGTTCGCCGCCCCGAGCAGGTCCTCGGGTGCCAGCCGCTGGCCGTCCAGCGTGGCCGGGCGGCCGTGCTCGACGCCGACGACGACCGTCTCCACCCGGTCGGGGGCGTGGTCGGGGGCCACGCCCATCAGCCGCTCGACACGCAGCGCGGTGGTGCTCAGGTCCTCCAGGCCGGCGTCCTCGTGCGAGGCGCCCGCGATGTTGCTGTCGATGGAGTGCTCGGCGGAGTTCCCCGGCATGCACACCAGACCCGCCGCGGCCACATGGCGGGCCATCGACGCGCGGTCCGGCATGATCTGCTGGATCTCGGGGGAGCGCCACGGGGCGAACACCGTGAGGTCGGGGGCGAAGTGCTCGGTGTAGCGCTCGAAGCGGCGCTGGTCGTTGCCGCCGCCGACGCAGCCGTGCGCCAGGACCGTGCAGCCCGCCTCGCGCAGCCGCGGGACCACCGTCTCGACGATGACCGAGCGGGACAGCCCGGTGGTGTTCCAGTAACCGCCGTCGTACGACGCCTGGAAGCCCACCACGTCGAGCGCCGCCGCGGCCATGGCGCGCCGCGCGTCCACTGAGTGCAAAGGGATGCCGGCCGCGCGTACGGAGGCCGCGAACGCCTCGAATTCCTTCCGGTCGCACTGCCCGATATCGAGGAGGAAGCCCTCCACCCGGTATCCGTTGCCGTGCAGCCAGGAGGCGACCGCGAGGGACGACAGGCCACCCGACAAGCACATTCCGATGGTCCGACGCTTCAGCTCAGACAGGGAAAGTTCCACCGGTCCCCCAAGAGTCCGCTCGTCTGCCCGGAGCCCGTGCGGCCCGGGTCCATGCTCGCCAAGCAATCCAGCCATGGGGGAGTGAATCCGCCGGTCATAATGCTGCAATGCGAGAACCTGAAGGCATTTCATACTCCCACAAACCGGATCAATTACCCATCATCGGGTATATTTTGTTCCCTCGTTCGGTGCGGATTCAGGTTTCTCTGGTTTGGCCGTCCGCTTTCCGGGCGAAGAGCAGCCCCGACTGGCCCAGCAGATAGCCGAGTTGGGCCCGGCTGCTGCTGTTCAGGTGGTCGGCGGCCCGTTTGATATGGGTGGCCACGGTACGGGTGCTGACGCCGAGCCGGCTCCCGATCGCCTGGTCGGTGTGCCCCTCCACCATCAGGCGCAGGATCGCACGCCGGGTCTGGGCGCCGAAGGCGGGGGAGTGCCACCGCCTGGTGTCCGCCCCGACGGGTTCGGCCCTGTCCCACGCGTAGTCGAAGGCGTTCGCCAGGTGGCGGACGGTCTCGGGGTGCCGGATCGACAGGGCCGCGGTCTGGTGGCCGCGTACGGTCGGGATGAACGCGGTGCCGTGGTCGAAGACGGAGATCGGGTCGAACACCTCGGCCAGCGTGCGCACGTCGGCGCCGGCGGCGGAGATCTTCTCGATGTAGGCGAGCGTCGGCCCGTGCGACCGCACGGTGTGCTGGTAGAGGACGCGCAGCCGGACGCCCCGCTCGCACAGCTCCAGATCGCGCGGGAGCGCTTCGGTGAGAAGGTCCTCGCCGAGCCCGCCGCCCGGCCGCGCCGTCATGACCTCGCCCGAGCACGCCCCGGCCGCCTTCTCCAAAGAAATGCCGATCGCGTCCTCGCCCAGAATGAGGCTGACGGCGCTGTCGGCCTCCCTGCTGATCCGCTGGTACGCCGCCTGCGCCCGCACGAACGCGGCGCGTATCGAGTGCAGCTGCCGCTCCTTGTCCCTGATGTCCCGCTCGACCGGATGGGCCAGCAGGGCGGCCGCGGTGTCCGGCGGGACCGGGACGAGCGTGTCCGGCTCCGCCGGCAGCGGACGTAACAGGCCCAGCGAGAGCAGACACGGGGGTGCGTCGGCGGCCCGCGCGGTGCCCCGGACGAGCGCCCACCGGTAGAACGCCTCCCCGGCGCCGCACATCTCGACCGGCGAGTCCGGCGACGCGCCGGCCCCACCGGCGGTGGGATCGGTGCACATGGCGTGGTCCTCCAAGTCCTCGCGTTGGGTGGGGGCGGTGTCCGTACCGGACGCCGCCCGCGGCCGCGGAAGCCGGGCCGGCGGAGGTTCCGGCTCAGGCGATGGCGACCTTCGCCGCCAGCCCGATGAAGACGATCCCGGCCAGCCGGTTCAGCCAGGACCCGGAGCCGGGCCGTTTGCGCAGCCGCGCGCCGATCTGGCCGGACAGCAGCGCGATCAGGCAGTCGACCAGCAGGCCGAGCACGGTGAAGGTCAGCCCCAGCACGAGGAGTTGCAGCCCCGGCCGGCCGGCCCCGGTCGAGACGAACTGCGGCAGGAAGGCGAGGTAGAACAGCACGATCTTCGGGTTGAGCAGGTTCGTGATGGCCGCCCGCCGGAAGACCCGGGAGAGCGGCACGGCCTCGTGGCTGCCGTCGAGGTCGGGCCCCGAGGAGTCCCGCAGGCTCTGCCAGGCCAGGTAGAGCAGGTACGCGGCGCCGGCGTAGCGCAGCACCTCGTAGGCCACGGTCGAGGACTGGACGAGTGTGGCCACCCCGAGCGCGACCGCCGCGGTGTGGCAGGCCATTCCGGCGGCCATGCCGACCGCCGACAGCAGCCCGGCCCTCGTCCCCTGGCTGATCCCGTGGGTCAGGATGTACAGCATGTCCGGGCCGGGGGTGATGCAGATGACCAGCACCGCCGCCACAAAGACGACGTAGGACGTCAACGAGATACCCATGGCGTTCCCCTTGGCCGGGCCGACAGCTGCGAATCGGAGCAACTCCGTTACCTTACGCAACCAATCGACGCACTGGCGTGAACTCGGCGAAGTAGCACCCTCGTTGTGGAATCCCCGGGTCCGCTCGCGGGGGCGCGGGCGGGGGCGCGGGCGGGGGCGTTGGCGTGGGCGGCGGGGGTCGGCGGTGGCGGCGGGTGCCGGCGGGCCAGCCGGCGCAGACCCTCCGAAGGGCGGCCGCCGCGGTGCCGCCGCGGCGGACGGAGCCGGCCGCCGACGGGTCCACGCCCTCACCGGCGCCCCGGGCCTCGACGACGCGCCGCACGCGCCGCGGGCCGCGGCGGGGCGGTCCGCTCGTCGGCCGCCGCCGCGCGATGCGCCGCACGCGCCCGCGGGCCAAGGCACCCGCCGCCGGGACCACTCGCCGCCGCGGTGTCCCGCAAGGTGTGCCGGCGGGGTTGCGCCGGCGGTGAACACCGGTCCCGGCGGGCCCGCCGGTCACTACGGTCCGACCTCATGACGACGGTGACAACGGTGACGACGCGCACCGTGGAGTATCCGGCCGACGGCCTGACCATGGTCGGGCACCTCGCGCTCCCGGGCGGGACCGGCCGCCGGCCCGCGGTCCTGGTCGGGCCGGAGGGGCCGGGGCTGAACGACTTCCAGCGCGGCCGGGCCGACGCCCTGGCCGAACTGGGCTATGTGGCGCTGGCCTTCGACATCAACGGCGGGCGCTGGTTCACCGACCCCGGCGAGATACTGGCGCACGTGACCCCGCTGCTCGCCGACCCCGGCCGGATGCGGGGCATCGGCCACGCGGCGCTCGGCGTGCTGCGGGCCGAGCCGCGCACGGATCCGGACCGGATCGCCGCCATCGGCTACGGCACCGGAGGCGCGATCGTGCTGGAACTCGGCCGTGACGGGGTCGATCTGCGGGCGATCGGCACGGTCAACGCGCTGACCACGGGCCGGCCGGGTGAGGCGGAACGCATCCGCTGCCCGGTGTGGGCCGGGGTCGGGTCGCAGGACCCGATCATGCCGCCCGCGCAGCGGGAGGCGTTCACCGCCGAGATGGAGGCCGCGGGCGTCGACTGGCGCCTGGTGGTCTACGGCGGCGCCCTGCACGCCTTCCACCACCCGCCGGTCGACCAGGCCGTGGTGCCCGGCGTCGGCTACCACCCGCGCCACGCGCGGCGGGCCTGGCGCGACGTGGTCGGCCTGCTCGCCGAGTGCCTGCCGTGACGCGATGATCCCGCTGACCGCTGACCGCTGACCGCTGACCGCTGACCGCTGACCGCTGACCGCCGACCCGCCCCCGCCGACGCGCCACGGCCGACCCGCCCCCGCCGACGCGCCACGGCCGACCCGCCCCCGCCGACGCGCCACGGCCGCGCACGGCTGGCCGGCGGCACCACGGGGACGGCCCGGGAGGTGGCCGCCCGCCGGGGCCGGCGGTCCACGATCGCGTCGAACAGCGGCACGGCCGTCGCGCGAAGGCCGTCGACCGGGGCGCCGCCGCCCGGAAGCCCTTCGACATCGGCCGGCACCGCGTCCGTCACGTGGTCGCCGACGTCGTCGGCGGGTGCCGAAGACTATGCTGGGCCGGTGGCTTTGGTGTTCGGTCGGGACGCCGTGCTGGGGCAGGCGTGGGCGTCGCTCGTCCAAGGTGATCCCGTGCTTCTCGCCGGGCCGGCCGGGATAGGCAAGAGCGCCATCTGGGGCGAGTTGGTGGACCGGGCACGCCGAACGGGCTGGCTGGTCCTGACCTGCGCGCCGGCGGAGTCGGAGTCGTCGTTGGCGCTGGCGGCCCTCGCCGACCTCCTGCGACCGCTCACCCGGCAGGTGGCCGGCCTGCCCGCCCCCCAGCGGACGGCGGCTGAGGGCGCACTGCTCACCGCGAGCGTCGACACCGCGGCGGCCTATCGGGCGCTGGCCGCCGAGGCGGACGCCGCGGGCCTGGCCGAGCCGCTGTCGCAGCGGTTCGAGCCGGACTGGATCGAGGCGTGCGCCGCCGTCGGCGACCTGGAGACCGCCCGGCGCGTACTGGACCGGCTCACCGAACGCCATGAGCGGCTGCCCCGTCCGTGGACGACGCTGGGCCTCGCGCGCAGCCGGGCCCTGCTGTCCGCCGCCCAGGGCGGGGACACCACCGAGACGGTCGGCAGGCTGGAGCAGGCCAGGGCCGCGGTGCCCCCGCACCTGCTGCCGCTGGAGCGCGCGCGCTGCCTGCTGGTCGCAGGGGTGATCCACCGGCGGGCCAGGCGCAGAGGCGCGGCGCGTACGGCACTGAGCGGGGCCGCCGCCGAGTTCGCCGCGATCGGCGCGGCGGCGTTCGAACGCCGGGCCAGGGCCGAACTCACCCGGATCGGAGGCCGGGCCCCCGCCTCACCGGAGTTGACTCCCACCGAGGAGCGTGTGGCCGGGCTGGCCGCCCGGGGCCAGACCAACCGGGCCATCGCGGCCGCGCTGTTCATCAGCCCGAAGACCGTCGAGGCCAACCTCGCCCGGGTCTACCACAAGCTCAAGATCTCCAGCCGCGCGGAACTCGGCGCGGCGATGGTACGGCGGGGCAGGGCTGATCCGTAGGGAATCACCTGATTCCACGGGGCTCTGATCGCCCTAGCCTCGGCGCTGTGACCGGGCGACTCTTCGCGGCGGAGCACTACGAGGACTCCGATCGGGGAACCGCGTGGCAACCGCCGCTGCCGCGGTACGCCTGATCGCCACCGTGCGCCTGCCTGCCGACGAGGTCGTGCTGGCGCTCGTCGAGGGCCCGGACGCCGAGGCCGTGGCCATGGCCGAGGTCGGCTGGCAGGTCCACCGCGTCAACCCGGCAGTACGGCTCCATTCTTGGGGGGAACAGCAGTGAAACGTACATCCCTGACCGCGCTCCTGACCGTGTCCTTGGCCTTGGCGGCCTCGGCATGCGACTCATCACCGTCGTCCCCGGCCGCCGGCGACCACGCCTCCGGCGGCCGGCCCGCCACGGCCGCTTCCGCTTCCGCTTCGACTTCCGCTTCCGCTTCCGCACCGGGCGACGCCGGGAAGAGCGCGACGGTCGACGCCTGCACGCTGCTCAAGCCCGCAGAGGTCACGCCGGTCATCGGCAGGAACGACGGCGGCCAGCCCGAGTCGGGGGTGGGGGAGAGCGTGTGCGGATGGGAGAACCCGGACACCTACTACTCGATCACGGTCAGCGTCGGCGGCCACGGCACGGCCGTGTCGGGCGGGATCAAGGACGAACCCGGTATCACCAGCGAACCCGGGCCCGACGGGATCCGCTACTTCAGCGGCGGCGTCGCGCGTTTCGCCGCGGGCGACCGCGACTGCGAGGTGCAGGTCGTCAGCGGCGCGGGCGGCGACAGCGACCGGTCGACCGCCACCAAGCTGGTCGGCCTGCTCCGCGGCCGGATCTGAGAGAGGACGGCTCCGTCATGCGCCGCACGGCGATCGCCGTATGCCTGCTGCTGGCCGCGCTGACCGGGTGCGCCGAGCAGGCCGCCCCGTCGGTCACGTCCGCCGCGTCCGCCTCCGCCTCCGCCTCCCCGGGCGGTGCCCTGCCGCCGAGCGGGGCCGCGGCCACGGCCGCCCCCGCGCGGACGGTCCTGAAGGCGTGCGAAATCCTGCCGGAGAAGGACGCGGAGGCACTGGCCACGACCCCGCTCAACGCCGGAATCGAAGCTCCCGCGAACACCCCGGGATGCACGTACACCGCACCGGTCGACGGACCGGTGGCCCAGGTCGAGATCTACCTCGGCGACGGCGCGAAGAAGTACTACGACATCGACCGCCAGCTGAACCACGCGTTCACGCCGTTCACCGGCGCCGGCGAGGAGGCGTACGCCGAGGACGACACGGTCTTCTTCCGCAAGGCCGTGACATGGGTGGCGATCCGGCTGGTCCGGCTCAACGATCCCGCGGTCAACCGCGAGCCGCTGCGGAGCCTGGCCCGCCAGGTCGCGTCGCGTCTGTGAGCGGGGTCCGCGGCGGAGCGAGGCGCTTCGCACCGCCACGGACCCCGACTCGCGCCTTGGACCCCGACTCGCGCCTTGGAACCCGGCCGGCCGGCCCAGCGCCGCGGCCGGGTTCCCCGTCGTGCCGGCCGGCCGCCCGTCGGCCGTCGTCGCCACAGGGCTGCGCACCGTGCCGCTGCTCATGGTCTCCCTAACCGGAGTACCCGGTCCCGGTCGGCGTGCTCGGTCCTTGCCTGTCCCGCGGGCCGGGCCGGTGACCGCGGGGAGGTGAACCGTCCGGTTATCCGCTGTGTATCCGGGCGCATCAGGATGGCGGCCAAGGCAGCCGTCGCAGGCTCGCGGGGCGCAGCCGGGCGGGAGTCCGGCCGCGCGGGGGAGCGGCGGCGTGAGCTTGTTCCGGTTTGACGGACACCGTCGGTGTGGTGGTGAGGCTGCGCACGCGGCTTCGTGGTCGGCGGGGCTGCGGTAGCCGGGACTGCCGTGCAGTCGGTGCACGTTGTGCGGCCCTCGGCGAAGTCGGGGATCGCGGCGCGTGCGGCGGCCCGGCCGGGCCAGGAGTGTCTGGCGGCCCACCCGGCTCAGTTCCCCCGGCGCGGCCGCGGGGAACTCTGCGGGCCGCGGTGACCGCGCTGGTCCGGGCCCGGTCGCGAGGGCGAGGGCGACCGTGACTTCGTGGGTGGTCGCGCGTGCGGCAACGGTCCTCGCCGACGTACCGGGCTGCCGGTTCAGTTCTGCTGCGGCCTTCTCGGTGCGCCGGCGGGTGGCCGGGAACACCCCGGGTTTGTCGTGGGAGGTCAGGGACACGGCGGCGGAGACGCCGGCGCGGCGAGCGACATCCCGGAGGGCCACGCGCCGCTCGGGAGTGCCCGCCGCGCCGGATCGGCTCACAGCGCCGGATCGCCGACGGGATCCACCGCGCGGGCGACGTTGACGCAGCGCAGCGCCGACGGCAGTGCCCCGTCGTCCCCGCCGTTCCAGCCGGTGACGTCGAACTCGACGCTCTCCCCGGGGAGCAGCGTGACCAGACCGCGGTCGGTACGGGCGTCCGGGTGCAGACGGTCGGCCTGCAGCAGCAGGTCCCGTACCAGGGTGTGCGCCGTGACCTTCACCCGTGCGTTGTCGCCCTCGGAGGTGACCTGGGTGGTCATCTCCGCGACCGGGTAGTCGAAGGCGTGGTCGGGGACCGCGAAATGCACGGCGCGCAGCCCGTCCGCGTCCGCGACGACGAACTCGCGCCGCGGATCGCCGCCGACCGCCAGCCGGTCGGGAAGGTCGAGGATGACGACCGAGCGTGCCGCCACCTCGACGGGGACGCGGTGTTCGGCGACCGCGCCGCCGTGGGCGTCGACCTGGCGCACGCGGGCCTGGCACCTCCAGGTCTCGCCGCCCTGGTTGACGGCGGCCAGGACGAGCCGTCCGTCCCGCGTCTGCAGTGTCAGCAGCCGGTCGGCGTAGAGGCGTTTGAGCTCGTGGTAGAGGGGCTTCTCGCGTCCGTCCCCGTCGATGGCGGCCCAAGAGGTGACGGGCCAGCAGTCGTTGAGCTGCCACAGGATCGTGCCGGCGCAGCGCGGCCAGTGCGAGCGCCAGTGCTCGACGCCGGTGGCGATGGCGCGGGCCTGGTTGAGCTGGGTGAGGTAGTGCCAGGTACCGAAGTCGGCGGGAGGCGCGAAGTGGTGGGCGAGGCCGCGGTCCAGCTTGCCGTTGCCGTCCTCGGCCTTCTGGTGGTGCAGCATGCCGGGGGAGTCCGGGGTCAGCGGCCGGTCGCTCAGCGCGCGGCGCAAGGTGGCGTACGCGGGCGGTGCCTGCCAGCCGAACTCGGCGACGAACCGCGGTACGTCCGCCAGGTAGTCGGCGTAGTCCTCGCGGTTCCACACCTCCCACGAGTGGGCTGTGCCGTGGCCGGGGTCGTTGGGGTGCACGTCCCACGAGCCCGACCAGGGGCTGCCCGCCCAGTAGGGCCTGGTGGAGTCGGTCTCCGCGGTGATCCGGGGCAGCAGGTCGAGGTAGTACCCCTCACCCCAGGAGGCCCCGGCGAGCACCGGCTCCCAGTCCCAGTCCTTGAAGCCCCACAGGTTCTCGTTGTTGCCGTTCCACAGCACCAGCGACGGGTGCGGCATCAGCCTGACGACGTTCTCGCGGGCCTCGGCCTCGATCTCCGAGCGCAGCGGTTCGTCCTCGGGATAGGCGGCGCAGGCGAACAGGAAGTCCTGCCACACCATCAGCCCCAGCTCGTCGCATACCTCGTAGAAGTCCTCGCTCTCGTAGATCCCGCCGCCCCAGACCCGTACCAGGTCCACTCCGGCCTCCGCGGCCTGCTCCAGGCGCAGCCGGTAGCGCTCCGGCGTGACCCGGGACGGGAAGACGTCCTCGGGGATCCAGTTCACCCCCCTGGCGAACAGCGGGGTCCCGTTCACCGCCAGGGTGAAGGCGCTGCCGTGCTCGTCCGCAGCGGTGTCGAGCGTGACGGTACGGAAGCCGACGCCGCGCTCCCACGTGTCCAGGGTTTCGGCTCCGCCGGTGTCGGTGAGGGCGACGGCGCAGGTGTAGCGGCGCTGCTCGCCGTACCCGCGGGGCCACCACAGTTCGACGTCGGCGACCTCGGCACGCAGCGTCACCTGTGCTGCGCCTGGCGGGAGTTCGCCGTGTGCTTCGACACCCGCGACACCAAGACGCAGGCTCAGAGCGCGGTCGGACCCGCTCGCGGTCCGCTCGACGGACACCTGGACGGAAACGATTCCAGTGCCGTCCTCGCGGACGGTGATCTCCGGGCGGACCTCGGCGATCCGGGCCGTGGACCAGTGCTCCAGCCGGGGCAGGCGCCAGATGCCCGCGGTCACGAGGGTCGGTCCCCAGTCCCAGCCGAAGGAGCACGCCATCTTACGGATGAACTGGAAGGGCTCCGCGTACGGGCCGGGCCGATCGCCCAACTGCGTGCGCAGCCGCTCGGCCTCCTGGTAGGCCGAGGTGAAGGCCACGGTGAGCGGCGCGGGACCCGAGCCGAGCGCCTCGGTGACGTCGAAGCGGTACGAGCGGTGCATGTTACGGGTGCGGCCCAGAACCGCCTTTCCGAGGCGGACCTCGGCCACGGTGTCGAGCCCGTCGAAGACCAGGTCGGTACGCTCGTGGCCGCCGGCGGCGGGCAGCTCGGTGCGGTAGATCCAGTCCGCCCGGCCCACCCAGGCCACGTCGGTCTCGTTGCTGTCGAGGAAGGGGTCGGGGATCAGGCCCGCGGTCAGCAGGTCGGTGTGCACGCAGCCTGGCACGCTCGCGGTGACGGGTCCGGCCGCCAGCGCGGACGGAGCTTGCGCGGGGAGGTGCCTGGAGGTGTCCAGGCTCAGGGTCCAGCCGCGGGTGAGCGGCGTGCTGACCTTCATTCGGTCTCCTTGGGCCTGATGAGGGCTCGGCTGTAGAGGGGCGATGCGCGGCGGTGGCGGTGGGGCTACTTGGTTGCGCCGGCGGCGAAGCCGTTGTAGATGAAGCGCTGCAGTGCCAGGAAGACGACCAGGCTCGGGATGATCACCAGTGCGGCGCCTGCCGAGATGACTTCCCAGTGGGCGCCGTACGGGCCTTTGAACCGGAACAGTGAGGTCGAGATCGTGCCGAGGTTGTCGTCCGGCATGTACAGGAAGGGGATGTAGAAGTCGTTGTAGATGGCGACGCCCTTGATGATCACAACGGTGGCGACGGCCGGCTTGAGCAGCGGCATGACGATGCGCCAGTAGATCGTGAAGGAGTTCGCGCCGTCGATCCGGGCGGCCTCGTCCAGGGAGATCGGGACGGAGCGGATGAACTGCAGGAAGATGTAGATGGACACGATGTCGGTGCCCATGTAGAGCAGGACCGGCGCCCACCGGGTGTCCATCACGCCGAGGTTGTTGACGATCTGGTAGGTGGCGACCTGGGTGGTGACGCCCGGCACCAGTGACGCGATCAGAAAGGCCGTCATCACCGACTTCTTGAAGCGGAAGTGGAAGCGGTCGATCGCATAGGCGGTCATCGAGCCGATCAGCACGGTGCCGAGCACGGAGAAGAAGAGAATGAACGTGGTGTTCCACAGGGCGCGCAGCATGTGTCCGTCGGTGAACGCTACGGCGTAGTTGTGGAAGTTCAGCCAGTTGTCCGGGGCGGCCAGAGCGCCGCCGCCGGCCATCTCCTCGCCGGTGCGCAGCGAGGTGAGCAGCACCGCGGCCAACGGCACCAGGACGACCGCGCCGGCCAGCACCAGCGAGAGGTACTTCAGGAACACCGCGACCCGGCTGCGCAGGGGCGTCGACCGGCCGCGGGGACGGGGATACCGCTCGATGGCCGGACCGCTGAGTACGGTCATGACTGTTCCACCCTCTCGTCGGGAAACAGCAGGCGCTGGAACCAGGTCACGACCAGCACGATCGCCAGCAGCACCATGGCTGCGGCCGAGGCCAGCCCGGTCTTGTTGAAGTTGAAGGCGAGTTTGATCGTCTGGATCACGAAGGTCTCGCTGTTGTTGGAGCCGCCGGTCATGATGAACGGGATCTCGAAGACCGACAGCGACCCGGAGATGGCCAGGATCACGCTGAGGCTGATGATCGGCCGGATGCTCGGCGCGATCACGTGGCGGAACTGCTGCCAGCGGCTCGCGCCGTCCAGCGCGGCTGCCTCGTACAGCTGCGGCGGAACGGACTGGATCGCGCCGATGAACAGCACCATGTTCACGCCCATGAAGCGCCACACCGACACCCCCGCCAGCGAGGTGTTCACCAGGTGCGGGTCGCCCAGCCACAGGTGCGGCCCGGCGCCGAACCAGCCCAGCACGGTGTCGAGGGTCCCGCCGGGCTGGAAGAAGTACAGGAACACGAAGCCGACGGCGACCCCGTTGATCAGGTAGGGGAAGAACAGCAGGCCCTTGAACAGGTTGCGCAGGCGGGTGTTGAAGCTGAGGACGGTGGCGAAGTACAGCGCGGCGCAGATCTGCACGACCGACGCCCCCAGGTAGAACAGGCTGACCCAGAACACCTGGAACAGCTGCGGCCGGGTGAACAGGTCCGTGTAGTTCTCCAGTCCCACCCAGTTGCGGGTGGGACTGATGCCGTCCCAGTCGGTGAAGCTGTAGCCGAACATGTTCACCACGGGCAGCCAGGTGAACACCACCAGCAGCACGAGCGGCGCCAGCAGGTACAGCCAGGGGGTGAACCACCAGGCGCCTCTTCTGCGCCGCGGACCCGGCCGTCGGGGCGGTTCCTTCGCGGGGGAGCCAGCCGCGTCCGGCGGTCCGCTGCGGGCGGGAGGCGTACGGCTCACGGTCCGCGGTGCGCTCATGAGGTCCTTCTTCCGGTCGCCGCATGTCGGGGCGGCAGGTCTGTGTGCTGGCGGGGGACACGCGCCCGCGCCGATGCGGGGCCGGGCTCCCACGGGGGTCACCACCGCTCCGGCCCGACCGGCGTCGGACCGGAGCGGTGGTGACGCGAACGCCTGGTCAGCCGACGGTGCCCTGGGCGTCGGACCACTTCTTGTTGAGGTCCTTGAAGATGCCGTCGATGTCGCCGCCGGCCGCTCCGCGGGCGACGTCCACGATGTGCTGCGGATAGTCCTGGTTGTTCAGGCCGATCTCGGACGCCTTGTCGATCTCGTCGACCGCCGCGGTCTTGCCGTACGCCATCGGTACGAACTTCACGCCCGCGTCCTGGAAGGGCTTGAGGTCGGCGGGCAGCGCCGAGCCCTTGACCGAGGAGATGGACAGGGTGGCCTGCGCGTCGCCGGACCTGTTGATGAACCAGTCGATCCAGGCGCGGGCGGCCGGCTTGTTCCTGGAGTGGACGTTGACCGCGTACTGGTAGTCCGGGCGGACGACGGAGCAGAAGTGCCCGTCCTTCTGGGTCGGGAAGGGCATGAAGCCGATGTCATCGGCGTTCTTGCCGGCCTTCTTCGCCGCGTCCTGCATCTGCACCACGGCCCAGGAGCCCAGCCACATGGCGCCGACCTTCCCGGTGCCGATCAGGGCCTTGGAGTTCTCCCAGTTGGTGGTGTTGGGATCGGCCTCCGACAGCTTGTCGTGCACGATGCCGTACAGCAGGGTGTCGACGGTGTTGAGATCCTGGCCGGGCGCCCAGGGCTCCTTGGTGTCGGCGAGCTTGTCGTTGGCGGCCGGGTCGCAGCTCGGCGAACCGAGGGCGTTGCCCCAGTTGGTCAGCGGCCAGCCGTCGTGGTAGTTCGTGTAGTACGGCGTCGCGGCGGTCTTGGCCTTGATCGCCTTCAAATCGTCGATGAACTGCTGCGGGGTGGTGGGCCAGTCGGTGATCCCGGCCTGCTTCCACACGGCCTTGTTGTAGACGAAGCCGTTGGCCGTACCGATGTTGGCGATGCCGTAGACGTTCCCGCCGACGGTCGCGTGGTCGGTGAAGTCGTACGTCTTCGACAGGTCCGAGGACGTGCCCAGCGGGGCGAAGAACGTCGGATACTGCTTCAGCGGAACCGAGTTGGGGATCGACAGCACGTCCCCGTAGTTCTTGCTGTTCAGCCGGATCCTGACGTCACCCTCGTAGTCGGTGAGGCCCTGGAACTTCACCCTCACACGCGGGTAGATCTTGTTGAACGCCGCCGCGTACCTCTTCGCCGTGCCGTCCTGCACCTGGTCCGTGCGGTTGGTGAGCACCGTGATCGTGCCGGTCACCTTCGAGGGGTCGCCGGGCACCTTCGCCGCGCCGGCGGACGCGCCGCCGCCGCTTCCCCCGCCGCAGGCCGCCAGGGCCATGGCGAGGACCACGCCGGTGGCCGCTAGAGCTGTTCTTCGCATGCCGATCCCACTCCTTGTTGCTGTACGAAAGGCGCCGCACTGCATGCCGCGCAGCGACGGACGTCTCGTCGTCGGGGCGAAGCGGCTGACGGTTGCTCAACGTAGACGGAACATCTGCACGTGTCCATAGAACGGTCTAGTTTTATGCGAGCGTGATGTTCCTGCCCGTTCGGGAAATCGATGACTGCGTCTTTGTTCTACGGAACGGCCCTGGCCACTGCCATCGCTCCCGGTACCGATGAAACCGGTGCCCTCGGGCGGCGGGTCGACGGCCCACCTGCCGGCTGGGTTCAATCCGCATTGGCTAGAACGCACAAGTACGGCGCCGGGCCCGCAGCCGCGGTGTGACGCGCCTGCGGGCCGTGCGCCGCGGTGTACGACCTCCGTCAGGAGGACTGCGGCATGGGGTGCTGCTGGAAGAACTGCCACATCAGGCTGTCGGCGCTGATCTCGTGGGTGACGGTGCCGTTGCCGTTGTCCTGGGGGGAGTCCGGCCAGGTGTGCCCGCCGTTGGACACGGTGTAGAGCCGGACGTCCGCCCCGTCCCGGCAGCCGCTGTACACGGTCTCCTGGACGTGGACGCTGACCTGGCCGGCGGTCGGTCCCGTCGTGCAGCCGTTCAGGGCCGCCCAGCGCTGCTGCGCCACGGGCACCGAGTAGCCCCACGCCCCGCTGTCACCACCGCCGTCGTACGGGTTCGTGCCGTCCTGCTGACCGTGGAAGGCGATCACCGGGACCGCGCGCGACGGCGTGCAGGTCGAGGAGTCCGGGCGGCTGCCGTCCGCGGGGTCGGGCCGGCCCGCCCGGACGCCGGAGACCGGGGCGATCGCGGCGACCCTGTCGGCGAGCGCGCACCCCAGGGCGGAGGTCATCCGGCCGCCGCCGGAGTACCCGGTGGCGTACACCCGGGCCGGGTCGACGCAGGCGCCGGTGGTCAGGGTGTCGATGACCTGCCGCAGGAAGCCGACGTCGTCACGGGTGCCGCTCGGCGTGACGTAGGGGACGTTCCAGATGTAGCCGCTGCCGGCGGGCACCACCCCGGTGGGGGCGGCCACGATGAAGCCGTTGGCATCGGCCGTGGGCGCCAGGTTGCTGTACGACAGCTGCCCGGCGCCGGTGCCCTGACTGCCGTGCAGGTCCAGCACCAGCGGCAGCCGCGCACCCGCCGAGCGTCCCGGGATGTGCACCAGGACCTGGTACGTCTTCCCGCCGAAGGACACCGGCGTGTCGTACTGGCCACTGCTCAGGCCGGGAGTGCACGAACCGGGCGGGGGAGTGGTGCCGCCTCCTCCCGTGGGGAGGTGCCAGGTCTGCCAGGGGTTGGTGTTGCGGTCCCAGATCTGGAGGCGGGTGCCGTTGGCGGTGTTGCCGCCGGGGGCGTCGAGGTAGCGGCCGGACTGGGGGTTCCTCAGGTGTCCGTCGGTCTCGGCGGTCCACTGCTGGGCGCCGGAGCCGTTGCAGTCCCAGAGCTGCAGCTTCGTGCCGTTGGCGGTGCCCTGCCCGGTCACGTCCAGGCACTTGCCCAGCGCCCGGACCGTCCCGTCGCCACCGACGGTCCAGGACTGCGCCGCACTGCCGTTGCAGTCGTACAACTGCACCGCCGTCCCGTTCGCCGTGCCGGCCGACGCCACATCCACACACTTACCGCCCACACCCGTGACCACACCCGTGACCACACCCGTGGCCACACCCGTGACCACACCCGTGGCCGGGGTGGGCGCCGGTGTGGCGCCGCCTCCGGTGATGCCGTTGAAGATGCTGGAGAACTGGTACTGGGACTGGGAGGTGCCGCTGCAGGAGTCGGAGAGCTGGCCGTTGCCGGAGCAGGCCTTGTCGCGGCCGAGGGACCAGAAGGACAGTTCCTGGATGCCGTTGGTCTTGGCGAAGTTCGCCACGTCGGTGGCGTCGGAGGTGGAGAAGACCTTGCCGGTGGTGTCGTTCACGCCGATCATGGGGGTGCTGCCCTCCATCGCCCACAGCTGCGCGGAGGTCCTGGTGTTCCAGATCTGGCCGAGCTGGGTGTGCAGGGCGTTGGCGGCGCTGATCGCGGCGTTGCCCGTGTCCGTCGCGGAGCCGTAGTCCATCGTCATGATGTTGACGAGGTTGACGTTCAGGCCGTTGCTCTTGGCGTTGTTCAGGATGGCGGTGCCGTTGGACTCCAGGCCCGTCGGGTTCGCCGGCAGGGTGTAGTCGATGTCGAGCTTCCTGCCGGCCACGGCGTACTCCTGCTGGAGCTGGGCGAGGGCCTGGTTCCGCCGGGTGTTGGCCGTGGTGTTGCTCAGCGCGCTGCCCTCGATGTCGAAGTCGAGGCGGGTGAGGTTGAGCCCGTCGATGACCCGCTTGTACTGGGTCTTCAGCGCCGCCACCGAGGTGCAGGAGATGCCGATCTCGGTGCCGGACGCGCCGCCGAAGGAGGCGATGACGTCGCCGCCGCCGGCCCGCAGGCTGTTGATGGCCGACGTCCAACCGGAGTCGGTGACGGAGGTGTCACCGTTGAAGGTGGCGTTGCAGCCGCCGCCGTCGATGACGAACGCGAGCGTGAAGTACTTCAGCCTCGTCGCGTTCTTCACCGCCGCCAGCGCCGCCGGCGAGTTCCCCACCTCGGCATACGGCGCCGCGTACTGAGCGGGAAAACCGGGACCGGCGTTGGCCGCGGCCTGGGCCGTACCACCGGTCGCCAGCAGCACACCGGAAGCAAGAGCGGCCGCCGATGCCAGGGCGGCCACTGACCGCATGTTCCGTCGGTACATACGACTTCCAGGGGAAGTGGGTGCCGGTGCGACACCGGTGGGGGTCATGACGGCAGCGTCCACTGCTGGTTGGTCTGGCCGTTGCACGCCCACAGCTGGAGCTTGGCGCCGTCGGCGCTGCTCTGGCCGGTCACGTCCAGGCACTTGCCGGTCGCGGGGTTGACCAGCTGGCGGGTGGCGGAGCGATAAGCCCACTGCTGGTGGGTGTTGCCGCTGCCGCAGTCCCAGATCTGCACCTTGGTGCCGTCGGCGCTCGCACCGCCCGAGACGTCCAGGCACTTGCCGAGGTCGCGCACGGTGCCGTCGGCCGCGACCGTCCACGTCTGCTGCGCCGAGCCGTTGCACGTCCACAGTTGCGCCTGGGTGCCGTTGGCGGTGTTGCCGCCGGGGACGTCGGCGCACTTGCCGGCCAGTCCGGTGATCGGCCCGGTCCCGGGTGCGCCGCCCCCGCCGCCCGGAGAACCGCTGAGACCGAGCTGGCCCTGGTTGTCGGTGCGGCTGTCCCAGGCGCTCGCCTGCACACCGGCGTTGGTGTTCCACGCCGGGTCGGTGAGGTAGTGCGACCACATCATCCAGTAGGCCCAGCGCGGTTGCGCTGTCAGAGTCGCGGGTGTGGGGGTCTGCCCGACCTCGGCGAGTGCGATCGGCTTGCCGCCGGCGACATTCAGCATCGCCTGGTACCACTCGTACGGGACCTGGTGGTTGTCCCACGCGTCGACACTGGCGATGTCCACGTACGAGGCGCCCGGCCAGTAGTCGGCGACGTGGGCCGCCCCGCCGCTGATGTCCTTGACGTTCCAGACCCAGACGAGGTTGGTCAGCCCCTTGGAGACCAGGTAGTCGTGGGTGATCTGGAACAGCCTGGCGCTGCCGTCGGGGCCGGGCCGGCCGCCCCACCACGCCCAGCCCTCGTTCATCTCGTGCTGGGGCCGGAAGAGCACCGGTATCCCGGCGTCCTTGAACTGCTGCAGGTAGGGAACCGCTTCGTCGAGGCGGCGCTTGAACGCGACGTTGAGCGCGGTTCCGTTGGTGATGGTCTGGGTCCACTGGGCGTCCGAGAGACGGCCCTCGATGTCCTGGGTCCAGTCGCAGGTGCTGCCGGTGGTCGGCGGGCAGGTGTGGAACGACAGGGCGACGATCGAGCCGTTCGCCCACTCCGTCTTGCCCTGGTTGACGATGTTCTGCCGCGCCGCCACCGTGGGAGCGTCATAGAGGAAGTCGCTGCCCCACAGGCCGGGGTACTTGCCGGTGATGTCGTGGTACTTCTGAGTCCACTGGTTCGGGGTCTGCGGGTTCTGGAAGATCCCCGACACCGTGTGAGCGCCTGAGACGGCGCTGAGGGCGTTGATCAGATCGGTGCGGCTCACCGGAGCCGGATACGCCTGCGCGCTCTGTTGCGGTCCGACGCCGAGGACGGCCGCGGCCGCCAGGCTCGCCGCCGCCAGCAGGGAACGCCACGGGCGGCCCCTCCGTCTGAAGATCATTGTTGGTCCTTTCGTCCTGTGGGGTGACGAATGACGGGGTCGGCCTCCGACCGAGTCGTCGCACCGGCGCAAGGGAAGCGGCGTCACAGTAAACCCGCCCGTACACCGTGTCCATAGACCGTTAAAGTAACGTTCTCATGGCTACGGTCTGGGACGTCGGCTCAGACCGCCCCGGCGTCGCATCGCAGGACTGCAACGATCCGACGATCTCCTGCGGTGCGGGCCCTGTGTCATCGCGGACAGGCGGACGTCGGGTGTTCCACAGCGCTCGGCGGGCTTCGCGTGAGGTCATTCCGCTGGCACCGCGCGCGGCGGGGATGAGTCCAGCAGGTCACTGGCACGTTTTATTTCCGGAGCTGTCCAATCCATTGACACTTTCGTGGCAGCGTTCTAGCTTCCAGGGCGTCGGTTCCGGCCTGTATAGATCGTGACAGTAGAGCCCAGTCGGGCGATGTCGCGGGTTCCAGCAGGTCGTGCATGCAGCGTTTCACCCCCCACGGCACGCACGAGAGGGCTCCCCCTTGAGACCGAAGATCTTCAACCGTAGGACGGCCGCTCTTCTGGCCGCGCTGCCGCTGGCCGCGGCGGCCTGGCTGGCCACTTCGCCGTCTCCGGCGTCCGCGACCGGCGCCTCGACGCCGGCCGCGGTCATCGACTATCTGCACCAGATCAGCGGCAATCACGTGATCAGCGGCGTCCACAACAAGGAGCCGCTGAGCAACCCCGCGCAGTACACCGCGCAGGCGCACTCGATCACCGGCAAGTACCCCGGGCTGTGGGGGGGCGAACTCGGCTTCACCACCGCCGACATCGCCAACCGTCAGACCCTGGTCAACCAGGCCAAGACCGAGTGGGCCAACGGCTCGCTGGTCGCCCTGACCTGGCATATGTGCAAGCCGAACGTGTCGACCTGTGACTTCAACGGCGGCATCAACGGCGCCAGTCTGTCCGGCTCCGACTGGAGTCAGCTGATCACGAACGGCAGCTCGCTCAACAGCGCGTACAAGGCGAAGCTCGACACCGCCGTGCCGTACTTCCAGCAGTTGAAGGACGCCGGGGTACCGGTGCTGTTCCGGCCGCTGCACGAGATGAACGAAAGCTGGGCGTGGTGGGGCGGCCGCTCCGGAGCCGACGGCAGCGCCAGGCTGTTCCAGATCACCCACGACTACCTGGTCTCCAAGGGCCTGAGCAACATCGTCTGGGTGTGGAACGTCAAGGACACCGACCAGAACGGCGGCTCCGGGGGCGTCTCCGGCTTCTATCCCGGTGACAACTACGTCGACGTGGCCAGCCTCGACCCGTGGGTGCACTCCTGGCCGGGCAGCGACTGGTACAACGCCATGCTGAACGTCGCCCACGGCAAACCCGTCTCGCTCGCCGAGGTCGGCACGGTGCCGACGGCCGCGCAGCTTGCCTCGCAGCCGCAGTGGGCCTGGTTCATGATCTGGTCCGAGTACCTCACCTCGGCGAACTCCACCTCGGGCCTGCAGGCGACGTTCAACGCCTCCCGGGTCCTCAGCCAGGGCCAGTTCACGATTCCCACGGGTACGACGCCTCCGACGACTCCGCCGACGTCGCCTCCTGGTGGGTCGCGTACGGGTGTGGTCACGGGTGTGGGCGGTAAGTGTGTGGATGTGGCGTCGGCCGGTACGGCGAACGGGACGGCGGTGCAGTTGTACGACTGCAACGGCAGTGCGGCGCAGTCCTGGACCGTCGGTGGCGACGGGACGGTCCGGGCGCTGGGCAAGTGCCTGGACGTGACCGGGCAGGGCACCGCCAACGGCACGAAGCTGCAGCTCTGGGACTGCAACGGCTCCGGCGCCCAGCAGTGGACCGCCGAGACCGACGGACACCTGAGGAACCCCCAGTCCGGCCGCTACCTCGACGCCCCCGGCGGCAACACCGCCAACGGCACCCGCCTCCAGATCTGGGACCGCAACACCAACCCCTGGCAGACCTGGCACCTCCCCACCTGATACCGGCTGTCCGCACCAGGAACCTGACACCCGACGCGAACACCCGACGCGAACACCCGACGCGGACACCCGACGCGGACAGCAACCTCCCCCATAGGAAAGGCACTCGTTCATGTCCCTACGTGCCAGAACGCGAGCACTTGTGGCCGCCGCATCAGTGGCAGCTGTCGCAGGTGTCGCCCTCACGGTCACCGGCGGCTCCGCCTCCGCGGCTCCGCCCGCACCGGCCGGCGTCACCAAGGCCGACGAGATCGCGTACCTCAAAAGCCTGACCGGCAACCACGTCCTGTCCGGCCAGCAGGGCGGCGCGAACAGCGACCCGGCTCAGTGGGTCCGCAAGGCCCACGACATCACCGGCCAGTACCCCGGTGTCTGGAACGGTGACTTCGGGTTCAGCCAGGACGACATCGACAACCGGCAGACGGTGATCAACGAGGCCAAGGCCGAATGGGCGGCCGGCACCATCCCCGGCCTGATGATGCACGCCTGCCGCCCGGACGTGGCCACCTGCTCCTTCGAGGGCGGCTCGAACCCGGTGAAGGGCAGCAAGCTGTCGGACTCCGAGTGGAGCCAGCTCATCACCGACGGCAGCACGCTCAACAACGACTACAAGCGCAAGCTCGACCAGTTCGTGCCGTACTTCCAGCAGTTGAAGGACGCCGGGATACCGGTGCTGTTCCGGCCGCAGCACGAGCTGAACGAGGGCTGGGCCTGGTGGGGCGGGCGCGCCGGTACGAACGGCAGCGCGCGGCTGTTCCAGATCACCCACGACTACCTGGAGTCCAAGGGCCTGAACAACATCATCTGGGTGTGGGCTCCCAAGGACGTTGCCGGCGGCGCCTCCCAGGCGGCGGGCTACTACCCGGGCAGCAACTACGTGGACGTCGTCGGTCTCGACGTCTGGGTGAACAAGTTCCCCTCCACCGACTGGTACCAGGCGATCCAGAACATCGCCGGCACCAAGCCCATCGCCCTGGCCGAAGTCGGCAGCGTGCCGCAGCCCGCGCAGATGGCCTCCCAGCCCAAGTGGACCTACTGGAACGTCTGGATGAACTGGCTGACCGACCCGGCCTACAACTCCAACGACTCCGTCAAGGCCGGCTACTACGACGCCCGCACCTACAGCCGGGGCGAAGTCACGATTCCCACGGGTACGACGCCTCCGACGACTCCGCCGACGTCGCCTCCTGGTGGGTCGCGTACGGGTGTGGTCACGGGTGTGGGCGGTAAGTGTGTGGATGTGGCGTCGGCCGGTACGGCGAACGGGACGGCGGTGCAGTTGTACGACTGCAACGGCAGTGCGGCGCAGTCCTGGACCGTCGGTGGCGACGGGACGGTCCGGGCGCTGGGCAAGTGCCTGGACGTGACCGGGCAGGGCACCGCCAACGGCACGAAGCTGCAGCTCTGGGACTGCAACGGCTCCGGCGCCCAGCAGTGGACCGCCGAGACCGACGGACACCTGAGGAACCCCCAGTCCGGCCGCTACCTCGACGCCCCCGGCGGCAACACCGCCAACGGCACCCGCCTCCAGATCTGGGACCGCAACACCAACCCCTGGCAGACCTGGCACCTCCCCACCTGACACCGGCTGTCCGCACCAGGAACCTGACACCCGACGCGAACACCCGACGCGGACAGCGCCACCCCTCGGGGCCGTCCACACCATCCACGGACGGCCCCGTGGGGCTCGTCACTGCCGAGTGATTCCGTTCGCCCGGTGGCCGGCGGCGATCAGGCCGGCCCCGATGAGTCCGGCGTCGGCCCGCAGCGCGGCGCGCTCGATACGGACGCCGGCGGCGAAGGCAGCACCGCGTAGGCGGCGAGGTGGCGGCGCAGGGGTGAAAAGAGCACGTCGTGGGCTTCGGCGACGCCGCCGCCGATGACGGCCACCTCGATCTCCACCGAGGTGGCCACCGCGGCGACGGCGGCTGCCGGAGCGCGGACGGAGGTGTCGAAGGAGGGCAGGGCGATGGCGTCTCCCGAGTGCGCGTCGGCCGCGAGCGTCTCGCCGTCGGCGGTCCCGGAGGGCTGCCGGCCGGCCTTCAGAGCCGGGCGGGTGAGGACGTGCCGCTGGCCGGCTGCTCGACGCAGCCCCGGGATCCGCACGCGCACGGATCTCCCGGCAGGTCGACGGTGACGTAACCGACCGAGCACCGCGCCGGCGATTTGGGTGCCACCGATGTCGAGGGCTGCCAGCAGCCGGTCGCCGGCGTGCACGGGAGGCGGAGACAACAGCTCTGTGTCGCGTGACCATGACCGTTCCCCGTCCGGACGACGAGGGCCGGGCCAGCGGCGACAGGCCGGGCACAGGAGAGTCGAGGCTCTTGCCCCTGGTCAGGTGGCAGAAAGACTCCGGTCGGGCGTGGACCCGTCAGCGAAGCGGTGCGCGTACAGCGCGATGGTAGTGCATCGTTTTATACGCGGTCAGGCCCAGTCCGAGAGTGCGGACATGAACCCGGGGAAGTCGTCACGGTGGATCGAGTGGCCCGCGCCGGGCACGGTCCGCAGCGCGAAGCCGCGGGCGCGCAGCAGGTCCTGCGCGCCGGGCGGAATCCGCTCGCTGGGGTCGGCGAGGAGCACCAGCGAGGGGCGGACCGCCGTGACGGGAAGTCCGGGCGGGGGCTCCAGGACCGTCAGCGTATCGGGGTCCCACAGCGCCAGGCAGGCCACCTCGTCGTCCACGGCGGCGGGGTCCCAGCGCGGGTTGGCCGCGCGGATCTCGTCGCGGGTGGCGTGTTTGTAGGCGCGGGCGGGCGCGAGGTCCTGCGGCTCGCTGCGCCAGGCGGGATCGCTGTAAACGGCCCGGTCGACGGCCATGCCGAGGTGAGTGGCCCGCTCCAGCACCAGGGCGCCCAGGGAGTGCCCGATCGCCACGTCGGCACCGTGCGGACAGGCGGCGGCCACCGCGAGCGCCATGTCGTCCAGGCGGTAGAGTCCGGCGCCGTACGGCCCGCTGCCGCGGGGGCTTCGGCCGTGGCCGGGCAGGTCGACGCCGATGACCCGGTAACCCCGTCCGGCGAGCGCGGGGCCGACCCGGCGCCAGGTTCGGTGGTCGGCCATCAAGCCGTGGATCAGCAGCGCGACCCGATCACCGGAGCCCCATGTGTGCGTCTTCAGCCGCATCGTCGTCTCCCGTTACGAGGCTGAGCAAGTCGGCCAGTCGCCACCCAGCTTACTCGAACGTTTTATAGACGTCATGCGGGTGTGTCGTCTACCGTGAACCGCGGATCGGTCGGGCGGCGGCCGGCACCGGTCACCGGTGCTCCGTCGGCTGCCGTCCGTGCACGAGTGTGCCCGGGACGTGCGGTGGGGGATCCCGCGGCCTTGCTGACGCCGGACGGGACCGGTGGGCCGGGCGTAGTCGGCCTTGGGACGGTGGCCTGCGGCTCCGCCGGTGCGCCGGCAGGGCTCCGCCCGGCGTACGCCGGTAGGAGGCACACGCGCCGATCCTGACGGCGCGGTGACGGCTGACCGTCATGAACAGAGAACAACTCCCGTATTCCGCCGAGGAGATGACCCTGTGTTCCCAGCTTGTATGCGCAGTGCGTCCAGGAGCCCGGCGGGCGCTGTCCTGGCGGTGGCGGCGGTCCTTGTGGCAACGACTGCCGCGGCGGCGCCGGGCAGTACGCACGCCGATGCCGCCGGGGCTCCCTCGGCAACCGCCCACCGAGGACTACACCTTCGACGACGTCCCGGCCGGCGCGAGCGACGACGCCCTCCGGCACTTCTCGATCGCCCACGACGAACCCCGGATCCTGCCGCTGCTGCGGCAGGCCAAGGCCATCAACCCGGGGCCACTGACGCCGCCGCCGTCGGCCCGAATGTGAGCCCCGGGCCGACACGGCGGCCCGCGGTGCCGCCCGCCCTTCGGCCGGCGGCACCGCCGCGTCCGGCGAAGAAGACCGGCTCACGGCGTGTGCGGGGCTGTTCCGGATTGGTCGGCGGTGTGGCGGCCTCGTAAGAAGTCCCCGAACCACAGGGCGCTCTTCTTTGGAGTGCGCTTCATGGACTCCCGGTCCACCGGGACCAGGCCGAAGGCCGGGCCGTAGCCGTGGGCCCACTCGAAGTTGTCCAGCGAGGTCCACACGAAGTACCCCCGCACATCGGCGCCTTGCGCACAGGCGTCGGCAACCGCGTCGATGTGCGAGGACAGGAACGCGATGCGGTCGTCCTGGACCCGGCCACCTTCCACGTCCCGTACCGTGTCGGGGAAGGCACCCCCGTTCTCCGCGATCGCCAAGGGGGCCGCCGGGTACTCGCGCTGCACTCGCAGCAGGTCGGTCAGCCCCTCAGAAGAGATCGGACACGGCGGGTCCTCCGCGCTCGTCACGGAACGCCGACGGCCGGTGCGGCCGCAACCGTCGACAGGATGCTTTCACCCTGGAACGCGTGCACGCATCTGTCCATAAATCGTTCGAGTAAACCGAGGGCGACTGATGGCGAGAGTCCCGGCGACTGCCCGGAAGTCGGCGAGATGCTCGTCATCTTTCCAGGCTCCGGACAAGCCTCAAGCCCATGAGGAGCAGGGCGGCATCGTTTACGATGAGACGACTGCACGCCTGCGGACTGGCGGGGCTAACCTGAGCAGTCCTCGCACTGGTGCGCTTTACCGCTTGCCACTGTTGAGCCTGGTGCGCGATTGACAACAGGAAGGCGGAATCCCCGGTGACTCAGGCGGCAGCCGCAAGCAGCGGGCGCAAGGCCACGATCAAGGACGTCGCCCGGCTGGCCGGGGTCTCGCCGTCAGCGGTGACCATCGCGGTCCACGACAAGCCCGGCGTCTCGTCCAAGACCAAGGAGCGGATTCTCCAGGCAGCCCGCGAACTGGGATGGAGCCCGAATCAGGCGGCGCAGTCCCTGTCGGGGCGGGCGCTGCACACCGTGGGCCTGGTCATCGCGCGTCCGGCCCGGATGCTCGGCCTCGAACCGTTCTACATGGAGTTCATCTCCGGGATCGAAAGCGTGCTGGGCCGGCACTCCTGCTCCCTCCTGCTCCGCCTCGTGGCGCCCGAGGCGGAGATCGACGTCCACCGGGAGTGGTGGCAGGGCAATCGTGTCAACGGGAGCATCCTGGTCGACCTGCGGGTCGACGACCCGCGCATCCCGGCGCTGTCCGCGATCGGACTGCCGGCCGTTGCCGTCGGACACCCGTCCCTCGCCGGACCGTTCACGTCGGTATGGACCGATGACGCCGCGGCCGTCGTGGAGGCGGTACGCTACCTGGCCGCGCTCGGGCACCACCGGATCGCCCGGGTGAGCGGGCCGGCCGAACTGGGCCACAGCGCCATCCGCACGAATGCCTTCGCCGACACCGCCCGTGAACTGGGCCTTCAGGCCCGGACCGTGGTCGCCGACTTCTCCGCGGACCAGGGCAGCAAAGCATGCCGCACGCTGCTGCTGTCAGCCGAACGGCCAACGGCGATCGTCTTCGACAACGACCTGATGGCCGTCACGGCCCTCGGGGTCGCCGGCGAGTTCGGACTCTCCGTCCCGCAGGACCTGTCCCTCCTCGCCTGGGACGACTCCCAGCTGTGCCAGCTCACCCGACCCACGCTGTCGGCCATGCAGCACGACATCTTCTCCTTCGGCGCCGATGTCACCGAGACGCTCTTCGACGTCATGATGGGCCGGGAGCCGGAGGCGCACGCGGCACAGGTGCCCAGCCTCGTGCCGCGCGGATCCACCGCACCACCGCCCCGAAGCACTACGCCCAGCTGAACGGCTGCGTAGGACGGGGCGCAGACCGAACGCGAGTGTCAGGGTGAACCGCCCCGGGTTTGGTGGAGACGTCGAAGACCCGGAAGGTTGGCCGATCATGGCTGTTCCCCGTATGTACCCCGACGAGCCGCGCGGGCGTGCGGCGCGGCTGGCGATCGAGACCTGTAAGGATCCCGCGGGCAGGGCCGGAACGGACGCGCCGATCGCCGAGCACCTGCTACGCCGCCCACGTGCGCCCGCCGTCGGCCCGCAGTCCGCGCGATGAGCAGCGTACCGGGGAGATACGCCGCGTCCACGCCGACAACTACGGCGTCTTCGGGGCCCGCGGGACTCATGCCGTCCTGGTCCGCGAAGGCGTCGAGGCGGCCCGCTGCACCGTCGAACGCCTGATGAGAGCGGCCGGACTTCGCGGCGTGATCCGGGCCAAGAGCCCGCGCACCACCCGTCCCGCCCCCGGGACTGACCGTCCGGCCGACCCGGTCGAGCGGCAATTCACCGCAACTGCCCCCGATCAGCCGTGGGTTGCTGACATCACCTGCATCAGGACGTTCTCCGGCTGGGTCTACGCGGCCTTCGTCATCAACGCTTTCTCCCGCACGGTCGTCGGCTGGCAGGTCGCCACCAGCCTCTGCACCGACCTCGCCCTCGACGCGCTGGAGATGGCGGTCTGGCGCCGCCGGCACACCGGCACCGACCTGGCCGGCCGCTACGTCGACTGGTTCAACCAGCGTCGCCTGCACGGCGAGCTCGGGCACATCACCCCCGCCGAGCGCGAGGCCACCCACCACGCGGCCGAACCCCCTGCGTCACTCCGGAAACCAGCTGACTCACTCTCCATAGAACCCGGGGCTCGACATACGGGGGTTCAGTTCGTGTTGTGGAGGCTCCAAGGGCAGTCAGCCCGCAGGAAGCGTCGTGGTGGCGATGGCCGCCGCGTGACGGGCGGAGTCGCGGAAGGTCGATACGCCGAGGCTGACGAGGAAGCCCTCCAGAGCAAAGATGCCCGCGCCGAGGCTGACCGGATTCCCAACAACCGTGGAGAGCTCGATGCGGGTCGCGTTGAAGGTGCGGTCGAAGGTGTGCTGTGCCGCCCACTGAGTCGCCGCCGGGACCAGCCACGGGCCGAGCAGCTCGGTCACCCAGCCGCCCACCACGATGACCGCGGGGTTGAGCATGTTGATCAGACCGCCTATTCCGACACCGAGGTACCGGGCGGTCCGGCGCAGCACCGCCGTTGCTGCCTCGTCGTCTGCGGCAAGACCCTCGGCAAGGGCTCCGATGGTCGCCACTTGGTCGTCGGACCGCAGGAGTCGGCTGTCGGGCATGTGCTCGCGGAGTTGCTGCATGATGCCGCGCGCACCGATATATGCCTCAAGGCAGCCCCGGTTGCCGCACCGGCACGGCCGGCCGTCGATGACGATCGCCGAGTGTCCCCATTCGCCCGCCGCGTTACCGGTGCCGCGTACCAGGGCGCCGCCGACCGCGAAGCCGGCGCCGACGCCGGTACCTATGGTGAGGACGGCCAGGTCGTCCACCTTGCGGCCGACGCCGAACCACAACTCGGCCATCGTGCTCGCCTTGAGCGGGTTGTCCAGGTACAGGGGGAGGGGGAGGCGGTCGGAGAGCAGCTTGATGAAGGGCACCTGCTGCCAGCTGAAGTTGGGTGCGAACACCGAGACTCCGCCGACCCGGTCGACCTGGCCGGGCATGCTCACCCCGACCCCGACCACGCTGTCCTGCGGTACTCCGGCCTCAGTGAGCATCGCGGCGACCCCGTGCTCGATGCGGTCGAGAACGGCGCCGGGCTGGTTGTCCTCGGCGTCCAGGGTCTGCTGGCCGGAGGCCTTCACCTGTAGCGCCAGGTCGAACACGTCGATCTGGATGTAGGTCTCGGCAACGTCGACCCCGACCACGAAGCCGCGCTGGGGGTTGACCGCGAGGCGTGCGCGGGGGCGACCGCCGCCGGAGTCCTCAATGGAGACCTCGCTGAGCACGCCCCAGTTCAGCAGTTCGCTGACGATGGCCGCCACGGTCGCCGCGCTCAGCCCCGAGGCCCCGGCGAGCTGATTGCGGCTGGCCGAGCCGAGCGCGTAGATCTGGTGCAGCACCTCGAACCGACTGGCCCGGCGAACGTCGCGCGACGAATGTGCACTCACGGCGACCACTCTTTCAGGGGCGGGCGCTACTTCGACTGACCCATCGAAGAAGACGTGATCGAAGATTTTGCTGGCCCCGGCCGGGGGCAGCAGCGCTCAGCGACGCGGTGACCCGCACCGAGAGCCCGGTCTTCTTGTCGGCCGAGGTCTCTGTGTATGCCGTACCGGTGGCGCCGTGGATGGCCGACCCGTCACGCAGCCACTGGTAGGTCTTCGACACGCCGGCCACTGAGTAGGTACCCGGGGTTGCGGTCAGCGTGTACGCGGGACGGGCCTTCGTGACTCGGGGGTCGTCGGCGTCTTCGCGTCACCGGAGTGCCTTCCTCGCTGCATCCTGCTTCGTGTTCACCCTTGTCCCTTTCGCTCGATCGCCGTCTCTGACGCCCGGGTCACGGGCAGAGGCTCGCGTGGCGGCGGCCCCGGCGCGGGACACTCCTGTCCGCATGTCGCGGAATCTCCGCCGAGATTCAGCTCCGTGCGGGAGGAGGCGGTGCCCAACCTGCGACGAGCCCTCCAACCGCCCCTTAAAGGCGCCATCGGACTTCGCATGACACATCGACCAACCATCAGACGAAGTGAATCGCCGCGACGATAGTCAGGCGTGTGAAGGCCGTCAAGACTTCCGGCAACGGGCGCGAAACAAAACCGAAGCGCATGGCCTCGCGGCTGCCCGGCCGTTCCGGCCGTCGGCGGGGAGCCGGCCGCTGTTCGCGAGCCCCAGCGGATCAACGAAGGCGCCCACCGGCGATCGACACGGATCGACCGCGGCCGGCATCCTGTCGGCGACCGCTGTCCAGTGTGTGCGGGCTCGCGGGCCCACCCGGTGACGGTTGGATCCTTCCCGGTCCTCGGGCGGCGGAACGGAGCACGTCGGTGTCTCTCTGCGCGCTGCCGTGCAGGAGCGGCTGACGCCGTTCGGTTCGTTTTCATCGTGCGCGACCTCTTGACCACAGCCGTGCGCGCCGCATACTTACGACCGTTGGCACGGAAATGGTTACGCGAACATACCCTGTTCATACGGAATTGTCGGACGAGAAGGTGGATACATGACTGCCCCGATACCGCTCGGCCGCCCGGGACGCGTACTGATCGGCCTGCTCCTTCTGCTCACCACCGCTCTGGCCTTCGGCCCGCCCGTGGCCGCGGCATCGGGGAGCGGGCGAGCTGGTCGCCAACAGCCGTACGGCGGCTACCTCTTCGCGTACTTCACCGGCGAAAGCACTGCCGACGGCGAGCAGATCCACCTCGCGCTCAGCCAGGGGAACGACCCCCTGCACTGGCGCGAACTGGGCGGCGGAGCACCCGTCCTGACTTCCGTGCTGGGCGAGAAGGGGGTGCGCGATCCCTCCATCATCCGCTCACCCAGGGGTGACAAGTTCTATCTTCTGGCCACCGATCTGAAGATCTACGGCAACGGTGACTGGGACACCGCTCAGCGCCACGGAAGCCGGTCGATCATGGTCTGGGAATCCTCCGACCTGGTCCACTGGTCGGAGCAGCGCTCCGTACAGGTTTCTCCGCAGGCGGCTGGGAACACCTGGGCGCCTGAGGCGTTCTGGGATGCCAGGCGCCACCAGTACATGGTCTTCTGGTCCTCCGAGCTGTACGCGAAGGACGATTCCCAGCACACCGCTGCGTCCCACGAGCGCATCATGTACGCCACCACCCGCGACTTTCAGCACTTCACCCCCGCCCGGGTGTGGGACGACCCCGGTCACTCAGTGATCGACTCGACCGTGGTGGCCGACGGAAGGACCTACTACCGCTTCACCAAGGACGAGCGCGATCCGTCCGCCGACGCTCCGTGCGGCAAGTACGTCTTCGAGGAGAAAGCGACCGATCTGCTCGCCCCCTCCTGGAAGCCGGTCGCCGAGTGCATCGGCAAGGCGGCCCAGGGCGGCCCCGGCATCGTCGACGGCGAGGGGCCAACGGTGTTCAAGTCCAACACCGCTCACACGTGGTACGCGTTCATCGACGAGTTCACCGACCGCGGCTACGTACCGTTCGAGACGACCGACCTCGGCAGCGGGCAGTGGACCATGTCCAGCGACTACGAACTGCCTGCTTCGCCTCGTCACGGCACCGTCGTACCGATCACGCGGGCAGAATACAACCGGCTCGCCGCGCGCTGGCACGTATCGCGTATGACTGCGGGCTGACGACGAGACCGGACTTGCCGGGGCCTTGATCCAGACGGGGCCTGAGCGGTCGGGAAACGCCAGACCGAGGGCGATCACCCGGGTTCCGGTGGCCCAGCACCGGCGCCGTCTGCTGGCGACCCGATCCCATGAACCCCACCCGCCTCCTCGACACCCGGCGCGGTTCGATGCGGATGTACGAACCATCCTCTGCGCAGGGAGCGGACGCCGACCGACGGCCTGGGTTCGTGGTCATCCCGACCGGCCGGTCGACGCCTGTGACCGGAGGTCAAGCGATCTGACCGTGCGGGAGCCCTGGGACCGTGACGTCACGCCGGCCGCGTCCGGGCACACGTCGACCGCCGCCATCCCCGACGCCCTGTGGGCAGCCGGTGCTCTCAAGGGGCCGCCGCCGACAGGTAGAAGACGTATGCCGTCAGCCAGGCCGACAGCCTGGGGCGGAAGCAAGCAAGCAAGAAGGAAGGAGGGAGAGTCGGCGCAGCGAAAGCCGGCTCGTAGTTCGGCCATCAAGCGAGCCGGACGGTGTCGTCGCTTCTGCGAGTTCACTCCAGCCCGCCGCAGGATTCTCCTTTCATGGGGAATGAGAAAGGAACTACGTTGAGTCATCAGTCCATACGTGGCCGACGATCGAGGACATTGTTCGTCAGACCAGGCGTCGCGGCAATCGCCTGCTTGGCGATGAGTGTGCCGCTGGTGGGTCTCGCGCAGGCGTCCGCCCACGCGGACAGCACGCCCGCCCAGACATTCGTCGTTGACAACTCGACCGGAGAGACGCAGGACGGCACGCCGATGAGCGCGCCGGGCGTGAAGGTGGGGGACACCTACTACACGGCTGGAAGCAGTGCGATCGCGGCTTCGGCCGGCGGCTCGTCGAACATGGTGCTGTACGGCGGCAAGGACTGGATGCACAAGCAGCCGGTCCATGACTCGGACGGCAACGAAATCGTCATCGCCGGACCGGACGCGCATTTCAAGGATCCGAACACGGGGGATGAGATCTATCCCTTCGCCAATGCGAAGTCGGAGCGCGTCGCCTTCTCGCAGACGCCGAACGGCAAGTTCGTCGTGTGGGTCCACTGGGAGGAGAACTCGAACTACTACGCTTCCGAGACGATCGGACTGATCGCCGACAAGGTCACGGGACCGTACACGGTGTATCAGAACCACCAGCGTCCGGGAGCGAGCACCGTGGACGCCAACGGTGGCCACGAGGTCAAGAGCCTCGGCGAGAGCGTCCTGGCCGCCGCGGACCTGAACACGGACGACCCGGACGCGTTCGGCGACCGGGTCGGCAGGCTGATCGGCGATCCCTACTCGATCGGCGCGGACGGCACCAGGCTGGAAAAGCCCGCTCAGGCGAGTTACCCGGAGGCCATGAATCTTTACAACACCAGCAACAGCGGCAGCCCGGAGGTCAACGGCAGCAGTGTCAACCCCGTGCGTTGGGAGACCAGGGCCGGCTGGAACCTCTCCGGCGACACGGCCTTCGGCACCTCCGCAACCGGAGGCAACGGGTGGACCTACAACTTCAGCGACCTGAAGGACACCCTGCGCCTCAAGGCGCGGGCCGTGCGCATGACGGACTGGGACACCAGCGCCTGGACGGCCGCCCAGGCGAAGAAGGACCCGAACGGCGGCAGCGGCGGTCTGTCGACGAGCTCCTACGTGCGACGCTATCCGGCGGTCAAGACCGGCGATCCGGCGACTGAGGGCAAGTACGCCGCCGGGGTCGACGGCAGCGCTTACGTGGGCGGGACGACCGACGGCGTCGACGCCGTCGTGTACCCGCAGGACGCGCCGGCGGGCGGCGGTTCGGCCGGGTTGACCTTCACCCCCTGCGCCGGCGACCAGAAGCTGTCGTTCGCCGTGTCCTTCCAGGAGGGCACAAGCGGCAGACTCGTCTGCGACGGCAACAGCACCGACGCTTCACGGTGGTCCACCTACAACCAGTCGAACGCCTCGGCCACCTTCGAGTTCGCTCAGGGATACGTCGAGGGCGGCAAGGCCACCGTCAAGTTCTCCGAGCAGGCCCCCGACGGCATCCTGGTGGAGGGCCGCACGCCGAGTGGCGAGTGGAAGCGGATCGGCACGACCAGTGTCGGCAGGACACTCGGCACCTACGACGTCACGCTGGATCCCTCGATCGCCTTCGACCAGGCTCGCGTCACCGTGCAGGGCCAGTGGATGAAGGCGAACGAAATCACCTTCTCCGGCTACACCACCGTGGGCCGGGTGTCCGTCGACGGCATCACCTACGGGGGCGACGCGACCAAGGTCCCCGGCTTCGACCCGGCGACACTCACCTACAAGGTCAGTGTGCCCGATCTCACCGCCATCGGTGAGGTCAAGGCGGTGAACCCCCAGGGAACGGCCACGGTCGACCAGCCGACAGACGCCAACAACCATGTCGCGGCGATCACCGTGAAGAGCGCCGACGGGTCCGTGGTGAAGACGTACACGGTCACCTTCGCGCAGAGCGACAGCTCGGCCGTGGGAGCCTACGACCCTGACGTCAAGGACAACATCTTCCCCGAGGTCGGTGAGATCGACGCCTCCAAGACCATGGGCACTGTGGTGTCGGTCGACACGGACAAGCCGTCCGACGGTTCCGACCTCACCAAGCCCGCCGCTCCGCTGATCTCGCCGCAACTGAAGGAGAACGACCACGACGGCGTGCTGGTGCTGCGCGGCAACTCGGATCCGCAGAAGGCGGACGCGATCTACGCGACGAACACGTCGCCGGCCACGTACGACAGCACGATCTGGCTGACGAACGACGGTTCGGACCCGACCGACCCGAACAACCCGAACCGCATCGCCTACAACACGCGTTGGAACCCCTACCCGATCGTCGTGACCCAGGGCAACACCGGCTCGTCGCTGGTCGACGGGGAGTTCACGATCAGGGCCGCCGCGCAGACCGGAAGCGAGGGCACCGGCGACCTGAAGTACTCGGACGTGGTCTCGCAATCGTTCCGGTACGCGAAGCAGGGAACGAGCGAATACGGCAGCGTCCCGATCTTCCAACCGGTGTCGACACATCCCGCCGGGAGCTACCACAGTGCCGCCGGGTACCAGGAGATCAAGGTCTTCGAGCCGACGTACGGCACCGAGGTCTACTACACGATGGACAACTCCACCCCGGCTCCGGCCCGCTACGGGCAGAACATCGGGTACGGCAGCCGCGACTACTCGATCATCAATGACACTGTGGAGTCCGGCGGCGACGGCAAGGCCTACTTCGTCACCGCGGCCGACGACCAGTACATGCGCGTCTGGCAGCTCAACGACAACATGACGGCCGTCGTCAGCGACAAGGAGTACGACCTCGACGTCGGCAAGCATCGCGAGGCCCCGCAGTTCGTTCGCGGGCCCCACGGCACCTACCTGTACCTGATGACCTCCGGCCAGTCGGGGTGGTACAAGAACCAGGCCCAGTACCAGCGGACGACGGGCAGATTCATCTCGGGAGGCTTCGACGCCTCCGCCTATCCGCGCGACAAGTACGGCTATCGGGACGGCAGCGGCGCGTGGACGAACCTCCAGCCGTTCGCCGATGGCACCACCTACAACAGCCAGGTCGGCGGCGTCTACAACCTGGGGACGAAGGACGACCCCGACTACCTGTTCAGCGGCAGTCACTGGGTCGTCGGCGACCTTGAGGACTCCTTCACGATCTGGCTGCCGATGACCATCGACGATGACGCGGACGGCCCCGGCGCCCAGGTGGCTGACCGACTGGTCACCGTCGACGGACGGGGCGACCAGGGCAATGCCGCGACATCGAGCTTCCCGGTGTACAAGCCCGACAAGGGCCTCGTCACCGTCAAGTACAGCGGCAAGGTGTTCATCACGCTCGACGGGGACGGCAAGGGCTCGGTCACGACGGATCCGACCGAGGAGAACATCAGGTTCGCCGTACCGGACACGTACACCGACCTGGGGACGCCTGAGTTCAAGGCCAATCCCGACAACCACACGCCGCGGGTGATCGACTACCAGCGGGAGCAGAATCTCGATTCGAAGCAGTGCGACATCCCCAATACCAACGGCTGGCAGACCTGCAATGACGGCGTCTCCGGCGAAGGCAAGGCCGACGCGGCAACGTGGACCAATGGGGCCGGCTATCTGCTCGGCACCGACGGTCAACCCCTCAAGGACGCGAATGGCAACCTCATCCGCGATCCCAGCCAGGTGGCCGACCAGTCGCTGATCAAGCGGACCTCGCTGGCGGAAGCGGGCATCATCCGCAACTACAGCATCAAGACCGCTTTCGACGGCAAAAACTGGGATCTGGACAACTACGACGGCAACGAAGAGCTCTACCAGGGTACGGGCAACGACTTCTTCATCACCCTCGACCTGGGGCAGGAGCGTGATCTGAGTACGATCGGCCTGTCGTTCAAGTCCGTGGGCGGTTCCGACAACGCGCACCGCTACGGCGTCTACGCAACGAACGACGTGGACGCTGACGGCAACCCTGCCAACTGGCGCATCATCGTCAACAACAAGCAGAACAACGTCCCCGGCTTCCAGGCGCACAACGTGGACGGCGACACGTACCGCTACGTCAAATACGTGAACGTCGACAACGTGGACATGTCGCACGGCAAGACCGGCCAGGCATGGTCGCGCGGCCTCTATGACATGACCGTCAGCGCCAGGAAGCTGATCCCGCTCGAGGTCACGGCTCTCAAGTCCGCTGTCGCGCAGGGCACCACGCTCTCGCAGATGACGGACACGTTCACCGCCAAGAGCCTCAAGGCGCTCAACGGAAAGCTCACGGTGGCGCAGAGCCTGCTCGACGAGCTCCAGCGCGAAGGCACCGCGACGAAGCACACCCAAGCCGAAGTCGACACGGCGACCACCCAGCTCACCAAGGCGATCAGGAACCTGAAAACGGTGGGCTCGACGGCGTCGGTGGACTTCACGGCGCTCGCGAAGGCGGTCGACGACGGTCAGGCCAGACTGGACCAGTCCGCGAATTACACACCCGCGTCGGTCAAGGTTCTGCAGAAGGCCGTCAACCAGGGCAAGAATGTCCTCGCCCAGGTCGACGACCCGGCCCTCAAGCAGGCCAAGGTCGACAAGGCCACTGCCAAGATCAACGACGCGATCGCGCGCCTCGAACTTGCGACGACCGGACCGGCGATCAAGAAGGTGTCTGTCGCGGACGGGGCCAAGGTGAAGGGCAAGCAGACCTTCACGGTGACGCTCGGCGGCGACGCGAAGGACGTGTCCTACACATACATCGAGCTCAACAAAGGCCCGTCGCACGTGTGG
This sequence comes from Streptomyces sp. ITFR-21, assembly GCF_031844685.1. Lineage (NCBI taxonomy): Bacteria > Bacillati > Actinomycetota > Actinomycetes > Kitasatosporales > Streptomycetaceae > Actinacidiphila > Actinacidiphila sp. ITFR-21. The sequence goes on from NZ_CP134605.1 coordinate 5,001,907, forward strand.
ATCACGGACAACACCAAAGCGCCGGGCAGCAGCAACAGTGGCCTCAAACCGAAACTCGTGATCGACACCAGAACGCTCCCGAACGGGACGTACGGACTGAAGATCGATGCCGTTGGAACCAATGGCAAAACGACCGAGAAAAATGTCTCCTTCACAATCGCCAACAGGTGAGCACCAGTCGTCGCGCCGGCGGCGTCGTCGACGAAGTCCGGCCCGTCCGCGAAGATGACCCCGTGAAGGTCACCGGATCGGGTGGAATCCGGGCCGGCACGACTCGGGTGACCGACGGCAAGACCCTGGACGGGTCGGCACAACGTACGTCGGACGCGTTCGACACGCTGACGGACACGGTGAAGGTCAAGGCGGCCAAGGCGTCGCCGAAGAGCACGGTCCTCATGGTGAAGTAGCCGCCCGGACCGGAGACGGACGAAGCCCGCCCGAGGCACTGCCTCGGGCGGGCTTTTCCACGATCGAACAGGGTGGCCAGGGTGTGTCAATCAACGGCCCTGTCGCAGAGCGCGTTGGAGATCGGCTTAGGGAACTTGTCGTAGGGTTTTCTTGCCCGCGTCGAAGCCGCCGGTGGTCTTCGGGACGCTGTCGGCGGCACGGACCGGCTGGGAGTCGACCAGCCCGGTGGTCGGCTCGGGGCTGCGGCCCCCGGCCGGACGGACCCTGACGCGCAGCGCGTCATGGACCCGGTTCACGGTGCCGTCGTCGTGCCACCAGGTGAAGTACCAGTAGACCGTCTGCCAGGGCGGGAAGTCGTTGGGGAGGTAGCGCCACTGGCAGCCGGTCCTGGCCACGTACAAGACCGCGTCCACGATCCGCCGACGCGGGTGCTTCTCCCGCCGCCCGCCCTTGACACCCGTCCGTGGCGAAGGCGGCAACGGCTCGACGGGAGCCCGCTGTTCATCGGTCAGATCGGACGGGTAACCCCGCCTCGCACCACTCACACCCTGCCCAACGACCCACCCGAACAGCCGACACGGCAGATCTCAAACGCGCTCTTTGGGACGGGCCGGAAGCCCGTAGCGGTCACGCAGAGTGGTGCCGGGGTAGTCGTCGGGGCGCAGGCCGCGCCGACGCAGTTCGGGAACCACCAAGTCGAAGAAGTTCTCGGCGCCTCCCTGCAGCATCTGCAACCCGACGTTGAACCCGTCAACGACGCCCGCGCGGACCCATTCCTCCAGGAAGTCCGCGACGTCGGCTCCGTCGCCAGTGACGGTCAACGCGCCCACACCGCCCTGGAGCCGGCCGACGAGTTCCCGGATCGTCGCGGGGCGCTCCCGGGCGATCAGTTCGTGCAGCAGCTGTAGGTGTGTCTGTATCGCATTGGTGGATGTGGCCTCCGGTAGCAGTGGCACCGGCGCGTCGAGCGGCAGCCGGGCCAGATCGACACCGATCAGACCGCCCACGTGCTGGAGCACCCGCCGTGGATCGTTGAGCTCTTCCAGCCGGGCTGCCGTGTCCTCTGCTTCCCGCCGGGTGGGCGCCACGAGGACGCGGATGCCCATGACGACCTTGATCGAGTCCGGATCGCGACCGTAGGCGACCACGCGGGATTTGAGGTCGTCGTAGAGTTCCCTGGCGTCCTGGACGGTCTGGCTGATCGTGTAGACGACATCGGCGTGCTGAGCGGCCAGGTCGCGCCCCGGCTCCGAGCCGCCGGCCTGCACCAGCAGGGGACGGCCCTGGGGCGAACGCGGGCTGTTGAGCGGCCCGGCCACCCGGAAGACGTCGCCATGGTGGTCGATCGGGTGCACCTTGGCCGGATCGACGTAGATCCCCGTGGAGCGGTCGGCAACGACGGCGTCCGGGTCCCAGCTCTCCCACAGTTTGCAGGCGACTGTCACGAACTCCACGGCCCGCCGGTATCGTTCATCGTGTTCCGGGTGCTCGGCGAGGCCGAAGTTGGCTGCCGCACCGCCTCCGCCGGTAGTCACGATGTTCCACCCGACCCGGCCGTTGCTGATCCAGTCCAGTGAGGACATCTGCCGGGCCAGGTTGTACGGCTCGTTGTAGGTGGTGGACATGGTGGCGATCAGGCCGAGCCGTGTGGTGGACGCCGCCAGCGCGCCCAGGAGGCTCACCGGCTCGAAGACCGGTGGTGGTGCGCCCGCGCCGCTCCGCGCCGAATAGTTGAGACCGTCGGCGAAGAACAGTGCGTCGATGCCGGCGGCTTCGGCCCGCCCTGCGAGCGCTCGCAGGGCGCCGAAGTCGTTGACCGCGCTGAGATCGGTGTCGGGGCTCCGCCAGGCTCCGTCGTGCGAGCCCGCGCTCTTCACGTTGATGTTGAGGTTGATGTGGCGGGCGCGGCCCGACGTGCATCCCGGCTGCGGCCTGCGCCCGCTGGGCGCCGGCGTGCCCGCGGCAGCGGACGGTGTGGCGGCGGTGGGCGTGTTGTCGCCGACGGGCGTTTCTGTGGTCACGAGCCGGCCTTCACGATGAACCGCGCGGAGTCGTCGAAGTCCGCGCCGGTGAAGGCGTCCCACTGTTTGACGTAGGTGGCCGGGTCGATGTCCTTGAAGGCGTCGGGGTGCGTCCATTTCGCCCAGTACAGCAACTCGAAATTGCGGCCGGCGAGTTCGACGAGCGCGGCGTTGTAGACGTACACCTCGTTGTTCTTCACAGCCGGCAGGGCGGACCAGCCGGTGCGCGATCGCAGGCCCTTGAGCACCTTCTGCAGGTCGGCCGCGCCGGCTCCGGTGTAGGTGTTGCTCGCCTCGCGGAAGACGAACTGCGGACGCGCCTTGATGATGTCGACCGGATCGACGGTGATGGACAGCCCCGACCCCCCGGCCCCGGTGCGGCTGGCGAAAACATTGCGGGCGGCGACGTCGTTGAGCACCTCGGTTTTGGGACTGCCCTTGCCCGCCGTCGCGTTGGGCGCCGAGTCCTCGTAGTACACGGTCGCCGGCGTGAGGCCCTTGACCCGTTCACTGACGAGGCCCTTGATGCCGTCGGTGAACTTGACGACCGCCGCCGCCTTCGTCTGCGCGCCGAAGAGCTTGCCGAGCAGCGCGACGTTCTCGTTCCACAGGCCCGCGTCGTAGGCGGTGACCACCAGGACCGGGATCTTGAAGGCCTTGAGGTGGTCGGCGGCACCCTGCCAGTCCTCGCTACTGGGGATGATCACGACGTCGGGCCGCAGTTCGGCTACCTTCTCGTAGTTCACCTCCGAGTAGTCGGGGCCGACGCTGTCAGACTTCTTGAAGCCGCCGTAGGCCACCCGGTCCAAGGTGGTGTCGTCCACTCCGACGATGGTCTTGCGCAGACCCAGCGCGAGCAGGAGTTCCGCGTTGTAGCTGTTGTACGACACCACGCGCCGCGCGGTGTGCGCGAAGGTCACGGTGCGTCCGGCGTTGTCCTTGACGGTGATGCTGCCCGCCGAAGCGGTGGTCGCGGCTCCGTGGCCTGCGGTGTCGTTGTCCGTACTCGGCGACGAGCAGGCGGTGAGGGCGACGGCGAGCGCGCCGAGCAAAGTGGCCCAGGCGCCAGTGCGCCGTTGAGCGGGGTGCGGGCGGCTGTTCTTCATGGTGTTCCTCGCTTCGGTGATGGTGCGTAGGGCGCATGCGGTGCGTAGCGTGATCGGTAGGTGCGCATGCGGCCTGTGACGTGCTCGGTGTGTGACGTGTTCGGGCGGCGCGGACATGCCCGCGGCCCTGGCGGTGCTAGGCGGGGCGCGGACATCGGCTGCGGGTGGGGCAGCGCCCGGCGGTGTGAAAGGGGGTCATGGCGTGACACGGATCTCGACCGACCGCGCGGTGACGGTCACGTCGGCCACGACGCCGTAGACCTCCTCGATGACGGCTGCGGTCAGGATGTCGCGGGGAGAGCCGATGGAGTGCACCCGACCGTTGACGAGCAGGACGATCCGATCGCACAGGGCCGCCGCGTGGTTCAGGTCGTGAATGGCGACCAGCACGCCGACCCCGTCCTCTGACGCCAGCCGGCGCACCGTGCGCAGTGTCTCGATCTGGAACCTCAGGTCCAGCGCGCTGGTGGGCTCGTCCATCAGCAGCACGCCGGGCTTCTGTGCGATGGCCCGCGCGATGGCCACCCGTTGTGCCTGCCCGCCGGACAGCTCCGAGACCCGGCGTTCGGCCAGCTCGTCCAGACCCAACGACGCCAGGGCAGCGTCCACTCGGGCGAGGTCGGCGCTCGCCGGCCGCAGCAAGTAGTGCGGGGTCCTGCCGAGCATGACCGCTTCCCGGACCGACAGCTCGAAGGGCGTGACGGTCGCCTGCGGAACGTACGCGACCCTGCGCGCGTGCTCGCGCCGGGGAATCCGGGCGATGTCCACGCCATCGACCGCGACCCGGCCTTTCCCGGGCTTGAGTACCCGCGCGGCCAGCTTGGTGACGGTGGACTTGCCCGAACCGTTGGGGCCGAGAAGCCCGACCACCTCTCCGCCGGAGATGTCGAAGCTGATGTCGTGCAGGATCCGCTTGGCCTTGTAGGAGAAGTGGACCTCGTCAATGGCGAGGGTGGTCATGCCGTTGTCACCCCAGGTTCCGGTTGCGCTGGTTGAGCACCAGGTAGATGAACAGGGGAGCACCGATGATCGAGACGACGATGCCGACCGGGACCACGGTGGGAGAGAGCACGATCCGACCGATCGTGTCGGAGAACACCAGCAGGATCGCGCCGGTCAGCGCCGAGAACGGGATCAGCGCGCGGTGGTTGGACCCGATCAGCAGCCGGGCGATGTGTGGACCGACCAGTCCGACGAACCCGATGACCCCCACGAAACTCACCACGATCGACGTCAGCAGCACCGACAACATGATCAGCAGCACCCGCGTCCTGGTGACGCTCACCCCGAGGCTCAGCGCCGTGTCGTCACCGAGGAAGGCGATCGCGTTGAGGTCCTTCGCCTTCACCATGAACAGCGGCAGGACCAGTACAAGGGCCCCGCCCACGATGACGGCCTGAGCCCAGGTCGCGTCGTTCACCGAGCCAAACGTCCACCGCACCATGGCCGCCAGCCGGTCCTCATCGGCGAAGTACTGCAGCCCGGAGGTCAGCGCGCTGAACAGCTGCGTCAGCGCGACGCCGAAGAGGATGAGGGTCACGACCGACATGCTGTGGAAGGAGGACAGCGACAGCACCACCGCGCTGCACAGCAGCGCCCCGAGCAGCGCCGCGGCCACGACGGGTACGGAGATGTGCCCGCCCTGGTTGTCGGACAGCAGGATCACCAGGGACGCCCCGAACGCCGCGGCCGGGGAGATGCCCAGCGTGTAGGGGCTGACCAGCGGATTGCGCAGCAGGCCTTGCATAACGACACCGGAGACCGACAGTGCCGCTCCCGCAACCAGGCCCAGGACGACCCGGGGTAGTCGCAGCCGCCAGACGATCTGGTAGGAGGGATCCGCCGCACGTCCGGGTGCGCGGGTCAGCCCCCACCACAGCGAGTCGGCCAGGTCGCCGAGACCGATCCCGGCGGAGCCGGCTACCACCGCCCAGGCGGCGACGGCCAGTGTGACAAGCGCTCCGGCGCCGATGATGAAGCCGGTTCTACCGAACCGGCGAGCGGCAGTAGAGGGGCTCCGCCCGCTCGAGCCCGCTTCCCCGATGGTGGGTCCGGCGGCCACGGTCGTGGGCCCGGTTCTGGTCTGGTTCACGGCCGGCCTGCCTGGTACGTCATGGCGCTTCCTGTCGCTTTTCATGGGCTTCGTGAGCATGTGGGCGTGCACGTGTCCGGTCGTCGTTCCAGCGGTGTGTCCCGTCCTACGGTGACCGGGCGGCCGAAGTTGCGCACGGGTGAGGTGGGGGCGCGGGGCGCAGTCGATAGGAGGGGTCCTGCCATGTGACCTGCACCGGACGCGACGGGAGGAGTCGATCCGCGCCGGGGCTTACGCCTGGGCGGGACACCGTGGTCCGGTGGGTGGGTCAACGACCCGGATGCGCGAGTAGAACCGCAGCCCGCGTTCCGGAGCCAGCCGCTGCCCACACCGCGACCCCGGCGCGGAGCACGGGCGGTCGCCGTTCGGACATACCGGGCCGCACCACTCGCGGAAGGCGGGGCGGCGGCGCGGCACGCCGCATATTCTCCCGGCTCATCACCGGCGAGCCGCCGCCTGTGCTCCGGTCAGCGCGCTCGCTCCGACCAGGAGGGCGCGCGCTACGGACAGAGCGCCGAACGAACGCGGCCGTAGTCCACGTGCCGCCGCTTGGCGAAGCAAGTCGGGTGACACATTGTGGTTCTCATGGCCACAATGTAGAAGTAGAGATAAAGCCCGTCAAGAGCGGTCGGTTGAGTCACCATGTGAGAGCGGACACCCGTCGGGGGCCGCGGAGGCCGGGTGAGCGGACCAACCCGACGACCGGATTGAGTCAGGGAGCCGATGAGCAGCCAGCAAGGCACCAACGGGGCGCAGGAGGCACAGCGCACTGGAACGCAGGCGGTGGAAAGGGCCCTTGCCCTTCTGCGCGCGTTCGAGACCGATGCCGACAAGGGTCTGACGGTCACGGAGGTCGCGGCCAGGGTCGGCCTCACTGTGCCGACGACCCGTAGGATTTTGCACGCGCTGGAGGCGGGCGGCGCCCTGGACCGCAATACGTCAGGCGACCGTTACCAACTCGGCCTCGGCATGGCCGTACTCGGCGGTATCGCGATGCGCAGAAGCGGCTTCGCCGCCGCGCTGCCCGAGTTGGAGGAACTCGGCGAGAGGACCGGAGAGGCGGTCAACCTCGGCGTGCTCAGCGGCGGCGAGAGCGTCACCGTGGTGCACCTGCCGTCCCGCCACCCGTTGCGGATCGAGAGCTACCCCGGTGCGCGCAACCCGGCGCACGTGTGCGCCATGGGCAAGGCCCTGATGGCGTACCGCGGAGTGAACGGACTCGACCTCGACCGGCTGACGCGCTACACCGACACCACGCTCGTCGAGCCCGACGTCCTCCTTCGCGACCTAATGCGCACGCACGAACGGGGCTACTCCGTCAGCGACGAGGAGCGCGTGCGCGGTGTCCGGGCAGTCGGCGTACCGATCCTGCTCGACACGGACCACGCGGTCGCGGCCATCGCCGTGCAGGGGCCGTCCGTTCGGATGAGCGATGAGCGCATGGCCGAATACGCTCAACTGGCCCTGTCCGCCGCCCGACGCATCGCCGAAGGGCCGTTCGGCCGCGCCCACGCCGCGACCGGGTACTCGTCGCTCGGGACGCTCTGAGTGAGGCGCCCCGAAGCTTCCGGACAGCCACCCAACAGGGTTGTCCTGTCAAGGAAACGAGGAAGCACGAAGTGGCACCACCCGGTAAGTGCACCCCGGAGTTCCGTAAGAGAGCTGTCCAGGTCGCGCTCCAGTCCCGTAGGACCATCTCTGAGTCGCTGTTGTCGTTCCGGTCCTGAGAGATGCGTGTCGAACGGGAGTCCCGATTGGGTGGTCTCGGAGGCTTGGGCGCATAGAGGTGGGGCCTCCTGAACAGCTCGTTGGTGTCGAATCACCGAGCAACATCAGGAGGCCCCGGTGCCGCAGTGTTCCGTCTCGACGGCAGCACAGTCCAGTTGGGTCGCCCGGGAGTGTGACTGTCTGGCTCACCGGTTCGGAAACGCCGCCGACAACGGAACGCGTCAGCAGTGTTATCCGTCGGACATGACGGACGCCGAGTGGGCTGCTGTTCGGCCACTGCTGCCGGTACCGGGCTGGATGCGCGGGCGGGGCGGGCAGCCGGAGGCGTACTGCCACCGGGCAATACTGGACGCGGTCCGCTATCTGGTCGACAACGGAATCAAGTGGCGTGCGATGCCGGCTGATTTCCCGCCGTGGGACCGGGTCTACGCGTTCTTCCGCCGCTGGCGCGACCATGGCCTGGCCCGGGAGTTCCACGACCGGCTGCGCGGGCAGGTCCGTACCCGTGTCGGCCGGGACAGCGAGCCGACGGCCGGGGTGATCGACTCACAGTCGGTCAAGGCCGATGCCGTCGTCGGCACCGACAGCCGCGGCTTCGACGGCGGCAAGCTGATCAACGGCCGAAAGCGGCACATCGTCGTCGACACGCTCGGCCTGCTGCTTGGCGTGATGGTCACCGCCGCGGATATCGGCGATCGCACCGCCGCGACGGTCCTGCTCCAGCGGGTGGCCGACGCGCACCACCGCCTGGCCCTGGTCTGGGCCGACAGCGGCTACACCGGAAGCCTCGTCGAGCACTGCCTGGCCGTACTCGCCCTGGTCCTGCAGGTCGTCAAACGCAGCGACAACCAGAAGGGCTTCGTGGTGCTGCCCAAACGGTGGATTGTGGAGCGCACGAACGCCTGGCTGATGCGCACCCGCCGGCTGGCCCGCGACTACGAGCGCCGCACCACCACCGCCGAGGCGATGGTCTACTGGTCGATGACCCTGCTCATGACCCGCCGCCTGGCCCGGACACACCCGCAGCAGGCGTGAACCGGCCCGGGCCGGGCTCGGCCAGCCAGCCACGGGCGACCAGGCGTTTCGCCTTCGCCCGCAAGCCCTCCACCCGCGCCGGCACCGCGTCCATACCGAACGATGCGGCCATCTCCTGGCAGGTCAGCGGCCCTTGATGAAGCCGGACACGGTCCGCGAGGAGCTGCACGATGCGCTGGTAGTCCACCGACAGAACCGACCAGCCGAGGCCCTCACGCCACACCGGCACCTGCGATCCCGGCTTCACCGCATCCGCCGGCACCGCCGGCACGTGCTCGCCCGGCGGATCCGGGGTGGTCTTCGTGCTGATGGTCTCGGCGCTGCCGGGTGCCAGCACCGTATCGACGCGCCTGCGGGCGACCGTCCACTCCTGCCATTCCAGCTCGGCCGCGGCCAGCTCGGCCTGGATCCGGTCGGCCTCCTCCCGCAGCCGGCCAACGCGACGACGAGCAGCGAGCTCGTGCTGTTCCAGCAGTCCGACAACCGACGGCATCCCGGCCTCCCCGGCGAGTAACAACCCGACAGGCCACAACTCCCACGAAATCACCGAACCCATGCCTGACCAGTGAAAACGCCGCCCTCAAGTTCGGAACGACAACAGCGACTGAGACGGCCCGCGAGCTCGAATTGAACCCGGAGACGTTCCGGGGCTGGGTGAAAAGTACCAGTAGCAGAATGAGCCAGCGGCAGGGTCGCCGTTGACGCCGGATGAGCGGGCACGCCTGAAGGAACAGGACCGGCGGAACCGTGAGCTGGAGACGGAGAACGCCTTTCTGAAAAAACGCGCGGCGTACGTGTGTCCTGAACGGAGGGGGCTGCTGGTGTAGGTCGGTAGCAACTCGATATGGTCTACCTGATCACCAGCGCCGACGCCCGTGACGCACCGCCCGCCGTCCTGGCCGCATGGGTGCAGTCGCACCGGAGATCGAGAACCGCCTGCACCGGGTCCGCGACGTCACCTTCGGCGAAGACCGCTCCCGGATCCGAACCGGCAACGCACCCCGCGTCATGGCCGCCCTGCGCAACACCGTGATCACCCTGCTCCGCCCCGACGGACACCAGAACATCGCCGCCGCCCTACGCCGTCACGCCCGCAACACCGACCGCCCCGTCAACCTGCTCCTGACAGCGTGATCGACGACTTTGCCGGAGCCCCGGGGCCGGCTGGTTCGCCGGTCCCTACGCGATTGCCGCGCCCGAGACCGAGGCGGCTCGTCGACATCACACGGCGCCGACGTCGCGGGTTCGTGGGTGTTCCGACGCGGTGTCGATAGCTGCCCTGATCGGCAAGGACGTGGCGGCCGTTCGCGCCATTCGTGCGCGATTTCCGTCCATCGGTCCACGATGACCGTCCGGTCCTTGTTCGGATCGGCTGTACTGGACCGGACCGAGTGAGTGCCGTCGCCATCGGCTGCCCGGCCCGTGGCGCGCTCGGTCACCTTCCAGAAAACGAGGCGTCCCTTGACACCCATCCCGGCAGGCAGGTCCTATTTCATTCGAAACGCTGCGAGCAACCTGTTCCTGAACGTCGTTGCTTACAGCAACGCAGCGTCGGCCAGGCTGGAGCAGCACGGAACGTCGCAGACCAACCGAATGAGCCAGACATGGCACGTCTTCCCTCTGGATTTCGGGCGCTACCTCCTGGTGAACATGTTCAGCGGTTTCGTGGTCAACATCGCCTCGAACAGCACGCAGCCGTCCGCCCCCGCCGAGCAGTTTCACCTTCAGTTGCCTCAGGACCGGCCCACCCAGGAGTGGGTGTTACGCCCTGTCGCCGGAGGCTTCCACCAGCACTACGAGGTCGTCAATGCCGAGAGCCGACTGAACCTCAACGTTGTCGGGTTCAGTCTGCACCGGTCGGCGCGCGTCGAGCAGTTCACCAAAGCAAACGGTTCAGATTTCCGCTCCCAGACGTGGGCGTTCCTGATCGAGAACGAGTACAGGCCCGTCCTCGACCTGCAGCCGGGGAACGACAGCATCGGTGACGTCAACCGCATGACGAGCTTCGCCGACCCCAAGCCCGCGAGCACGACCCCCGTCCTGGCCGGAGCGATGGCCTACCCGTTCCCGCTGGTCCGCGACCCCGCGTACTCACGCGAGCGCCAGTCCCGCGAGAATCCCTACTACATCCTGCGCAAGTTCGGGTTCTGGACGAAGGTCTTCTTCTACGATCACGGCGGGGCCTCGGAGTACACGCATGAGGAGACCACCCGGGTGGGTCTGACCACGACGAACGCCACGACGGTCGAGAACACCACCGGTATATCCGTCTCGGCCGAGGCCAGCTTCGGGTTCAGGGGTTTTGGCGCGTCGTTAAGCACGACCATGAGCCAGCAGCTGCGGGTCGAAACGACGAAAACCGTGTCCCACGAGTCTTCCCGCCAGGTGACGGTCAGGCGAACCTACCCTGCGGGCAGCCGGGTCGCCGAGGCCATCTGGTACCGCGACGACAGGTTCGTCCTTGAGCGTCTGGACGGTTCCAGAGTGCTGGAGTGGGTCACCCGCAACCCGAACCGCACGATCGCCGACACTTTCCGGGGCTGACCTCGAAGTTTCGTGACGGTCCGCCGACGGAGTCGGTGGATTGTTTTCGTGCTGTGGGCTGAGGTTGTGCAGGCTGAGGGCCCGGGTGTCGTCTCGGGGTGGCGCCGGGTTCCACCGCTCCGGGTGTTGAGATGCTGTCGAAGGGACGGGGAGTCCGCTGGTCTGCCAGGGCCGGGCGGTTGGGTGAGCCGGCCGAGGGCTGCGGTGATGTGGTCGGTCCAGGACCGGTGCCGGGCCAGGCGGAGGATAAGACGGCGGCCGGTGGTCACGGGCTGTCCGGCCGTGGTGAACAGACGGAGCCGTAGCCGTCATGGGGCCTTGACCCCGGATTCTGGACAGGGGTTATGCGGCTTTGGCCAGCGTGGTTGATGTTGTTCGGCGTGCTCGTTCATAGGTGATGGGGCTGCGGTGTCCGGGGCGGGAGTGGCGTCGGACGGTGTTGTAGCGGTGCGGCCAGCGGAAGAGGTCGGGGTGGGCCTGGCGTTCGGTGTCCCAGGCCCGGCGGCCTTGGAGGGTTTCTCGTTTGCGGGTCGCGTTGGACGATTCGGCGAGTGCGTTGTCCGCGCTGGAGCCGACCGCGCTCATGGACTGGGTGACGCCGGCCTGGCGGCAGGCGTCGGCGAAGGCCCGGCTGCGGTACTGGGCTCCGTGATCGCTGTGGAACGTGGCGCCGGCGGGGGTGCCGCGGGTTCGCCCTGGTGAACCGCTTCCGGTCCGTCGCCGACCACCAGCGCCGCTACGGCGTGAAGCGGCTGTGCACCATCGTCGGTATCGCCCGCTCCAGCTACTACTGCTGGCAGGCGACAGCCACAGACCGGGCCGCCCGGCAGGCCGCCGATGCCCGCCAAGCTGCCCGGATACGGATGGTGCACCGCGGGTCGGACGGCACCTACGGCGTCCTCAGGATCACCGCCGAGCTCCGCGGGCAGGGCGAGCGGATCAGCCACAAGCGGATCGCGCGCGTGATGCGGAGCATCAATCTCGCGGGAGTGCCGCAAGGCGGCGTTCTCCGCCTTAAGCGGCGTCGGCGGCTCAGCCGGCACTTGCGCCCGACGCCCCCGCGGCCGGCTCGCACCGGCATCCCGGACCCAGTTGCGCAGCGTCCCGGGACTGATCCCCAGACCGGCAGCGACCTGCCGGATCGTCGCCCCGGGCCGCGACCGGTACAACGCGACCGCGTCCACCTTGAACTGCGGCGGACAGTTCTTCATGACCACGAGATGTCCGTCCTCAGATCCTCAGGATCCAGTGTCCCGTGTGTCCAAGCCCCAGGGGTCAAGGCCCGATCCGCCAGCCCCACTACGCGCAGGCGTCTTCCCTGCGCGTGCTCGTCCTCGTCCTTCCACTGCCAGCTTGACAGGTCCGGTGCCACCACGAGGTCGACCAGCAGGTCGAAGGTGTCGAACCCGTTCGTTGTCCGGCGCATTGGGCGTTGGAAGTTGATGTACCAGCGATCGAGCCGGTGGTCGCCGGTGAGGTCGTAAAAGGCGTTGACACTGAAATATGTCCCCAGAGGGTTCCACAGCAGGAGAACGGTGTTCTGCCATGTCCGTCTGCCCAGTTGCCAGCGGCCGGAGGAGAGGTCGAGCAGCGCCTGCTGTCGGCCTGGACCGTCGCCGGTCAGCCGCGAGGCGATCCACGGCGGGGGCCATGCCTTCCGCGCCCGGCTGGCACGTCACGGTGAGGGCCTCCGGGGTATCGCGGACGACCCGGAGGGCTTGCGGCTCCACACCCGTCCGAGGAAGACGTCCCGGCGGACAACGGTCGTTCCGGTCTCGAAGCGGCTCACGCGACACCTGCTCAGTCGTTACTACTGGCCGCACGGTGATGCGGTCGCGTTCGCCGTTCTACCCGGCGGTGGGGAGGTCGAACCGGAGGGTCATGGCGGCGTGGTCGGTCAGGCCCTGTTCGCGGGGCTGGTGGTGGTAGGCGCAGGCGGTGATGAGGTGGGCGTGGGGGGTGGTGACGAAAATGTGGTCGAAGCGGAAGCCGTTTCCGCTGCGTCCGTACCAGGAGTGGGCGTTCGGGTCGGGGTGGAGGTGACGGAAGGCGTCGGTGAGGCCGGCGGTGCGGAAGCTGTCGTAGAAGGCGTATTCCCAGGCGCCGAAGACCTTGTGGGGCGGTTGGTGGCCGGGTTCGATGACGTTCAGGTCCCCGGTCACGATCACGGGCATGCCGGTGAACAGCGTGCCGAGGCCGGGCAGTGCGGCGGTGACGGCGTCCTGGAAGGTTCGCTTGGCGATGTTGCGCCGCTCCTTCGGGCCGCGGGAGGGGACGTACAGGCCGAAGAGTCCGATGGTGTGTTCGCCGATGGTGACGGTGGCGGCGGGGGCGCGGTGGGGCAGATGGGTGACGCCGCTGGGCATGGCTTCGATCGGTGCGGTGCGCGAGGCGAGGATCGTGCGGTAGTCCGGGTTGGAGGGCTGTGGGGCGATGATCTGGGTGTAGCCGTGGTCGGTGAGTGCTTCCTCCAGGGCCGTTCCGCCGTGGGATGGGCCGACTTCGGTGATGACGAGCAGGTCTGCGTTCTCCTGGCCGGCGATCCAGGCGGCTTGCCGGCGGGCTCGTTCGGGTGCGGCGTGCTGGGCGTTGAACAGCAGGACCCGGGCCTGAATCGTAGAGCCCGCCGGGTGCGGCACCGCGGGGGCGGCGAAGGCGAGCTGTCGGGTGCTGGTTGTCATCATGCCGGGCTCTTCTCGTCGAGGAAGACCTCGCTGCGGCTGTCGAGTGCTTGCTGGAGGCGGCCGGCGGTCCGGCGGATGAAGGCGAGGTCGTCGGCGGACAGCGGGTCGCCTGTGGCGGTGAGGTTTTCGGCGACCTGCTCGGGGCGGGTGAAGCCGACCAGGACGGCCGCGTTGTCCGTCTGCTGGAGGCAGTATTTCAGGGCGGTACGGGTCAGGTCGCCCGGTGCCTCGCCGAAGCGTTCACGCAGTGGTGCGAGGCCCTGCTGGATGACGGCCAGGGCGTCCGGGGCGAACCAGGCTTTTCGCTGCCGGTGGTCGCCGTCACCGAAGGCCGGTGGCCGGGCCGGGGCGTATTTCCCGGTCAGGAGACCTTGGGCGAGGGGCTTGTTGATGAGCACGCTGGCGCCGATCGAGGCGGCGAGGGCGAAGATGTCGGGACGGCCGCCCGTGGGCGGCGGGGTCAGCGCGTTGAACCGGGCGGCCAGGTAGTCGGGCCGGATTGCCTGGGCGAGGTGGGCGAAGCGCGCGTACTTGTCCTCGCGCTGCTCTTTGGGGATGGTGACGCGTTCGATGGCGAAGCGGTGCGGGCCGCGCATTCCGATGGCGGTGATGAGTCCCTGGTGCTGGAAGTCGTGCATCTGCTCGACTGCGGCCTCCAGATAGCGGTCGCCGGGGCCGAAGTTCGCGTTGTGGAAGAAGTAGATGTCCAGGTGGTCGGTGCGCAGGTTTTCCAGGCTGGTCTCCAGCTGCCTGCGCATGGCCGAGGGCAGGTAGGGGTGGGCGGCGGTCCCGCGGAAGTAGCCGACCTTGGAGGACAGCACCAGGGTGCTGCGGGGCACGGTGGCTGCGAAATCGCCGATGATGCGCTCGGAGTGGCCGTGCCCGTACACGTCGGCGGTGTCGATCAGGTTCGCGCCGAGGCTGTACGCGGTGTCCAGGCCGTGGCGGGAGGCGGTGTCGTCGGCGGTGGACCAGCCCATCGGCAGGCCCAGGTTGCTGTCGGGGCCGCCGATCGCCCATCCGCCGATGCCGACCGGGTGCACGCTCAGGCCGCCAGCCAGGACCCGGCGTAGCACCCCATGCTGAGGAACAGTCACAATAAACACCTCTTTCTTGGCATTGCTGCCAAAATGTCATGGATCTGCATGGCGTGTGGTTAGGGTGCCGGGGGTGACGAGAGAAAACCCCACCACAAAGCTGGACCTGGCCGCGATCACCGCGAAGGGCTGGGCCGAGCCCGGCGACTTCACCGCAGCCGAGTTCCGGCGCGCGAGCGACTTCTACACCGCGATGCGCGCCCACGACCAGCGGCTGCACCGCGTACGGGCCGAAGTCTCGGACCTGATCGAGCAGTGGACCGGACACGCCCCCCGCGATGTCGGCTCCTTCGGCACCGGGCTGAACCTGGAGACCTCCGACCTCGACCTGGGCATCGGCTACCCCGCCCAGGACCGCGGCCGGCTGCGGGAGGCGCTGGAGGACAAGGCGAAGTTCCTCGGTGAGCGCAGGACCACCTTCTCCACCTCCCGCCTGGTCTTCTCCTTCCACCTCGACGACGTCGAAGTGGACCTGAGCGCCCTGACGGTGGAGGACTTCGAGGTCGCCTGCCGGATGCTCGACCAGATCGGGCAGACCATGACGCCCGAGGAACGCATCGCCCATACCTGGGTCAAGCACCTGCTGCGCAGCACCGGCCGGCTGGAGGAGTACGCCGCCTGGAAACTGGTCACCTATGCGCGGTTCTGCCCGGAGTTCAACTGGGTTCCTATCCCGGAGAAGGCAAGCTGATCCGCCGGGTGCCCCGCCCGCCCGGCGGGGCACCCGCACCAAGCAGTGCTCACGTTCCACAGGTGTCGCCGGCGTTGATCAGCCGCCACTGCGAGGCGGCGAGCCACCGGCCGTGCTCGCGGCGCAGCATCGCCGCGTGCTCACCGGGCAGCCGCGCTTCCATCTGCTCCAACACCGGCGCCATCCGCTCCCGCAGTTCCCCGACCCGGTCCTCCAGCAGTGCCGCGATCCGTCGCGACAGCTCCTCCTCGCGGCCCGGATGCCCCGGGGGTGCCGACTCGATCGCACCGATCATGTCGCCGAGTACGAGATAGGCGGCGTCCTTCAGGACGACCCGCGCCCCGCGGACCGCGTGCCGGGGCTGCCCGTCCAGGATCTTCTCCAGACTCTTCAGGGTGTAGTCCAGTGCGAAGTGGCGGTCCACCCAGCGCTGGCCCCAGGCGCTGGCCACCCCGATCCGCCAGTCCGCGTACGCGCAGGCCACCCGGCCCATCAGCGGCTCCGCCTCCCCGGTCAGCCCGGCCTCGGCGGCCCTGCGGGTGTAGGCGGCGCCGATCAGGCACTCCATCGACACCAGCATGTAGGAGATACCGCTGTGCAGCGGCCGGCCGGTGGCGTTCTCGGCGACGAACCGCTCGTCGCGCACTCCCCGGACGATCTTCTCGGCCAGCCGGTGGTCCTGCGGGTGGAGGAGCAGGTCGGTGCGGCCCTGGAAGGCGTAGGTGGCCTTCAGCTCCTCCAGCGTCATCAGCGGGTCGAAGGTGATGTACGTGAACCTGGTGGGGATGCCGAGCGCGGACAGCGTCCTGATCGCCAGGGCGTTCTGTTCCCCGGTCGTCTCCTTGTTGAAGCGGGTCAGGATGGAGTCGACGCCCGATTCCACGCCGAACAGCATCCGGCGAAGCCCCTTTTCGTGCAGCACGCGCCACATGCGGGCCCGCTCCAGGTGCCAGTCCTCGTCCCGGTCGGTGCGCACCACCTGGTCGATGCGGCAACTGGACTCCCACCGGAAGCCGGTCTCCTGTAACTGCCGGGCCAGCTCCAGCACCCGTTCGACCGCGTCGTCCCTGCGGCCGATGATTTCCTCGTCGACCAGGTACAGCGTCCGGGAAACCTCCGGGTAGCGGTCGAAGACCCGCCGCATCTCGGTCAGCATCCACGGCAGTTCGCCGGGGGCGGCGCCAGCCCAGGTGCCCTTGTGACCACGCGGGCAGAACGAGCAGAAGTTCGTGCAGCCCCGGCTGGTCTCCATCTGGGCGACACCATGGTGCTCGAACGTGGCCGGCAGCAGGTCCAGTTCGGGAAGGATGTCGTCCGCCGCCTCGCGGGACACGGGCTTCGCGGTGCGGCGCCGGCCGACGGCCAGGGCGCCTCCGCGTGTGGCGCCGTTGTAGCCCAGGCCGGGGATCTCTTCCCGCGCGATGTCGCCGTGCCAGTGGGCCAGGACACCTTCGATGGTGGCCTCCCCGTTCGCGCGGGCAACCAGCAGTTGTGGGTAGCGGTCGAGCAGCAGCGCTTCGTTGCGTACGGTCAGGCTGCCGCCGACCACCACGGTTGGTGGTTCGGTCAGGGAGAAGGCCGCGTCGAGCATCCGGAGCATGAGGTCGTGCTGGCCGAACGTCGCCGAGAGCCCGAAGATGTCGGGTCTTTGGACCGTAAGCTGTTCGATCAGGTCCCCGGCGCTGGTGCCCAGCTGCATGTCGGCCAGGGTGACCGTCCCCAGCAGGGTTCCCCGTGCAGCGCGGGCCACGTCGCTGATGCCCAGCGGGAAGCGGGGTAACGGGAAATTCTCCGGGTGGTAGAGCGCGGCCAGCAGGACGTCCGGACGGGAGAACCGTTCCACCGCGGACTCCTCCAGCACGGCGGTCGACAGCCACGAGTCCGGGTCGGTGACCTCCAGACGGCCCCTGGTCCAGGCCGGCCACCGGCGCGAACGGTGGGACCTCCCGGACAGATCGGCGGCGGTCCACATGCCGTCGGCGCGCTCGATCATCACCAGGCGCCGCTCCAAGGTTCCCGTGACGCGGACCCGTACGGCGAGGCCGTGCAACCTCTCCTCGAGCCGGTCCCGCAGGGCGCGAGTAGCCACCAGCAGATCCGCCAGTTCACGTTGCTCGCCGGCGCTGAGGGGGTGAACGTCGGTGTGGGCTGTTCTCACGGCCTGGTCCAGCCGGCGGACCGTCTCCGTGGCGTACAAGTCGTCCATGACGATGCCCTTCATCGGATGAATGTGCTGGTGGCGTCCTTCTCCGGTTGTGATCCGGCTCATCGGGCAAAGCCCGTGAGGTGCCCGCGGTCCCGGGCCGGACACCCCGACGCGGCATGTCGCAGACCGAGTCCGGGATGAGCTGACAAGGGATGTAGTTGGCTACATTGGATATTCTGCGCCGTTATCAGCCGAAGAACGCGGTCGGCGCAATCAGCACTGAGCTTCCTTCCCAGCCAGCGCCGGGCGCAGAACCGCCCGCCGATCCGATCCGTTACGTCGGGCCCGCCGGGTGACGTTCATCAGGCTGCGATGCCTCGCGCTCCACCAGGGTCCCTCTGGCGTGGACGTAGGTGTCCAGCTGGTCGCGGACCTGCGGCCAGGTGCCGGCGTCGCCTCGAAGTACGGAGACCAGATCCGTGCCCAATATGTCGGCGAAGACGGCGGCGGGTCCGACGCGCAGGCGCCGGATGTAGCTGTTGAGGCCGGGAACGTGCTCGCTGATCTCCAACCGCTCACCGGGCCAGAGACGTTGGGTGGCGGCCGTCGGTCAGCAGGCAGATGCCGCCCTGTTCGGCGGGCCGGGCGCAGACCATGAGCATCAGGCGGGGTGGTTCGGGGAGGGCGGTGCCTTCGGTGTGGGGCAGGAGGGGGCCATGGCCGAGTCCGGCGAAGCCGGCCCGGCCAGTGTGGCGGCCGGTGTCGCGGATGACGGTCAGCCCGTCCGGGCCGCTGTCGCGGTGCTGGGCAACGTTGAGGAACCGGGACGCGAGCGCGAGGACGGCCGCGCGCGAATCCAGGCCGGTGAACGTTGCCAGGCCGGTTTCCCGCAGGCGGGCCGCGACCAGTTCACCGGCGCCCGCCGCGTGCACGTCGACGTAGTGCCCGGCGAACAGACCGACAGGGGTGGTGCGAGCTGACCGAGGGCGGCTCATCGCCGGACTCCTTTGTACGGGCGGGCGGATGACCTCACTGTCGGCAGCCGGCCGGCCGGGGGTAAAGCGACAGATTGTCGACCCGTTGCCTTCCCCGGGGGCAGCCCCGGCGCGGTGGCTGCGTGCTGCGGTCCGAGGACCCTTCGCTGCCCGAGGAACGCCGTGCCCCTGTACAAGCCGCCGCTGTGGCCGGTGTCCGTGAAAGCCGTCGTGTTCGACGCGCAGCGCCGCGTACTGCTGCTGGAGAACGAACGCCGGGAGTGGGGACTGCCCGGCGGGCGGTTGGAGATCACCGGCCAGGAGACGGGTGAGGCGGCGGACTTGAGCCCGGAGGCGGCCGTTGAGCGGGAGGTCCTGGAGGAGACGGGCTGGAAGGTCACGGCGGGCCCGCTGATCGAGGGGGGACTGTGGATCTACGAGCCCATCCCCGGCCGGCGCGTGCTGATCGTCACCTACGGGTGCACCGCACTCGACCCGGCCCAGGAACCGGTCGCAAGCTCCGAGCACAAGCGCATCGGACTGTTCCCTGTCGGCGAGTTGGGGGCGCTGACCGTGCCCGGCGGCTACCGCGACGCCATCCGAGCCTGGTACGGACGGACCTGACCCGGCATGAGCGGAGGCGGGCGCGAGCCGCGGTCCCGGCAGTGGCACTGGGCCACCCCCGAGTCGCAGGCCGCCCTGGCCACCCGGGACGTGAGCACCATCCTGCGCCACTACCGGGCACTGCACGGGCTCAGCCAGACCGGCCTGGGCACGCTGCTCGGGTACGACAGACGTACATCAGCCTGCTGGAGCTTGGGAAGCGCACCCTGACCGACCGGGCTTCCTTCGAGCGGGTGTGCGGGCGACTGAACCTGCCGCCGCACGTCCTGGTGCGTTGGCCATGAACGTTTGCCGGGTCTGATCAGGCGGCTTTGGGTCGGGGGCGGCCCCAGCGTTGCTGGCGTTCGCTGCGGACCTTGGCGCGTTCGCGGCGCTGGGCGGCCAGGACGTCGGGGTGGCGGGGTGGCGGGGTGGCGGGCATTGGCGTTGCGCCACCGCAGGTAGTCCTGAAGCCTCCGGGCCAGGACGGGATGGTTGGGGTGGTTGCAGTTGCCCATGACGAAGGCGCGCAAAGGTCCGAACTGGGCCTCGATCGGGTTGGCCCACGACGCGCTCGTCGGGGTCAGGCACAACTCGACCTTGTTCTTCCTCGCCCAGGTCCGGATCGCCGGGGTCTTGTCCGCCGACAAGTTGTCCATGATCACGTAGACGGGGGCGCCGTCGGGTCGGGCGTCCCGGATCGATGTGAGCGCCGCCAGGCTGTGGTCGCCGCCCTTGCGGCGCCGGATCACGCCCCCAGTTGGTCGTCGCCGAGGGAGTAGCAGCCGTGGAAGTACCGGATGCCGTGGGTGCGGTGATAGGTGGCCGGCAGCCGGTCCGGTTTCTTCTCCCCGGCCCGGCCCGGCCCGGCCGGAGCCGTGGCAGGGGCGGACCGATAAAGGACCGAACTGGTCGAACGCGAAACACCGGTCCGGGAAACGGGTGGTCACGTGCTCGATGCGGTCAAGCTTGGTGTCCTTGTCGGGATCCGTGGACTTCTTCCATCAGGGCTGATGTGTTCTCGTCTGGCGGGATGGGCCGGTTCGTCGGCTCTGGTGTCTGATGGACCGTTTGCCGGAGTGGAAGCAGGAGACGCGACGCCAGATGATCAGGGCTTCTGAGACCGAAGGGTCGTCCTGGAGTCGCGTCCGCGCGTCATCCTCCCTGATCAACGTCTTTGCGCGCCGCTGCGAGGACGGCGACGAGCCCTGCCCGTCCGTCGAACCGCGTGAGCTGGCCTCGCTCGCCGGAGTGCTGGCCGTCGTGCCCGATTCCCGCCGGGTGCGCGGGCGCCGCTACCGCACCGGCGTCCTGCCGGCCCTGTGCCTGACGGCGGTGCCCGGCGGAGCCCGCTCCCTCGCGCGGATCGCCCGGCACGCAGCCGGTGCCGGCCATGTCCGCGCCACGCCGAACGCCTCCACGCCCGGCCGGCTGCTGGCCCGCATCGACGGCGACGCCCTGGACGACGCCGCCGGCATCTGGCCCGCCCGCCATGCCGCCGATCCCGTTGAAGAGGAGGAAGCCCTGATCGGGCTGGCCGTGGACGGCAAGGCCGTGCGCGGCCCGCGCGCCGACAGCACGACCGCGGTACACCTGCTGGCCGCGGCCCTGCACGGCAGCCAGACCGTCATCGCCCAGCGCCAGGCGGCTGCCAAGAGCAACGAGATCCCCGCCCTGGCCCCGCTGCTGTCCCGCTTCGGCCTGCGTGGCGTGGTCGTCACCGCCGACGCCACGCACACCCAGCGCAAGACCGCGAAGAAGATCGTCGCCGCCGGCGGAGACTACGTCCCGGTCGTCAAGGGCAGCCAGAGGAAGCCGCGCCGGCAACTGCGCCGCCTGCCCTGGCGGCAGATGCCGCTGCCGGACCGCACCCGAGAGCACCGGCACCGACGACGCGAGGCCCGCCGGCTGAAGGTGTGCACCGTGGAGGCCGGACCGCTGTTCCCGCACGCCGTCCAAACCATCGAGATCAGGCGACGCCGCACCAACGCCAAGACCGGCGAGGTCCGGACGAAGACGGTCTACGCCGTCACCAGTCTCACCCCCGGCCAGGCCGACCCCGCCCGCCTGGCCGAACTCGTCCAGGGCCACCGGTCCGCGGAAGCCCCGCACCACGTGAAAGACGTGACCTACGCCGAGGACGCCTCCAAGATCCGCACCGGCAGCGCGCACCGCGCCATGGCCACCCTGCGCAGCCCCGCCATCGCCCTGATGCGCCAGGCCGGCCGGACCAACATCGCCACCGCAGCCGACCACTACCGGTCACGCCCCGACCACGCCACCGCACTCCTCAAGACCACCTGCTGAGAACGCATCAGCCCTGCTGCACCACCTATACGTGCGTCGCGATAACCCGCACCTGCGACAGCAAGCACAGATGCTCGATCAACATCTGGATATCGTTCCGCAAGAAATTCCGAACGGCCTGGATCTAGACCTTCACCTGGTCGTTCTACAGCAACGGCTTCTACGTGAAGAAGAACACGTACTCCCACTCGGAGTTCGGCACCTACCGGTTCCACGGCTACTGGTACACCAACCGGGACAGCAAGGGGCGTGGATCGTTCTGGTGCATCAAGGGCTGGGTCAGCTGCTGGCTCGACCCCGGTGACACCGTTCTGGTCGAAGCCCATGGCATCGCCTGGCTCCTGGGCGGCATCAAGGTCTATTACAGTCTCGGCCAGTCCTTCTCAGGCGGGGGGCGCTACACGTAGCCATCATTGAGGCCACCTCGGGTCAGCGGGGGAGGCCAACCTCATAGACTGCACGGAAAACAGGTGCGGTCCGGCCGGGCACGGCCGGACCGCACCCTCCCGTCCCCGAGGACAGATATGGAAGAGCTGTGGCAGCGAAGCACCGCCCAGGCGACATGGACTCCGACCCGGCATTCACCGCCTGGCGGTCCCACCTCGAGGACTTCCTCGACCTCGACAGCCGCCACAGCGATGCTCGCCAGTGGCTGTGGGAGATCTTCACAACGCACGGGAGCATGCCTGATGAGCTGCTCGCGCCGCTCGTTCTCGACCGACGCCGGCAGCTGACGGAAGACGCCTTGACGGCCCTCCTCGGCGAAGCCTCAACCGACCTCGGGCGCTCCGTCGAACTGCACCCGATGATCACCCTCCCGGACCAACGGGAGACGACCGGCCAAGTCGTCGTCTACATCGACGAGATCCTCTCGATCTCGCGTCTCGGGGTCTTCCAAGCGATCGCAGACGCCGTGCAGACCTACATCGGAGAACGGCTTCACCTCGTCTGGCCGGTGTGCGAAGAACACCACGTGGGAACCCATCCCGCTCCGACAGATTCCGGGGTGGACTGGAGGTGCTCCATCGGCGACCACACTGCCCGGACCAGCTTCGCTCCCGGGTCTGTCAATTTAACGGCTGATCTTGGCTGTTGAGGTTCAGTTGTTGGCCGGGGTGAGCCGGCCTTCGAAGGCGATCTGGAAGGCGTTCAAGGGTGCCTTCCAGCGCATGGTCCAGCGCTTGCGGCCCTTGCCGGTCGGGTCCAGGCTCATCAGTGCCAGGTAGATGCACTTCAGGGCGGCGGCCTCGGTGGGGAAGTGTCCGCGGGCCCGGACGGCCTTGCGTATGCGGGCGTTGACGGACTCGATGGCGTTCGTCGAGCAGATGACTGTGCGGATCTCGACGTCGAAGGAGAGGAAGGGCACGAACTCGGCCCAGGCGTTCTCCCACAGTTTGATGATCGCCGGGTACTTCTTCCCCCAGGCGTCCTGGAACTCCCCGAAGCGTTCGGCCGCCGCGGCCTCGTTCGGTGCGGTGCAGACGGGCTTGAGCGCCTTGGCGATCTTGTCCCAGTCCTGGCGGGCCGCGTAGCGGAAGCTGTTGCGCAGGAGGTGGACGATGCAGGTTTGCACGATGGTGCGGGGCCAGACCGTCTCGACCGCGTCGGGCAGGCCCTTGAGCCCGTCGCAGACCAACATCAGCACGTCGTCCAGGCCGCGGTTCTTGAGCTCGGTGAAGACCTGCAGCCAGTATTTCGCTCCCTCGCCGCCGTCGCCGGCCCAGATGCCGAGGATGTCGCGGGTGCCTTCGACGGTGACGGCCATGACGACGTAGACGGGCCGGTTCGCGACCTTCCCGTCCCTGATCTTGACGTTGATGGCATCGACGAACAAAACGGGATAGACACGGTCAAGTGGCCGGTTCTGCCATTCGGCCATGCCCTCCATCACCTGGTCGGTGATCGTTGAGATGGTCTGCTTGGAGACCTCGGCGCCGTAGACCTCGGCCAGATGCGCGGAGATCTCCCCGTGGGTGAGTCCCTTCGCGGACAGCGACAGCACCATCTCGTCGACGCCGGTCAGCCGTCGCTGCCGCTTCCTGACGATCTGCGGCTCGAAGCTGCCCTCCACGTCCCGGGGCACCTTCACCTCGACCGGTCCGACATCGGTCAGCACGGTCTTGGACCGGGTGCCGTTGCGGCTGTTGCCGGTGTTCCGGCCGGCCGCGTCGTGTTTGCCGTAGCCGAGGTGGCCGGTGATCTCGCCCTCCAGGGCAGACTCCAGCACCCGCTTCGTCAGCTGTTGCAGAAGCCCGCCCTCGCCGGTCAGCTGCAGGCCCTCGTTCCGAGCCCGGTCGACCAGCATCGCGATCAACTGCTCGTCCGACGCGGCCACAGCGACCGGCTCAGCCACGGACTCGTGCTCGATGGTCATCTCACTCACTTGGCGTCTCCATGATCAACAGATCCGCCGTTTATTAGACACTCCCTCGCTCCCGCATAAGGGATCTCTTCGTGCAAGTACTGGAAAGCGCTCAGCTTTGTAGTACTCCAGTCGTAGTTTGTGATCTTCAGGCTTGAGTGGCTTGTCGTCGGTAGTGGGCGGCCTGAGATCGGGCCTGGTGGCGGCGTCGCCGGCTGGACCAGCCGGGCCGATGAGCGGCATCGTGAACGGGTTGAACGACGAGCGTGATGAACAGGCGCTGGATCTCGTTGCACGTGAGCGGTATGAGGCCGTCCGGTGCCGGTTGGCGGGCATGCTCGTCGGCTCGGACGGCGGCGAGGAAGGCGTGCGCGGGCATGGCGAGGGTGACCCAGCGCGACCAGGACGGGTAGCGGCGGACCTGGTGCTCGTCCAGTGCGGCCAGCCCCTTGCCGGACTGGAGGAACTCCTCGACCCGCCACCTTGCTCCAGCGACGCGCACCAGGGCGGTCAGCGGCACCGGGGTGGGCGAGTAGCAGCGGTAGTAGGCGAGTTCGCCGGTGCTGCGGTTGCGGCGGATGAGCAACTGGCAGCTCCCGGGCAGGGGATCGATGAGGTCGATGACGGCCCAGTCGTAGTAGCGGTGGCCTTTGGCTCCGGCACCTGCGGACAGCTTCTGCCAGGCCCTCCCGGGTACCTTCCCGGCCAGCGTGTCCGCGCGGAACCTCCCTGCGCCGGTGGTGACTTTTGCGGGCAGGCCACCGCGGGGACGTAGCCGGTCCCGCGTTCCTCCAGCGCTGTTCGCAGGGTCGGGCTGCCGCCGTAGACCTCGTCCCCCGCCGCCCAGGCGGCCCGGTGGCCGGCATCGAGGAACCGGGCGGCCATGCGAGCGGCAAGCTCCGGCTTGGTCCCGAACACGCTCTCCTCACCGAGTCCGGCGGCCTGGCAACGGCCGGGTCGGAGGTCCAGGAGCGCGGAACGTACAGTTCCCGGTCCACCGCGGCGTGCCCGCGCCGTCCTGCGTAGACCAGGTAGACGGCGGCCTGGGCGTTTTCGATTCTCCCCGCGGTGCCGGTGTACTGGCGCTGGACACCGACCGTTGCGGTGCCCTTCTTCACGTCCCCGGTCTCGTCGACCACCCCAGCCGCCCGGTCGTCGTGCAGATGCTCCACCACATAGGCACGCACGTCGTCGCGGACCTGGTCGGCGTCCCATTCGGCCCGCCCGAGCAGGTGCTGCATGCCGTCCGGGGTCCTGTCCCCGGCCCACTCGGCGATGGTCCGGCAGTTCTTGCGCGGCAGGTCCGACAGCAGGCCGAGCACCAACCGCCTGACTCGACGTCGGGGTTCGACCCGTGTGAACCGGCCTGCGATCCGGCCCATCAGGCCCTCGAACGCCTCCTGCCATCGGGCAGGGTCTACGCTGTGACCTGCGGCCACCGCATGATCGTTTGTCTTCACACACCGATGATCAGCGGTGGCCGTACGCGTTCCGCAGCGGCCCCCACCAGCAGGATCACGATCTACCCGCCGGATCACTGGTCAAGAAGTCCCCGGCGCCGGAGCTCCTCCTCGATCGCCTGCCGCATGATCTTCCAGGAGCGCCGACCCTTATTGGCAGCAGAGCGAGCCTACCCAGCTCGGGCGTTCCGCAGTGCGTCGCGCAGGGCGTCGTCCGAGATATGGCGGTACTGCCCCCGCTCGGCGGCATCCTTCTTCCAGCGAGCCATGGCCCCTCCTCAGCATCGATCACCGTCCGGCAACCATGCCTGCGCGACAGCTGACTCTTCCACCGATATCCGTGCCTGTCGGCGTCGGCCCCACCAAGCCGCCCCACCAGCAAGATCACGATCTACGGCTGGAGTAGTAGCGGCTGACAATGCACAGTCCCAACGCCGCCTCTCAGCTTGTTCTTTATGGTCTGACCTCGAACGATGCCCGAACGTATTCGCTCATACGGGGATTCCGGGCCGCCCGCCTGCGCGAACGTCGCCGTGCGACAGGTAGCCGGTGGCGCCGGTCGAGTGCCGGCCGACAGGCGCTGCTCACCCTCGCCCACCTGCGTGTGGGACACACCTATGCCCAGCTCGTCCCCGGATTAGGCTTAGGGACCACGACCGCCTACCGCCACGTCGCCGAAGCGGTCGACCTCATGGCCGCCCTCGCACCCACCTTGGCCCGACGCAGTCCGCACGGCGTCGACGAAGGCGTACGTACTTCCGGACGGCACGCTCCTGCCCGTCGACCGCATCGCCACGGACCGCCCCTTTCACTCCGGCAGACACAAGAAACACGGCATGAACGTGCAGGTCCCCACCGATCCCTCCGGACGGCTGCTGTGGGCCTCACCGACCTTGCCCGGGGCCGTCCACGACATGCGTGCAGGCCGCGAGCACGGCATCGTCGACGCCCTCACGCAGGCCGACGTCAGGTGCCGGGCCGACAAGGGCTACCGAGGCGCCGGCGGCACGATCCGCATCCCGTGCCGGGGACGATAAAACACCCTCTCCGCCGGACAGAAAGCGACGAACCGGTCCCACGCGAAGATCCGCGCACTCGTCGAACAGGCCATGGTCACCCCCAAGTCCTGGCGGCTCCTGCGCAAACCGCGGTGCTCCACCACCCGCATCACCGCTCTTTTCCAAGCCGTCCTCACCCGGCATCTGGCCAGCTCAGACCGAGGATGAAAAAGGCTCCGTGATTGTGCAGATGATCTCTGGACGCAAGGATTGGTATGTGCTAGCGTCTTGGGCAGCCTTGAAGCGAGACTCGGAAGCGGAGGGACGATCATGGCGCGGGACCGCGTGCTCGTCATCGGAGATAGCACGAGGCTCATTTCGAAGGCAAAGTCGGCCGATGTCAGCGTCGCGTACATGCAAAAGGCTTCGCAATTTGATCCCAGTGTGATCTCACAGTGTCAGCAGCTGGTTCTCGTGGATTATCAACACGTGCCGAGTGCCGCCGTCATGGCGAAGGCACTGCATGAGATCGAGCCTATTGCGCGCATTGTCACGCAGACAGAAGCGGCGCAACTGGTGGCTGGCCATCTGACCGATCTGCTCGGAATCCGCGGCACGTCGGAGCGGACCGCCAGGCTGCTCCACGACAAGTCGGCGATGCGGGCACTGCTCAATGAGCAGGGCATCGGGTTCGTCCCCTGCGAGGTCAATCCCACGCACGAGGTGCTCCGCCAGTTCGTCGTGGCGCACGGAGCGGCGATCGTCAAGCCGACCATGGGGTCCGGCAGCCTCGGAGTACGTCGGATCAATTCGGTGGAGGATGTCGACGAGGTGTGGTCCTGGTGCCAGTCATTCGAACTCGGCGATTTCCAGGTCGAAAAACTTCTCGTCGGGCCCGAGCTGAGCGTAGAGTCCTTTTCCGAGTCGGGTCGGCACACGATCATCGCCTTGACCGCCAAGGACACCGAGGGGGGGACCGTGGAACTCGGGCACGTCGTTCCCGCACCTGTGTCCGGCGCCGAATTCGCAGAGATCCGGGAATTGACGGTGCGCCTGCTCGACGCGGTCGGCCTCGACGACGGCCCTTCGCACACCGAGGTGATTCTCACCGCCGAGGGGCCACGGGTTATCGAATCGCACACCCGCCGTGGCGGTGACCGAATCAACGACCTCGTCAAGATGGTGTACGGGGTTGATATGGAAGAGGCCACTTATCGCCTCGCCGGGCAGGGCGTCCCGCTCGACGGTCATCTGCACCCTGCCGACGGCGCGGCGGCCATCCGCTTCCTGACCGCCGTCCCGGGAGCCGTCAGCTCGGTGACCGGCGTGGAGGCGGCGCAGGCCGTCGACGGTGTGGTGGAGGTCGTGGTGAGTGTCGGCGTGGGTTCCGTGGTGCCGGAACTGCGGTGGTCGGACGATCGCTGCGGATATGTCATCGTCCACGCCGAAGACGCCGAGTCGGCCGTCCGGCTCGCGCGCAGGGCCGCAGGACATGTCGCGATCACCACGGAACCGGTCGCGGGCGACCCCGCATCGGGCACGGCGGCTCCGGACACCCTCAGCTCGATACTGCGCCCGTACGACGAGGTGTTCGATCCGTTCCAGGTTGCCACGGGCACGGGCGCGTGTAGCGCGGTCGCGGAGCCGTGTCGTTAGATCCGGCGTCGCGCGCCGGAATCCACCGAAGCAGCCGCTCGTCACCGTGAGGCCGTGGGCGGTCCTGCTGTGAGGATACCGAGAAGAAGAGGCATGCCCGCCGGCAGGTTCGCAAACCGATCCCGGGGCACGCCGGTGCCCTGGACCTGACGCGGCTGTGCCGTTCCCCGAAGTCGCACGTCACGTCCATGGGTTCAACCTCGTACCGAGTTTGGAGTGCGGTATGGCCGCGGTGCCGGACACAGGCGCAAGCATGCTCTCGTACACCCAGGAAAGCCTCTGGCTCTTCCATGAGATGGCCGGCTTCGATGAGCCGGCATACAACGAGTCGGTGGCCTTCGAGATCCGCGGGGAGCTCGATCCGGACGCGTTACTCGGTGCCGTGCGCGCGACGCTCGCACGGCACGAGGCCCTTCGGACAACCTTCGTCGAGACCCCGGAAGGGCCGCGGGCGCAGGTGCATGACACTGCCCCGGACAGTGCGGTCCTCGCCGACCTGCGCACGGTGACCGCCGCCGAGGCCCGTCTCCAGGCGGAGCAGCTGCTCGCCGAGCACCACCGACGGCCCTTCGACCTCGGTGCGGCCCCCCTGCTGCGAACACTGCTGGTGGGACTGCCGGGGGGCGTCTGGATGTTCGGCCTGACAGCTCACCACATCGTCATCGACGACTGGAGCATCGGCCTGATCCTCGACGAGATCTCGGAGAACTACCGGGCCGTCCTCACCACGGGACAGGTGCCCGAACGGCCCGTCCGCGGTGCCGCGTTCCGCGCCTTCGTCGCGCAGAGCCGCGCGGCGACCGCGGCGGGGCGGCAGGCGGACGCGATCGAACGCTGGCGCCGGTCGCTGGAGAACTGCCCGGACCTGCTCGGGATGCCGCTGGACCGGCCGCGGCCCGAGGTGCAGACCTTCCGCGGCGACAGCATGACCATCACCGTGCCCCGCGTGGACATCGAGCCGCTGCTGAAGGAATGCGCCCGCGAATGCCGCAGTACCGCCTTCCCGGTGTTCCTGGCCGCCTACGCGGTGCTGCTCCACCGCTACACGCGGCAGGACGGCTTCGCTGTCGGCACCACCGTGCTGAACAGGCCCGGCGGTGCGGACCTGGAGGAGGTCGGCTGCTACGTCAACACCCTGCCGCTGTTCGTTCCGGTGGCGCCGGACGACACTTTCCGTGACGTGCTGCGCGGTGCCCAGGAGGCGGCCGACCGGCTGCTGGACGACGGGGACACCCCGTACCCCAAGGTGGTCGAGGCGATCGGTGCCGAGCGGCCGCGCAACCACCACCCGGTCTTCCAGACGATGCTGACGATGCTCGACGGCAGGCCCGCCCTCGACCTCGGGCCGGGACTGCCCGCGCGGTACCTGCCCGTCCGCCGCGTCGCCGCCAAGTTCGACCTGATGCTGTACGTCAGCGCGGCCGACGACGGCTACGAGTTCGAGCTCGAATTCAGCACGGATCTCTTCACGCGGGAGAGCGCCGAGCGAATCCTGCGCAACTACGCGCAGTTGCTCACCTCGCTGGCTGTCGCCCCCATCGACGCCCCGGTGAGCGCCGCGTCGATGACGCGCGACGAGGAACGGCGCCTGATCCTCGACGACTGGAACGACACGCGGATCGCCTACCCGGGCGGAACCGTCGTGGATGTCATCGAGGAGCAGGTGCGGCGGAGCCCGAACGCCCTCGCGGTGGAGTTCGACGGTGTGCGGTACACGTACGATGAGCTGAACCGGCGGGCCAACCAGGTGGCGAACCGGCTGCAGCAACTGCTGGGATCGAGCGGGTCCGGGCCCTTCGTCGGGGTCTTCATGGACCGCTCCGCGGAGATGGTGGTCGCGCTGCTCGCCGTGGTCAAGGCGGGCTGCGCCTACGTGCCCATCGACCCCGAACACCCGGCCGCCCGGATCGAGTTCATGATCCAGGACGCCGAACTGCCGCTGATCGTCACCCAGGAGCGGTACAAGAGCGCGCTCGGTGCCGTCACCGCCCGGCTCCTCACCCTGCCGGACGCGGTCCCGGACGGCGAGGACGACGCCGATCCTGTCCGCGAACTGAGCCCCGACTCACCGGTGTACATGATCTACACCTCCGGATCCACCGGTCGGCCCAAGGGGGTGATCAATCGCCATGACGCGCTGGCCAACCGGCTGCACTGGATGCAGTCCGCCTTCCCGCTGGCAGGCGACGAGGGCGCCGGCGGGGACCGCGTCCTGCAGAAGACCCCGTACAGCTTCGACGTCTCGGTGTGGGAGTTCTTCTGGCCGCTGATGGCCGGTGCCGCCATCGTCGTCGCCAGGCCCGGCGGGCACCGGGACCCGGACTACCTCAAGGAACTGATCCGATCCCGCTCCGTCACGACGGTGCACTTCGTACCCTCCATGCTGAACGTCTTCCTGGAGGCCGAGGAGCCGGCCGCGTACTGCGGTTCGCTCAGGCGCGTCATCTGCAGCGGCGAGGCGCTGCCGCGCAAGACCGTCGAGGTCTTCCTCGACACGCTCCCGGACTGCGAACTGCACAACCTCTACGGCCCCACCGAGGCCGCGATCGACGTCTCGCACTGGCCGTGCAGGCTCGACTACCCCGGAGAGCTGGTCCCCATCGGCAGGCCCATCGCGAACGTCCGGCTGTACGTGCTGGATGAGGACCTGCGCCTGCAGCCGGTTGGTGTTCCCGGGGAGTTGTGCATCGGAGGCGTCGCGGTCGCCACCGGTTACCACGGGCGTAACGACCTCAGCGCGAAGATGTTCGTGCCGGACCCCTACGCAACGGAGCCGGAGGCACGCCTGTACCGGACCGGAGACCTGGCGCGCTTCCTGCCGGACGGCCAGATCCACTACCTGGGCCGCATTGACAACCAGGTCAAGCTGCGCGGCCTGCGGGTCGAGCCCGACGAGATCGCGGCGGTGCTGCGCGAACTGCCGGCCGTACAGGACGCTGCCGTCGTCGTGGACACCTCGGGTCCGGCACAGGCGCTGGCGGCGTACGTCGTCAGCACCGGCTTCGACCCGGACCAACTGCGCGCCCGCCTGCGCAAGCTGCTGCCGGAATTCCTCGTCCCGCAGTATCTGGTCGAGGTGCCGCAGCTGCCCACAACCGCCAACGGCAAGCTGGACCGGCGTGCCCTGCCCGCCCCGGCGCTCGCCGCGGCACCGGCGGCCCGCACCGGTCTCCCGCCCTCCTCGGCCGCCGAGCAGGACGTGGCCCGCGCCTGGCAGGACGTGCTCGGGCTCGCCGAGCCGGTCGGCCTCGACAGCAACTTCTTCGCCCTCGGCGGGGATTCGATCATGGCGTTGCGGGTCAGTTCCCGGCTGCGCGCCGCCGGATACACCGTGAACCTGCGGGAGGTGTTCGCGCACGCGACAGTCGCAGAACTGGCCGGGTCGCTCACCCGGACCGACCCCGCGTCGCCCACGCCCGTCGCCACCGCGGCGTTCGGCCTCCTGACGGAGGAGGACAGGAAGGCGCTCCCCGCCGGGACGGACGACGCCTGGCCGCTGACGAGACTCCAGTCGGGCATGATCTACCACTCGCTGCTCGACGAGGGTTCGCCCGTCTATCACGACATCTTTGACTACGAGTTCGCCGGCACGGTCGACCTGGACAAGCTGGTCCGCGCCATCCGGGAGACCGTGGCGCGGCACGCCCAGCTGCGGTCGTACTTCGACCTGGAGAACTACGACGAGCCGCTCCAGATCGTGCTCGACGCGAACGCGGCCGAGGCGACGCCGTCCGTGGAGGTCGTCGACGTCTCCGGGTTACCCGGTGACGCGCAGGACAGGGCGGTTGAGGAGTGGATCGAGTCGGAGAAGTGCCGCCCGCTGGACCTCGGCAGGCCACCCATCCGCTTCCACGCGCATGTGCGGTCCGCCGACCGCCTCAACCTGGCGCTGTCCTTTCACCACCTGATCCTGGACGGGTGGAGTGTCGCGCTCGTCGTCGAGGAGATCAGGCACCGCTATGCCGGACTCCTGGCCGGACGGGCGGCCGACGACGCGGCACCGGCTCCCGCTACGGCTCCCGCACCGGCGCCCAGCTACGGCACGTACGTGGCACTGGAACGCGACAGCGCACAGCGCCAGGAGGATCAGGACGCCTGGCGCAGACTGCTCGACGGCTACTCCGCCACGCTGTTGGCCGGTCAACCGGGCCCCGCGCCCGCAGAGATGACCGAGACTGCGGCGATCGAACGGCTCGTCCCGGCGGAGCTGGAGGCTCGGCTGCGTGTGCGCGCCGCCGACCTCGGGCTCCCGCTCAAGTCCTTCTACCTGGCCGCGCACTGCGCCGCGCTCGCCGACCTCAGTGGCTCCGCACGCGTCATCTCCGGGCTGGTCGGCAACGGCCGTCTCGAGATTCCCGGCGGCAGCGAGATGGTCGGCCTGTTCCTCAACACCCTGCCGTTGCCCGTCGAGGTGGGCGAGTCGGACGACGCGGCGCTGCCAGCCACGGTCTTCGAGCGCGAGCGGGCACTGATTGCGTTCCAGAGGTTCCCCCTCGCCGACATCGAGCGACAGCAGGGGGGAACGCTCTTCGACGTCGTCTTCAACTACACCGACTTCCACACCTACGCGGCCGGCGGCGACGGCGCCGCGACCGCCCAGGACCAGGTGTCGATCGAGAGCGCCCGGTACTTCGAGCTCACGAACTTCCCGATGATCGTCCATGTGCACTGGGACCATTTCGCCGGTGCGATGGAACTCGCCGTGTGCCACGACCCCGGGCGGATCAAGACCGCCACGGCGGAAGGGTTCCTGGGCGAGTTCCGCGCGGCTCTCGAACGGTACGCGGGACACCGGCAGGAGCCGGAAACGGCCGGACGCGCGACGGACGGGACGGAGCAGGCGATCGCCGCGATCATCGCACGGGCGGTCGGCCGCGAGACGGTCGAGGCGGACGAGAACTACCTCGACTTCGGCGTTGACTCGATCACCTCCATCCGGATTCTGGTCAAGCTGCGCAAGCTGTTCCCCGGCGCGGCGCTGCGCGAGGTCATGGAGGCCCGTACGGTGCGGGTGCTGGCCCGGCGCCTGGCGGAAGGTGCGCCCGCGGCCGAGGCCGCCCGGCCGGCCGGCAGCACCGGCACTCCCGCCAGGCGGCTCCCGCGCGGAGCCGTCGACGCGTACCCGCTCACCGCCACCCAGCACCGGATGATCGAGGCGACCCGCTCCGATCCCGCGCAGTCCGCCTACCACGATGTCTTCGCCTACACCGTCGCGCTGCCACTGGACGAGCCGCTGCTGCGCGCCTGCCTGCGGCGGATGACCGCGTCTTGCGAGACCCTGCGCACCGCCTTCGACCTGGACGCGTCGCCCGCCCCCCGGCAGCTCGTGCACGACTCGGTCGAGCCCGACCTCACCGTGGTCGACGCGGTGGGCGGCCCCGCGACAGCCGACGAGTGGTTCGAGGCGGAACGCGGCTCGGAGTTCGCCTGGGACCGGCCCGGCCTCATCAGGTTCGCGGCACACCGGACCGCGCAGGACCGCTTCGTCCTGTCCATGGGCTTCCACCACGCGATCATCGACGGCTGGAGCCTGTCGCTGCTGATCCGTGACCTCCTGGTCTCGTACGCCGCGGAACTCGGCGCCGCATCCCGCGCCGGACACCCCCCCGCCCAGGCCCGCCCGGCCGATACCTTCGCCGACTACGTCATGGCGGAGGCCGCCGCGCGCGCGTCGGTCGAGTCGCAGCAGTTCTGGCGTGACGTCCTGGGCGGTCACCCTGGCACGGCACTGCCCCGCTACCTGCCCGTCGGCGGCGCCCGCTGGGCCGAGACGACCGTGACCGTCTCGCCCGAGCAGGAGGACCGGCTGCGCGAGGTCGCCCGCGCCACCGGGCACCCGCTCAAGCACGTGCTCCTCGCGGCGCACCTGCGGGTCCTGAACCTCGTCACCGGCGAGCCCGACGTCATCACCGGGGTGTTCACGCACGGCCGCCCCGAGACCGACGACGCCGAGAAGCTGGCGGGGATGTTCCTCAACTTCCAGCCGCACCGGGTGCAGATCGGCGAGCAGATATGGCCGCAACTGGTCGAGGAGGTCTTCGCGTTCGAGATGCGCGCCCTCCCGCACCGGCGCTGCGCCGCCACGTCCGCGGACGGCGACGGTCACGACGGCTGGCCCCGCTATCCCGCGCTGTTCAACTACACCGACTTCCCGGCGTACGCCGATGTCGCCCACGACGGTGGGCACCTCACCGGCGTCCGGTGGTTCGAGCACACCGACGCACCGTTCCTGGCCAACGTGGGCCGTGACCCCGCCGGTGCCAGGCTGGAGATCACCCTCAACGCCGACGGCCGCCTGCTCCCGCAGGAGGCCCTGGAGGACCTGGCGCGCCTGTACGCGGCCGTCCTGGCACAGATCACTCGAACACCGGACGGCCGCGTCCAGGATCCCACCGACGAGATCCGTGCCTGCGTCGACGCCCTCGGCGCGCGGCAGCGCCCGTCCGTCTGAAAGAGAGCAGCGAACCCCCGTGACAACCTTCAGAAACCCCCAGCAGGTCGCGCCGCCCCTGGCCGCCTACTCGCACCAGGCGGAGATCACCGGCCCGGTCAGGTGGCTCGTCTTGTCCGGCCAGATCGGCATGACCCTCGCGGGGGAGATCCCCGAGGACCCGATCGAGCAGCTCGGCGTTGCGCTGGACAACATCACGGGCAACCTCGATGCGGCCGGGATGAACCGCGAGGACCTGGTCAAGCTGGTGTTCTACTACGTCGGCGACATCGACCTGCAGCAGCGCCGGCAGCGGCTGGGGGAGTGGCTGGGGGACCTGCAGCCCTGCATGACCGTCATGACGGTGGCCGCACTGGCCACACCAGACCTGCGCGTCGAGATCGAGGCGCTGGCATGCACCGAGGACAGCCCGGCGACACGAAGGAGTGAGCAGCAATGATCGACCAGACCACCCAGGACGGCGTGCGCACGTTCGAGCAGACCGACGGCTATATCACGCACTACCGGCTGTGGGGCGCGGAGACCGCCGCGGACCTCGTCGTCATGCTGCACGGCGGCATGAGCCACTCGGGCTGGCAGGCGCCGCTCGGCACTCGGCTTGCCGGCCTCGGCGACGACCTCGCTTTACTCGCCGTGGACCTGCGTGGGTCCGGGCTCAACGCGGTGCGCGGGCACATCCCCGACGGCGAGCTGGCCGTCGCGGATGTCGCCCGGCTGCTGGGCAGCATCAAGGAGGCCCGCCCCGGGACCCGGATCCACCTGGCCGGCTGGTGCTTCGGCGCACAGGTGGCGACAGTCGTCGCCGCCGGGCTCGCCGGCCGGCCGGTGCTCACGAGCCTGCTGATGGTCTGCCCCGGCTTCTTCTTCAACGAGCGCTACTCCGACGTGCTCGACCGCTCGATCGACGCCGCCCTGGACGTCGTGGAGGAACTCGACATCACCGTCGAGGCGACCCGCCCCTTCGTCAGGATGCCGCTGCGCCCGTCCGACTTTACCGACCGCCCGCAGTGGCTCGCGGCCATCGAGGACGACCGGCTCAAGCTCTCCCACGTGACCGTCGGCACGATCGACTCCTGGGAGGAGATCGCCGTCCGCTCCGAGAAGGATTACGCCCAGATCGGCCCGCTGCCGGTGCTGGCGGTGTTCGGCACCCGGGACAAGCTGGTCGACAACGACCGTGTACGCGGGTTCCTCTCCGGCCACCCCGACGTGCGCACGCACGAGCTCGACACGGGCCACGCCGTCCACTTCGAGGAGCCCGAGGCCCTCACGAGGCTCCTCGCAGGCTTTGTCGCCGAGCTGAAGCGATGACCGACGGGGTCGCACGCTACGGCAAGGTGCTGGCCACCCCGGGGGCGTGGGGGTTCTTCGTCCCCGGCATGCTCGCCCGGTTCCCGCTCGGCATGACCGGCATCAGCATCCTGCTCTTCGTCTCCGCGAAGCGCCACGACTACGGCACCGCCGGTGCGCTGTCGGCGGTCACCGCAGTGGGATACGCCGTGGCCGCGCCCCAGTTGGCACGGCTGTCCGACCAGTTGGGACAGCGCAGGGTCCTGCTGTCCTGCGCGGTGCTGTGCGCTGTCGGCGGCAGCGGGTTCGTCGCGGGTGTGATGAGCACCGCGACGCCGCTGTGGGTGCTGTTCGCCACCGCGGCCGTCGTGGGAGGGGCGACCCCCGCGATCGGGTCGATGGTGCGGGCACGGTGGAGCGGACTGCTGGACGGCTCGTCGCTGAAGGGAACGGCCTTCGCGCTCGAGTCGCTGGTGGACGAGGCCATCTTCATCGTCGGCCCGGTCATCGCCACCTCCCTGGCCGTCGGGGTGAGCGCGGCCGCCGGCATCATCAGCGCGCTGATCCTGGTGTGCGGCGGCAGCGTCCTGCTGTCCTTCAGCGTGCGGACCGAGCCGCAGCTCAAGCCAGGCACCCGGGCGCAGGGCAGCGCCCTGTTCCTCCTGCCGGTCGCCGTCATCGCCGGGGTGAACCTGTGCCTGGGCGGCATGTGGGGCTCCATTGACATCGCCACCGTGGCCTTCTCCAGCGCGGAGCACCATCGCTTCATGGCGGGGGTCCTGCTGGGGATCTACGCGGTCGGCAGCTCCGTGGCGGGAGTCGTCTACGGCGCACGGGAGTGGTCGACGCCCGTGCCCCGGATCCTCTGGGCCTCGACCCTGATCATGGCGGTCGGGATCCTGCCCATGCTCCTGGTCCACAGCTTCGTCGGGGCGGGGCTCGTGCTGCTGGTGGCCGGGGCGAGCTCCTGTCCCGCCATGATCGCCGCCATGATGCTGGTCGGCGACGGTGTGCCGGCCTCCCGTCGCACCGAAGCGCTGGCCTGGCAGTCCACGGCCCTCTGGCTCGGGGTGGCGATCGGCTCCTCGGCCAGCGGCCACCTCGCCGACTCCCGTGGCGCGCATGTCGCCTACGCCTGCGCGGCCGTCTGCGGGGGTGCCGGGTTTTTCGTCGCGCTGGCCGCACGCCACCGCATCGAGCTGCCCCTGCCGGAACCCGCCGACAGCCCGGCGGCAAACCGTCCGTTCCTCCCCACTGAGCCGAGTGCCCGATGACCTCCCTTTACCCCACCCGTTCGTCAGCCACAGCCACCGCCAGAACCCCGGTGGCCGACCGGATCAGAGCAATCGCGGAAGACACCGACGCCGCGGTCCGCGAGCGCGTCGCCCTGCGGACAGCAGACCACGCTGTCTCCTATGCCACGTTGTGGGAGCGCGCGCAGAAGACAGGCGCCGACCTGTCGGCGCTGGGCGTCGGCGTCGGCGACATCGTGGGCATCCGGCTGCCCTCGGGCCCCGACGCCGTCGTCGCCATGCTGGCGAGCTGGCTCGTCGGCGCGGCCTTCCTGCCGATGGACGTCACGGTTCCCGACGACTACCGCGACCAGATGCTGAGCAGGTCCGGCGCCCGCGCTGCCGTCGACGGTGAAGGCCTGCGCACCCTCGCGGGCGTCGGCGGCTCCGCACGACCGCAGGCGGGACGCCCGGGAGACCGGGCGGCCTACGCCATCTATACCTCGGGGTCGTCCGGCAGCCCCAAGGGCGTACTCGTCGGACACGAAGCGCTGGGCGGCCACGTTGCCGGCATATCCCAGCTGCTGGGACTACGGCACACGGACACGGTGCTGCAGTTCGCCGGACTCGGTTTCGACGTCGCCCAGGAGGAGATCTGGCCGACGCTCGCCGCAGGGGGAACGGTGGCCTTCCTGGACTCAGGTGACCGGGCGCTGAGCCCCGCGGACCTCGCGCAGCGGGTGCGTGAACTGGGCGTGTCGGTGCTGCAACTCCCCACCGCCTACTGGCGCCTGGTGTGCGCGCAGATCCAGGGCGCGCAGGGTGTGGACGTCGACTTCACCGGCGTCCACACCGTCGTCGTCGGAGGAGAGGGAGCCGGCACGCGGGACGTCCATGTGCACCGCGACGGTCCGCTGGGCCACTGCACACTGGTCAACGGATACGGGCCCACCGAGACGGTGGTGACCTGCACCGCACTCGTCCTGCGCGCCGACGAGCCCGTCCCGGCGACGACCGGCCTGCCCATCGGCGGTCCGGTGGGCGAGCGGCGGCTCCACGTCCTCGACGCCGACCTGCGCCCGGTGGCGCCCGGCAGCCCCGGAGAGCTGTGGATCGGCGGCAGCCTGCTCGCCGACGGCTACCTCGGCGACCCGGTGCGCACAGCGGAGTCCTTCCGCAGCGACCCGTTCAGCCCGCAGGCCGGAGCGCGGATGTACCGCACCGGCGACCTCGTGCTGCGCCACCCGGACGGCGCGCTGGAATACCTCGGCCGTCTCGACAATCAGGTCAAAGTACGCGGCTACCGGATCGAACTGGACGAGGTGGAGCGGCACTTGATCGACACGCGGGGCGTCACGGCCGCCGCGGCTGTGGCACTCGACGACGGCACAGGGACCGGTGGGCGCACTCTGGCGGCCGCGGTCTGCGTGACCGCGGACGGCCCGACGGGTGACCGGATCCGCGAGGACCTGCGCGGGCGCCTGCCCCGTCACATGGTCCCGGGCCGGATCCACGTCTTCGGTGCGCTCCCGCTCACCACGTCGGGCAAGATCGACCGCCGTGCCGTCGGCGCCATGGTCGCCGGGGCGGGGGGCGCGGGGGGTTTCGGGTCCGAGGCCGCCGCGCCCGCGGCCGATGACGCGGCGGACCAGGCCGCAGAACTCACCGTGCTCCTCGACACGGTCCGAACCCTGCTTCGTGCGCCGGACTTCGGCCCCGACGACGACTTCCTGGCCCGCGGGGGCGACTCACTGGCCGCCCTGCGGGTGAGCGGGGCGATGCGGGAGCGTGGCTGGCGCCTGCGCCCGTCGGACCTGGTGGCGGTTGGCAACGCGCGGGCGGTGGCCGCCCGTATGAAGCGGTGCTGACGGCCGCCTCGGCCGTGGCGGCCGCCCGGGGCGCGGGACGGCCGCACAGCCGGAAGGTGCAACTGTTGGTTTCGGAGAGGGGAGAGGTGTCATGACAGCCATATCCGTCGGGGACCAGTTGGCGACGTGGATCGAGAGCGAGGAATTTTCCTGCCTGGGGGCCAAGGCGGCACTGCGCCGCGAAAGCCTGCGCCATGTCCGTGTCGGAGTCATGGGCACCGAGGAGACGACGGCCGCGCTGCACAGCGCACTTGCCGCGTTCGTCGCCCGCGACCTCGACCCCGGCCAGAACTTCGCGTCGCTCGTCGCGGTCTTCGACGGGCCGCAGCGGCTTTCTGAGCCCGACTTCCACGAGTTACTGTGGCAGCAGCTGGCCGACCTGCACGCCTATGACGCGGACCGCGGGTACACATGGGCGGAGGGCGCGGACTCGGACCCGGCCTCGCCGGCGTTCGGCTTCAGCGTGGCGGGCCACCCGTTCTTCATCGTAGGCCTGCACGAGAACGCATCGAGGATCACCCGACGCTTCTCCTTTCCCGCGATGGCGTTCAACTCGCACCACCAGTTCCGCCGGCTGGTGGGGAACGGCGTCTACGGCGGGCTCCAGCGCCGTATCCGCGCACGCGAACTGCAACTGCAGGAGTCGATCAACCCCAACCTCGCCGACTTCGGCGAGTCGTCCGAGGCGCGGCAGTATTCCGGGATGAAGACGGACGCGGAGTGGCGCTGCCCCTTCGCCCCCGGCGCCTCCGCCGCGGGGTCCGCAGCACCGGGCACCGAGCAGCATGACGCGTGACCAGCGCCCAGGGGCTGCTTCGCGTCGGCAGCCGCGTACTGACCGGGCGTCAGCGACCGTAGGCTCGCGTGCATGAAGGTCCTCAGCGTGAATGCCGGACAGGCACGGGCGGTGCCCTACACGGACGCTCCCGGCGGTACGACGGGCATCGACAAGCATCCGGTGGACGGACCGGTCCGGGTGGCCCCTCCAGGGCCACCCGGCCTGGCGGGCAGCGGCGTGGCCGGTGACGCGGTGTGTGACCGGCGCTTCCATGGAGGTGACGACCGTGCCGTGTACGCCTTCGCCCGGGAGGACCTGGACACCTGGCAGCGCGACCTGGAACGCCCGCTGGCCAACGGGTCGTTCGGCGAGAATCTGACCACCGCCGGTATCGACCTGGACAACGCCCTGGTCGGTGAACGCTGGCAGATCGGCCAAGAGGCGGTGCTCGAGGTGACCGGCGGCCGGATCCCCTGCCGCACCTTCGCCGAATGGCTCGGCGAGAAGGGGTGGGTACGCCGGTTCACCCGGGCAGCGTCCTGCGGCGCGATGCTGCGCGTCATCGTGCCGGGCGACATCCGCGCGGGCGACCCGATCACTGTCGTCCGGCTCCCGGTCCACGAGGTGACCGTCTCCCGCCTTTTCCGCGCGGTGACCACGCAACGGGAGACTCTGCCCGACATGCTCGTTGCGGCGCCGTGGATGGAACGCGAACAGCGCGAGATCGCCGAGCGCTACCAGGACTTGATCACCGCCCGCGGCAGCCAGGACCGCCTGTGACGGCGGGGCGCACCCGCGGCTGTCGCCCGCGCGGGGTGACAGCCGCGGCACCGGGCACCGTACTGAGTTCGACCTGAGATGACCTTGGCAATTCCGCGAGTCGCAACTGGCCCGACTGTCATCCACCTGAAGTTCCTCGCGCCAGGCCGGTAATGGACAGCGCCAACGGCCACGTCGCCTTCTGTCACCCGGGGGGCCTCGCCCGTTGCGGCTCACGGCCATCACCCGATCGGTGGCCACTTCGAAGAGACTCGTTGGTCTGTCCCTCCCCTCGTAGCGTAGAGACCATGGCTGGAGGGGAAGCTGGGAGTCATGGCGGAGAAGAGACGGAAGTTCGACGCGGAGTTCCGTGAGGGGGCTGTGCGGATCATCACCGTGTGAGGGGCCTCGCATTTTTCGGACAGTGATCTGACAGTTTATTCGCGCGGCTATACGCAACTCCATGTATTTGGCGTGAACTTCTCGCGGTGGGCGGTATCCGACAGCCGAGTGGAGGCGTTTGTAATTGTACCGGAGTTCGATGTATCGGGTGATGTCCTGTCGGGCGGCCTCTCGGGTCAGGTAAGTCACGCGGGAAACCCGCTCATTCTTCAGAGCGTCGAAGAATGATTCCACCATCGCGTTATCCCAGTAGACGCCGGTACCTCCGGATGACCGGCGGAGTCCCAACCGTTTCAGCGTCGCCGCGAACTCGGCGGACATGTAGTTCGATCCGCGATCGGAGTGGAATATCGCACCGCCAGCGAGTTTCCTATTCCGCGCCGCGTTGCGGATGGCCTGAGATATGAGAGGAGTTTGGTAGTGGTCGTCCATCGCGTAGTTGATGACTTCCTTAGTACTCCAGCAGCACTTCGCTATTCCTGCTGGTCAGGTGCCTGATTGTGAGTGTAGTGGGGTGGCGTTTCGCCGGGTGCGGGATCGGTGGGAGTCTCATCCGAAGGAGGGGTTTGTGCTGATCGGCAGCCCGGGGTGGGCAGGGTCTGAGCGTGATCGAGGATCTTGGAACGGGCCTGTGGGCAGCGGAACTTGAGGATCTGTTTCTGCGTGTGGGCGGCAGGTTCTCGCGCGTGGAGCCACGGCGGCGGATGCGGGACTATGTTCGCGGCCTGCTGGGACCGGTCGGCCGTAAGAACGGGTGGCAGCTCGCCGAGTTCGCCGGCCACAATACCCCCGACGGCTTGCAGCGGCTCCTGGCCGGGGCCCGGTGGGATCCCGAGGAGATCCGCGATGACCTGCAGGAATACGTCGCTGAGAAGCTCGGCCGGCCAGACGGTGTGCTGATCATCGACGACACTGGGTTCCTGAAGAAGGGCGTCACCTCGGCCGGGGTGCAACGGCAGTACTCCGGCACGGCCGGGCGGACCGAGAACTGTCAGATCGGGGTATTCGCCGCCTATGCCTCCTCCAGAGGCCGTGCGCTGGTGGACCGGGAGCTGTACTTGCCCAAGTCCTGGACGGCCGATGCGGACCGCTGCCGCGCTGCCAAGATCCCCGAAGACCGGGCGTTCGCGACGAAGGGTGAACTCGCCCGCCGTCTGGTGCTGCGGGCGCTCGCCTCAGACCTCCCTATCGGCTGGGTGACCGCCGATTCCGCCTACGGTCAGGAATGGGGATTCCGGCGCTTCCTGGAGGAAGCCGGCGTCGGCTATGTCCTCGCCGTTCCGAAATCACAGCAGGTCAAGTCGCTGGCTGGGATCTGGCGCATCGACCAGCTCATCACCGAAGCCCCCGAGGATGCCTGGCAGCGCGTGTCAGCCGGCGACGGCGCCAAGGGCCCTCGCGTCTACGACTGGGCCTCGGCAAGACTTCCGGTCATCGACTTCTTCGACGGCGATCTGCCCACGCATCGCCGCTGGGTGCTGGCTCGCCGCAGCATCAAGCGGCCCCAGG
Source organism: Streptomyces sp. ITFR-21 (assembly GCF_031844685.1). Classification (NCBI taxonomy): domain Bacteria; kingdom Bacillati; phylum Actinomycetota; class Actinomycetes; order Kitasatosporales; family Streptomycetaceae; genus Actinacidiphila; species Actinacidiphila sp. ITFR-21. The sequence goes on from NZ_CP134605.1 coordinate 5,044,108, forward strand.
AGATCGCCTACTACCTGGCCTACGCGCCGACCGCCGTCACGGTCGCCGAGCTGGTGCGGATCGCCGGATCGCGCTGGGCGATCGAGGAGTGCTTCCAGGCCGCGAAGAACGAGTGCGGCCTGGACGAGTACGAAGTCCGTCGGTATCCGGGCTGGTACCGCCACATCACCCTGGCGATGCTCGCCCACGCCTTCCTCGCCGCGATGGCCGCAGCGGCCATCGAAAGGGGGACCGAAGAAACGATCACTGCACCCTCGCGCCCTTCACCGTGGCAGAAGTCCGGAAATTGCTGGCAACTTGCCATCCCCACCCAACACCCCAACACCAGAGGGCTGTTCACGCGCTGAGATGGTCGAGATGGCGACGCCACCACCAAGCCGTCGCCCGCCACTGCCATTACCGGAGCCGAACCCAAACACTACAGGGATCCATCGATCCCGCACCCGGCGAAAGGCCACCCCACTACACTCACAATCAGGCACCTGACCAGCAGGAATAGCGAAGTGCTGCTGGAGTATTAGACGCTGTCTCACGTGGTGAGTTTGGCGAGTTTCTTGTAGCAGGTCAGGGCGGCGGCGAGGCTGAGGAAGGCAAGGAAATGGCTGCCTTTGCGTTCGTACCGGACGGTGAGGCGGCGGTAGCCGAACAGCCAGGAGATGGTTCTCTCGATCTTCCACCGGTGGCGTCCAAGTCGTTCGGAGGACTCGATGCCGGGGCGGGCGATGCGGGCGGTGATGCCGCGTTCGCGCAGCCAGAACAGGGCGTCGGCGGAGTAGTACGCCTTGTCGGCGCGGAGCTTGCCGGAGCGCCGACGGCGCGGTCCGCGACGGGACCGTATGGCCGGTATTGCCTTCACTAGTGGCTTGAGGGCCAGGCTGTCGTGCGTGTTCGCCCCGGAGACGCCGACCACCAGGGGTATGCCCTGGGCCTCGGACATCACGTGCAGCTTGCTGCCGGATTTGCCGTGGTCGACCGGGTTCGGTCCGGTCAGCGAACCCCCCTTTTCGCCCGTACCGAGGCGGCATCGACGATCACCGATGTCCAGTCCAGCTCGCCACGCGCGCCGAGCTCGTCCAGTACCGCCCGGTGCAGCCGCCGTCACAAACCGGCCTTCGTCCAGGCGGTGAACCGGCGGTGCGCGGTGGCCGGCGAGACGCCGAACGTCGGCGGCAGATGCCGCCACGCACACCCGCTGGTCAGCACATACACCACGGCGGTGAACACCGCCCGCTCGTCCAGCGGCGACGTGCCGCCACCCTGGCGACGCGGCGTGAACGACGGCAGCAACGGCGCGACCAGACCCCATAACCCGTCAGGAACCAGCCGCTGCGACAGATCAGCACCCACGAAGAACAATGATGCCGCAGCTCACGACACAGCCACGTAAGACATCGTCTTAGCCTCGCGCTTTCATGAAGTGGGCTGTCCGACGGGTGGGCAGGTAAGCGAAAAGTGCCTCTGACCAGCAAGAATGAGGATTGTCGAGGTCCTTGTTCCTGCCACTGCCGGAGGCACTTCTCAGGTGAAGAAGCGTATCGGGTCCTATCCACGCGTCCGTATCGAGGGCGGTGGCCGTGGGATGGTGTCCCAGGCCGGGGCCGTGCTGCTGGTCGAGACGATCCGCAAGACCGGGCTGGACACCGCGATATCGGCGGCGCTTGCCTCGTGGCGACGGCCGCGGGCGGTGCACGACCCGGGCAAAATTTTCCTGGACGTGGCCCTCGCGGTCGCGTTGGGCGGGGACTGCCTCGCGGATGTCGGGATGCTGCGGGCCGAGCCCGGCGTGTTCGGGCCGGTGGCCTCCGACCCCACGGTCTCCCGCCTCATCGACACCCTCGCCGCAGCCGGGCCGAAGGCCCTGTCCGCGATCAGGGCCGCTCGGGCCGGCGTGCGCGAGCGCGTGTGGAAGCTGGCCGGCACTGCAGCGCCGGATGCCGCGGGGCAGGTGATCGTGGACCTGGACGGGGTACTCGTGCTGGCCCACTCCGAGAAGCAGGACGCCACGGCGACCTGGAAGAAGACCTTCGGACACCACCCCCTGATGGCCTTCGTCGACCACGGCGCCGGCGGGTCCGGGGAGCCGGTGGCCGGCCTGCTCAGGCCGGGCAACGCGGGCAGCAACACCGCCGCCGACCACATCACCACCGCCCAGCTCGCCTTGGCGCAGCTGCCGAACAATTACCGCCGTGGACGCCGGACGCTGATCCGTACCGACTCCGCAGGCGGTACCCACGAGTTCGTCGCCTGGCTCGCCCAGCGCGGCCGGTGGCTGTCGTACTCGGTCGGCATGACCATCACCGAGCAGATCCACCAGGCCGTCCTCAAGGTTCCCGCCACGGCCTGGACGGCAGCGATCGAGCCCGGCGGCGAGATCCGCGACGGCGCCTGGGTCGCAGAACTGTCCGGCGACTGCCTCAAGAGCTGGCCGAAGGGAACGCGGCTGATCATCCGTAAGGAACGGCCCCATCCCGGTGCCCAGTTGAGAATCACCGACGCCGACGGACTGCGGCTGACCTGCTTCGCCACCAACACCACCGCTATGCCGATCGCGGCACTGGAGCTGCGACACCGCCAGCGGGCACGGGCCGAGGACCGCATCCGGGCCGCGCGGGCCACCGGCCTGCGCAACCTGCCCCTGCACGGCACCGCCCAGAACCAGATATGGCTGGAGATCGTCCAGCTCGCCCTCGACCTCCTCGCGTGGATGCCGATGCTCGCTCTGACCGGCGAAACCCGCAGGTGGGAACCCCGCCGTCTCCGGTTCCGCCTCTTCTCCGCCGCCGCCCAGCTCGTCACGACCGCCCGCCGACGCTATCTGCGGTTCGCCCGCCACTGGCCCTGGACCGACGTGATAACCGACGCCCTGGCACGGCTCGAAGCCCTCCCGAACCCCGGCTGAGCAGCACGTTCCCGTCCCCGCGACCAGGATCACCCCGACCGGCGCCGTGGAACCCGGCGCCCACCCGACGCGACAGCCGGGCCATCAGCCTGGCTGCCACCAGCCCGAACAGCCGAAACGGCCCACCGAGAGAACCGATGGACCATCAAGAAAGATCAAGGCTAGGCCCAATACCAGTGACTTAAGGGATCGGGTCTTGGTTTCGTTGGACCTTGGTCGGTGGGTTGATCGGGGCGGTGCGCCAGTGCGGGGCGAGGGCGAGGGCTTCGGCGGGGTTGTTGGCAGGCCCGGTGCCGTGCCGGTGTGCGTCTCGTTTGACGCCGAAGTTGGACATCTTGCGTTTGACGACGCGTGGGTTGCAGCGTCTGCGGCGGGTGGGTAACCGGCGTGCGGCTATCTCGCGGAGGCCGTCGGCGAGGGCCGCTGCCAGGCGGTCAGGGGGAAAAGGCCGCCTGCGCGGTGACCTGGCGGCGGGCGAGGCGGATACTGCGGATGAAGGAGAGCTGGTCGGTGTCCAAGCCGGTTTGTTGGGCGGCGTCGTGCATCAGGGTGCGGATGGCGTGGTGGACCAGCAGATGGCCCCAGACCTCCTGCTCGACGCCGCCGGGTGAGCGGGAGCGCAGGACTTCGGCCGGGCCGCGCTGGTGGGTCTTGAGTTCGTCGAGCGCGGTCTCGATCTCCCACCGCTGGTTGTAGAGCGCGGCCAGTTCGAGGGCGGGTGCGGCCTCGTGGTCGAGGACCGTGGTGATCAGCCGGTAGGGGATCTCCTGCTCAGGCCGGCCGGGATCGTTGAGCGTGTACTCGATCACCCGCACCGTTTCGGGGTCGGTGCGTTTGCGGTGGTCCCTGGCTGTGACGATGTCCGACAGATACGAGCCGTCGGGAAGCTCTTCGCGGGCCGGCAGTACCTGATGGGAGCGGATCCGCCACAGCAGGTCCGCACCACCGGCCGCAGCCGCCCGCCACAGCTCAAGGCCGGTGAAGCCGCGGTCGGCCAGCAGCAGATCATCTGCGCCGAGGCGGCCGAACAACTCACGGGCCAGCACAGGCTCGGATGTGGTCAGCGGGCCCAGGGCTGCGGCGGTGATCGCGTGGGTGCCGCATTCGGCCAGCGCCACCACCCGCACCTGCGGGAACGCACACCGCGCGGTGCGGTGGGTCTTCGGACGCCCGAAGTACGCGGCGTTCTCCTGGCTGTCGGGCACGTCGAAGACGGTGCCGTCGATCGCCACCAGCCGCCAGCGGCCGTACCAGGCTCCCTGCGTCGACTCGGTCGCCAACGGCTTCGCCACCTGGCCGAACAGGACCTTGAGCGGTTCCGGCCCCAGCTTGGCCCGGGCCCGTGAGATCGCCGCCGTCGTGGGCACCTGCCAGGAACCGGACCAGCGTTGGGCCCATGCAAGCCCATGGGTCAGCAACCGTGCGACCTCTTCGTAGCCCTGGCCGGAGAACAAGCACATGGCGAGCACGAAATAGACCACCACCCGCGGCGGCAGCAGCCGATTGCGCTGCCCCTCCCGACCGCACTCGGCTACCGCCCGGTCCACCAGTTCCGGCGGAAACGACCGCGTCAGCAGCCCAACCGCGATGCGATCCGACAACCTCTCATCCGTCTCCGGCTTGATCTGACCCGGCCGTGGCATCCAAGGCACCTCCCGGCCGGACACCCTACCAGCCAAAACCTTAAGTCACTGGTATTGAGGCTAGCCTCCTCGGCACGACCCGACGCGGCCCCGGACACCTGTCCGGGGCCGCGCTGCGTTCGGTGTCCGCCGGTGAAGTGCGGTGCGATTTCCCGTCACGAATACGTCACACGGTCCGGCCTCGGGGTGCTTCTGGCTGCTTCTGGTGGCCTAGACCTGCTGCCCTAGCAAAAACCCTCCGATCAGACGTTTTGCCTGATCAGAGGGTCTTTTAGGCACCTGACCTGCGGTTGGTCGGAGGTGCCCCCGGCAGGATTCGAACCTGCGCACACGGCTCCGGAGGCCAGGGAGGCCGTTGCTCTTTCCGGGGCGCTGACCTGCGCGGGCGGCCCAGCCGGCGACCCAGGTTGGGAAGATCATTACGTCCCTACGACGTAGACGGCCTGCCGGGGCGGGGGAGCGGGCCGTATCGTCGATGGCATGGTGACTGGCGTCTCGGGTGATGACGGATCAGGCGGCGCGGTCGGGGAGTTCACCCCGGAGACGGCTGGTGCCGTATTGCGCGAGGCGTGCGCGGCGGCCGGTCTGGACTCGGCGGGGGCCCGGTTGTTGAGGCTCGGTTCTAACGCGGTCTACGACTTGGCTGACCGGCGGGTGATCGTGCGGATCGCGGCGGACCCGGGGACGTTGCCGGAGATGGAACGCGCGGTGCGGGTGGCCCGGTGGCTGGGGGAGGAGCGGTACCCGGCGAATCGCGTGCTGCCTGGCGTGGTGCAGCCGGTGGTCGTCGGCGGGCGGGTGGTGACGTTCTGGGAGAGCGTCCAGGACACCGAGGAGTTCGCGACCGTCACCGAACTGGCCGATCTGCTCAAGCGGCTGCACTGGTTGGAGGAGCCGGAGTCGTTGGGGCTGCCGTACTTCGATCCGTTCGCGAAGGTGCGGCGGTCGCTCAGCGGTCTCAGCGCGGCGAGCGAGGAAGATGCGGCGTTTCTTACCGAGCGCGCGGACCAGTTGGAGAAGGACTACGACCGGCTCGACTTCGTGCTGCCGTTCGGCCTGATCCACGGGGATGCGAACATCGGCAATATCCTCCGCAACCGCACAGGCGAGGCGGTGTTGATCGACCTGGACGGCTTCGCTCTCGCGCCGCGTGAATGGGACCTGATCCTCAGCGCCATCTACTACGACCGCTACGGCTGGCACTCCCGCGAGCAGTACGAGTCGTTTGTCCACCATTACGGCTTCGACCTGATGAACTGGCCCGGCTTTCCGGTCCTGGCGGACCTCCGTGAGCTGATGATGACGCTATGGATGGGCGGCAAAGCAGCCGCGGAAGCGAAGGCTGCGGAGGAGTTCGCCCGCCGCGTCGAATCGATCCGCTCAGGCGGCGACCGGCGTCATTGGCGACCCTTCTAACTACGCGCTCCTACGCGTTCAGCTCGGCACGCTGGCTGCGGTCCACAGCCGGTGTTCGGCTGCCTGCTCCTGCAACTCCCGTACGACCGTTGACTTCGCGTGCGGTGTGAGCGCGGTGCGGAACTCGCTGAGGTAGCTGACACACCGTGCCGACCGCAACTGCTCGCCCAAGTCGAGAGCGTCGAGCGCGATCCGGCACGCCTCGTCCAAGTCGCCGGCTCGCAGATGAGCGTCCGCGAGAACCATCGTTGCGAAGAAGTCGGAGCGAACGTGGCTGCCACTCATGGCGTTGCGGGCGTGCTCGACGGCCTGGCGGGCGCGGTTGATGTCCCGGAAGCAGTGCGCGGACTCGGCGGCGAGTTCGGCCTCGTCAAAGTAGATGATCCACTCGGGCTCGTCGCCCTCCTTGCGCCGGTCGAGGAAGCGGGCAGACTCGGCGAGGGCCTGCTCGCACGCCCGCCGGTCTCCGGTACGGGCCAGCGCGCGGGCCTCCATCGCGTAGAACTGGGCCATGAGCGTCGGGGTCGCCACGCCGGAGATGCCCATCCGTGCTGCCCTCGCAAGAGTCGCGGCCTGCGTGAAGTGGCCCAGGAATGTTGCCTGGTGGCTCATCGCGGACAGGATGCTGCCCGCGAGCCGGCGGTCTCCTCCGTCCTGGGCGAAGCGGAGGGCCTGGAGGTAATACCGCTGGGCAAGACCGTGTTGGCACGCGTCGTACGACATCCATGCTGCCAAGAGGGTGACTTCAGCGACGGTCGAGAACAGGGCGCACCCCACGTTGTCCGTGTACCGGCCGCGAAGAAGCGGGGCCACGTCACGGCTGAGGTACTGAATCAGGGAGTGCCGTGCATGCTCGCCGCCGAACTGATCGTCCAGTCGTGCGAACATCTCGCTGGTGGACTTGACCATCGCCACGTCGGTAAGGCTGACCCGGGTCTCGGTTCGAGTGTTCTCGGAGATCGCGGCGGGTTCCGGAGCGACCAGCCACCGTAATGAGGCGTCACTCCAGGCCGGTTCGGAGGGCTCAGAACCGATCAACGGCTCATAGTCGTGAAGGTCAGCCCGCCAGAGTTGGTCAACCGCTCCGATCGCGGCCTCTGGGGTGGGCGGATAACGCACCTCCAAAAGCGAGGCATCTTGCCCGGTGCGTGGCGGCAGGCCCAACTCCGCCAGGCCAAGATCCAGCGCGCCGGACAGCAGACCGCCGTAGAAGTCATCGGGCACGCTGTGCCCGTTCTCCCAACTGGCGATTCGCCGTTTCACGCTGGCATCTGTCGGGAGAGCCTGACCGCCGGCGGGGGCATGGCGCCGCAGTTCGCTGACTAGCCTGGTCTGACCCCAACCTCGCTGCTGCCGGGCCGACTTGATCCGTAAGCCGATCCCCTCGGGAGCGCCCGCCATCGTGCCCCTTTCCCGCACTGCCGTAGCTGAATCACCACGGTACGTGTTCGGCGTGTCCGATCAAGCCCAAACAGGGGACCAGGGGAGTCCGCGAGCGACGACGGGGGATGACGGGCGGGCGGGTGACTCGTCATCCCCCGTCACCGGTCGTCATCTGCCCAGATCAAGCGTGCCGCCGCAGGCTGGAACAGCGGCGGACGAGTAGATCCGCTGCCCGAACAGAAGGAAAGGGCGGACATGCAACGGGTTTTGAGATCGGGCGTCCAGTGGCTGACACATGCCGCCGAGGATGAAGAGGCATGCCGCGACACGTGGAAGTACGACCCGCGGTCCCCATACCCCCTCCCGATCGGGCCGTGTTTCGAGCTGCTGGCCGTTGACCAGGAACTCGCGCTGGAGACGTTCGATCAGCTCCGGCGCCGCGAGCTGCCGGCGGGCCCGGTGCTCGCGGACTGGGCGGCCCGCAAGGTGGGGTTCATGCTCGCGCCCGGCTCCCGGGATCTGTTCCTGCGCGCGCTGGCTCGTCAGACGGACACCCCTCCGGCGTACCGCTATCTGGAGACGGACGCGGTTGTGGTGGTGCCTGGTCCCCTGACGATGACGGGCGACCGTTATGAGTGGCTGCTTCCTCCGGTCGGAGAAATCGGTTCGTCGCCGCTTGTCGCATCGGCTCTCGCGGTCATGCTCGCGGCTTCCGCCGCACTTATCGAGCGCGCGGCGCATTTCGGTGAAGCGGACTGCAATGCCGGGTGAGGCGGAACGTCCTGATCGGCCGCCCGACTGGCTCTCGCTGAACAGCGCCGAATGGTACGCGGCCCGCGACGCGACCACTGCGCTACGGGACGTATTGGCCTCGGCGGGTCTGCAACGCGAATTCCCGTTCCTGCGGGCCGACCTGAACGTCTTTGGCCACGGATTCATTGAACTCGGCCGCATTTCGCCGGCGACGGCGCACCGGCTCGCGGACCTTCTGCGCCTCGGCCTCGCGGTGATCCAGGGCGCACATTCACCCCGAGGACAGGAGCCGACATGACCGACCCGAGCGGAGTCTGCGCCAAGCGTGCGGAGGTCCTGGCACCGGGCGTCTCCTACGTGCGCGGATGGTCTGAAGGCAAGCGCGGGGCCGACGCTCTGGCCGAACAACTGCGCACCGCCGGTCTGGCGGACGAATTCGCCGGCCTGAGGGCTGACGTCAATGTCATTGGGCAGGGCGTGGTGAACCTCGGAGCGGTACGGCCGGAGGTAGCCCTTCGGTTGGTCGGCTTGCTGGGTGCCGGATTGGTCATGGAGATGCTGGTCCAGTGGGCATCCGAAGACCAGAGCGATCCGGCCAGGGAGAATCCGGCTGCCGGATAGCCGCGAAGCGAGTTGATTAATTCAACACCATTCAGGGGGTCCGGCCGCTCCCGGGCGGGACCGGCGCCCCAGCGCCGCAGCCCTGCCCGGGAGCGGCCAGGCCCCAAGGTGGGTGGATGCGCAGGCAACGTATCGAGGAAAGCGCAAGCAGGCCGCGATTGCGTGTTCCTCTGGTGCACCTGACCCTCAGTCAGGCAAGAATCCCGCTCTCAGAGAGCTGCGTGAGCGTGTACGGGCAGATAACCATTCCCGGCGCCACCCCCGCCTGCTTGGGCGACTGCTGTGACCATATCGCCCATCCACAGGAAGGAATCCCGCAGCTGTGACCACTGAACAACCGCCGCCCCGACAGCGTCCGCCCCGCTTCCGCCCGAGCACGCTTCACCAGGAGCCAGAAGCCGTCACGTGGGCACGCGAGAGGGTCGGGTTTACCAAACGGGCGTTAGCCGCCGCTGTCGGCATCTCCGAACAGCTTATGGGCGAGATCGAGAGTGGCTGGCGCTCCGCCACGCCGGCGAATCTCCGCAAGATCGCTTCCGCGCTCAACTGCCCGGTCGCCGTCCTGGAGCGGAAACGGCACTACGCATCCGATGACAACACCACGCGACCGAACCACCACTTGAGGGAGAGTTCCGATCTGATGTCTACGACAACGCAGCCGGCGCAACTGACCTGGGGGAGACTGCCGGTTCCGTATGCCGCTGCCTGGACCGGTGAGGAGCCTGACATCAGCCGGCTGATCGCCCGGCCTTTCGGCGCCGGGCTCGCGTACAGCGACGAGCGGCCCGAAGACCGGGACGAGCACGGGGTGCTGTGGGCGCGGATCCCGACCAGGCCGGGGTCGGGGCGGCCGGTCTTCGAGGCGATGCACTCGGTGCGCCAGCGGGAGGCGCTGCTGCACCGGTTGTGCCAGGTGTGCGGGAAGCCGGCCGAACGCAACGAGCAGGGCTGGCTGTTCCTGTCGCAGTACACCCATCTCACCCGCGCGATGGGGGACTCGGCGGACCAGGGCTTCACGTCCAAGCCCCCGATCTGCCCGCCCTGCGCCCGGTTGGCGGTCGAGTTGTGCCCGCACCTGACCGACCCCGTCTGCGTCCGCAGCGCCAACCCCCGCGTCTGGGGCGTCTCCGGTGGTTTCTACGTCCCCAACCATGACGCGAAAGCCATCCCGTACCCCGCCGACGAAAACCTCCCCTACCGTCACCGCCCCGATCTGGAGAAGTGGTTTCTCGCCTCCCAACTCATCGTCCACCTCACCAAATGCACACCTGCGAACCTCTGACCGGCCTTGGGCAACACGCCGCCCTCGTACTCGCCACACAGGCGAGTGCGGGGGCGTCTCTGCGCATGGTCGTATGGGCCCGGCGAGGGGAGATCTGAACTTGGGGCTACTTGACTACCCCCCGCTACGCACCCGCCAGACGGGCACGCAGCGGGCACGACCGCGCGAGTCAACGGACCGGCACCCAGTCAGGGACGAACTCCAAGATCCCGTCTAGGTCCAATACCAGTGACTTAAGGTTTTGGCTGGTAGGGTGTCCGGCCGGGAGGTGCCTTGGATGCCACGGCCGGGTCAGATCAAGCCGGAGACGGATGAGAGGTTGTCGGATCGCATCGCGGTTGGGCTGCTGACGCGGTCGTTTCCGCCGGAACTGGTGGACCGGGCGGTAGCCGAGTGCGGTCGGGAGGGGCAGCGCAATCGGCTGCTGCCGCCGCGGGTGGTGGTCTATTTCGTGCTCGCCATGTGCTTGTTCTCCGGCCAGGGCTACGAAGAGGTCGCACGGTTGCTGACCCATGGGCTTGCATGAACCCAACGCTGGTCCGGTTCCTGGCAGGTGCCCACGACGGCGGCGATCTCACGGGCCCGGGCCAAGCTGGGGCCGCAAACGCACCGACCCCGAAACGGTGCGGGTGATCGAGTACACGCTCAACGATCCCGGCCGGCCTGAGCAGGAGATCCCCTACCGGCTGATCACCACGGTCCTCGACCACGAGGCCGCACCCGCCCTCGAACTGGCCGCGCTCTACAACCAGCGGTGGGAGATCGAGACCGCGCTCGACGAACTCAAGACCCACCAGCGCGGCCCGGCCGAAGTCCTGCGCTCCCGCTCACCCGGCGGCGTCGAGCAGGAGGTCTGGGGCCATCTGCTGGTCCACCACGCCATCCGCACCCTGATGCACGACGCCGCCCAACAAACCGGCTTGGACACCGACCAGCTCTCCTTCATCCGCAGTATCCGCCTCGCCCGCCGCCAGGTCACCGCGCAGGCGGCCTTTTCCCCCTGACCGCCTGGCAGCGGCCCTCGCCGACGGCCTCCGCGAGATAGCCGCACGCCGGTTACCCACCCGCCGCAGACGCTGCAACCCACGCGTCGTCAAACGCAAGATGTCCAACTTCGGCGTCAAACGAGACGCACACCGGCACAGCACCGGGCCTGCCAACAGCCCCGCCGAAGCCCTCGCCCTCGCCCCGCACTGGCGCACCGCCCCGATCAACCCACCGACCAAGGTCCAACGAAACCGAGACCCGATCCCTTAAGTCACTGGTATTGAAGCTAGGCTGGTCGGTCTCCGGTCCCGTGTGCAGGAAGTTGTAGGCGACGATGAACGACCAGCAGGCCGCCGCCGCGCAGGCCGACCCGACACAGCTGATGGTGGAGTTCACCCACGTCCACCGGTTCCTGGACCCGGCCGAGCGGGGCGTACAGATCTGGCAGGTCCGGCTTACGGCCCAGGAACAGCCGGTGGGGACTTTCCGTGCGACTCGCGGCCTCTACTGGAAAAGTGGCAATCTGCGTGAGCGTTTGTCCGATGAGCAGGAGTTCCCGGAGGTGGTGGCCGGGCAGCTGCTGAACCCTGACGGGTCGTTCAGCGACGCGTTCGAGGCTTTCGTGGAGATGGCCGGCAGCATCTTGGTGGTGGAGCTGCTGGAGCTGGCCGAGCCCTGGGACGACGCGGCGCTGGTGGCCGGGGTGGTCGCCAGCATCATCGACCGGCTGGCGGACAACGACTGCGCCGTGGTCTTCCCGCGCGCCGATGAACCGGACGTGACCCGTTGCCAGGAGGTGCTGGCGCAGGCCGCCGCGCTGCTGAGCGCCGCGTACTTCTCCGACGAGCTGCAGATCATCGACACCGCGATGGACGCCCCGGAACAGGCCGCGAAGCAGGTGCACGAGCGTCTGCGCGGGCGCATCGCCGTTGTGGGCGCCGACTTCTGGGACGAGGACGACGAGGGCACGGGTGATGAGGACTACCCGGTGCTCACCGCCCGGTCGGCGGCGGTGCTGCGCCGTGCGCTGGAGGAGCTGTCGGAGCAGGCGTGGCGGGAGGTGGCGGCGCTGGGCCCAGAGCCGCTGGGCCCTGGTGCCGGCGGGTTGTTCGGTTCCCTGCCGCGGGTGACCTTCAACCAGGGCGGGCCGTGGCGTCGGCAGATGGCCCGTACCTTCGACGATCTGGCGGCCGACCTGGCCGACGGGGTCGAGGTCGTGCCGCGCTGTACCGGGGAGGAGATGGCGCTGCACCTGGGCATCGCCCGCGCCGAAGCGCTGACCCGCAACCGGCCCCGGCTGGTCGCCGAGACCGTCGCGGGGCTGCCGGAGGACCGGCGGGACTTCGGCTGGGAAGCCGCCTCCGAGGAGCTGTTCCAGGATGGTGACGTGCTCATGCTGTTCGACCAGAGCCTGGACGGCATCGAGGACCCCGGCAACGAGGCCAACCAGGCCATGGGCATGGTCAACCTCGCCCCAGTGGACTGGTTCACCGCGTTCGACGACGACTTCGCCCGCGACCCCGGGCGGGGCTTCCGCCACCCCTGACCGTCGTAGTCTGCGGGTCGGCTCGGCGCGGACAGTCCGGCATCAGGACACCCCGCCGCCCGCCGGCCTCGCGGTGCGGCAGTTCTGGGCGCGTCCCGGTCACCGCTGATGAGGCGCGGGCAAAGTGCGAGGGTCACCTGCCGTACTGGGGAAGGTCTTCCTGCCGCAGCGCGAGGTAGGTCTCGGGGGTTGCCGCTTCGAGGAGGCCGGGGTGCTCGGTGAGGTCGAGCGGTGGTTCCTGGGCGCTGGGCAGGAGCTGGTTCCATCGTTCGGTGTCGCCCTGGTCATAGGCGGTGCGGACCCGGGGCGCGATACGGGGGCGGGCGTCTTCCTGCTGTTCGCGGAAGACGCGCCCCTGAGCCCGGCGCCGTTCCAGCTCGGCGCCTTCATCGGCGTCCTCCTCGACGCGGACGCGGTCTTCGGCACGCATGCCGGGGGTGCGCTCCGCGATGGCCTGGTCTTCGCGGTGGAGTTGGGCGCAGGCGGCGAACAGACGTCGGGACATGCCCAGTTGCAGCTCGGTGCCGGGGATGCGGCAGGCGAGGAAGTCGTCCACGCCGATGGCCTGGGCCCATTCATAGCGGGTTGAATCATCGGCGCCGATGGCCGTCCCGCGGGCACGTATGCGTGCGGCGAGAGTTGCCTCGTCGTATTCCAGCGGGGTGGTCAGGCCGTCGCGTCGGCGCCGGCGGGTGGTGCGGTCGCTGGACAGCGCGACGGTCCGCAAGCGTGATGCCGGGGCGGAGCGCAGGGCGAGGAAGGTGAGCATCTGGGCGCGGGCGGTGCCCATGAGAGCGTCGTCGTCCTCCCCGAGGTGGTCCTCCGGCGTGCTGGGGGCACCGGGCGGGATCTTGCCACCGGGGTGGGGCAGGGGCGGGCTCCCCGGGTGATGGTCGTGGTCGACGGTCAGGAACAGATCGCCCCCGGGCTGGACCGAGGCACCGACCAGGACGCGGCGGTGCGCGTAGGCGCCCAGGATCGTGCTGCCGCCTTCGAGCTGAATCCAGCCGTCCCTGAGCCGCTTTACCCGTACGTTGCCGCCCTTGGCCTCGATGAGCCAGTACGCGTTCTCCGCCTCGTGCCGCCCCCACAGGTCCGGCAGCTTCAGCGAAGGGTTCTTGAACAAGTGCTCCAGAGAGGGATCGGGTCCGCCGTCCTCGACGTGCCAGGTCTGGCCCAGGCCCATCAGCGAGCGGCACGCCCATTCGGCCATCGTCATACCCAGCCGATAGCCGAGAGCGTGCCGTGCGGACTGCTCGGTGGCGTATTCGTAGACCGCGTTGACCGTCAGCCGCCGCCCGGTGCTGCCCGGCAGCGGCGCCTGGGGCTTCTTGGGAACGAAGTCGTGCATGCCGATGTACGCGTACAGGGGCGCGACGCGGGCGACGAGTTCGGCGTGGGCCAGCTGCGGGACGTGCAGCAGGTTCGGTGTGACGTCGCGGCCTACTTCGGTTGCGGCCTTGAGGATCTCGCGCCAGGTGGTAGTGGGCAGGTACCAGCCGTCGTGCTCGGGGAACGCAGCGTTCGACGGCCATGGCTGGGCGGCGGCGGTACGCCACTGCTTGAAGGGGCGACTGTCCGGCCCGTCCCGGAACAGTACAGGTACGTCGATGCTGTCGGTATAGACCAGGGGCGGGGAGTCGTTGACGTGCGCAGGGATCACGCCGCCACTGTCGCAGCCGCTGGTACACGAACCCGCACTTGAGTCCTAGCGTGTCAATTCCGAGCCGGCTGGAACGGGGCCCTGTCTCGCGGCAGGGCGGAGCGTTCTTGCAGTTCGCGGCAGAGGGGAGCAGCACGCAAGCGGCTCGTCCGCGGTGCTGCTGGGCGCGTGGCCCCCGGGGTGGCGGCCGTCTGCGGTCACGATGTCCGGTTCAGCGCTGCGCTGGCTGCGCGGAGCATGTCCGCGTACGGGGCGCGGGGTTGTCCGGTCTGGAGGACGACTTGGCGGGCGGCCTGGTGGACGAGCATGGGCAGTCCGCCGATCACGGTCCTCCCTGCAACCTGAGCGGCGACCGCGCTGGGGGTGGGCTAGGGCTGGTAGGCGACGTCGAGGAAGGTTCCGGTGCCGCGGGGCCAGTGCGGTGCGAGGTGGGTGGCGGCTCCGGGCGGTACCGCGGAGATGACCAGCTCGGCGGACAGGTGGGCGGCGGTGGATTCCCACGGGTGAAGGTCGGCGCGGATACTGATCCGCTCGGCGGCGGCGAGCAGGTGGTCGGCTCGGTCGGGGTTGCGGGCGATTACGTGGGCGTGGTCGCAGCCCAGGTGCCGGGCGGCGGCCAGGGCGGTGCCGGCGGTTGCTCCGGCGCCGATGATGGTGACCGAGGTCGCGCGGGCCACACCGGCTTCGCGGAGGGCTTGGAGCATCCCGTGCAGGTCGGTGTTGTCGCCGACGAGGCGCCCGTGGTGGACGACTATGGTGTTGGCGGTCCCCGTCTGCCGGACGGTGTCGGACGCGTCGTTCAGCAGCGGCAGGACGGCGCGTTTGAGCGGCATGGTGAGGGAGAACCCGGCCCAGCTCTCGTCCAGGCCGCGCAGGAAGCCGGGCAGGTCTTCGGGTAGGCATTCGATGGCGTGGTACGTCCAGTCCAGTCCTATCGCCTGGTAGGCGGCCCGGTGCAGGACCGGCGACAGCGCCTGGGCGATGGGGGATCCCAGGATGGCGAGGTGCTTCACGGCTGGCGCTTTGGGGCGTGGTGCAGCATGGCAGCCACGCCTTCGTCGCCGGGCTGGTAGGTGATTCCGCGCAGGACGGCGACGGGGGCGCCGCGCCCGCGCTGGCCGAGGATCAGGCCGGCTGCGGCGGCCACCAGGTCGGTCAGTGTCTCCTCCTGGTGCCTGGTCCGCCCGCCGGGCTCGGTGCGCTCGGAGACGCGCAGGGGGGTGATTCCGGCGGCGCCGATGCTGATGACGGTGGCGCCCCGGCGGTCGGCCCGGCCGTCGGAGTCGGCGATCACCACGGCGACCGTTGCCCCGCTGGAGGTGGTGAGGGCGTCGCGCAGCCGGCGGGCGGAGGCGTCGGGGTCTTCGGGCAGCAACCAGGCCCCGTCGGGCCCGTCGCGGTCGATGCCGGCGGAGGTGAGCTGGTAGCCGAGGTGGTGGCGGGCGATGATCGGGCCGCGCTCGGTGGCCAGGAAGTGGTCGCTGGATTCGTCGAGGATGAGCTGGACGATCCCGGCGGGCTTGCCCGTGCGGGCTGCCAGCTCCCGGGCCTGGGGGCCGGGGGTGACGGTGGACAGGTCCCGGTGGCGGTCCTCGGCGATGGAGACGACCTTCGAGGCGATCACCACGATGTCGCCGTCACGCAGGCCGGCGCCCTGGCCGGTCAGGGTCGTGGTGATCGCGGTGGCGAGGTCGTCGCCGGGACGGATGGTGGGGAAGGGCTCCGCGGCGAACGCGGTGAAGGCGCTGGTGTTCATGGCGTGCGGCTCCGTGCAGTTGTCGGGGCGAGGGCGGTGGCCAGAGTGGCGTGGGCGGCGGCGAGGTCCGCGGCGCGCCCGCCGGAAGGTGGGGCGGTCAGCCAGGTGCGGACGCGGTGGACGTAGGCCGGCCACAGGGTCTGGGCGGCTTGGTATGGCGTCGTCCCGGACCTGACGGCGTGCCATGCTTCGGCTACCGGCAGTGGCCACGGTGCGGCATCGTACCGGGGTTCGGCGGGGGCGAGTTCGCCGAGCGCGGCGAGCATGGACGCCAGGCGTTCGGGGGCGACCTGCCGTTCGGCGGGACGGTAACGGGCAGCGGGTCGGGCTTCTCCAGCTGGGGGCGGGGGCTGGCGGGTGGTCAGGGCGAGCAGGACGGGGACGGCCTGGTCGTAGATCCGCTGCAGGTGCGGAAAAGAAGCGGCGTGCTGCTTGGGCGCGTGCAGCGGAATGGAGCTGACGGGACCGGTGCGGGCGGCGGTGAGCAGCAGGAAGGCGTCGATGCCGTAGCCGTCGACCGCTCCGGCGAGATCCGGGGCCAGTTTTAGATCGGCAAGCAGGGCTGCGCGGACGGCCCGGGCCGGCAGGGCGAGGTCGCCGGCCAGCGGCTGGGGTACGTCGTGGCCGGTGGTAGCGGCGATCAGGGGGCGGGCCAGGTGGGAGGTGAGGTTGGCCTCGTCCCAGTAGCGGGGGTAGTCCGCGATGGCGCACCCGCCGGATTCGAGGGCGCGGTCGAGGAGGGCGCGGTACACGGCGGGGTTGGGGTTGCGGGTGTCGGTGTCGGCGATGAGGACCGGCCCGGTGCCGCCGGGCAGGTGCGTGAGGGCGTGGAAGATCTGGGTTCCTTTGCCGCGTGGGAGATCGGTCAGGCTGATCTTCCGGGCCCGGGTCGGGGTCGCGTTGAAGATCCGGGCGGTGGCGGGGTCGTCGGAGGAATCGGCGTGGACGATGACGGCCCGGTCGTCGTCCAGGGCGGTGTCGACGGCGGTGGTGACGGCGGCGATGGTGGCGGGTTCGTTGCGGCTGGGCAGCACCGCGGCTGCTGGTGGTGGGGTCATGCGGTCATCTCCCGGGTGATCAGGTCGGCGGCGCTGTCCGGGTCGGGCGCATACAGGTAGAGGTAGAGGTGGTGGCCGAGGCGGGCGATCAGGTGGGTGCGCCAGCGTGCGAGGGCCGGGGTGTCGAGGGTCCAGACCGGCCCGTAGGGGGCGCCGTCCGGTCCGCTCAGCGGGGTGGGCAGCCCGGAGATCTGCCGGGCGAGGGCCTCATGGAGGCGGAGTTGCTCGTTCGCTGAGAACGGCAGGGCGTTCACGAGCAGCGGGCTGGGGACGGCCGGGTGCACGGTGAGGCGGACTACCGCGGTCAGGACGGAGGGGCCGGCGGCGAAGGGCACCAGGGGGAGGACGGGTTTGGGGGCCTGCCACTGGGCCGCGTCGCGGGGCCGTACGGCGGCGGTCGCTTTGCCGGGCCACAGCAGCAGCTCGGACCCGTGTTCGCCCATGACTGCGAGGTCGTCGCCGGCGTGGGTGAAGCCGCGCTCGCCCAGGGCGAGGGTCACGCTGGTCTTGCCCGCGCCTTTGGCCCCCAGCAGCAGCACGCCGTGGCCGCCGGGGCTGATCACGGCGTTGGCGTGCAGGGTGAGCATCCGCTGGTGCTGGCGGGCGCGCTCCAGCGCGGTGTAGGTGGCGTAGGCCAGGGTCGCGGTGCCGGCAACCGCCCGGGTCAGGCGCAGACGGACCGCAGGCCCGGTGGCGGTGACGTCCGGGTCCCTGGTGGCGTACTCCACGATCACCTCGGAAGTTCCTGGCGAGGGTTGCTGGTGGTTGTGGTGCCAGCCGCCGGGGAGTCGGTCACCCACCGCGGCGGCCGGTGTCGTGTCCAGCCCTGCCGGAACCCTCAACGCGGCGGTGACGTGGCCGGTGGTCACGGCGCCCCGAGTCATGACGGTGCCGTGCTCGTGTCGAGTTCGGCGAGCAGTTCCTCGACCGGCGCGATTCCGGGCAGGTAGCGGTGGCGCTCGACGAGGTCGGACATCCAGTCGGTGCGCTGGAACACGGCGCGGACGATGTCGGCGGCGTGGGGGTCGGGGTGGGTGGTGGTGATGTCCAGTGAGGCGGGGTCGGGGTAGCGGGAGCCGTTGGTCCACATCACCGCGATGCGGCAGGGGCCGCTGCGGTGGGCGAGTTCGGCGGCTGCGGTGTCGGCGAGCCAGCCGCCGACCTTGCCGACGTGGTAGGCGGGGTTCTTGCCGAACAGGGCTTCGTTGCCCGCCTGCTGGCCGGGGGTGATCAGCCCGGAGCGGGCGTTCCCGCGGCCGACGAGTCCGTCTTCGCCGTAGTCGATCGCCGATCCGGACACGGTGAAATACTGGCCGGCCAGCGGCCCGGTCGGGGTGTTGCGGGTGTTGCAGACCACGGTGACGGGGCCGGGCAGGCGCTTGGACAGCTCCGCGGTCAGCTCGCCGGCGGTGTGGGTGACCGCGTCGTGGAGTTCGGCTGCCGAGGACAGGTGGCCGGGCAGGGCCGGCACGCAGGTGGTGACCGTGAACATGGTGCCGTCCCGGACGACCAGGGCCTTGATGTCGCTGCCCGCCCAGGGCTCGCGGCGGAACCATGCTTCGGTGAGCAGCGCTGTCGTCTCGGCCGCGGTGCGCGGGGCGGTGCCGACCAGGAACGCGGTGTCGTTGGAGTACGGCGCGGTGCGCTCGGGCAGGTCGGCCAGGGTGCGGGGCGCGAACCAGTACGGGAACTTGGAGGAGTCCGTGGTCTGGTGCACGACGGTGTAGGTGATGCGGTCGAAGCCGGGCAGCGCGGCGCGCAGTTGGTCGGTGGCGGCCTGCTCCAGGATCTCGCGCACCGGCAGGGCGCGGCCGGCGAAGGTGGTGGAGATCCGCCCGCCGAACACCACCCTGACGGGGCGGTCGTAGACGCCGTCGCTTTCGCCGAACCGGGCCCGGCCGCCCAGGACGGCGACCTTGTCGAGGTTGTGGTGCAGCACGGCGCCGAACTCCCGCAGGCAGTAGGCGCTGTAGTAGAGGGAGGCGCGTTCGGCTATCGCGTCGGCCAGGGTGTCGGGGTGGCCGATGCCCTTGCGTTCGACGACCTCGACCTGCTGTTCACCGGGAAGCACGGGCCGGGGAGAGGTGGTGGGCGGTGCGGTAGACATGGTCGATGACCTCCAGCGGGCGCGCCAGGGCGCCCAGGGGGAAAAGGCTCGGATGGTGGTGGGACAGGCCGCCGGTGCCGGGGGCGGGCAGGGCGCGGTACATCTCGCGGCGCAGCGTGCGGTCGTCGGGCGCGGCCTCGGCCGGGCCGAGTCCGGCTTCCAGGTTCCGGCCGCGCACGTGGAGGTGTTCTCCGCTGCGGAGGTGCAGGAGCACGTCGTGCCGCGGCGGTTGGTCGCTGTCGACCCGGGCGTCCACGGTCAGGACGGCGCCGCTGTCGAAGGTGATCTCGGCGGTGACGTGGTCCTCGGATTCGGCCCATTGCCGCTCGTGGCGCACCAGGGCGTCGCAGGAGGCGATGTCCCCCGGTGGCAGCAGTCGCAGGGCCAGGGCGAGGCCGTGGATGGCCTGCTGGTGCAGGACGCCCCCGGAGGTCGCCCAGTGGGTGCGCCAGGTGCGGTAGTAGGCCCGGTCTCTGCGGCAGACGAGCGTCACCTCGGCCCGGCGCACTTCCGCCTTGTGGTCGAGCAGTCCGGGAAGGCCCGGGGCGAAGTGCGGCTGGAACGCGACGAAGATCCGCTCGTCGGCCGGCTCCGGTCGGCCGAGGTCGGCGGCGCGGACGGTGACGGGCTTTTCCACCAGCACGGTGGCACCGGTGCGTGCGGCGCCGCGCGCCACTTCCAGCGCGGTCCCGGGCGGTACGGCCACGACGACCAGGTCCGGGGCGAACCGTTCCAGGGCGTTGTGCCAGTGCGCGAGCCGCGGCAGCCCGGCGGGCAGGCCGGTGACCGGGCGGGGATCGGCGACCGCCACCACGGTCGTGCTCTCGGTACCGTTCAGGGCGTCGAGGTGCTTCATGCCGACCTCGCCGGCCCCGCCGAGCAGGACCCGCCTCACGCCAGGCCGCCGGGCACGGTCCGGCGCAGGAACGCCGCACCCTGGGTGATCGCTTCGGCCGGATCGTCGCGCACGTGGGTCTCCAGCGCGTACGGCAGGGCGGGGCGCACACGGTGCAGGACTGCCAGCAGCTCGCCGTACGGCACACTTCCCGTGCCGGCGGCGGTGAAGTGCCTGGCGCCGTCCGCGCCGAGCCGGTAGTCCTTGACGTGGACGTACTCCGCGTGCGGGGCAAGAGCGTCGACCGCGCCGACCGTGCCGTGACCGACCTCGTGCAGGTTGCCCAGGTCTAGCCACAGGCCCAGGTCGGGGTGCGCGCGCAGCACGTCCAGCAAAGCGGCGGGCTCGGCGATCGTGCACACCGGCTCGTTCTCCAGCAGCAGCCGCACCCCGGCGGCCTTGGCCCGCTCCAGCGCGTAGGGCAGCAGCGGGTCGTCGGGGAACGTCTCGGTCAGTGCGCTGCCGACTCGCAGGTGCGAGAAGATCCGGATCCGGCCGGTGCCCAGGATGTCGGCGACGTCGATCGCCCGGTCGACCCATCGGCGGCGGTCTTGGTCCGGCACCTGGGTGGGGAAGCCGAAGCTGTCGACCCGGCCCGGGCTCGCCTCGGGACGGCACCACTTCCACAGCGGCGCCGCCAGCGCCGCCACGACCAGCCCCCGCTCGTCGGCCAGCCGCCGCACCGTGCGCAACTGGTCGTCGTCGAGGACGAGCGCGTTCGAGCCGTAGGCGGTTCGGATCTCCAGGTGGCCGACGCCGAGGGCCACGGCCAGATCCATTCCGGTCGCCGGGTCCCGGCCCAGCTCATCGGGGTTGAGCGCAACGAATCCCTGCACGACAAGCTCCTCTTCATCTTCTTTCGGGTGACGGCCGTCCGGCGGGTGCCAGGCGGCCCGGCTCCGGTGAGCTGCGCCGCAGGCCGACGTGGCGTCGCGCACGGAGCCAGGCGGGCATGCCCTGGCTACACGTGCGGCGGAGGCGGCGAAGGAGTCGGCGGGGCCGGAGGGGCGGGCGGCGGCGGGGGCGGGGGCTGGGGGCACATGGCGGAACTCCTCTTCGGTGCGGGGCGGGTAGCGGCCCTGCTGCGGGTGCCGCGGTCGCCGGATGTTGTCCCAGCCTGGGAACTCCAGGGCCGCAAACCCATCCCGAGGCCCTATAGGGGCGGCCTCTGGCCGCCGCCCCAAAGCCATGACAAGCAGTCACCGCGCATCTACGCTGAGGCAGTCGAGACCGGCCCCCGGAGAGGGGAGATCACCGTGCGCATCCACCACCAGCCCGCTGTACCTGCCGGCCTGTGGGACCAGGACGCGGTCCGCCACGCGCTGCAAACCCGTGATGTCGCCGCCCTGTTCAAGCACTTCCGCAAGTACACCGGAGCCAGCCAGACCACGGTGGGCGCCCTGGTGGGCCTGGCCCAGTCCGACGTCAGCGCCATCGAATGCGGCCTGCGCCAGGTGCAGAGCCTGGAGGTCCTGACCCGTATCGCCGACGGCCTGGGCATACCGCCGGATCTCATGGGCCTGGCTGCTGCCGACAGCAGCACGGCCACACGCCCGCCGATCATCCGCACCGTCCCCGCTCCGCCGCTGACGGCCGCTAGGCTGGCCGAAGCCGATCAGGAGGACGACGTGCGACGACGTGAACTGGTGGCCGGCGCGCTCGGCCTGGGCGCCGGGATGATCGCCGGAGCCATGTCCCCGGCCGCCGCACAGGAAGCCGGCGACAACCCGGCCGCTGCCATGGAACGAGCCCTGTTCACGCCCACGGCCGCAGCACCCGCCGGGCCGCGTGTCCTGGCAACTGCCCTGGCTGGCGCCCGCGACCAGTTCACCGCGGCCCGCTACGCAGCCCTCGGCCGCGCCCTGCCCCCGCTGATCGCGACCGCCGAAGCCACCCGCGACGCCACCACCGGCCGGGCCCGCGAACGCGCCCAGGCCACTGTTGCCCGTGCGTACGTCCTGGCCACCGAACTCGCCGTCAAACAGCACTCCGAAGCCGCCTGGGCCACCGCCGACCGTGCGCTGAACGCCGCCCGCGCCAGCGGCGACCCCCGCACGGTCAGCGAAGCCGCGCGCGTCCTGGCCATCACCATGCGCCGCGCCGGCCGCAGCAGCGACGCCGTCCACTTTCTCACCGGTACCGCCGCAGCCCTCGATCTCGGCCCGGGCTCTCAGCTCAGCGATACCCTCGCCGCGCGGGTCTGCCTGCTCACCACCGCCGCCTACACCGCCGCCACCGGCGGCCAGCGCAGCACCGCCCTGGACCTGCTCGGGGAGGCGGAGGAATCCGCCGACCGCATCACGGTCACCAGGACCGGGCAGCCGGCCGGGCTGTTCACGATTTCCGCCAGCCCCGCCCAGTGCGACCTGTACCGGATCGGCAGCCTCACTGTCCTCGGCACGCCCGACGACGCCGTCCCCTACGCCGCCCGCATCGACCCTGCCCAGCTACCCAACGCCGAACGCGTCGCCCGGTACTACACCGACACCGCACGGATGTGGCACCAGATCGGCGACAACCGCCGCACCTTCAGCGCATTGACCTCCATCGAACGCACCGCACCCGAAGAGGTCCGCCGCCCCGCCCTGCGCGCCCTGACCGCAGACCTCCTGTACGCACCCCAGAGCCTCCCCGGCCTTCGGGAATTCGCCGTCCGCACCGGAGCAGCCGCCTAACCCGGACTCTGTTACATCTAGTAGGCCAGGCGGCTGGTTGTGCCGATGGTGCACTGCCGGTCGTAGTGCGGATCCCTTCCCCGGGCGAGGCCACGGCGGTGATCGCTCGCGATCTCGGGCCCGCGGCCCTCCTCCACGCCCTACAGGCCCGTGAGCGCGGGGTGGGTGGTGCGGCTCCAGGCGCGGCGTTGCTGGCCAGCCGGCACGCGCCGGGGGGGGGACCATGGCATGGGCGGCCGGGGGTGAGGCCGGCCTGCCGATACCGCTCGTCTGCCCCTGGTCGGCCGGTTCGTGCGCGCAGCCCGTGTACCGGCTGGCAGCGAGTGCACAGTGTGCGGCGGTGTGCGGAGGTGTCTGCCCGGCTGGGTGAGAGACGCTCGTTGAGCCGCTCGGGGGGCAGCCGACACTTCCCGGATCGTACGGCGCCCGCCCGGGGGGTGCCGCGGGGCGGGCGCCGTGCAGGTGGCGGGTCAGGCGGGGGTGATGTTCTCCGCCTGGGGGCCCTTCTGGCCCTGGGTGACGTCGAAGTTCACCTTCTGGCCTTCGGTGAGTTCGCGGAAGCCGGAGCTGGCGATGTTGGAGTAGTGGGCGAAGACGTCAGGGCCTCCGCCGTCCTGCTCGATAAAGCCGAAGCCCTTTTCCGAGTTGAACCACTTCACGGTTCCACTGGCCATGTTGCCCTCCAAGGGGGTACGAAGTCGGTTCCCGCACCGTGCGGGAACCGGAGGTGATCGCCCTGGTCCTCAGAGACTGTGAACAGCAAAATCGCCCGTGCATGTGCTCACGGGCGACCGGTACTTCGGAACCATGACAGCTGGTTCTGACGCTACACCGGCAGCCGCACCCTCACCGCAGAATACTGATGGCAGGGCCTCGAATTTTCCCCGGCCGGTGCCGCCCTGGTGCCGCCCCGGTGCCACCCGAGGCCCGCTCATCTGCGGTATGGGTTCGTGCTGGGGAAATCGGCGGCGCGAGCGGGCTCGATGGCAGACAATCCGGGCATGGATCAAGCACAGTCGCTACGCCGCTTCGGAGCCGACTTCGTCGCGGCTCAGCAGGAGCGCTACGGTCGCCGCCCTCCGGAACAGCGGGAACTGACGTACGACATAGCCGTCGAGGACCAGTACGAACCGTGGCGCGTATGGCTGGACGACCAGTTCGCGCTGCTGCCGTCCGGTAAGGCCGATGAGCTGGCCGGGAAGCTCTGGTACGACCAGCACTTCTGGCCCGTGATGCACGAGTTGGTTGCCGGTGCGCAATTGCGGGGCCCGGAGGTTCAGGCGGTCTACGAACAGGAGTGGAACGGGCTCACTCCCGACTGGACCGTTGTTTCCGCTGTTGACGGTCGTCCGCTGGCAGTTGTCGAGGTCCACAGCGAGAGCCCCGACCGCCGGGCGTTCGGGCAGATGCGGTCCTGGCACGATTTGGCGACGCGCATCCGCAAGATCCCCGTGTCGCTGGTGCTTGCTCTCAAGCCGACCGGCGGCCCGATCCTTCCGCCCGATCCGCGTACGGCCAAGCGCATCGCCCAGGATCTACGCCGTCACCTCATGCAGCCGTTGGCGATCGACGAGATCCCGTCGAACGGCTACACCTTCTTGGTCCAGGGCGACCGGAACACCGGCCGATTGATGACCTCGCCGCTCGGCATGGCCACGTACCTTGCTACGCCCAGCTCCATCGCCGGCGTGGTCACCGCGCAGCCTCTCGTAGGACGAGTCGAGGACAAGGTCAGCAAGTACCGGCACCTGACTGCCGAAGGTATCCCTCTCGTCGTCGCGGTGGGGGCCCACCGGTTCACCGGGCTGGAGGTCAAGCATCTGGACCATCTGCTGACCGGGCAGATGACCATGACCGTTCAGTTCAACTTCGGCGATGTGTACTTCGGGGACCCTGTCGAGGTCGACCTCGGCCGTCCGTCACGCTGGTCGATGCCCGAAGAGCTCGCCGGCATCCTGTGGCTGGACAACCAGTTGCCCTTCGGATCGGCGTGGCGACCTAATCCGTATGCTCGCATACCGGTACCGCCCGCGCTGGGCCAGCCATGGGCCGCTGGAGTACACCCGGCGGCAGCATCGCCGAGCCTGTCCGCCAGCGTTTCCGATGGGTAGCCCGGCAGCGCGCGGTGCCGTTCTGCCTATCGGCCTCCGGTCACCAACTGCAAGGTGCAGTCACGCGCCCTGGTGAAGGAGGAAGCGAAGGCGATGGTCAGGGCAATGGCTGCGTCCAGTGGAGATCCGGAACCGGAGCACATCGACTGGGACACGGACCGGGATTACGGCTTCGGCCCCGCCTGAGCCCACGGTCCGCGATGCCGAACCTCGCGCCTACTGCCCCACGCCCTGGGCATCGGTGAGGGTGGGGAAGATGTGCAGGACGGCGTCAACCCCGGCCAGATGGAAGAGCCGGTCCAAGGCGGCCCGAGGTCGGTGACGCGCAGGTCGGTGTGCTGGTGGGCGCGCAGCAGCAGGTTGATGAAGCTGGAGTCGCCGAAGGTGACGCCGCTGACGTCGAGGATCACGCCGGATGCCATCGCGGCGGCTTTCTGCAGCTCGGCGGTCAGGGGGTGCAGGGTGTCGGCGTCCAGGTCTCCCACAGCGGTGATCACCGGTAGGGGCGTGGGAGCGTGGTCGCTTGTCGACATGCCGTTCAGTATGCCGAAGCCCATGTCGCCAGGGGTGCGTGGTGATGCGTATCGGTTAGAGCGGCGGAACCGTGGCCTCGGCCTTGGTGCGGGGGCGGCCGGGCGGCGTTCGGCCGCTTGCTGGACGTCTGAGTTCGGGGAACCGGTCCTCCCATGCCGCCTTGAGGCGGGCGGGAAGCCACAGTGTCGGCCACAAGCACTGGAGCAGGCCGGCGTTGAGGAAGCGGCGGAGGTCGGCCGGGTCGCAGGCTTCGCGGATGACGGTTTCGTACAGCCGGCGCCGGTCCTTGTCGACGCTGAGGTCGTAGTGGGTTTGCTGGGACCAGTCCAGGGCCGTGGGCAGGAGGGCGTGCCCGCTCGCCGGCCCCATCAGGTCACCGAGCGTTTCGGGCAGAACGTAGGGGCGCCGGTCCGCGTAACGCTCCCTGGCTTCCATGGGTTCGAGTATGCCCAGGGCGGCTGGTGTCTGCGCTGGACGCGGGTGCTGCGGACATGAGCAAGGCGCGTACGGTTTCTCGGGGCAGTCGTCTGACCGGCTAGGCGCCGGCCCCGGGGCTCTGCACGTCGAGGCGGAAGTCGCGGTGGAGGTCCGCGGGCCACAGCGGGGTGCGGAGGGCGACTTCGAGGAGGAAGACGGTGCGTACGTCCGTGACGCCGCTGCCGTCCAGGATGCGTCCGATGGTGGGGTGGGTGCTGCCGACCAGTTCGGCGACCGCCCGCGCGCTCAGACCCCGTTCGTCCATCACCTTCAGCAGCTCACGCGCCAGTGCCTGGGCGATGTGGGCACCGGGCGGGGCGTCGTCAGCCAGGCGGGCGTTCGGCCAACTGCCCGAGGCGATGTGGGACGACGGGGGTCCGTCGGGGTTGCGCACGTCCTCGTCGTCCCATCCCGGCGTAATCAGCAGGACTGTCATCGGTCACCTCATTGTCTCGGGATGGAGGCGGTGGCTGACAGCCGCCCCGCTGCTGGTACGTTTATTTACCACTCGGCAGCGAGAGTCGACCGTCCGGGGGGCATGGTCTGTCCGGCCTGTGCCGGTATATGAAGGAGGCGTGGGTGGCGACGATGTTCGCCGGGGTCGACTGGGCCGACCGCTGGATGGACTGCGCGGTCATCCGCCGCGACGGAACCCGGCTCGGTCACCGGCGCATCGTGTACGCCGAGACCGCTGGCGTACCGTCCCGACCGCGATCGGGGATGACCGCAACCTGTTCGCCCAGAACCTCGCCGACCACGGCCTGACCGTGGTCCACGTGGAGGCCACCCTCGCCGCCAGGGCCCGCAGGGCCGGCAGCATCGGCGCCGACACCAAGGCCGACCGCACCGACGCCTACCTCCTGGCCGACATGCTCCGCACCGGCAACTTCGCCCCCAAGCCGCCGAGTTCACCTGCGGCGCGCGCCGTGCAGGTCCTCGCCCGCGCGCAGACCGACGCCACCCGCAGACGGGTCGAAGCCCTCCACCGGCTGCGCGCGGCCCTGGTCACCTTCTACCCGGCTGCCGTCACCGCCTGGCCCAGGGTGGGACTTCGCCACCCCCAGGCCCGCGCTGTCCTGACGGCCGCCCCCTCGCCGGCCGTGGCCGCAACGCTGAGCCGGGCCCAGTTCGCCCAGGCGCTGCGGACCGGAGGCCGCTGGCGCACCGTCGAAGACGAAGCCGAACGACTCCACTTGCATTTCCGCCGCCCCGCCCTGCGCACTCACCCGGCGGTGGAGGAGGCGCGGGCGGCCGAGGTCCGCGGGCTGCTCGCCGATCTCGACCACGCCTGCACCAGCGCCGACGACATGGCCCGGCA
This sequence comes from Streptomyces sp. ITFR-21, assembly GCF_031844685.1. Taxonomy (NCBI): domain Bacteria; kingdom Bacillati; phylum Actinomycetota; class Actinomycetes; order Kitasatosporales; family Streptomycetaceae; genus Actinacidiphila; species Actinacidiphila sp. ITFR-21. Next base: position 5,071,232 of record NZ_CP134605.1, read on the forward strand.
GGCCGCGCACGCCTTCTCCTTTCACCCCTCATACAAGATCATCACCTCGTTCCCCGGGATCGGCGACCTCCTGGGGAGCCGGCTGCTCGGCGAGATCGGCGACCACCCGGACCGCTTCGCCGATGCCCGGGCCCTGTGCGCGTACGCCGGCATCGTCCCGGTCACCTGGGCCTCGGGTACCGCGGCCCGGATCTCCATGCGCCGGGCGGTCAACTCTGAGCTGCGCGACGCGTTCTATCAGGCCGCGTTCTGCTCGCTAACCCAGTCGCCCGGTGCCCACGCTTACTATCGGCGCCAGCGTGAGCGCGGGATCCCGCACAACACCGCCTTGCGCAACCTCGGCGCCCGTCTCGCGCGCTGCCTGTTCTACTGCCTGCAGCGCCAAGTGCTCTGGGACGAACGCGACGCCTTCCCCGCCCGCAGGCCGATGGAACCCTCGTAACGGCGAGAGGCGGTCGGCTCGCGCGTTGGCGCCGAGAGGGGAGGCGGCGGCCGGGGTTATTCCGGCCGCCGCCCCCGCCCTCGGCCGGGGGCGGGCCCGCGGGCGGACAGCAGCGGGAGATGCCCATTGCATCCCGGGCCACCGAGCCCCTACGTGGGAATGGCGCCCGAACGCTGTCCGCCCGCCTCCGCGGCAATACCGGTCCGGCTGTGACAGTGCACCGTAGGTGGCCAGAGCTTTCAGGCTACTTGGCCAACCGGCGGGCAGCTCGTGATCGGCCAGGTTGACGTTCATGAGAACGGACTCGTGAACGGAGCCAGGTGGGTCTGGCGGCTGGGACTCTGGACCCGCAATCCTGAGCCTCCGCACCGCGCTGTGCCGTCGCGCTGTTGTCACGCCGCTGCGCGTTCGACCGGCGGCCGGCGCCTCGATTCCCGCTGGCGGATGGCCGGCGGCTGGTAGGCCATGTCGAGCGTGCCCGTGTCCGTGCCGGGCGGCACGATGGCGTCGATCCGGTCCAGGACGTCGTCCGGGAGCGTGACCTCGGCGCCCGCGAGCAGATCGTCCAGGTGTGCCATGGTCCGCGGTCCGAGGAGCGCGGATGTGACGCCGGGGTGAGCGAGCACGAAGCCCATCGCCAGATGGGTCAGCGGCATGCCCGCCTCTTCGGCGAGCGGGATGAGCTGTTCGACGGCGTCGAGCCGCCGGTCGTCCTTGAGGTGTTCGAAGCCGTACTGCGAGCGGTGCGTCGCGGCCTCCTGGCCCTTCCGGTAGCGCCCGGTCAGCAGCCCGCCGCCGAGCGGCGACCAGACCAGGGTGCCCATGCCGAACTCCTGCGCCACCGGGAGCACCTCGCGCTCGATGCCCCGGTTGAGGATCGAGTACACCGGTTGCTCGGTACGCGGCCGGGCCAGGCCGCGCCGTTCGGCGACCCAGTGGGCGCGGACGAGCTCGGAGGCGGGCATGGCCGAGGTGCCGAAGGTGCGGATCTTGCCGGCTCGCTGCAGGTCGGTGAGGGCCCCGAGCGTCTCCTCGATGTCCGTGTCGGGGTCCGGGCGGTGAATCTGGTAGATGTCCACGTAGTCGGTATCGAGGCGGCGCAGCGAGTCCTCCAGCGCGCGCACCAGCCAGTGCCGGGACGCGCCTTGGTGGTTCGGTTCGTCGCTCATCGGGAACCGGGCCTTCGTCGCGAGCACGATGTCGGCCCGGCGCCCCTTCAGCGCACGGCCGACGATCTCCTCCGACTCGCCGTGCGCGTACATGTCGGCCGTGTCGATGAGGTTGATGCCGGCGTCCAGGGCCCGGTGGATGATGCGGACGCAGTCGTCGTGGTCGGGGTTGCCGAGGGCACCGAACATCATGGCGCCGAGAGCGTAGGAGCTGACCTTGATCCCGGTCTTGCCGAGGCCGCGGTAACGCATGTTCTCTCCTGGGGTCCGTTTGCGAGGTACGGCGTCAGTCTGGCGGGGAACCGACGGACGATGAATACTTGTAAGTCCTTATTTTTTGAGCGAGAGTACGGGCATGACCCCCGACCGACTCTCCGAAGCACTCGATCTGGTCGAGGTCCGCGGCGTCCTCACCGGCGGCATCGCGGCCCGCGGCGGATGGTGGGGCCGCGGACCGCTCTCCGACCCGGTCAAGTTCTTCGCGCTCGTCAGTGGTCGGGCTCGCCTCACCACCGACGGGATCGACGAGCCGGTCGACCTCGTGGCGGGTGACGTGGCGATCCTCACCGGCCGCTCCTGGGTCGCGTTCGAGGCCGGCGCGGAACCACGCCAGGAGGTGCAGCCGGAATCCGACTTCTCCACCGGCCGCTTCGCGCGCTCTGACCGCGACGCCGACGACATCGTCATCGGTGGCTGCGTCAGTCTGAACGAGGCCGGAAGCACGCTCCTCCTCGAATCACTGCCGCCACTGGCCCACATCAGGTCGGCCGGTGAGGACGACCGGCTCCTCGCCGCCCTGCTGCGTCTCTTCGACGAGGCGACCGCGCAGCGGCTCGGCTCGGCCTTCGCGATCCGGCAGTACGGTCAGCTCTTCCTGCTGGAGCTGTTGCGGTCCTACGTCGACCAGTCCGTACTGCCGTCCGGCTGGCTGCGGCTGCTCGTCGACGAGCGCCTCCGTCCCGCCCTCGACCTGCTGCACGGCCGTCCCGGGTGCGCCTGGGGGCTCGAGGAGTTGGCGCGGGCCGCCGCGATGTCCCGGACGACCTTCGCCGAGCGGTTTCGGGAGGCGGCCGGTGTGCCACCGCTGACCTACCTGGGACGGTGGCGCATGCTGCTCGCCCAGCGCGCGCTTCGGGACGGTGACACGCGCGTCGCGGCGCTCGCCGAGGAGTTGGGCTATGGCTCGGAGAGCGCGTTCAGCACGGCGTTCAAACGGGTCGTGGGCGAGTCGCCGCTGCGCTACCGGGCCCGCCTGCGACAGGACGCCACCGGCCGCGTTCGGACCGAGACGCTATGACGCGTCGGTTCCGCTCAACTTCCCGCGAGCCCTGGCCGATGCGCGCGTCCGCTTGTCGGCCGCGTAGGTGAGCACCGGCCGGAGCGGGCGCCACGTGATGACGCGAGCCAGATGGCCGGGCAGTGCCCCTGGTAGCCATCCCGCACTTGGCGCTCGCGGTGGCCTCGGCATCCGCCGACCCGGACTGATCGACTGGCCAGGTAGTGCGAAAAGTGTGGCCATCAACCCTGCAAAGTGGCTATCTACCGTGCAAAGTCACACCGGCAGGGGTTCACGCACCTCGCGCGATGGTACGTTTATTTACCGGCGATCGGGATGTCTCCGAAGGACTTCCGCTTCTGGGCCGAGGTCTTCCGGAACCTCGGCTGCTCCCCGCACCAGCGGGGCTGTTCCCTCAACGGACGCTCGCGAACGGGCGATCCATGGCTGCTCCCTGCACGCGCGGGGCTGCACCTACCGGCCGGGCAGGGAGTTGACGGCCGCGTCGCTTCCGGGACTGTTCTCCGGCGTGCCAAGCACGCCGGAGAACGGCGCGCTGCTTAGGCTGACTCGGCCGCCAGGGCGATAGCTCTGCGGAGCGGCTGAGTCTGTGTCGCGGCACCGGCATTTTCCCCGACTACCGGTGCCGGCCTATCGGCCCGCAGCGCGTCTGCTGCGGATTGCGGACGGGTAGGGACCGGTCGGCGGTACTCCGGCTGGCTTCTTCGCCGTTTCTCCAGCTCCGTGGTCTGCCAGACGGGCTGCGACGGTCCACCACGCGGCGGCGAGATTGGCGGAACGGCTGACGGCGTGGCACTGGGCTCGTTGTTCGCCCAGGCCGCCGGCGAGTGGTGTCAGGGTGTGGGGGACCGACTGTTTGAGCAGGTGGGCGTAGTTCCGGCCGCCGAGGAAGATCACGTGCGCGTCGTCGAGGTCGAGGGCGGCGGTCTGCCGGGCCAGCCGCTCCGGGGTGATGACGTCCCGGTCGCCGAGCCGGGTGTCGTACGGGAACAGGGGACGTTCCAGGGGGACCAGGCCGTGTCGCGCTGACAGGATCCGGATCAGGGTCTGGTCGGCCAGTGCGTCGGCGGCGAGCCGCAGGGAGCGATGCCACGGGCCGGTGTAGAGCTGGCCGGCGGGGATGACGTCCCGGTAGCCGAACTTCTCCCAGGACGGCTCGGCCTTTCTCGAGCCGCAGGCGACGATCACGATCCGACGCCGTTGGCAGGGGATGTTGCCGCGCTGGCGTGCATACTCGCGTCCGGCCGGGGTGAGCTAGAGGGCCCGGCCGGTCTGCTCCCAGGTGCCGTGGATGACGCCATGCTCGCAGGGCCGCATGTCGGCGTAGCCGGCAGTGCGGACGGCGGCCAGGGTCCGCCTATTGAAGAAGCCGGGCACGTGGTCGTCGATGCCCGGAGCCAGGTGGTCGGGGCGGCGGGCGGCGGCGAGGACCGCGTCGTGCTGTGGTCCGGGAAGTTTGGGCAGTATGCCGGTTGCGGGAGCCGGGGCGGGCGGGCCGTACTCGCTCTTCCACTGTTCGTACGCCAGCCGGCCGGCGTCCGTCATCTGGTGGGTGTCGCTGTCGGGTTGGCGGCCGGTGATCAGGTGGTCGGCTTGGAGGCGGGCCAGGGCGGCGGGGTGTCCGGTGACGGTGCCGTTGTCGTGGTCGGCGAGGATGCGGGCCCCGGTGACGGTGAGCGGGTGCAGATGATGCCTTTCGTGCGCGGCGCCAGCCTGTCTGTCGGCGGTGCGCGGTCAGCGGGTGGCGCGGACGGGTGTGCTGGTAGTGAGTGCTGGGGGGCCGTTCGGCGGATGCCAGGCGGCGTGGCTGCGATGAGCTGCGCCGCACGCTGACGCGGCGTCGCGCAGGGAGCATGGATCACAAAGTCCCGTCGAGGGGTGGTGCAGGTTGTCTGCCGCAGACGGACGCGCCGTCACTCGAACGTGGGTTGGTTCGGGGGACGAGGCGTTGGCCGTTGGGGGCTTGTGCGTCTGATCGTCGTGATTGTGTGCCGGCGTCTCAGCGTGTTCTGCGAATGGCGTCGGTGGCGGCCTTGGCGATGGCGGCGGGGGCACTGGAGGGCTGGGGTAGGTGGAGCGGGGTGGTTCCCGGCAGGTGGCGGGAGTTGGTGGTGAGGGTGAGCTGGAGTACGGCGCAGCCGGCGGTGGTGAGGCGTTTGATGCGGGTGAGTCGCTGTTGTCGTTCCGAACTTGAGGGCGGCGTTTTCACTGGTCAGGCATGGGTTCGGTGATTTCGTGGGAGTTGTGGCCTGTCGGGTTGTTACTCGCCGGGGAGGCCGGGATGCCGTCGGTTGTCGGACTGCTGGAACAGCACGAGCTCGCTGCTCGTCGTCGCGTTGGCCGGCTGCGGGAGGAGGCCGACCGGATCCAGGCCGAGCTGGCCGCGGCCGAGCTGGAATGGCAGGAGTGGACGGTCGCCCGCAGGCGCGTCGATACGGTGCTGGCACCCGGCAGCGCCGAGACCATCAGCACGAAGACCACCCCGGATCCGCCGGGCGAGCACGTGCCGGCGGTGCCGGCGGATGCGGTGAAGCCGGGATCGCAGGTGCCGGTGTGGCGTGAGGGCCTCGGCTGGTCGGTTCTGTCGGTGGACTACCAGCGCATCGTGCAGCTCCTCGCGGACCGTGTCCGGCTTCATCAAGGGCCGCTGACCTGCCAGGAGATGGCCGCATCGTTCGGTATGGACGCGGTGCCGGCGCGGGTGGAGGGCTTGCGGGCGAAGGCGAAACGCCTGGTCGCCCGTGGCTGGCTGGCCGAGCCCGGCCCGGGCCGGTTCACGCCTGCTGCGGGTGTGTCCGGGCCAGGCGGCGGGTCATGAGCAGGGTCATCGACCAGTAGACCATCGCCTCGGCGGTGGTGGTGCGGCGCTCGTAGTCGCGGGCCAGCCGGCGGGTGCGCATCAGCCAGGCGTTCGTGCGCTCCACAATCCACCGTTTGGGCAGCACCACGAAGCCCTTCTGGTTGTCGCTGCGTTTGACGACCTGCAGGACCAGGGCGAGTACGGCCAGGCAGTGCTCGACGAGGCTTCCGGTGTAGCCGCTGTCGGCCCAGACCAGGGCCAGGCGGTGGTGCGCGTCGGCCACCCGCTGGAGCAGGACCGTCGCGGCGGTGCGATCGCCGATATCCGCGGCGGTGACCATCACGCCAAGCAGCAGGCCGAGCGTGTCGACGACGATGTGCCGCTTTCGGCCGTTGATCAGCTTGCCGCCGTCGAAGCCGCGGCTGTCGGTGCCGACGACGGCATCGGCCTTGACCGACTGTGAGTCGATCACCCCGGCCGTCGGCTCGCTGTCCCGGCCGACACGGGTACGGACCTGCCCGCGCAGCCGGTCGTGGAACTCCCGGGCCAGGCCATGGTCGCGCCAGCGGCGGAAGAACGCGTAGACCCGGTCCCACGGCGGGAAATCAGCCGGCATCGCACGCCACTTGATTCCGTTGTCGACCAGATAGCGGACCGCGTCCAGTATTGCCCGGTGGCAGTACGCCTCCGGCTGCCCGCCCCGCCCGCGCATCCAGCCCGGTACCGGCAGCAGTGGCCGAACAGCAGCCCACTCGGCGTCCGTCATGTCCGACGGATAACACTGCTGACGCGTTCCGTTGTCGGCGGCGTTTCCGAACCGGTGAGCCAGACAGTCACACTCCCGGGCGACCCAACTGGACTGTGCTGCCGTCGAGACGGAACACTGCGGCACCGGGGCCTCCTGATGTTGCTCGGTGATTCGACACCAACGAGCTGTTCAGGAGGCCCCACCTCTATGCGCCCAAGCCTCCGAGACCACCCAATCGGGACTCCCGTTCGACACGCATCTCTCAGGACCGGAACGACAACAGCGACTGAGGCCCGACGAGGAGTTGTTGCGCCGGGCGCTGCGGCTTCGGGCGTTTGTGGTGCCGCGTCCGGAGGACCGGGAGGTACCGGGCGACGAGCGGATGGCGTTGCGCTGGGTGGCTCGGGCGACGCGGCCCGTGGACGATCTTCTGGATCCGGAAGTGATGAGGGGGGTTATCCGGTCGCTGAGCGTCCGAGCGGATGGGTCTGCGGTGCCGGGAAGCACGCAACGGCACTGTAAGAAGGCGCTGGTGAATGCGGTTGGCTACGCGTTCGGCGGGGGAGGCGCCGGTGACGACCTGATTCCCGAGATCCGCTGGCAGGTGCCGACGGACGACGAGGAGGTCGATCCGCGAGTTTTGGTGAATCCGGGCCAGGCTCGCTCTCTGCTGGACGCCCTGTCGTACGTAGGGCTGTACGGGCGGGCTCGGGGGCGGCGGCTGGTTGGGTTCTTCGCGGGGATGTACTACGCCGGTCTGCGGCCCGAGGAAGCTGTGGCCGTGAAGTACCAGGACTGTGTTCTGCCGGCTCACGGCTGGGGCAGGTTCGTGCTGCACGAGACTCGTCCCCAGGCGGGCAAGAGGTACACGGACAGCGGCCGTAACCACGATGAACGCGGTCTGAAGAGCCGGAGGCGCGGAGCGGTTCGTGTGGTGCCACTGCCGCCACAATTGGTGACGATCTGGAGGCAGAGCGTCGACACGTTCGGCACGGCGGCCGACGGAAGAATGTTCTTCACCGAGCGGGGGCGAGTGCTGGGTTCCAGCGGCTATTGCACGACCTTGCGGGACGCGCGCATCTTGGCGCTCCCACCGGATCTGGTGGAATCGCCTCTTGTTGCTCGCGCGTACGACCTGCGGCACTCGGCGCTGTCGACGTGGCTGAACGCTGGAGTGGATCCCACCGAGGTCGCAGAGCGGGCCGGCAACACCGTCGAGACGCTGCTGCGCACCTATGCGAAGTGCCTCTACGGGCGCCAGACGGTCGCAAATGACCGCATCGACAAATTCCTGGGCGACTACGAGTAGCGCGACCCCTCGCCGCGGCTGACGCTGTCGCACTCCGTGACGATGCGGACTCCGTTTCCGCGGCAAGACAGCCGGGATTTCAAGGCGCTCCAGCAGGGTCTACCGGCGGCACGTCTCGCTCGTCTACGCCCTGGGCGTCCCGCCCGGCGGTCTTCCTTCCGCGTCACGAATACGCCACAGGCTGCGGAAAGTGCCCCTCGCTTGGGCGGTCGACGAACCACTCGCGTCTGAAAGTGCCTGGTCAGCGGCCTGGCCGATTGTCCGTGGCGGAAAGTGCAACGGCCTCACTGGCCGTGTGTCTTGGCAAAAATAAAAGCCCGTCAGACTTGCGTTTCCGCAGGTCAACGGGCTTTTCCGGAGTGCCCCCGGCAGGATTCGAACCTGCGCACACGGCTCCGGAGGCCGTTGCTCTATCCCCTGAGCTACGGGGGCTGGACCGGTGTTGCCCCTGGTGGGGGCGACGGGAAGAACACTACCAGCTCGGGAGGGGTGGACGTGTACGGGGATTTCGGGGTGGCGGGGAGGGCGGGGGAGAGGGGCGTGGGGGGTGTTGGGGCAGGTGGGAGCGGGGGGAGTCACTCGGGGCGGGGAAGAAATGGGCAAAACGCGGACGCATCGCGAGGGGCGCGCCTAGGCTTTCTGGTGTGGCGGGCGCGTCCGGCCGGGTGCTTGTTGTCGATGACAACAAGGTGATCCGGCAGCTGATCAGGGTCAACCTCGAGCTGGAGGGCTTCGAGGTCGTGACCGCGGCTGATGGTGCCGAGTGCCTGGAGATCGTGCACAGCGTGCAGCCGGACGTGATCACGCTGGATGTCGTGATGCCGAGGCTGGACGGGGTGCGGACGGCGGCGCGGCTGCGGGCGGATCCGCGCACGCGCGGGGTCGGGATCGTGATGGTCAGCGCGGGGTCGCCGCCGGAGGCGTCCGGCGGGCCCGGGTCGGTGGACGCGTACGTGGGCAAGCCGTTCGAGCCGCAGCATCTGGTGGAGACGGTACGGCGGTTGATCGGACGCGGGTCGTTACCGGCCCAGCCGCCGCCCGAGCAGCCCCGCGGGCAGGCCGCCGCCGCTCCGGGCGGGGCGCCGAGCGGGAGCTGAGCGGAGCTGGACGTCCGAGGGTCACCACCGCGTACGGAGGCTACGGCTACGGGTGTTCGGACGTGCCCGGATGGACGGATGTCCGTGCCGCCGCGGAAGCGGACGCGACTCCCGTGCTGATCCGACGCCGGCCGCGCGCCGCCGAGCCGTCTGTCAGGAGGGGCTACGGGCGGTGTCCGTCGGGGCGGCGGGCCGGGCACGTCGGGCCGTGTCAGGTTGTGGGTGGGGGTGCCCGCGGGAGTCGCGGCGCCGGGCCGGCCGCTTCGGGTCAGGGCAGGTCGTGGGCGGGTGCCGGCAGGGGGCGCGGTGCCGGGCCGATCGCGCCGCGCCGGTGCAGTCGGGGCGGGTCCGGGTTTCCCGCCGGGGTGTCCGGCCGTACGGATGCGGTTGCCGGCCGGCCGAGCCCCGGTGCGGCGGTCGGTGGGAGGCAAAACCCGCTCGCCACGGCTGGGCGGGGCTCGCCTAGGCTTCTCGTTGTGACTCCCGCCGAGCTGTCCCGCGCCGTCCTCAGTACGGTGCGCCGTGCTGTCGCGGCGGAGGAGCTGCTGGTGGCGGTGCCGGAGAAGGTGGTGGTGCGGCGGCCACCGCGTCCCGGGTGCGGGGACTACGCGACGAACGTGGCCCTTCAGCTGGCCGGGCCGGCCGGGCGGACGCCGCAGGCGGTGGCGGAGATCCTGGCGCGGCGGCTGGCGCGGGAGCCCGGCATCGCGCAGGTGGAGATCGCCGGCCGGGGGTTCTTGAACATCACGCTGAGCGCGCGCGCCTATGGCGACGTCGTACGGCAGGTGCGGGCTCAGGGGGCGCAGTACGGGCACGGGGACGGCCTGGCCGACGAGGCCGTCGCGATGACCGCGGAATGGGGTGCGCTCCGCGGCCGGGTCGTCGCGGAGGCGGTCAACCGGCTGCTCCGGGCGACCGGCGTACGGCAGCTGGACGGCGGACCGCCGACTGCGGCGGGCGGCGGGCTCCGGCAGGAGCCGGTCGAGGTCGCGGAGCCCGCGGGGGCCGTGGCGGACGTGGGGGCGGACGCCCTGCGGTGGGGGCTGCTGCGGCCGCCGGGGGAGGACGTGCCGCGGGTCGGGGTCGAGCTGTTGGAGCAGCGGGAGAGCAATCCGCTGTTCCGGATCCGGTACGCCCACGCGCGGACGCGGGCGCTGGCGCGGAACGCGGCGGAACTGGGGGTCGACGTCGAGGCGGCGGAGGACCCACGGACGGCGCCGTACCACCACCCGGCCGAAACCGAGCTGCTCGGGCTGATCGCGGACTATCCGCGGGTGGTCGAGACCGCGGCCCGGCGGCGGGCGCCCGACCGGGTGGCACGGCATATGGAGCGGCTGGCGGACGCGTTCCTCAGGTTTCACGACGAGTGCCCGCCGCTGCCCAAAGGGGACGAGAAACCCTCGGCCGCCCACGGCGCGCGGATCCGGCTCGCCGAGGCGACGGGCATCGTGCTCGCGGGGGGGCTGTGCCTGCTCGGTATCAGCGCCCCCGAGTACGTGTGAGGCGGGCATGACGCCCGCCGCACCCCCGCACCCGCCGCCGCCCCTCCCGCCGACCCCGAACCTCGACCAGTGCCCCCGCCCCCGCTCGGACCGGGCGACCGGCACCACCGCACCCCGGCCCACGCCCCGCCCCCGCCCTGACCCACCGCCGCCCGCGCCGCCACCTCCCGCCGGGAGCCCGGAGCCTGAGACCGTAGCCCCGACCGCCCCTCCCGCCGACCCCGAACCCGTGCCGACCCCACCCCGAACCCGTGCCGAACCCGTGCCGACGCCGTGACCGGGCCCGTAGCCGACCCGGCGCCGGCCCCGTGACCGGCCCCGAACCCCTCCCCATGCCACCACCACCCCACCCCCGACCACAAGAAAGCCCCACCCGTGAGCCGCTCCGCACACCCCGCAGGCCCCCGCCACGCCGACGTGCTGCCCGAAGGGCACTACTCCGCGCCGCCGGCCGACCTCAACCACCTCCACCCCCGCGTCTGGTCCCGCACCGTCACCCGTAACGCTGACGGCGCCGCCGAGATCGCCGGCCTCGACGTACGCGACCTCGCCGAGGAGTTCGGCACGCCGGCGTACTTCCTCGACGAGGCCGACTTCCGGGCCCGCTGCCGTGCCTGGCGGGCCGCCTTCGGGCAGGGCGCCGACGTCTTCTACGCCGGCAAGGCGTTCCTGTCCCGGGCCGTCGTGAAGTGGCTGTACGAGGAGGGGCTCAACCTCGACGTCTGCTCCGGCACCGAGCTGGCCGTGGCGCTCGACGGCGGGATGCCGGCCGACCGCATCGCCCTGCACGGCAACAACAAGAGCACGGCGGAGATCCGCCGGGCGATCGAGGCGGGCGTCGGCCGGATCGTGCTGGACTCCTTCCAGGAGATCGTCCGGGTGGCGGCGGAGGCCGGACGGCAGGGCAAGCGGCAGCGGGTGCAGATCCGGGTGACCGTCGGCGTCGAGGCGCACACCCACGAGTTCATCGCGACCGCGCACGAGGACCAGAAGTTCGGCATCGGTCTCGCCGACGGCCAGGCCGCCGAGGCGGTCCGCCGGGTGCTGAACCTGGACAGCCTCGAACTCGTCGGCATCCACAGCCACATCGGCTCGCAGATCTTCGACATGGCGGGTTTCGAGGTGGCCGCGCGCCGCGTCGTGTCGCTGCTGGCCGAGGTACGGGACGAGCACGGCGTGGAGCTGCCGGAGATCGACCTCGGCGGCGGCCTCGGCATCGCGTACACGCCGGACGACGACCCGCGCGAGCCGCACGAGATCGCCAAGGCGCTCGGCGAGATCGTCGCCCGGGAGTGCGACGCGGCCCGCCTCGCGCCGCCGCGGCTGTCCGTCGAGCCGGGCCGGGCGATCGTCGGCCCGACGGCGTTCACCCTCTACGAGGTCGGCACGGTGAAGCCGCTGGAGGGCCTGCGGACGTACGTGAGCGTGGACGGCGGCATGTCGGACAACATCCGCACCGCGCTCTACGACGCGGAGTACAGCGTGGCGCTGGTCTCCCGTACGAGCGACGCGGCGCCGATGCTCAGCCGGGTGGTCGGCAAGCACTGCGAGAGCGGCGACATCGTGGTGAAGGACGCCTTCCTGCCCGCTGACGTGGCCCCGGGCGACCTCCTCGCGGTGCCGGCCACGGGTGCGTACTGCCGGGCCATGGCGAGCAACTACAACCACGCGCTGCGGCCCCCGGTCGTGGCGGTCGCCGACGGACGGGCCCGGGTGATCGTGCGCCGGGAGACGGAGGAGGACCTGTTGGGGCTGGACGTCGGCTGACACCCGGAGCCGGTACGCCCCCGGGCCCCGCCCCCGGGCCCCGCTCCCGGGGCCCCGCTCCCGGGCCCCCGGACCGCCGCCGCGGGTACGCCCGCCCCGCCCCCCGACCCCCGCCGCCGGCAGGCCGGGCCCCGGATCCCCGCTGCGGGGCCCCGGGGCACCCGGACCGTCCCGCGGCCGCGCCCCTGCCCCCGGGCGGACCGGCGCGGGGCACCCGGACCGCCCGGACCCCGCCCACCGCCCGGCGGAGAATTCGCCGTCCCGAGCCCCGGCCGACCCCGAAAAAACGCGGGATCGTCGACCGGAGGCGAAAAAATCACGCCCGCCCGGCCGGTCTCGCGATCCGGACAGTGCGTGGCTTCTCCCGTCCGGTGCGTGAGACTGGTTCGGCACAGGTCCGGCAGGTGCCCCCCCGCGTTCCGCACCCGCAGCCTGCATGAGAAACCGCAAGAGAGACGAGGTCGGATGATGCGTACGCGTCCGCTGAAGGTGGCGCTGCTGGGCTGCGGTGTGGTCGGCTCCGAGGTCACGCGCATCATCACCACGCACGCCGACGACCTCGCCGCGCGGATCGGCGCACCGATCGAGTTGGCCGGGATCGCGGTACGCCGCCCCAACCGGGTCCGCGCGGGCGTCCCCGCCGAGCTGCTCACCACCGACGCCACCGCGCTGGTCAAGCGCGGCGACCTGGACGTCGTCGTCGAGGTCGTCGGCGGCATCGAGCCGGTCCGCACGCTCATCACCACCGCCTTCGAGCACGGTGCCTCGGTGGTCTCCGCCAACAAGGCGCTGCTCGCCGCCGACGGCGCCGGGCTGCACGCCAAGGCCGCCGAGCACAAGGTGGACCTCTACTACGAGGCCGCCGTCGCGGGCGCGATCCCGCTGATCAGGCCGCTGCGCGAGTCGCTGGCCGGCGACAAGGTGAACCGGGTGCTGGGCATCGTCAACGGCACCACCAACTTCATCCTCGACAAGATGGACTCCACCGGCGCCGGCTACAGCGAGGCACTGGACGAGGCGACCGCGCTCGGTTACGCCGAGGCCGACCCGACCGCCGACGTGGAGGGCTTCGACGCCGCCGCGAAGGCGGCGATCCTGGCCGGCATCGCCTTCCACACCCGGGTGACCATCGACGACGTGTACCGCGAGGGCCTCACCGAGGTCACCGCCGCCGACATCGCCTCCGCCCGCCAGATGGGCTGTACGGTGAAGCTGCTGGCCGTCTGCGAGCGCGCGCCCGACGGCCGGTCGGTGACGGCCCGGGTGCACCCCGCGATGATCCCGCTCAGCCACCCGCTCGCATCGGTCCGCGAGGCGTACAACGCCGTCGTCGTCGAGGCGGAGGCGGCCGGCCGGCTGATGTTCTACGGTCCCGGCGCGGGCGGCGCACCCACCGCCTCCGCCGTTCTCGGCGACCTGGTGGCCGCCTGCCGCAACAAACTGGCGGCCACCACCGGGGCCGGCGAGTCCGCGTACACGCGGCTGCCGGTCAGCCCCATGGGGGATGTGGTCACCCGCTACCACATCAGCCTCGATGTGGCGGACAAACCGGGCGTCCTGGCTCAGGTCGCGACGGTGTTCGCCGAGCACGATGTGTCGATCGACACGGTGCGCCAGCAGGGCAGGGACGGCGAGGCGTCCCTCGTCGTCGTCACCCACCGCGCACTGGACGCCGCGCTCTCCGCGACCGTGTCCAGCCTGCGGAAACTCGACACCGTACGCGGCGTCGCCAGCATCATGCGCGTTGAAGGGGAGTAGGACCGCTATGAACGCAACCATCGATCAGCCCCGAATGTCCGGCACCCACCAGTGGCGCGGCATCATCGAGGAGTACCGCGGCCGGCTGCCGGTCGGCGCGGACACCCCGGTGGTCACGCTGCTGGAGGGTGGCACCCCGCTGGTTCCGGCGCAGCTGCTGTCGGAGCGGACCGGCTGCGATGTCTACCTGAAGGTCGAGGGGGCCAACCCGACCGGGTCCTTCAAGGACCGCGGGATGACCATGGCCATCTCCAAGGCCAAGCAGGACGGCGCCCAGGCCGTCATCTGCGCCTCCACCGGCAACACCTCCGCGTCGGCCGCGGCCTACGCGGTACGGGCCGGCATGGTGTGCGCGGTGCTGGTGCCGCAGGGCAAGATCGCCCTCGGCAAGATGGGGCAGGCGCTGGTGCACGGCAGCCGCATCCTCCAGGTCGACGGCAACTTCGACGACTGCCTGCAACTGGCCCGCGGCCTGAGCGAGAAATACCCGGTGGCGCTGGTCAACTCGGTCAACCCGGTGCGGATCGAGGGACAGAAGACGGCCGCCTTCGAGATCGTCGACGCGCTCGGCGACGCCCCCGACATCCACGTCCTGCCGGTGGGCAACGCGGGGAACATCACCGCGTACTGGCGTGGCTACCGCGAGTACGCGGCCGACGGGATGGCCACCCAAACACCGCGGATGTGGGGCTTCCAGGCGTCCGGCTCCGCGCCGATCGTCAACGGGGCGCCGGTACCGCAGCCGCAGACCATCGCCACCGCGATCCGGATCGGCAACCCGGCGTCCTGGGAGTACGCGGTCGCCGCCCGCGACGAGTCCGGCGGCCTCATCGAGGCGGTGACGGACCGCCAGATCCTGTCCGCGTACCGCCTGCTGGCGGCCAAGGAGGGCGTCTTCGTCGAGCCCGCCTCCGCCGCGTCCGTGGCCGGCCTGCTGAAGGCGGCGGACGAGGGCGAGGTGGACCCGGGCCAGCGGATCGTCTGCACGGTCACCGGCAACGGCCTCAAGGACCCCGACTGGGCCGTCGCCGGCGCGCCGCAGCCCGTCACCGTCCCCGTCGACGCGGACGCCGCCGCCACCCACCTCGGCCTCGCCTGAGGCTTTCCGCTCCGACCGCCGGACGGACTCCCCCCGCCGGGAGCCCGTCCGGCGGCCCCGCGCTCCGGCCCGCCCGTACCGACGGCCGCACCGCCCGCCCGTACCGGGCCCGTACGACCTGTACCGGGCGCGCCCGGAGACGGCGGCCGAGGGGCGCGAAGGGGTCCTCGGCGCCGGGGCGCACACTGGCGGGGCGACACGCATCGAGCGCGGTGCGTGCGCCCTGTGTCGCAGAAGAACCTTCCTTCGATAGGCTGACCTCAGCGGCACCGCAGTGTGCCCCGAATCCCGGCGGATGCTCCGCGCATCGCCACCCCCGCCCAGCCGCCCGGCAATGGCGCCGTGCCCGGAGGGCGTACCGCACAAGGAGATTCGTCGAACGATGGCCGGTCCCGCGTTCCGCGCCGCCGCAGTACGAGTGCGCGTCCCCGCGACCAGCGCCAACCTGGGCCCCGGTTTCGACGCCTTCGGCCTGGCCTTGGGGCTGTACGACGACGTGGTGGTCCGCGTCGCCGACGCCGGTCTGCACGTCGACATCGCAGGGGAGGGCGCCGACACGCTGCCCCGGGACGAGAAGCATTTGGTCGTACGGTCGCTGCGGACCACGTTCGACCTGCTGGGGGGCCAGCCGCGCGGCCTCGAAGTGGTGTGCGCCAACCGCGTCCCGCACGGGCGCGGCCTCGGCTCGTCGTCGGCCGCCATCTGCGCGGGAATCATCGCCGCCCGCGCGGTGACGATAGGCGGGCCGGGTGTGCTCGACGACACCGCGCTGCTGGAACTGGCCACCGAGATCGAGGGCCACCCCGACAACGTGGCGGCCTGCCTGCTCGGCGGTTTCACGCTGGCCTGGACCGATGGCGGCGCCGCGCGGGCGATCCGGATGGACCCGGTGGCGTCGCTGGTGCCGGTCGTCTTCGTGCCGGCCACGCCGCTGCTCACCGAGACCGCCCGCGGGCTGCTGCCGCGTACCGTCCCGCATGTGGACGCCGCGGTCAACGCGGGCCGGGCCGCGCTGCTGGTGGAGGCGCTCACCAGGCGCCCCGACCTGCTGCTGCCCGCCACCGAGGACCGCCTGCACCAGGACTACCGGGGGCCCGCCATGCCGGAGAGTCTGGCGCTGGTCAGCCGGCTGCGCGCGGAAGGCGTCCCCGCCGTCGTGTCCGGCGCGGGGCCGACCGTGCTGGCGCTGTCCGACGAGGGCGCCGCCGACAAGGTCTCCCGGTTCGCGGCCGAGGGCTGGGCGGCGAACCGCCTGGCGCTCGACCTCACCGGGGCCAGTGTGCTGCCGCTCGCAGGGGGGCAGTGAACACGATTGCCGGGCGTAGAGAGGGGGAATATCCGTTGGATCCGGTAGTGTTAATCTCAAGCCAGCATTCGCCGCCCAATGGGTGCGATGCGCTGTGTCGCCGTCCCGGAAAACGCCATGGGACGACCCTTCTTCCGGGAGCCTCCCACACCGCACAGGCAGCCTGACCGGGGAATTCGGACACCCCGCCCGCGCAGTGTCGAGCACGCTCCGGAGTCGGTACGAGATCTCCCGCAGTTCTCTCCGTACCGAAGCACGTATGTTTTTCTGCCGCCATCAGGCGGACCACCGCCCCGGCTCTGAGCAGCGGATACGCCCAGATCCGGACAGCACGACCGGTCGCCGAGCCAGACAGGCCGACGTCCGCTCCAGGGAAGGACCCTTCGTGAGCGACACCACCGATCTGATGGGCGTGCGCGCAGACAACACTGTCGCCGCGTCCGATGCCGCCGCGCCTGCTACCGGTGCTGCCACGGCCAGTGCCTCACGGCGACGCCGGTCCGGTACCGGTCTGGACGCAATGGTCCTGGCCGAACTGCAGCAGCTCGCCTCGGGCCTCGGTATCAAGGGCACCGCGCGGATGCGCAAGAGCCAGCTGATCGAGACCATCAAGGAGCGGCAGGCCGGCGGCGGCACCACCGCCCCGCAGGCCGCCCCGGCCGAGGCAGCCGTCGCCGAGAAGCCGAAGCGCCGGGCCACCTCGCGGACCCGTATCGAGCAGGCCGAGGCCGAGCCCGCCGCGGCGCCGGCCGCGCCGCCCGAGCCGCAGCAGATCGAGATCCCGGGCCAGCCGGCCGGCGAGCAGGCCAAGGCCGCCGCCGCCAACGGGGCCAGGACCGAGCGCGCCGACCGCGCCGAGGCGGCGGTGGACACCGCCGAGGGCCGCGACGCCAGGAGCGGGGACGCCAGGCAGCAGGCCGCGGGCGACGACCGCCAGGACCGCCAGCGCGGCCAGCGCGGCGACCGCAGGGAGCGGCAGCGCGACCGCCAGCGCAA
Organism: Streptomyces sp. ITFR-21; assembly: GCF_031844685.1. NCBI lineage: Bacteria > Bacillati > Actinomycetota > Actinomycetes > Kitasatosporales > Streptomycetaceae > Actinacidiphila > Actinacidiphila sp. ITFR-21. The sequence continues at coordinate 5,088,522 of NZ_CP134605.1, forward strand.
CCGCGGCGAGGACGGCGCCGACGGCGGCAGCCGGCAGAACCGGGACAGCCGCGGCGACCGTGACCGCGACCGGCAGCAGCAGGGCGGCCAGGGCCAGGGCCAGAACCAGGGCGGCCAGGGTCAGGGCGGCCAGAGCCAGCAGCAGGCCGGCCAGGGCGGTCAGGGCGGCGCCCCGCAGGACGACGACGAGTTCGGCGACGGCCGCGGCCGTCGCAGGGGCCGCTACCGCGACCGCCGGGGACGCGGCAACCGCCGCGAGGAGTTCGGTGGCGGCGGTGAGCCGCAGGTCGCCGACGACGACGTGCTGATCCCGGTGGCCGGCATCCTCGACATCCTCGACAACTACGCCTTCATCCGGACCTCCGGCTACCTGCCGGGCCCGAACGACGTGTACGTCTCGCTGGCCCAGGTGCGCAAGAACGGTCTGCGCAAGGGCGACCACGTCACCGGCGCCGTACGGCAGCCCAAGGACGGCGAGCGCCGCGAGAAGTTCAACGCGCTGGTCCGGCTGGACTCGGCCAACGGCATGGGCGCCGACTCGGGCCGCGGCCGTCCGGAGTTCAACAAGCTCACCCCGCTGTACCCGCAGGACCGGCTCCGGCTGGAGACCGACCCGGGCGTGCTGACCACCCGGATCATCGACCTGGTGTCGCCGATCGGCAAGGGCCAGCGCGGGCTGATCGTGGCGCCGCCGAAGACCGGCAAGACCATGATCATGCAGGCGATCGCCAACGCGATCACCACCAACAACCCCGAGTGCCACCTGATGGTCGTGCTGGTCGACGAGCGTCCGGAGGAGGTCACCGACATGCAGCGCTCGGTGAAGGGCGAGGTCATCTCCTCGACCTTCGACCGGCCCGCCGAGGACCACACCACCGTCGCCGAGCTGGCCATCGAGCGTGCCAAGCGGCTGGTGGAGCTGGGGCACGACGTGGTGGTGCTGCTGGACTCCATCACCCGGCTGGGCCGCGCCTACAACCTGGCGGCGCCCGCCTCCGGCCGGATCCTGTCCGGCGGTGTCGACTCGACCGCGCTCTACCCGCCGAAGCGGTTCTTCGGCGCGGCGCGCAACATCGAGGACGGCGGCTCGCTGACCATCCTGGCCACCGCGCTGGTCGAGACCGGCTCGCGGATGGACGAGGTGATCTTCGAGGAGTTCAAGGGCACCGGCAACATGGAGCTCAAGCTCGACCGCAAGCTCGCCGACAAGCGGATCTTCCCGGCGGTCGACGTCGACCCGTCCGGTACCCGCAAGGAGGAGATCCTGCTGGACCGCGACGAGCTGGGCATCGTCTGGAAGCTGCGCCGGGTGCTGCACGCGCTGGACTCGCAGCAGGCGATCGAGCTGCTGCTGGACAAGATGAAGCAGACCAAGTCCAACGCCGAGTTCCTGATGCAGATCGCCAAGACGACGCCGGGTCAGAACAACGACTGAGTCCGGTTCCGGTCCGGGCGGGCGTTTTTGACCCGCCGGCCGGTCGGCTAAACGGTCAACTCAGGCTGTTTGCTTGAATTTTACCCACCCTTCGGGACCATCCCGGGGGGTGGGTTCATTTGTTCGTCATATGATCTGTCGGCCGCAGGGTGGGGGGAACCACCTGTGGGCACGTCCGGTGCCGCCCTCTCCACTCCACCGCCGCGCCGGGCGTTCTTCTTCCACGACAGGAGCCATGTGACTTTCTTCCACAAGGGTGGCCGGCGGGCCCGTCTCGCCGTCGCCGCCCCGCTCACCGCGCTGGCCGTCGGCGCCGCGAGTCTGATCCTGACGGCTCCGGCACACGCCGGAGCCGTCGCCGACGGCCAGGGGGGGCCGACGGCCACGCAGAGCCAACTGCGGGCCCGGGTGCACGAAGCGGTGAAGCGCCTGCCCGTCGCCGAGCGGGCGGCGGCCGGCCCGACCGCCACCACCGGCGCCACCGCCACCACCGGCGCCACCGCCAAGCCGCGCATCATCGGCGGCGGTACGACCAACATCAGCACCGCGCCGTGGATGGTCCAGCTCATCTACCTCAACCCGGACGACGACAGCATCGAGTTCTGCGGCGGCACCCTGGTCGCCCAGAACAAGGTGCTGACCGCGGGGCACTGCGTGTCCGGTCTGGACTGGGTGAACAACGGCGTGATCGTGGGTGACACCGGCATCCTCGGCGGCACCGACGCCAGCCCGGTCGTGGGCGTCACCGCCCAGTGGGTGAACCCGTCGTACAACGGCAGCACGATCGACAACGACGTGGCGCTGCTGACGCTCGACCACCCGCTCAACCTCAAGACCCTGCCGCTGGCCACGCCGAACGACACCGCGCTGTACCAGGCGGGGACGCAGGCGAAGGTCTACGGCTGGGGCGTCACCGACTCGGAGCCGAACAGCCCGAACCTGGCCGAGACTTTGCAGAGCCTGACCCTGTCGGTGAACGGCGACACCGAGTGCGCCGACGAACTCGACGGCGTGCTCGGCGACCCCGACGCCTACATAGCCGGGCACATGCTGTGCGGCGGCGCCGGCGGGACGGGCGACGACGCCACCGGCAAGACCACCTGCTCCGGCGACTCCGGCGGCCCGCTGGTGGCCGGCGGCAAACTGATCGGCCTGGTCTCGTGGGGCGTCAGCTCCGACACGCAGGACTGCAACGTGCCGGGCACGTACGACGTGTTCACCAGGTTCTCGACGTACAGCGGGGTCGTGCAGCCGCGGATCAACGACACCGACGTGACGCGGGACGCCAAGGCCGACGTGATCGCCCAGACCCCGGCCGGCGCGTCGTACGTGTACGCGTCGACGGGTACCGGGGTGAAGGGCCGGGTGACGGCCCCCGCGTCGTTCAAGAACTACGACACGGTCATCCAGGCGGACCTGGAGCGCGACGGGTACCAGGACTACATCCTGCGCGCCACCAGCAGCGGCAACACCTTCATGGGACACCGCACCGCCGACCGGGCGTCGTACTCGTACACCCGGATCGGCTCCGCCTGGAAGACGCTCAAGGCGCTGCTGGTGCCCGGGGACGTCACCGGGGACGGCATCCCCGACCTGCTCACCGAGGACTCGGCGGGCCGGCTGTGGATCTACTCCGGCAAGGGCAACGGGCTGTTCAACACCGCGGTCATGCCCGGCGTCAGCTGGAGCCCGTACAACCTGGTGATCGGCCACGGCGACTTCAGCGGCGACGGTCTCACGGACGTACTCGCCCGTGACACCAAGACCGGCGGCCTGTACCTGCTGCGGGGCACCGGCAGCGCGGCGGCACCGTTCCTGGCGCCGGTGCTGATCTCCACCGGGTGGAACGGCTACGACAAGCTGGTCACCGTCGGGGACTTCTCCGGCGACGGCCGCGCGGACCTGCTGGCGCGGGTCCCGTCCGGCTCGTTCTACCTGTTCAAGGGAACCGGCACGGCCGGCCCGGGGGCCTTCGCGGCCTCGGTCCGGATCGGGACCGGCTGGAACATGTACAACCTGGTGGACTGAGCGGGGAGACATCCCGCCCGGCAGATCCGTGACCCAGCGTAGTAATCGCTGCGGCCGCGGTCACCCGGCGAAGTCGCGGAAAAGTGCCCGCGCGGCCCCTGACCAGGGGTGCGCGGGCACTCGCCGTTGTCCCCCGGATGCCGGGAGCCGTCCCCCGGCGCACGATGGAATGTCTGACCCCATCAGACGCAGGAAGCCGAGGTGGCACGATGCCCGACGACCAGCTGCCGCGGACCGGGTCCAGCCCGCTGGGGGCTTCGGCCGGTCGCAGGCGCCGCCGCAGGGCGCTGCACGTCGTGGCCTGGGCTGCGGCGGGCGTGGTGCTGGCCGGGAGCGCCGGGGCCGGGTACCTCTACGTCCGGCTGAACGGCAACATCCACAGCGTCGACATCGACTCCGCGCTCGGCCGCGACCGCCCGGCCCGGCTCGGCAACGGCTCCATGGACATCCTGGTGCTCGGCTCCGACTCGCGCTCCGGCGCCAACGCCGAGTACGGCCACAGCAGCGGCGCCCGCTCCGACACCGCGATGATCGTGCACCTGGACAGGGGCCACAAGGCCGCCAGCGTGGTCAGCGTCCCGCGCGACACCCTCGTCCACCGCCCGGCCTGCACCGCGCCCGGCGGCCGGAGACGGCCCGCGGCGCCCCAGGTGATGTTCAACACCGCCTACGCGGTCGGCGGCCCGGCCTGCACGGTCAAGACGGTGGAGAAGCTCACCGGGCTGCGGATGGACCACTACGTCGAGGTCGACTTCACCGGCTTCAAGAACCTGGTCGACGCCCTCGGCGGGGTCCCGCTCACCACCACCAGGGCGATCAACGACCGCAAGAGCCATCTCAACCTGGCGGCCGGCACCCACACCCTGCACGGCGAGCAGGCGCTCGGCCTGGTCCGCACCCGGCACGGCGTCGCCGACGGCAGCGACCTGGGCCGTATCCAGCTCCAGCAGGCGTTCATGAAGGCGCTGCTGGAGCGGATCAGCGGCATCGGCGTGCTGAGCAGCCCCGCCAAGCTGCTCTCGGCCGCCGACACCGCCACCAGGGCGGTCACCACCGACACCGGGCTCGGCACGGTCACCAAGCTGATGGGCTTCGCGCAGAGCGTGCAGCACCTGGACTCCCGCCGGGTGCACATGGTGACGCTGCCGGTACGGTCCGCGCCCAGCGACCCCAACCGGGTGGTGCCGATCGGCCGGCAGGCCGCGATGGTGTGGGCGGCGCTGCGGGCCGACCGGCCGATCCCGGCCGCCGCGACCAAGGGCTCGGCGGCGGCCGACCGGGACGCCGGGCGGGTGGTCGGCGCCGATCCGACCCCGGGCGCCCGCTCCGGCGGACACTGAGCCGCTGCCCCGCACCGCCCGCCCCCACACCGGCCCTGAGCTGCGCGAACCCCGTCGCGGCGGTCCCAGGACCGGCCGGGGAATGAATCGGGCGGGTCCCCGGTTTGGGGAGATGCGGACAGTCCTGGCAGACTGGACCGCTGGCCCCGGTTCACGCGTCCGCAATCCGCGGTGCGACCCGGCGCCCTCCCGAGCCTAGGAGCATCCTGTGAAGCCCGAGATCCACCCCCCGTACGTCGAGACCCAGGTCACCTGCACCTGCGGCGCCTCGTTCACCACGCGCAGCACCGACACCGGCGGCCAGATCCGCGCCGAGGTGTGCTCCGCGTGCCACCCGTTCTACACGGGCAAGCAGAAGATCCTCGACACCGGTGGCCGCGTGGCCCGCTTCGAGGCCCGCTTCGGCAAGGGCAGGACGACCGCCGGGTCCGGCAAGAAGTAGCGACCCGAAAGCGCCGGTCTGCGGTCGCCCCTCCCAGGGTGACCGGACCGGCGCTTTGTCGTCCGCACCCCTCCTTCTTCCATCCAGGGACCCCATGATGTTCGAGGCGGTCGAGGAACTGATCGGCGAGCACGCCGACCTCGAAAAGCAGCTCGCCGACCCCGCGGTGCACGCGGACCAGGCCAACGCCCGCAAGCTCAACAAGCGCTACGCCGAACTGACCCCCATCGTCACCGCCTACCGCTCCTGGCGGCAGACCGGCGACGACATCGGCACCGCCCGCGAACTCGCGGCCGACGACCCGGACTTCGCCGCCGAGGTGAAGGAACTGGAGAAGGAGCGCGAGGAGCTGACCGAGCGGCTGCGGCTGCTGCTGGTCCCGCGCGACCCCAGTGACGACAAGGACGTCATCTTGGAGGTCAAGGCCGGCGAGGGCGGCGAGGAGTCCGCGCTGTTCGCCGGCGACCTGCTGCGGATGTACCTGCGCTACGCCGAGCGCGTCGGCTGGAAGACCGAGATCCTCGACGCCAACGCCTCCGACCTCGGCGGCTACAAGGACGTGCAGGTCGCGGTGAAGGCCAGGGCCGGCCGCGAGGCCGGCCACGGCGTCTGGGCCCGGCTGAAGTACGAGGGCGGGGTGCACCGGGTGCAGCGGGTGCCCGCCACCGAGTCCCAGGGCCGTATCCACACCTCCGCCGTCGGTGTGCTGGTCACCCCGGAGGCGGAGGACGTCGAGGTCGAGATCGGGCCCAACGACCTGCGGATCGACGTGTACCGCTCGTCGGGACCCGGCGGCCAGTCGGTCAACACCACCGACTCCGCGGTCCGCATCACCCACCTGCCCTCCGGCCTGGTGGTCTCCTGCCAGAACGAGAAGAGCCAGCTGCAGAACAAGGAGTCGGCGATGCGCATCCTGCGCTCCCGGCTGCTGGCCGCCGCGCAGGAGGAGGCCGAGCGGGAGGCGTCCGACGCCCGCCGCAGCCAGGTGCGCACGGTGGACCGCTCCGAGCGCATCCGCACCTACAACTTCCCGGAGAACCGCATCTCCGACCACCGCGTCGGCTTCAAGGCGTACAACCTGGACCAGGTGCTCGACGGTGACCTCGACACGATGATCCAGGCCTGCGTGGACGCCGACTCGGCCGCCAGACTGGCCGCGGCCGGCGACGGCAGCTGAGAGGGGAAGCGACAGTGAACCTGCTGCTCGCCGAGGTGGCGCAGGCCGCACAGCGACTCGCGGACGCGGGCGTGCCGTCGCCGCGCTTCGACGCCGAGGAGCTGGCCGCGTACGTCCACGGCGTCAGGCGCGGTGAACTGCACAGTGTGGCCGACGCGGAGTTCGACGCCCGCTACTGGGAGGCCGTCGCCCGCCGGGAGGCCCGCGAACCGCTTCAGCACATCACCGGACGCGCCTTCTTCCGCTACCTGGAACTCCAGGTCGGCCCGGGGGTGTTCGTGCCCCGGCCGGAGACGGAGTCGGTGGTCGGCTGGGCCATAGACGCGGTACGGGCCATGGACGTCGCCGAGCCGCTGATCGTCGACCTGTGCACCGGCTCCGGCGCCATCGCGCTGGCCCTGGCCCAGGAGGTGCCGCGGTCCCGGGTGCACGCCGTGGAACTGTCGGAACAGGCCCTGGAATGGGCCAGGAAGAACGTCTCGGGCAGCAAGGTCGACCTGCGCCAGGGGAACGCGCTGAGCGCCTTCCCCGACCTCAACGGCCAAGTGGACCTGGTCATCTCCAACCCGCCCTACATCCCGCTCACCGAGTGGGAGTACGTTGCGCCGGAAGCCCGCGACCACGACCCCGAACTCGCCCTGTTCTCCGGCGAGGACGGCCTGGACACCATCCGTGGCATCGAGCGCACCGCGCGCCGGCTGCTGCGGCCCGGCGGCGTCGTCGTGGTCGAACACGCCGACTCCCAGGGCGGTCAGGTGCCGTGGATCTTCAAAGAGGACGCGGGCTGGGCGGACGCGGCCGACCACCCCGATCTCAACAACCGCCCGCGGTTCACCACGGCTCGGAAGGCGCGGCCGTGACCATGTCTTTGGAGGTCAGCTAATGGCACGGCGATACGACTGCTCCGACGCGACCGAGCGGGTCACTGGTCTGCGCGAGGCCGGCTCGGCGGTCAAGCGCGGCGATCTGGTCGTGCTGCCCACCGACACGGTCTACGGGGTCGGCGCGGACGCCTTCGACGCCGAGGCCGTCGGGGATCTGCTGGAGGCCAAGGGCCGCGGGCGCAACATGCCCTCACCGGTGCTGGTCGGCTCCCCGAACACCCTGCACGGCATCGTCACCGACTTCTCCGAGCAGGCCTGGGAACTGGTCGACGCCTTCTGGCCGGGCGCGCTCACCCTGGTCACCAGGCACCAGCCGTCGCTGCGCTGGGACCTGGGCGACACCCGCGGCACCGTCGCGGTCCGGATGCCGCTGCACCCGGTCGCGATCGAACTGCTGGTCGAGACCGGCCCGCTGGCGGTCTCCAGCGCCAACCTGACCGGGCACCCCTCGCCGCAGGACTGCGACGCCGCCCAGGCCATGCTGGGCGACTCGGTGGCGATCTACCTGGACGGCGGGCCCACCCCCGCCGCGGTGCCCTCCTCCATCGTCGATGTGACCGGCAAGGTGCCGGTGCTGCTGCGGGCCGGGGCGATCAGTGCGGAGGAGCTGCGGCGGGTCGTCCCCGACCTGCAGGAGCGCAATTGACGCCGGACGGGCGGGGCATACGGGGGCTGACCGGCACCGGGCAGCTGCCCGGACCGCTCACCGGGTACGTGCCGGGGTACGTCACGGCCGGGCAGAGCGACGACGTCTTCCGGGTGCTCCACGTCTGTACCGGCAACGTGTGCCGCTCGCCGATGGCCGAGCGGCTGATGCGGCACGGGCTGGCCCGGCGGCTCGGCGACGGCGCGGCCGGCATCCTGGTGGAGTCCGCGGGCACCTGGGGTCACGAGGGCGCGCCGATGGAGGCGCACGCCGCCGTGGTGCTCGACGAGTTCGGCGCCGACCCGGCCGGCTTCACCGGCCGCGAGCTGCTGGACGACCACGTGATCGACGCCGACCTGGTGCTCACCGCGACCCGCGACCACCGCGCCCAGGTGATCTCGATGGGCCACGCGGCGGGTCTGCGTACCTTCACGCTGAAGGAGTTCACCCGGCTGGTGCGGGCGATAGACGAGGCCACGCTGCCCGACGGCGGGGTCACCGAGCGGGCCCGCGCCCTGGTGCGGGCCGCCGCCGCGCTGCGCGGCTGGCTGCTGGCGCCGAACCCCGACGGCGACGAGGTGCACGACCCCTACGGCGCGCCGCTGTCGTACTTCCGCAGCATCGGCGGGGAGATCCACGGCGCGCTCGACCCGGTGGTCACCGCGCTGACCGGAATCCCGGCCCCGGCGGCCGTCTAGGGTCCACCGCTCTACCCCGCTACGGGTCGGTGCAACCATCCGGGCTCCCTGTGAGTCTCGACAGGTGTTCGCCGTCCCGGCCCGGCCACCACTAGGGTGTGACGCTGTGAGGAACCCCCGGACGCGTGCGCAGCCCGGTCGCGCCCCCGAGCACGTCGGAGGCTGCCCGTGCGCGAGTACCTGCTGACCCTGTGCGTCTCCGCCGCCGTCACGTACCTGCTGACCGGCCCGGTACGGAAGTTCGCCATCGCGGCCGGTGCCATGCCGGAGATCCGCGCGCGCGACGTGCACCGTGAACCGACCCCGCGGCTCGGCGGCATCGCGATGTTCGGCGGCCTGTGCGCCGGGCTGCTGGTCGCCGCGCACCTGAGCAACATCGGGGACGTCTTCCGGCTGTCCAGTGAACCCCGGGCGCTGCTGTCCGGCGCCGGGCTGATCTGGCTGCTGGGCGTGCTCGACGACAAGTGGGGCGTGGACGCGCTGATCAAGCTCGGTGTGCAGATGATCGCCGCCGGGGTGATGGTCTGGCAGGGCCTGACCATCCTGTGGCTGCCGGTACCCGGCATCGGCACGGTCGCCCTCACCCCCGTGCAGTCCACCCTGCTGACCGTGGCGCTGGTGGTGATCACCATCAACGCGGTGAACTTCGTCGACGGCCTGGACGGCCTGGCGGCCGGCATGGTGTGCATCGCCTCCATCGCGTTCTTCATGTACGCGTACCGCATGTGGTACGGCTACGGGGTCGAGGCCGCCGCGCCCGCCACGCTGTTCAGCGCCATCCTCATCGGCATGTGCCTGGGCTTCCTGCCGCACAACATCCACCCGGCCCGGATCTTCATGGGGGACTCCGGCTCGATGCTGATCGGCCTGGTGCTGGCCTCCGGCGCGATCTCGATCACCGGGCAGGTGGACCCGGACGCGATCACCGACTTCACCGGGTCGACCCGGCAGACCGTGCACTTCATGGTGCCGGTCTACATGCCGCTGCTGCTGCCGCTGACCATGATCGCCATCCCGGCCGCCGACCTGGTGCTCGCGGTGGTGCGCAGGACCTGGAAGGGCCAGTCGCCGTTCGCCGCCGACCGCGGCCACCTGCACCACCGGCTGCTGGAGATCGGGCACTCGCACAGCCGGGCGGTGCTGATCATGTACTTCTGGGCCGCGCTGTTCGCCTTCTCCGCCGTGGCGTTCTCGGTGAACTCCTCCAGCCTGTGGATCGTGCTGGTGATCGTCGCGCTGAGCGCGGTGGGCCTGGTGGTCCTGCTGCTGCCCCGGGTCCGGCCGCGGGCCCCGCACTGGGCCGAGGCGATCGTGCCGCCGCGCTACCGGCGCCGCCGGCGCCGGCTGGCCGCCGACGCCGCCGCGGCCGAGCGGGAGATGCTGGCCGACCGGCCGGCGCTGCACGGCTCGACCGCGATCGGCGACCGCTCCCGGCTGCCGGACCGCCGCCGACCGGTGGACAGCCACCACTGAGGCGATCGGCTTTCCCGGAGAATTCCAGCAGAAAGTCCTATTCGGACAATGAGGCTAATGCGGTCGAACCGGTCGACTCCAGCAACCCGGAGCGTCAATTCCAGCGGGCGCCGGTAGCCCGTGTGTGTGACGGGCAGCACACTTCCATGGTAAAGACCGCATCAAATACTTTGTGATACCGTTCACGAAACCCGGGAAACAAGCCGAAAGACCATGGAGCGACGGTCTTCCGGCGTGAGGCGCGTCCTCAGCCCCGACTACGCTCGTCTCCGACGACACCCGCGATCCCCAACTCCCGCCGGAGGAGCTGCCCCCATGCAGTCCAACGACGTCCGAACCCTCCTCAACTGCACCGTCCCCACTGCCGCGGCCGGTGCCATCGCCACCGTGATCAGCGGTGCGTTGGCCGGCGGCAAGGGAGCGATCGGCGCCGCCGCCGGCACGTTGGTCGTGATCGCCTTCATGTCGATCGGGATGGTGGTGCTTCAGCGCACCGCGAAGTCGTACCCGTCGCTGTTCCAGATGATGGGCCTGACGCTCTACACCGTGCAGATCCTGCTGCTCGCGATCGTGCTCGCCGTCTTCAAGCACACCTCGCTGTTCAACACCCGCGCTTTCGCCTTCTCGCTGCTGGCCGCCGCGCTCGTCTGGATCGCCGCGCAGGCCAGGACGTATCTGAAGGCCAAGATCCTCTACGTGGAACCCGAGTCCGCGGGGAACCCGTCGTGACGTGCGCCACCCGCGAGGGTCGCGCCGACCAGGGTAGGGGCGGTGTAAAGGGCGCTCCGCTCATTTGCTATCGTCCCGACTCAACTGCGGTCTCAACCGCGGTGGAGCTGCCGCGAGCGGTGAACCGGTCATTCCCACCACTCGGTTCAGCGCCGACCCGCCGCCTCCACAGCCGTACCACCAGTCCAGTGCCGTTCCGCGGCCCAGTGCCGCGCCGACACATCGAGGTTGCCGTACCCATGCGTCACGCTGAAGGAGCTCTCGGTGAGTGCTGACCAGGTTCTCGCCTTCGAGACGAACTGCCACATCTTCGACGGGTGCGGCTTCCCGGCCCCCGGACTGCACTCGTTCGTCTTCCGCCCGATCTTCTCGGTCGGCAGCTTCGACTTCACCAAGCCGATGCTGCTGGCGCTGCTCAGCACCGTCGTGATCGTCGGCTTCTTCTGGGCCGCCTTCAGCAAGCCCAAGGTGGTGCCCGGCAAGCTCCAGATGGTCGGCGAGGCGGGCTACGACTTCGTCCGCCGCGGCATCGTCTACGAGACGCTCGGCAAGAAGGTCGGCGAGAAATACGTCCCGCTGATGGTCTCGCTGTTCTTCACGGTCTGGCTGATGAACCTCTGGTCGATCATCCCGGTCGCCCAGTTCCCCGTGACGGCGATCATCTCCTTCCCGGCGGGCCTGGCGGCGGTCGTCTACGTGACGTGGATGTACCTGACGTTCAAGAAGCACGGCTTCGTCGGCGGCTGGAAGAACATCACCGGCTACGACAAGTCACTCGGCGTCGTGCTGTTCCTCTCGGTGCCGATCGAGTTCTTCTCGAACGTGCTGGTACGGCCGTTCACGCACGCGGTCCGGCTGTTCGCCAACATGTTCGCCGGCCACACCCTGCTGCTGCTGTTCACGGTGGCTACCTGGTACCTGCTCAACGGCATCGGCATCGCCTACGCGGGTGTGTCCTTCATCATGACCATCGTGATGACCGCCTTCGAGCTGTTCATCCAGGCCGTCCAGGCGTACGTCTTCGTCCTCCTGGCCTCCAGCTACGTCCAGGGCGCGCTCGCCGAGCACCACTGAGCACCCCGCCCACGCCCCCGACAGATGTTCCGGTGGCCAATCCCCACCGGTCCGTGAAAGAGAAGGAAGAACCCGGCATGTCCGCTCTCGCGCACGCGACGCTCGCCGCCACCCAGATCAAGGGCAACCTCGGCTCGATCGGCTACGGCCTGGCCGCCATCGGCCCCGGCGTCGGCATCGGCATCATCTTCGGCAACGGCACCCAGGCCCTCGCCCGGCAGCCCGAGGCGGCCGGCCTGATCCGCGCCAACCAGATTCTCGGCTTCGCCTTCTGTGAGGCGCTCGCCCTGATCGGTCTGGTCATGCCGTTCGTCTACCCGACCTCCTGATCGCGGCCGACGACCGGATCGACCGGAACACATAGACGGAAGGCACTGATGTGATCGCCCTGGTACAGCTGGCGGCCGACGACGCGGAGAACCCGCTCGTCCCGCCGATCCCCGAGCTCATCATCGGCCTGATCGCCTTCGCCATCGTTTTCATCTTCCTCGCCAAGAAGCTCCTCCCGAACATCAACAAGGTTCTGGACGAGCGCCGGGAGGCCATCGAAGGCGGCATGGAGAAGGCCGAGGCCACCCAGGCCGAGGCGCAGGAAGCCCTTGAACGCTACCGCGCCCAGCTCGCCGAGGCCCGGCACGAGGCCGCGCGGCTGCGCCAGGAGGCGCAGGAGCAGGGCGCCGCGCTCATCGCCGAGATGCGGGCCGAGGGCCAGCGTCAGCGCGAGGAGATCGTCGCCGCCGGCCACGCCCAGCTGGAGGCCGACCGCAAGTCCGCCGCCGCCGCGCTGCGGCACGACGTCGGCAGGCTCGCCACCGAACTGGCCGGCAGGCTGGTCGGCGAGGCGCTGGAGGACACCGCCCGGCAGAGCCGGACCATCGACCGCTTCCTCGACGGCCTCGACGAATCGGCGCCGGCCGCTGAGGCGGCCCGGTGAGCACGGGAGCGGTACGCCGGCGAGCGGGCGGCACGGCCGTGTCCCGGCCGGTCCGCACGCGGCGAGCCGGGGAGGGCGCCCGATGAACGGAGCGAGCCGTGACGCGCTGGGCGCCGCCCGCGAGCAGCTCGACGCGCTGACCGACAACACCGCGGTGGACCCGGCGCGGCTCGGCGGGGAACTGGCCGCCGTCACCGCGCTGCTGCACCGCGAGGGGACGCTGCGCCGGGCGCTGAGCGACCCGTCGAAGTCCGGCGAGGCCAAGGCCGGGCTGCTGCGGCAGCTGCTCGGCACCCAGGTCGGCGACGACGCCCTCGACCTGCTAGCCGGCCTGGTCAGGGCCCGCTGGTCGCAGCCCCGCGACCTGGTGGACGCGGCCGAGGAGCTCGCCGACACCGCCGACCTGATCGCCGCCCAGCGCCGTGGCGTGCTGGACGACGTGGAGGACGAGCTGTTCCGGTTCGGCCGGATCCTGTCCGGCAACAGCGAGCTGCGCTCGGCGCTGGCCAACCAGGTCGCCGACGGCACCGCCAAGGCCGGACTGCTGCACTCCCTGCTGGGCGGCCGGGCCGACCCGGTCACCGAACGTCTGGTCACCAGGCTGGTCACCGCGCCGCGAGGACGTAGCCTGGAGAGCGGGATCGACGCCCTGTCCCGGCTGGCCGCCGCCCGCCGCAACCGGATGGTCGCGGAAGTGACCTCGGCGACTCCGCTGAGCGATCAGCAGAAGCGACGGCTGGGTGCCGCGCTGGCCAGGATCTACGGTCGGCAGGTGCACCTCAACCTGGACGTGGACCCCGAAGTCCTCGGCGGGCTGCGGGTGCGCATCGGCGACGAGGTCATCAACGGCTCCATCGCCGACCGCCTCGACGAGGCGGCCCGGCGGCTGGCCGGCTGACAGCCACCAACTCAACACGCATGAAGGCGGCCCGAGCCGGGCCACCGAGTGCTCTGGGGGCAGCCCCCCAGACCCCCAGGAACTTCGGGCCCAACAAGGAGAGCAGGGAACCCAGATGGCGGAGCTCACGATCCGGCCGGAGGAGATCCGGGACGCGCTGGAGACGTTTGTCCAGTCGTACCAGCCGGACGCCGCCTCGCGCGAGGAGGTCGGCACGGTCAGCGTTGCCGGAGACGGCATCGCGAAGGTCGAGGGACTGCCCTCGGCCATGGCGAACGAACTGCTGAAGTTCGAGGACGGCACCCTCGGCCTCGCCCTCAACCTTGAGGAACGCGAGATCGGCGCCATCATCCTCGGCGAGTTCGACGGCGTCGAGGAGGGCCAGCCGGTGCGCCGCACCGGAGAGGTGCTCTCGGTGGCGGTCGGCGAGGGCTACCTCGGCCGGGTCGTGGACCCGCTGGGCACCCCGATCGACGGCCTCGGCGAGATCGAGACCGACGGCCGCCGCGCCCTCGAACTGCAGGCCCCCACGGTCATGCAGCGCAAGTCGGTGCACGAGCCGATGCAGACCGGCCTCAAGGCCGTCGACGCGATGACCCCGATCGGCCGCGGCCAGCGCCAGCTGATCATCGGCGACCGGCAGACCGGCAAGTCCGCCCTGGCGATCGACACGATCATCAACCAGCGCGACAACTGGCGCTCCGGCGACCCGAAGAAGCAGGTCCGCTGCATCTACGTCGCCATCGGCCAGAAGGGCTCCACCATCGCCGGCGTGCGCGCCGCGCTGGAGGAGGCCGGCGCACTGGAGTACACCACCATCGTCGCCGCCCCGGCGTCCGACCCGGCCGGCTTCAAGTACCTGGCGCCGTACACCGGTTCGGCCATCGGCCAGCACTGGATGTACCAGGGCAAGCACGTACTGATCGTCTTCGACGACCTGTCCAAGCAGGCCGATGCCTACCGCGCGGTGTCCCTGCTGCTGCGCCGCCCGCCGGGGCGCGAGGCGTACCCCGGCGACGTCTTCTACCTGCACTCCCGGCTGCTGGAGCGCTGCGCGAAGCTCTCCGACGAGCTGGGTGCCGGCTCGATGACCGGTCTGCCGATCGTGGAGACCAAGGCCAACGACGTGTCGGCGTTCATCCCGACCAACGTCATCTCCATCACCGACGGCCAGTGCTTCCTGGAGTCGGACCTGTTCAACGCCGGTCAGCGCCCCGCGCTGAACGTCGGTATCTCGGTCTCCCGGGTCGGCGGCTCGGCGCAGATCAAGGCCATGAAGAGCGTCTCCGGACGGCTGCGGGTGGACCTCGCCCAGTACCGCGAGCTGGAGGCGTTCGCCGCCTTCGGCTCCGATTTGGACGCGGCCTCCAAGGCACAGCTGGAGCGCGGCCAGCGGATGGTCGAGCTGCTCAAGCAGGGCCAGTACGCGCCCTACGCGATCGAGGACCAGGTCGTCTCCATCTGGGCCGGCACCACCGGCAAGCTGGACGACGTACCGGTCGAGGACGTGCGCCGTTTCGAGCGGGAGCTGCTGGACTACCTGCACCGCGAGCACAAGTCGCTGCTCACCGCGATCGTCGAGACCGGCAAGCTGCCGGACGAGACCGTCGAGGTGCTCACCGACGCGGTGGCCGCCTTCAAGAAGCAGTTCGAGACGTCCTCCGGCGCGCTGCTGGTCGAGGGCTGATCATGGGCGCACAGATTCGCGTCTACAAGCGCCGGATCAAGTCCGTCACCGCCACCAAGAAGATCACCAAGGCGATGGAGATGATCGCCGCCTCGCGCATCGTCAGGGCGCAGCGCCAGGTGGCGGCCTCCTCGCCGTACGCGGACGAGCTGACCCGCGCGGTGACGGCGGTGGCGACCGGCTCCAACACCAGGCACCCGCTGACCACCGAGACCGAGAACCCGACCCGCGCCGCGGTGCTGCTCGTCACGAGCGACCGCGGCCTGGCCGGCGGCTACTCCTCCAACGCGATCAAGGCGGCCGACCGGCTCGTCGAGCGGCTGCGCGCGGAGGGCAAGGAGGTCGAGTCGTACGTCGTGGGCCGCAAGGGCCTGGCGTACTACAGCTTCCGGGAGCGCGCGGTCGCCGAGTCCTGGACCGGCTTCAGCGACAGCCCGCAGTACGGCGACGCCAAGAAGGTCGCGGCCCCGCTCATCGAGTCGGTGCAGCGGGCGACCGCCGACGGCGGCGTGGACGAACTGCACATCGTCTTCACCGAGTTCGTCTCGATGATGACGCAGGTGCCGGTCGCCCGGCGGCTGCTGCCGCTGTCGCTGGACGAGGCCGCCGCGACCGAGCAGGCGGAGAACCGGGGCAAGATCCTGCCGCTGTACGAGTTCGAGCCGTCCGCGGAGGGCGTACTCGACGCGCTGCTGCCGCGCTACGTCGAGAGCCGCGTCTACAACGCGCTGCTGCAGGCCGCCGCTTCCGAGCACGCGGCCCGCCGCCGGGCGATGAAGTCGGCGACCGACAACGCGGAAGACCTCATCAAGTCGCTGACGCGGCTGTCCAACGCGGCCCGACAGGCCGACATCACCCAGGAAATCAGCGAGATCGTCGGTGGCGCGAGCGCCCTCGCCGACGCGAGCGCGGGGAGTGACTGACCACTATGACCACCACTGCTGAAACCGCCACCGCCACCGGGCGCGTGGCGCGGGTCATCGGCCCGGTCGTCGACGTGGAGTTCCCCGTCGACGCGATGCCGGAGATCTACAACGCCCTGCACGTCGACATCGCCGACCAGTCGGACCTGTCCGGCGAGGGCCAGGGCGTGCGGACGCTGACCCTGGAGGTGGCCCAGCACCTCGGCGACGGCCTGGTCCGCGCCATCTCCATGCAGCCCACCGACGGCCTGGTCCGCCAGGCCCCGGTGACCGACACCGGCGACGGCATCACGGTGCCGGTCGGCGACGTCACCAAGGGCCGCGTCTTCAACACCCTCGGCAAGATCCTCAACGAGCCGGAGGCCGAGTCCGAGGTCACCGAGCGCTGGCCGATCCACCGCAAGGCCCCGGCCTTCGACCAGCTCGAGTCCAAGACCGAGATGTTCGAGACCGGCCTGAAGGTCGTCGACCTGCTGACCCCGTACGTCAAGGGCGGCAAGATCGGCCTGTTCGGCGGCGCGGGCGTCGGCAAGACCGTGCTCATCCAGGAAATGATCATGCGGGTCGCCAAGCTGCACGAGGGCGTCTCGGTGTTCGCCGGCGTCGGCGAGCGCACCCGCGAGGGCAACGACCTGATCGCCGAGATGGCCGAGTCCGGCGTACTGCCGCAGACCGCGCTGGTCTTCGGCCAGATGGACGAGCCGCCGGGCACCCGGCTGCGGGTCGCGCTGGCCGGGCTGACCATGGCGGAGTACTTCCGCGACGTGCAGAACCAGGACGTGCTGTTCTTCATCGACAACATCTTCCGGTTCACCCAGGCCGGCTCCGAGGTCTCCACGCTGCTCGGCCGGATGCCGTCCGCGGTGGGGTACCAGCCGAACCTGGCCGACGAGATGGGTCAGCTGCAGGAGCGGATCACCTCCACCCGCGGCCACTCCATCACCTCGATGCAGGCGATCTACGTCCCCGCGGACGACCTGACCGACCCGGCCCCGGCGACCACCTTCGCGCACCTCGACGCGACGACGGTGCTCTCCCGGCCGATCTCGGAGAAGGGCATCTACCCCGCGGTGGACCCGCTGGACTCCACCTCCCGGATCCTGGACCCGCGCTACATCGCGCAGGACCACTACGACTGCGCGATGCGGGTCAAGGGCATCCTGCAGAAGTACAAGGACCTCCAGGACATCATCTCGATCCTCGGCATCGACGAACTGGGCGAGGAGGACAAGCTCACCGTCTTCCGGGCCCGCCGGATCGAGCGCTTCCTGTCGCAGAACACCCACGCGGCCAAGCAGTTCACCGGTGTCGACGGCTCGGACGTGTCGCTGGACGAGTCGGTCGCGGCGTTCAACGCGATCGCCGACGGTGAGTACGACCACTTCCCCGAGCAGGCGTTCTTCATGTGCGGCGGCCTGGACGACCTCAAGGCCAATGCCGCCAGGCTCGGCGTCAACTGACGGCCCGCCGGCCGCCCCACGGCTGACCGTCGGCCGGCTGACCGGCGGGCGGCCGTCGGGCGACCCGGAGCGCCGGCGCACGTGAGAGGGGGGCGGCCCGCCTGAACCCAGGTGACCGCCCCCCTCGCGCACCCCCTATTCTTTGTCCTACGCACCCGCCGCAGGCGGTGGGTGCCGACCCGAGGAGCCGTCTTGGCCGATCTTCACGTCGAGCTGGTGGCCGCGGACCGCAGTGTCTGGTCCGGCGAGGCCACCCTGGTCATCGCCCGCACCACGTCGGGTGACATCGGTATCATGCCGGGGCACGAGCCGCTGCTCGGCGTGCTCGAGTCCGGCCCGGTGACCATCCGCACCACCGGAGAGGGCGGCGGCACCGTGGTGGCCGCCGTGCACGGCGGGTTCATCTCGTTCTCCGACAACAAGCTCTCGGTGCTCGCCGAGATCGCCGAACTGGCCGACGAGATCGACGTGGCCCGAGCCGAGCGGGCGCTGGAGCGGTCCACGTCCGAGGCCGACGCTGCGGCCGAGCGCCGCGCCGAGGTCCGGCTGGCCGCGGCGGCGGGCGCGCACTGAACGCGGCGCCGGCCGGATCCGTACCGGCATACGGATCACCCCGGCCCCGTAGGCCACGCAGACCGCACTGAGCACGCGGAGCACACCACGCAGTACCCCGCACGGCCGACGCACCCAGCGCCGGCCATGACCGCAGGACCACGGCGCCGCGGACTGCCCCGACGGGCGGTCCGCGGCTCCGGCACAGCAAGGGCGGCAACCATTCCCAGGCGAGGAGGTCGGTGGACGTGATCCTCGCTTTCGAGGTGGGCTTGTCGGTCATCGCGGCGGGGCTGCTGGGGCTCTTCGTCTTCGGGCTCCGCCGGCGGCTCATCCAGCGGCCGGGCGGCACCTTCGACTGCAGCCTGCGGATCGCCCCGGCCGAGGACGCCGAGGCGGTCGCCGGCTCCGGCGGCAAGGGGTGGGTCTACGGGGTCGCCCGGTACAGCGCCGACCAAGTGGAGTGGTTCCGGGTCTTCTCCTACGCCCCCAGGCCGCGCCGGGTGCTGGACCGCCCGGCGATCGAGGTGCTCGGCCGGCGCGCCCCGCAGGGCTCGGAGGAACTGGCGCTGCTCTCCGACGCGGTGGTGCTGAGCTGTGTGCACCGGGGGACCCGGCTGGAGCTGGCGATGAGCGACGACGCGCTGACCGGCTTCCTCGCGTGGCTGGAGGCGGCGCCGCCCGGCCAGCGGGTCAACGTGGCCTGAGCGCCTGAGCGCCTGAGCGCCTACAGGCCAGCGGGTCGGGCCGTCGTGCTGGGACCGGGAGCCGACGGGCGGCGTGGTCGGCCCCCGGCCGTGTGGGGGGATGGGCTCCGCCCGGCGTCGCGGACCGCTCACCCGGGTGTTCTCCAGTCGAGCGTAGAAAGGTCTGGACCACTGGTCAAGAGGTCTGGACCACATGGCCGGGACCGGTGGGGCTCAGCGGTTCTCGCCCGGCACCCACAGGATGTCGCCGCGCTCCTTGTTCGCCGTCCGGGCCAGGATGAACAGCAGGTCCGACAGCCGGTTGAGGTAAGTGGCCGTCAGGGGGTTCATGACGGCGGCGTGTTCGGCCAGCGCGGCCCAGGTGGAGCGCTCCGCCCGGCGGACGATCGTGCACGCCTGGTGGAGCAGCGCCGCGCCGGGCGTGCCGCCGGGCAGGATGAAGCTGTGCAGCTTGTCCAGGTCGGCCAGGAAGCGGTCGCAGTCCGCCTCCAACCGGTCGATGTAGGACTGCTCGACCCGCAGCGGCGGGTATCGGGGGTCCTGGACGACCGGCGTGGCGAGGTCGGCGCCCACGTCGAAGAGGTCGTTCTGCACCCGGACCACGACGGCGGCCACCTCGGGCGGCAGCGCGCCCAGCGCCAGGGCGACGCCCAGCGCCGCGTTCGCCTCGTTGGCGTCGGCGTAGGCGGCGATCCGCGGGTCGGTCTTGGCGGTGCGGCTCATGTCGCCCAGCGCGGTCGTGCCGTCGTCGCCGGTGCGGGTGTAGATGCGGGTGAGGTTGACCATGCCGTCGAGCGTAGGGCCTGCCGGCCGGGATCGTCCCGGACCGAGCCGCACGTACCCCGCCCGTTGCCCGGACGCGGTGGCGCGTGGTCCGCGCGCGGCCCGGACGCGGCCCGCGGCGGCCCAACTGTGCGACCAACGACACACGGTGACGCTGCCGACAACCTGTCGCGCCGGGCGGCGGACCGAGGTTAGGGTCCGGCCATACCCCGACGGAGAGGTGTGTGGACCGTGGCGAAGAAGCTCGCTGTCATCGGAGCCGGACTGATGGGCTCGGGCATCGCGCAGGTGGCGGCCCAGGCCGGCTACGAGGTGACCCTGCGGGACGTCACGGACGAAGCGCTCGCCCGCGGCAGGGACGCGGTCCGCTCCTCCTACGAGAGGTTCACCGCCAAGGGCAGGCTGACCGCCGAGGACGCCGAGGCCGCGCTGGCCCGGATCACCACCACCACCGACCTGGACGCGGCGGCCGACGCCGACCTGGTGGTGGAGGCGGTCTTCGAGCGGATCGAGGTCAAGCGGGAGATCTTCCGCGACCTGGACCGGATCGTCGGCGACGACACCGTGCTGGCCTCCAACACCTCGGCCATCCCGATCACCGCGATCGCCGCGGCCACCGGACGCCCCGAACGCGTCGTCGGCACCCACTTCTTCTCGCCGGTCCCGATGATGCCGCTGTGCGAACTCGTCCGCGGCCACAAGACCGACGACGAGACGCTCGCCCGCGCCCGGGAGTTCGCCGAGGGCGTCGGCAAGACCTGCGTCGTCGTCAACCGCGACGTGGCCGGCTTCGTCACCACCCGGCTGATCTCCGCGCTGGTGGTGGAGGCGGTCAAGCTCTACGAGTCCGGCGTCGCCTCGGCCGAGGACATCGACACCGCCTGCCGGCTGGGCTTCGGCCACGCCATGGGCCCGCTCGCCACCGCCGACCTGACAGGCGTGGACATCCTGCTGCACGCCGCGGCGAACATCTACACCGAGTCCCAGGACGGGAAGTTCGCCCCGCCGGAGCTCATGCGGCGGATGGTTGACGCGGGGGACCTCGGCCGCAAGAGCGGCCAGGGCTTCTACACCTACTGACCGCCCCGCCCGGTTCCTGAACGGACCCATCGAATTCACTCCAAAGAGTGAATTCAGCAGCGGTTCACGCACAGACGGCCACTCCTCTTTGCGACGGGCCGTCAGGTGTGTGAAGACATAGGGACCGGCCACAGGCCATGCCAGCGCTTCGGGGAGATTGACTATGCACATCAGGGGCGACCACGCCCGGCTGGTCGTCGGAGGCCGCCTCGACGTGGTCAGCGCGGCGGACGCCCGCGCGGCCCTGCACACCGCGGTCGACTCCGGCCGCGGCGACCTGGTGCTCGACCTGACCGAACTCGACTCCTGGGACGCCACCGGCCTCGGCGTGATCATGGGCGCCCACCGCCGGGCCGGCCGGGCCAACCGGCGGCTGGTGCTGCGTGGCGTGCCGCCGCAGATGCAGCGGCTGCTGGTCGCGACCCGGCTGCACCGTATTCTCGCGATCGAGGCCGAAAGGTGACGTTCGGCACGTAACGGGAGCAGCTGGGTCCCGGGCCTTCTTGGATGCGGCGCGAACCTTTAGAGTTTGCCCATCAATGGCCATGAGGCGTGCACCCCGTACGCCGTACCAGGGGTATCCCGCCGGGACCCGGCGCCGCCGCCGCGAGCGCACGGCAGGCGCGGTGTCGTACCGGTCCGGGGATGTCCCCACACGTCACGCACCCGGGGGGCGTAGGACATGGATCAGCAGACCGGCGGGCAGCAGGGCGGCGGCCGGCCGGAGGAGTGGCGGCCGGCCGAACCGCCGGGCGGCGCGTCGGACCTCCGGAGCACCTCGGGGACCGGCGGCGCGACGGGCTTCGGCGCCACGGCACCGGGCGGCTCGTCGGCGACCGGTGTGCCGTCGGCCGGTGTCCAGGCGGGCGCTCCGCCGGCCGGCCCCTCGCCGGTGACGGGCGGTACGGGGCTGTCGGCCAGCGGCGGGGGCGCGGACGCCGCCGGGGGCTTCGCGGGCTTCGGATCCTTCGGCGCAGAACCGCCGGCGGCCTACGACCGGCCCGCCGCCGAGTCCCCCGCCCCTTACGACCGGCCCGCCGCCGGGCAGTCCGGTGCTCCCGACCGGCCCGCCGCCGGGCAGTCCGGTGCTCCCGACCGGCCCGGCGGCCTGGAGCGGCGTGACGTCTCCGAACGGCGCGAGCGCGTCAGCCGGTACGAGGCGGTCGGCAGCTTCGACGCCTTCGCGGCCGGCGCCAAGCGGCCCGGCGGCTCCGTGCCCCCGCAGACGCCGGCCTCCCCGCCCGCCGGTCCCGCGACGGACCGTGTCGCGCTGCCCCCGGCGCCGTCCGACCCCGGCAGCGCCCTCGCGGTACGGCCGGCCGCCGAGCCGCCGGCCGTCCAGGAGGGCACCTCGCTGTTCGACAGCACGATGCCGCTGCCCAAGCTGACCCGGCCCACCCGTGACCCGCTCGCCCCCGAACTCGTGCCGCCCGGCGGCGGCAGCTCCCGGGTGCCGCGCATCGTCACCCCCGAGTACCTGCTCACCGTCAACCCGGTCGACGGCACCGAGGTCGTGCAGTGCCCGCCCGAGGAGCGGCGCACCCCGGTCCGCCGCACCCCCGAGGAGCGCGCCGCCTGGATCAGCGCGGCCCGCCCCGCGCCGCCGCCCGGCCCGCCCGCGCCCGAAGTGCCCCTGCTGGAACGGGACGAGGAGCGCGAGCGGCTCATCCGGCTGCTGGCCCGCGGCCGTTCGATACGGGTCACCGGACCGTCCGGCGCCGGCCGTACCGCGCTGCTGGAGTCCGTCGCCAACGCCTGCGCGGACCTCGCCCCCGACGGGGTGATCTGGCTGTCCGGCTACCACCTCACCGCCGCCGACCTGCTGCACGACCTCTACACCGTCGTCTACTCCGGCACCGGCTTCCGCCCCGGCCGCGGCGAACTCCCCGGCCTGCTGGGCGACATCGGTGCGATCGTGGTCCTGGACGACGTGGAGATCGGCGGCGCCGCGCTGGAGGAGCTCCTGGACGCGGCGCCCGAGTGCGCGTTCCTGATGTCCGCCACCCCCGACGTACCCGCGCCCGCGCCCGACTCCATGGTGGAGGAGGTGCTGCTGTCGGGACTGACCCGGGTCGCCTGCGTCGACCTGCTGCAACTCGTCACCGGGCGGCGGCTGGAGGAGGACGAGACCGCCTGGGCCGCCGACCTGTGGTTCGAGTCCGAGGGACTGCCGCTGCGGTTCGTCCAGGCCGGCGCGCTGCTGCGGCAGCGGGACGGCATGCGGGTGCCGCCCGACCCGGACCTCGACGACTCGGTGTGGCTGAACGGTTCGCCGCCCGGACCGGCCGAGTCCGCGCTGCCCGACCTCAGCGGCTTCGACGACCTGCTGCCCGACGTCACCCTGCCCGAGATACCCCAACTGTCGGCGCTGCCCCTGCGGTCGGCGGCCGGCGACATACCGCTGCCGTCGCTCGCGGAGAGCGCCGCCCCGGCCGACCTGCTGGCCTCCCGGCTCAGCGAGGCCGCCCGCGAGGCGCTCGCCTTCGCCGTCGCACTGGACGGCGAGTGCCCGCACCCCTCACACCTGCCCGCGCTGGTCGGCGACACCCACGGCGACGCGGCCCTCGGCGAACTCATCTCGGTCGGCCTCGCGGTGCCCGTCGCCTCGCATTTCCGGCTGGCCGCGGGTGTCGTCCAGCAGCTCGGCCCCGCGTTCGCCGCCGACGGCGAACTCAACGACGTACAGGCGCACACCGCGGCCCTGCACTACGCCTGGTGGACCGGCCACCCCTCCGTCACCCCGGAGCGCGCCACCGCCGAGTCCGAGGCGATCCTCGCGGCGATGACCGCGTGCCGCGACGGCGGCCACGCCTCCGCGGCGGTGCTGCTGGCCCGCACCGTCGCCCCCGTCTTCGCCGCGGCCCTGCACTGGGGCGCCTGGGAGCGGGCGCTGCGGATCGGCCAGGAGGCCGCCCGACTGTCCGGTGAAGTGGCGGAAGAGGCTTACTTCCACCACGAGTTGGGTGTGCTCGCGCTCTGCACCGGCCGGACGGACCGGGCCAGGGCGGAACTCGAGGCGTCGATCGCCCTGCGCGCCGCCCTGGCCGACCGCCAGGGCACGGTCGTCGGACGCCGCACCCTGGCCCTCGTCAACGACCGCGTCGGGGCCGCCGCGCTCGAACTCCCGCCGGGTGTCGCCGCCTTCGTCCTCCCCGAGGCGGCGCCCGTCGCCGTCAGCAGGACGCCGCCGCCCGCCCCCTCCGCGACCCGCCGGCTGGCCCTCCTCGGCTCCCGCCGCAACCTCGTCGCCGCCGGCACCGGTGTCCTGCTCGCCGCCGTCCTCGGCACGATCGTCACCATCGGCGCGACCGCGGGCACCGACGGCAGCCCCGGCCAGGTCAAGCCGGTCGAATCCGTTGACAGCGGCGCACCCGACGGCACGTCCCCGTCGTCCTCCGGCGGCGTCTCCGCGGCGCCCCCGGCGTCCGGGACCTCGCCGTCGACATCGGAGTCGGCGACGGACACGGCGGGCCCGCAGACCACGACGACCGACAGCGGCCTGTCCAGCCCGCCGGACACGCCCAGCGGTACGTCCGACTCGTCGTCCCCGACGACCAGCGGCACCACCGGCGGCCACACGACGTCCGGCGGCTCCACCAGCGGTTCGACCACGGGCGGTTCGACCACCGGCGGTCCCACGACCGGCGGCACGACCACGGGCGGGTCCACGACCGGCGGCACGACGACCGGTGGCCCCACCACCGGCGGTTCGACCACCGGTGGTCCCACGACCGGCGGCACGACGACCGGCGGCCCCACCACGGGCGGTGCCACCACCGGTGGTTCGACGGACGGCGGTTCGACGGACGGTGGTTCGACGACCGGCGGTGCCACCACGGGCGGTGCCACCACGGGCGGTTCGACGGACGGTGGCGCCACGGACGGCGGCGCGACCGGCGGCTGACCGGTGATCGACCGACGCGGCTGAGGGGCGGTCGGCCGGCGGCAAGGGGCGTTGCGCGCGGGCGCGGCCGTGTCCGGGGCGGGCCGAGTGCGTCCTCCCGCCGGCCGGCCGGGGCCAGCCGGCGGCCAGGCCACGGGAGGCTGGGTCGTCGGACGCGCGGGTCGTCGGACGCGCGGGTCAGCGGGTGGGCCGGTCAGCGGACGGACGGATCAGCGGGCGGGCCGGGCGAACTCCGGCTGGTCGAGCACCCGCAGCCAGCTTCCGTCGGGCTGGCGGCGGACCACCTGCGCGCGGGCGCCGGTGCCGTCCTTCGGCGGGGTGGCGGTGAGCGCGATGTCGCCGCTGATCAGCGTCGGCAAGGGGGCTTCCGGTTCAAAGCGCGGGCGGTCGGCCAGCACCGTCTCCCACAGCGTGCGGATGGCCGCCCGGCCGACGGTCCGGCTGCCGGGCGGGTACGCGAGCACCGCGTCCTCCTCGTAGAGCGCGGCGACCCCCGCCGCGTCACCGGCGTTGGATCGTTCGACGAACAACCGGGTGATGTCCTCCGGCCGCAGGGCCTTCTCGTACTCCGCCATGTGCTTCCTTCCTGAGGATCGTCAACCGGTGCCCGGCCGGGCCGGGCACCGCGTGCCGTCCAGCCTGGTCGCCTCTCGGGCAGAAGTCCAACAGCTGAATCTGCTCGAAGCTAGAATTCACAGTCATGGAACTGAGGCAGCTGGAGTACTTCGTCGCGGTCGCCGAGGAGCGGAACTTCACCCGGGCCGCCGCGCGGGTGCGCATCAGCCAGTCCGGGGTCAGCGCCCAGATCCGCCGGCTGGAACGGGAACTCGGTGCCGAGCTGTTCGACCGGTCGGCGCGTACCGCCACCCTCACCGTCGCGGGGAAGGCCGCGCTCGAACACGCTCGGGCCGCGCTCGCCGCCGCCGGGGCGGTCGAGCAGGCGGTGGGCCAGGTGGCCTTGGTGATCCGCGGACAGCTCACCCTCGGCATGGTCACCGGTTGCACCGTCACCCCGTGGTTCGACGCGCTCGCCGCCTTCCACCGGGCCCATCCCGGAGTGCGGATCTCGCTGCTGGAGGAGAACTCCGAGCGGCTGGTGGAGTCGGTACGGGCCGGCGCCGTCGATCTGGCCCTGGTCGGAACCGCGACCGCCGCCCCGGCCGGACTGGAGGCGCTGACCGTCATCAGCGAACGGCTCGTCGTGGCGGTGCCCCCCGCGCACCCGCTGGCGTCGCGGCGGCGCGTCGCCCTCCGGCACCTGACCGCGTACCCGATCGTGTGCATGCCCGCCGGCACCGGGCTGCGTACTGTCCTGGACCGGGCCTGCGCGGCCCAAGGGCTGCACCCCGAGATCGCCCTCCAGGCCAGTGCCGCCGACGCCATCGCCGACCTCGCCGCCCGCGGGCTGGCCGTCGGCGTCCTCAGCGAGTCGATGGCCGCGCGTCACTCCGACCGGCTCGCCGCCCGCATCCTCGACGACGTCACCGCCCCCGCCCTCCTCGCCCTGGCCTGGCGGCCGGCCCCCGCGCCCGCGCTCCGCGAACTCCTGCGGTACTGCCGCGGGTCCTTTGCGGGGCCGGAGCCCGGCAGGTGAGGTCACCAACCGGTTGAGCGGCGCGGCGCGGCGCGCGCGGGTCGGCGGGTGGGCGGTCACGCGGCCCGCGCGGGTCGGCGGGTGCCCCGTTCGGTCGGTCCGGTCTTCGCGCGGGCCCAGGTGACGGCTGCGCATTCCCGGTGGAGCCGGCGGGGATGTCGGCGCTCGGGCCCGCGCGTCATCGGGCCGGTCCGGGTTCGGGTGGGTGGATGAGTCGGTCGAGGATGCGTTGGGTGAGTGCCATGTCGAGGAGTTCGAGTTCGACGTCGGCCATGCGGGGGTGGGTGTCGGGGGCCTGGGGTGGCGGTTCGGCGGTGAGAGGTTCCGGTGTTTTCCGTGTGAGTTCGCACCAGATGATTTTTCCGCCGGCGAGGGGGTGGTAGGTGCCCCAGCGTTCGCTGAGTGATGTGGCCAGGAGCAGTCCGCGGCCGTCTTCGGCGTCGGGGTCCTGCCGGGGGATGGCGGGTGTGCCGTGGCTGCGGTCCCAGACTTCGACGAAGAGGCCGGTGCCGGTGGCGCGGAGCTGGACGCCGATGACGTGGTGGCCCCTGACGGCCGCCCGCGCCGCGGCGTCCCGGGCGCTGCGTGCCTGCGTGACCGCGTTGGTGACCAGTTCGGACGCGATCAGCTCGGCGGCGTCGGTCTGCTCGGCGAGCTCCCAGCGCCCGAGCTGCTGCCGGACGAACGCCCGGGAGTCCCCGGCGGCGGTGGGCACGGCCGCCAGACGGATGCTGGCGACGTAGAACGTACTCGGCGCCGACGGCATCGGCGCCGCCGCCGGCGTCAACCACACCATCGTCCTCACCGGCCCCCCACCCCGCACAGATCCGCACTGGCACCGGCGCCCGCACCGCGCACGACACACGCGGCGAGGTACTCCCCGAACACGGGGCCGGCGCCGAAACGCCCCACGGCCGGCACCACCACCGCACACTCCCCCAACTCCTCGACCGGCTCTGCCAGGACGGCGAGACCGCCCTCCTCCACCTCCCGACAGACGACCGCCAGGTCATACCCCTCCACCTGCGCCCCCTGGAACAAACGCAGCTCGGCTTCCGCGACCTCCTCTTCGGGCGCGCTCATGTACGCACACATGTAGCCATGGATCGGACGCTTCATTTCGCCTCCTAGCGGCGGATGAGCGGGCGACGACGTTCGGCATCACGTGCCACACCGCACTCGATCACGAGGGGGCCAAATCCGCTCACGCCCTACGTGATGACACGAGTGAAGCACTGGACTACTCAGATATGCAACACTCCAGATTGGAAATCCGGGAGTCGGATTCTCGAACACGTATACCCTATTCCAAAATGGAAACATGTGAGCTTCCATTCCGGATGTAAGATGGGTTCCAGATCGGAGGTACACCAAGTGGCAGAGACGGCAAGCGGCTCGACCGTGCCCCGCCGTCAACTGGGGCGACACCTGCGTGAGCTGCGCAACCGCGCGCGGTTGACGGTGCGTGCAGCGGCGACAGCTCTGGAGTGGTCGGACCAGAAGCTATGGCGCATCGAGACGGGGCAGACGTCCATGCGCAGCCTGGACGTTGAGGCCATGTGCCGGGTTTACGGCGCCGACGCCGAACTGGCTGCGGCACTCATGGGTCTTGCCAAGGAGACGAAGGGCCGGGGTTGGTGGCATGCGTACGGTGACGTGATCCCGGAGACGTTCGACTTGTACATCGGACTGGAGGAAGCGGCGGAACGCCTCAACCAGTACAGTGCCGAACTGGTCCCCGGACTGTTGCAAACCACCGACTACGCGCGGATGTTGATCAGTGGGGACAATCCCGGGGTTGCCGACGAGGAGATCGAGCGGCGAGTCCACGTGCGGACTGCTCGGCAAGCGCTGCTGACCAGAGTGACGAGGCCCCTTACCCTGGAAGTGGCACTCAGTGAAGCCGTCCTCCGAAGGCCTATCGGTGGTCAGCAGGTGATGGCGACTCAGCTTGAGCACCTACTCGAACTGGCGGCACTGCCCCACGTCTCCATCCGCGTCGTGCACTACGGAGCGGGGTTGCATCACGGGCTCATGTCCGGGCCGTTCACCATGCTGCACTTTCCGATCAACGGCGATGGTCAGCCGACCGAACCCACCACGGTCTACGTCGACGGCTTCACCGGTGATCTGTACCTCGACAAGCCGCACGAGATCGAACGCTACGGCGCAGCGTTCACAGCAATCTGGGGCTCTGCCTTGAACGACAAGGAGTCACAGGCCCTCCTTCACCAGGCAGCAAGGGAGCTACGGCAGTGATGAGTTCTGAGCTGACGGGCGCGGTGTGGCGCAAGTCCAGCCGGTCCGCGAACAATGGTCAGTGCGTAGAGGTCGCTTTTCTCGACGACCGGCGGGTCGCCATGCGGGACAGCAAGAACCCGACCGGCCCTGCCCTGGTTTTCACGCCGGGCGAGTTCGGTGCGTTCGTCGCCGGCGTGGCCGCGGGAGAGTTCAACCAGCGGTAGTCGCTTGTCCGGCCAAGGATCCACCAGGAGCGCCTGATCGTTGCAGCCGGTCGGGCGCTCCTGTGCTGCCGACCGGCTCGCCGTCGGGTCGACACGCCTGCCCTGACGGCCCGGGGGTGGCCCCCGGCGGGAAATGCGCCGACGCTGCCCGCGTGGATGGGCCCGATGAGGTGGGCGCAGCCCTGAACGCTCGCGGAAGCGTCAGGTCAGCGGGTCGCGGACGCTCCACGATGGGCCCACGGCCGTAGAGCGAGGGTGGCGATGGCCAGGAGGCCCGCCGCTGCCCACAGGGGCACGTGCAGGGTGGACTGCCTGGCGATGAGGCCGCCGGTGAGGGCTCCGAGTCCGGCTGCGCCGACGCCGAAGAGGCGGAAGGCGGAGGTGACGCGGCCCAGGAGGTGGTCCGGCGTCAGGGCCGGGCGGGCGGAGCTCGCGGCGACACTGGTGAGGGTGGAGGCGGCGCCGATCAGCGCGAGGAAGGCGCCGGGCGCCGCACCGTGCCGCAGCAGTCGACAGACCTCGCCCACATCCCGCCCCCACGGAGAGCAGGCAGGGTTTCGGGATATCCGCCGGCCCCTGTCGGAGTCATGTGCTCGACACCGTCGTCAACCATCGGATCGGGTCACCAGCGCCTCCACACGGGAGCGGAAGGACACGGCCCGGGGATCGGTAAAAGGAGTGAGGTGGGTCAGGGCCTCAGTCCAATGGGCACGGGCGGCCTCCGGGTCTTCCGTGTGAACGGCTGCGGCCAGGTGGTCGAGTTCCAGGGCGAGCTGCCAGGTGTCTTTGAGGTCACGGTGGACGAACGCGGCCTGGCGGTGGAAAGCGGCGGCCTCACCGTGGCGATCCATCGCGGCGTACGCCTGGCCCGTACCGCGCCAGGCCAGGGCTTCGCGGCTGCGGTCGCCGAGCCGTCGGTGGAGCATGGCGGAGCGCTGGTAGGAGATCAGGGCATCGCCGTACTGGGCGGCAGCGCGCTGGACATCGCCGAGGGTGAGGAGCCAGAAGCCCTCCCGGGCGTGGTCGCGCAGGGCGAGCGCGATGTCAAGTGCCTCGTCGATGGACCGCCGTGCGGCATCCGCGTCGCCCTCTTCGAGTCGCAGCGCGGCTGCGATCCGCAGGAGGTTGCCCTCACCGCCTCGGTTGCCCAGAGCCCGGTGCGCGGCCAGTGCCTCGTCGATGACTGAGGCGGCTTCGGGCAGGCGGCCGGCGCTCAGGCGGGTGCTGGCGATGTTGGCCAGTGCGGTGGCGGTTCGTCGGCTGTCGCCCAGGTCGCGGAAGACGGACATGGCTTGCACGAAGTGCGAGTCCGCCAGGTCGAGTTCGCGTCGCCGTAGATGGATCAGGCCGATGAGGTTGAGAGCCTGGGCCTCGTCGGACCGGCTCTGCGAGCTGCGGGCCAACAAGACGGCTTTGTTCAGGACGTCCAGGCCCTCGGAGAAGTTGTTCAGGGCCCTGTGCGCGATGCCGGTGTTGACGAGCAACCGCCTCTGCGCTCTTTGGTCCTCCTGTCTCGCGGCTGCCTCCAGCCCGATGCGACCCGCCTCCAACCAGTCGCGCTCCGAGGAGGAAGGGGGCCGTGTGAACCACAGGACGGTGGCCAACTGCCAGGCGGTCTGGTCCAGTCCGTTGCTGGCAGCGTCCCGCACGGCGGGAAGGAAGGTGCCGTGCTCCCGTTCCGACCAATCGACGGCGGCGTTGTAGTCGGCGAAGACGAGCGGCCTGACTTCTGGCAGGGGTTCAGGCAGTGGCAGGCGGTCTTCGGACGGATAGAGCCAGGTCTGGGCGGCGTCGGCGGTGTGGAGGTACCAGCTCAGGACGCGTCGTCGCGCTGCTTGCCGCTGGTCGGCGGACTCCTCCGACTGGACCCGGTCGGTGGCGTAAGCACGCAAAAGGTCATGGAACTGGAACCGGTCGGGGGCGTTTTGCTCCAGCAGGTGAGCACCGACGAGATCGTCGAGCAGCTGGCGTGTTCTGCTGAGCGCAAGCTCACCGAGGGCCGCTGCGGCGTGGAGGCTGAACTCCCCTGTGGGGTGCAGGCCCAGGAGCCGGAAGAGGCGGGCCGAGTGGGTGGGGAGGGCGCGGTAGGACCAGGCGAAGACCGACCGGATGGCCTCGGCCTCCTCGTCGATGCCGGTACTCAGGGCCTCCCAGAGGGCGGACTCATCACGCAGATCGCTGATGAGTTCGTCGAGTCGCATGTGCGGGTGGCTGGCCGCGCGCTCCGCTGCGATCCGCAGGGCGAGCGGAAGGCGGGCGCACAGATGCGCCAGTTCTGCGAGTTCGTCCGCGTCGTCCTCGGGCCGGTAGTCTCGAACGACGGCCCGCAGCAGAGCGACCGCCTCCGGCTCCGGAAGCGTCCCCAGGGTGATCCGGTGAGCGCCGTCCCGTACCGAGAGGGATGCCAGGCGGCTGCGGCTGGTGACCACGACGAGGCTGTCTCCACCGCCGGGGAGCAGCGGGCGGACCTGGCTGACCGTTGCCGCGTTGTCCAGGAGGATCAGGACTCGGTGGTCGGCGAGCAGTGAACGGTACATGGCTGCCGCGTCGTCGACATCTTGGGGAACCTCGGCTGCGGTTACGCCCAGGGCTCGCAGGAAGCGCTGAAGTGCCTGGGCGGCGGTGACCGGTTCTCCGGGGTCGTAGCCGCGGAGGTTGACGAAGAGCTGGCCGTCGGGGAATCGGTCCTTGACCTGGTGCGCCCAGTGCAGGACCAGTGAGGTCTTGCCCGCTCCCGCCGTGCCGGCCACCACATGGACGGAGGCGACGAGGCGGCCGCCGTGTCGGTCGGTGAGCCCCGCGTTCAGCTGGCCCAGTTCGTCGGAGCGATTGACGAAGATGTTCACGTCGGCCGGCAGTTGACGTGGGACGATTCGCGATGCCTCCGAGGCGGCAACCCGGTGAAAGTGGATGTCACCGGTGACGCTCCCGGCCTGTACGACATCGCGCGACGATCCGGAGAGGTCGTTCCGCGAATCTCCCAGTCGCCTGTTGTCTTCTGTGGGCACGTCCATCGATGCCGCCTCGGTCAGGCCGCGGGCGGCGGAGGCAGGTCGGCCACGGCACGGTCGAAGTACACCTGGACCGTCTCTGCGGCCCCGTACAGCGCCCGCAGATACCTCGCCCAGTTTCCCACCGTGCCGGGATCGGTGAAGCGGACCGCCCCGTCGGGGCGGCCGGCCTCGGTGTACAGCACCCGGTAGAGAACCCGACCATCCAGGAGGTTCAACTCGGGCAGGGGCGCTTTGCTCTCGGCCGCGGCGACCGCAACTGCAGGCAGGACACGAACGGAGTGCCCGCACTCCGCGGTAAGCCGGAGCCAGTGCAGCTCCCACTGCACGTACGGCGTCAGCGGCTCCTCGACCACACGAACGCGATGGGTTACCGCGCCCCGCGCCGCCTCCGCCCGGGCCCTTCGAACCAGGGCGTCACGCTCGGCCTCGAACAGCCGCAGCACCGCCGGCCAGTCTCCTTGGCGGAGCGCCTGCCGGCTGTCGTCGTTCGTCTCCTCAAAGTGCTGCAACCGCTCGAGTTTCCAGGACTCCCCATCACGGACCGCCGCCCGCCGCTCCTGGAAGTCCCGCTTGTAGGCCTCGCGTGTGAGCCGCTCACCCAGCTCGTCGGGTAGCTCAGGGCTGGGGAGATCAAGCATCGGGAATGTCCGCCTTCGCCGCACTCAGCATGTTGCCGGGGATGACGACCAACCGCTCGTCCGGTCCCAGGCTCACTCCGGCCGGCAGGTGTGAGCGGTAGTGGGCGGTGAGATCACGGCCGATCACGGCAACGTCGCCGTTGCTCAACTGCCAGATGTCCGGGCACTCGTCTTCGTCCTTGGAGTTGCCCAGCTCCGCCGCCGACTTGCCGAGGCGCTTGACGAACAACACCGACGGATCCGCTTCCCACCTGCGGGCCACGACTGCCTCCGGTATCCGCGACATCACTGACGGTGGCCTCAAGGGTACCGGAGCTACTTGGACGTGTGCGTCAAAACCTCACGTGGAAAGGCCCTTTCCTGGCGACGTGCGAGCGTCCCAGCCCCATCGAATGGCCTGGCCAGGTGATACGCCTCATACAGGCCGGGCAGCCCGTCGGCATGCACAGGGCCCGAACCGTGCCTGCCCTCGGCACTGGAAGAGTCAACCGTGACCTTCACCTTCCCGCGAGCAAGGGGCGGGAGGACTGTTGAAGGTGATGCCGGAGAAGTCCCGGCCTTGGATCACGGGACCGTGCTGTGTGCCGCCGCTGATCGTGTTGGTCACCGTGCCCCCGGACAACGCCGGCGCCCGGCGACGCCATGACTCCAGTGCTGCGTCGAACTCCAGGTCGCTGGCTGCGCGCGCCGCGAGGGCACTGCTCAGCGCTTCCGCGCGGGCCGGTTCGTCTGGCACCTCGTTCAGCGCCGCCCACTCGGCCGCGCCAGACGCCACGGCACCCGATCGGCTGAACGGCCTCCGCACCAACTCACCCAGTGCGACCCAGACCTGGCGGCCCAACTCGCCCCCGGCCCCGCCTGCCAGAGCCGCCAACATGCCCGCAGATACGGGATCCAAGGCCGCCCCTCGCCTGCACGCTTCCGGGTCTCCTCGCTATGACTTACCCGCTGAGGTCGTTATCCACACCGGCACCGCCGCCCGCCGCTGCGCGGCCGAGCTCGGCGCGCGTGCGCACACCTCCGGCGACCGCGTGGTCGTCGGTCCGGGCGGCCGGGGGCGGCGCGCCCTCGCCCGCGGCTTGACCCACGTCATCCAGCGGCGCGGTGGTCCTGTCCCGGGCTCCTGCGCTTGATCCGCTTTGACGGACATTCGAGATCAGGGGTTCTGCCCCGGGAGGATGTCCATCATGGAGAGCATGGGGAAGAAGAAGCCTCGCTCTCGCCGCTCGTTCACGCCGCAGTTCAAGGCCGAGATCGTCGAGCTTTGCCAGCGCGGTGACCGCTCGATGGGTCAGATCGCGAAGGACTTCGATCTGACCGAGACCGCGGTGCGTGACTGGGTCAAGCAGGCTGAGGTCGACGCCGGCGAGCGGGACGGCCTGACCAGCGGCGAACGCGGGGAACTGGCCGCACCGCGGCGGGAGAACCGCCGACCGCGCGAGGACGTCGACATCCTCAAGCGGGCCACGGCTTTCTTCGCGAAGGAGACCCGGTGACGGTTCACCCGTTCATCGAGGCGGAGAAACACGCAGGTCACAGCGTCAAACGCGCCTGTGAGCTCTTGAAGGTCTCCCGAGCCACCTACTACGCCCGCCGTACCGCGGCACCCGGTCCCCGCGCCGTCCGCGACGCCGGACTGACCGGGCAGATCACCGCCGTCCACACGAGGTCGCGGGGAACTTACGGTGCCCCGCGGGTCCACGCCGCGCTGCAGCACGACGGTGCCGTGTGCGGGCGTCGCCGTGCCGCCCGGCTGATGCGGGCGGCCGGGCTGGCAGGCGTGCATCGCCGACGACGGCACCTGACCACCGTTCCCGATCCGCGGGCCGCCGCCCGTCCCGACCTCATCGCCCGGGGCTTCCAGCCCGACCCCACTGGGCTGGATACACGCTGGTGCGGTGACATCACCTACCTCCCGACCGACGAGGGCTGGCTCTATCTGGCCACCGTCATCGACATCGCCTCACGCCGAATCGTCGGCTGGGAGACCGCCGACCACATGCGCACCGATCTTGTGGCCGACGCCCTGACCGCCGCCTGCCGGCAGCGTCGCCCGATGCGACCGGTGATCTTTCACTCGGACCGCGGAAGCCAGTACACCAGCCGGCAATTCGCCGCCCTGGCAGACCAGTTCGGGGTTCGTCTGTCGGTCGGCCGCACCGGGCAATGCCGGGACAATGCACTGGCCGAATCGTTCTTCGCCACCATCAAACGGGAACTGCTCGACACGCGCACCTGGCCCACCCGGGCAGCCGCACGCATCGCGATCTTCGACTTCATCGAGGGCTGGTACAACTTGCACCGCCTGCACAGCAGCCTCGGCTACCTCAGTCCCGCCGGCTACGAGACCACACACGCAGCCTGACCACCACACCAATGGTGTCCGTCAAAGCGGAACAAGCTCAGGCTTCGCTGGTGCGCTCTACCTTGACAAGCAGCATGAGGTGGATCGCCAAGAGCAGGCGTTCAACAACATCAAGAGCGCCTCGTTGAATGAGGCAGCAAGTAGGACGTTTCTTGCCGAGGCTGTGAAGGGGTGGCGGAGTGAGTAAGGACGATCTGGTCGGCGCGCGGTGGTTCAAGTCGAGCTACAGCAATGGCCAAGGAGAGTGCGTAGAGGTCGCTTTTCTCGACGACCGGCGGGTCGCCATGCGGGACAGCAAGAACCCGACCGGCCCTGCCCTGGTTTTCACGCCGGGCGAGTTCGGTGCGTTCGTCGCCGGCGTGGCCGCGGGAGAGTTCAACCAGCGGTAGTCGCTTGTCCGGCCAAGGATCCACCAGGAGCGCCTGATCGCCGCAGCCGGTCGGGCGCTCCTGTGCTGCCGACCGGCTCGCCGTCGGGTCGACACGCCTGCCCTGACGGCCCGGGGGTGGCTTCCGGCGGGAAATGCGCCGACGCTGCCCGCGTGGATGGGCCCGATGAGGTGGGCGCAGCCCTGAACGCTCGCGGAAGCGTCAGGTCAGCGGGTCGCGGACGCTCCACGATGGGCCCACGGCCGTAGAGCGAGGGTGGCGATGGCCAGGAGGCCCGCCGCTGCCCACAGGGGCACGTGCAGGGTGGACTGCCTGGCGATGAGGCCGCCGGTGAGGGCTCCGAGTCCGGCTGCGCCGACGCCGAAGAGGCGGAAGGCGGAGGTGACGCGGCCCAGGAGGTGGTCCGGCGTCAGGGCCGGGCGGGCGGAGCTCGCGGCGACACTGGTGAGGGTGGAGGCGGCGCCGATCAGCGCGAGGAAGGCGCCGGTGGCGTAGACGTCGGGAACGGCGGCGATGCCGGCCCAGGCGAGCCCCTGGAGGGCGCAGGCGATGGCCATCATCTGGCGGTAGCTGAGGCGGCGGGTCAACGGTGCCGCGCGCCAGCCGGTGATGATGCCGCCGACGGCGGCGACGGCGAGGAGGATCCCGTATCCGGCGTCGGCCACGTGCAGCGTGCTCGTCGCGTAGAGGACGAAGGTGGCCATGGAGACGTTGAAGGCGAAGTTGTAGGTCGCCATCGCGGCCGCCAGCAACCGGAGTTCGCGCGTCGCGCGCAGGTGCGCGAGCCCGGCGCGAATGGCTGCTACGAGGGGCTGGCTGCTGCCGGCGGCCGGCATCGTGGGCAACGTGCTGATGCAGGCCGCGGACAGAACGAACGAGGCGGCGTCCCCAGCGAAGGGCAGCATCCGGCCCGCGGCGAACGCCGCTGAACCGATCGGCGGTCCGGCCAGCGAGCGGCCGATGGTGTCGATGGCCCAGTAGCGGCCGTTGGTCCTGGTCAGGATCTCCTTGTCCCGCCCGACGATGACGGGGATGACCGACTGGGAGGCGGCGTCGAAGAAGCACTGGGCGACGCCGACGACCAGGATCGCTCCGACCAGCGTGGCCAGTGCGGCGTGGCCCGTGGACACGAGGACGGCGAGGCCGGTCAGGATTCCGGCCCGGGTCAGGTCGGCTGTGATCATGACGAGACGGCGCGGCCACCGGTCGACCAGCGCGCCGGCGGGCAGCCCGACCAGGAGCCAGGGAACGTAGAACGCGGCGGTGACCGTGGAAACGGCCAGCGGGTCGTGGGTGACAGAGGCGGCGAGCAGCGGGGCAGCAGCCAGGAATGCGCCGTCCCCGGTGACCGAGATTCCCGTGGCGGCCAGCAGCGGGGCGACCCGCCCGGTGGCGACCCGCCGCGCTGCCTGTGGCGCTTGCTCGTCCTGGTCCGTGCTCAGCTGGGCATCCGATCCGGCGTGAAGTCACCACAGGCCAGACCCTGCAGGAAGGACGTCCACGCCACGGGGGAGAAGGCGAGAATAGGGCCGGTACCGCGGTCCTTGGTGTCACGGACGCCCACCATGGGCAGACCAAGGGCCACTTCGACGCATCCCGTTTCCCCGCTCACATTGCTCTTGCGCCAGCGGGCGGAACGGAAATCCACGTAAGCCACTGGTTCCTCCAGCGTCGGTGTCGAGCGGTCAGGGCTGGGCGTGCTGATGGGCCCTGCCACCCAAGCGGGCCGCCGGCGTGCGCGCAAGACAGACATAGCGATTTCTAGCCACCGTGGAGCAGGATAAGATCATCCGGCATTCCTGGCTGTGCGGTGGGGTAGTTGTTCCGCTGGTCGTGACAAGGGCGGCCTGTGAGGCCGTGGGAGGGGGCGGAGTGGAACCGGAGATTGCCGCTCTGGCAGCCTCGGCAAGCACCACCCTGGTTACGTTGCTGGCCACCGAAGTGTGGCAGCGTGTGCGGGAGGGTGCGGTCGCTCTGTGGAGCCGGGCCAGTCCGGAGCGAGCCGAGGCGGTCGGCGCCGAACTCGACGTCAGCCGGGCAGACCTGCTGGCCGCTCGGGCTGCCGGGGACATGGAGTCCGAGCGGGAACTGCACGCCGAGTGGCAGGGGCGGCTACGTCGGCTGATGGCGGCTGAGCCGACGGCGGTAGAGGACCTTCTGCGTTTCATGAACGAACTGGGCTCATTGGCGCCTGCCCCTTCCGCGCCGCGGATCCAATTGCGGGCCAGCGCCTCCGGGCACGGCCGTGTCTATCAAGCCGGTCGCGACCAGCACATCACCGAGACGTGACCGGGGACCCTGGCGCGAATCCCGCAGCACCCGATCTCTCCCCCCAGGGTCAGGCATTCGGAGAGGGCCGGGTCTACCAGGCGTCCGGCGATCAGGTGATCACCGAGACCCATCATCACTACCCGTCCGCGACCGCCTCCGGAGACGCACGACGCGTCGGCCCGGTCCCCTGGCCGGCTCCCGACTCGGTTCGCACGGCGCGAGCCGAACGCCCACCTCGGATCCTGCGCGACCGTCATGAAGTCTGTGCCGCGCTGCTGGTGGGTCTGAACCGCGGCGGTGGTGATGTCCATGTCATCCACGGCATGGGAGGATCCGGCAAGACCTCCGTGGCGCTCTGGGCCTTCCACGAAGCGGTGAGCCATGGAATGGTCGGTCTGTGGGTGACCGCATCGGACCGGATGGCGCTGCGTGCCGCAATGCTCGCCGTCGCCGCCGACCGGGGCGCCGAGCCCTGGGAGCTCACCGCCGCTTACAACGGGCAGCGGGCCGCCGCCGACCTGGTCTGGCACTATCTGGACCGCTCCCCGCAGCCCTGGCTGCTCGTCATCGACAACGCCGACGATCCCGTGCTCCTGGACGAGGGGAGCTGGTTGCGCGCAAGCCCCGGTGGCACCGTTGTGGTCACCACTCGACGGGCCACCGCCGCCTTGTGGCGCGGCGCCGTCCTGCACCGCCTGGACGTCCTTCCCATCGAGGACGCCGCACAGGTGCTGCGCGACCTGGCCCCGGACGCGGGGGATCTGGGCCACGCCGAGGCGGTGGCGCGCCGTCTGGGATGCCTCCCGCTCGCGCTGAACCTGGCTGGCACCTACCTGTCCCGACAACTTCTGGAATCGTGGACGATGAGCGACTACCACGAGCGCTTACAGGACGACACCACTGGTCTGATCGACCAGGGCGCCGACGCACCGACCGGCGATTCGCGCCACCTGGTCTCGCGTACCTGGCAGATCACCCTAAACGCCCTCACCGCCCAGGGCGTCCCCGAGGCCACGGGTCTGCTGCGCCTGCTGTCCTGCATGAGCCCCGACCCGCTGCCGCTGATGGTCCTCACGCCCGGCGCCGTCGCAGCCACCCCGCTGTACACCCTCGACCCTCCGCTGCGCGGCAACCAGGTGGAGGCGGCTCTCCGCGCGCTGCTCGACCACTCCCTTGCCGTGCTCCAGGAGCAGTCGAACGGTCCGCACAACGAGGCCGTGCGCTGTGTCCTAGTCCACGGTCTCATCCTGGACAGCGTCCACGCCGGCATCCCCCAGGAGCAGCGCCACGTCTACCGGCGAGCAGCTGTCGATCTGCTCGCCGCCGCTCTGCGGACGGCAAGCGGATCAATTGCGGGGCCGACGCAGCTGCTACGCCTCATCTCACCGCACATCACGGCCCTCCTCCACCGCGCGGACCCGGCCACCGCCGAACGCCTCGTAACGCTGGCACTGTCGGCCACCCGGAGCATCCGCGACGCAGGCGACTACGGGGCGGCCCTCGCCATGGCCACACTGGCGGCTTCGACATCCGTGCGGTACCAGGGCGATGGTCACCCCGCCGCCTTGGCCGCACAGCACGAACAAGGCGATCTTCTCCGCCGTCTGGGCAAGCTCGACCAAGCCGAACAGCTTCTGCGCCAGGTCCACGGGCAGCGCTCCCACGTCCTGGGACCCGATCACCCGGACACCCTGCAGACCGCGGCGATCCTCAGCCAGCCCCTGTACCTCCTGGGCCGACACGACGAGAGCCTCAGTTGGCTGCACCAGGCCATCGAAGGACAGCGGCGGGTTCTCGGCGATGACCACGAGGAGACTTTGCGCAGCCGCGCGCTGATCCTCGAATTCCTTGTCGACGCCGGTCACAGCGAGGAGTTCACCCGGGAGGGCCCGGCCACCGTCGGCGCCTGCGAGCGCCACCTCGGTCCCGACCATCCGGTCACGGTCATCGCGTACAGCAACTACGCCTACGGCCTGCTCCACACCGGAAGCCCGGA
Source organism: Streptomyces sp. ITFR-21 (assembly GCF_031844685.1). Taxonomy (NCBI): domain Bacteria; kingdom Bacillati; phylum Actinomycetota; class Actinomycetes; order Kitasatosporales; family Streptomycetaceae; genus Actinacidiphila; species Actinacidiphila sp. ITFR-21. The sequence continues at coordinate 5,128,108 of NZ_CP134605.1, forward strand.
AGGCGCGGAGGCCGCGGCCCGCACCGCGCTGGCCGCCCGTATCCGCCTGCACGGCCCGGAACACCCCCTGGTCTACTCCGCAACGCTCGTCCTGAGCTGGGCGCTGATGCTCCGTGGCACCCACGGCGAAGCCGTCGGGATGATGCGCGAGGCCGTCCAAGGGCGCGAGCGCCTCCTTGGACACGATCACCCGCTGTCAGTGAAGGCCCGCGTCCTCCTCGCCGAAAGGCTCATCGCCGCGGGCCGGAACGATGAGGGTCGTCAACTGATCCACACCGACTACGCGGAAGCGGAACGCATTTACGGAGTGGAAGATCCTGATCTGATCCGCATCCGTGCACTCGAGGCCTGATCGAGGTTTCGTCTCCCGTCGTACCGACGCCGCCCGCCGCTGCGCGGCCGAGCTCGGCGCGCGTGCGCACACCTCCGGCGACCGCGTGGTCGTCGGTCCGGGCGGCCGGGGGCGGCGCGCCCTCGCCCGCGGCTTGACCCACGTCATCCAGCGGCGCGGTGGTCCTGTCCCGGGCACTCCGACGGGTGGCGGGGTGGGGGTCTCCGGCCCCGCAGGCGTTTTCGAACGCGCCTCCGCGATGCACATCCACCGGCATCTGGTGTGTTCGCGGCGTGGGAACGTCAGTGGCTCCGTGAGCCGGCCATGACGTGCGGTCGGTTCCGCGGAGTCGGCACAGCATCCTTGCGTTCGCGGTGAGGCGGATTGCGGTCTCCGGGGACGGGAGGACGCCCCAGGGCCGGCGTATTCGAAAAAGTTGGCGGGAATTTCCCACCTACCGTGTGCGGGCCCGGTCGGCCTTCTCTCTGCAAGGCGCGCCCCGACTTCGGTGTGGCGCTCCGTGGCGGCTTGGCCACGCCTTTTAGCTGCGTACGGCTGTTCGGAATTTTTTCGGACAACCGAAAGGAGTCATTCCGGCTCCTTTCGCGTCGATATCAGTGTGCAGTGAAAACAACGGCGTTGGGCGGCCGGCCGGGCAGTGCCGGCGCCGGTGGAGCGATCGGGGCTGCCGCCCTGCGGCCTCGTCCGGAGAAGGGGAACCCTTATGTATCTCGGCAAGCTCGTACGGCGTGGCGTCATCGGCGGAGTTCTCGGGCTCGCCGCTACGGTGCTGCCCGCCGCGGCGGCGGCGCCCAGCGGCTGGCATGGCCTGGACGCCCGGGTGGACAGCGGTACCGGGCTGGCGGCCTGCGTGAGCCGGGCCCACCAGATGCGTCCCGGCGGCTGGACGTGTGTCGGTGGGACGCTGCGGGTGACGGTCGACGGCGGAGGGCAGGCGGTGGACCGTACGTACACCGTGGTAGGGGACACGGCCGTCGTCACCGCCGCGCCGGCGACGGCCGCAGCGCGGGACGACTACGACTCCTGGTGCGAGAACGGCTCGATCTGCGCCCGCAAGATCAACGCGTACACCTCGGAGGTCAAGGGCAACGCCGCCTACGGCGACGGCCACGGCGTCATCGGGACCTTTGACATCGTGTACCGCCAGAGTTTCGACGGGAAGCGCCCGCGCTGGCGGACCCTGCTCGACTGGGACACCGGTCCGCAGATCAACCCCGGTGCCTGGACCAACAACTGCCGGATCAACATCTCCGGCAAGGCCGACGGGTACTGCGGCAGGAACCCCGTCCATCTCAACACCATCGACCGGGCGCACACCCGTGCCTGGTGGCCCAGCAGCACCCGCTACGAGTACAACGACCAGCCGCTCAAGGACGCCCGCAAATACCACGACGACGGCTACGGGGAGTTCGTCGCCTTCGGGCACAAGCCGCTCTTCAAGGCGGGCGTGCTGCACACCGGCCGCTGGAGCAAGTGCAACACTCGCACGGGCTGCCAGTACTACCAGGTGCCCTGGCGTCCTTGAGTCAGCGGCTCCCGGTGACGCGCCCGGTCAGCGAGGCCATCACCTCGCCGCACAGGTCCACGAACGCGGCGGACAGGCGCTGTTCGACGCCGCGCCGGTCCGCGGCCTCGCAGAGGTGGTCGAGGACCGCGTCCAGGTCGTCGAAGCCGGACGGCGGGCGGAGCAGCCACACCCGGCCGGCCGGGCGGGCGGGAACTCCGACGGCGGCCAGGTCGGCGTTGGCGTCGCTCTCCAGCACCGCGAGGTCGTCCGGGGACAGCGGGTCGCACCGCACACCGGTGATCCGCCCCGCGGCGTCGGTGCGGGTCTCCACGGCCCACCGGGTGGACCGGTCGGGTACCCACACACGGTCGTCCTCGGGCCACACGTAGGGCAGGAACACCCACAGGGGGGCCTGCGGCGCGGGCTCCCAGCCGAATTCGGCGAGCTCTCTGACCTCGGGCAGCCGGTCCGGCTCCAGCTCGGTGCGCGAGGTCCTGCGCAGTGCCGCGGGGTGTGGTTGTCCGGCTTCGTCCCATCCCATGGGGATCAGCCTACGGTACGGTCCGGCCGGACGCCTTCGTCGCCGGGCGGACGCTCCGGCCTCAGAACAGCCGGTCCTCCGCCTTGTCGATACCGCGCAGTTCGTCGTAGTCGAGGACCACGCACCGGATGCCGCGGTCCTCGGCGAGGGTGCGGGCCTGCGGGGCGATGCTCTGGGCCGCGAGGACGCCGCCGACGGGCGCGAGCGTCGAGTCCCGGTTCAGGTACTCCAGGTAGCGCGTGAGCTGCTCCACGCCGTCGATCGTGGCACGGCGCTTGATCTCCACCGCCCAGTGCCGCGGCCGGGCGGAAGCGGTGGCCCTCTCGGCGGCCTTTCCGGTGTCCGGCCCGTCGAAGCCGCCGCCGGGCTCGATCCCGATGGTGACGGTGCCGGCGGTGGTGCCGGCGGTGGTGCCGGCGGCGTCCCGGCAGAGGATGTCCACCGGACCGATGGCGGTGGGGTACTCGCGGCGGACGAGGGTCCAGCCCTTGCCGAGGACCTCCATCCGGTCGGCGAGGAGCTCCTGGAGGTGGGCCTCCACGCCGTCCTTGACCAGTCCCGGGTCGACGCCGAGTTCGTGGGAGGAGTCGTGCAGTATCTCCTCGATGGTGATGATCAGTTGCTCGCCGGCCTTGTTGGTGACCGTCCAGAGGTTGTCCTCGGTCTCCTTGAACGAGCAGGGCGGGGACATCCAGTTGAGCGGTTTGTAGGCGCGGTCGTCGGCGTGCACCGACAGGCTTCCGTCGGCCTTGATCAGCAACAGCCGGGTGGCTGAGGGGAGATGGGCGGAGAGCCGGCCCGCGTAGTCGACGGAGCAGCGGGCGATCACGAGGCGCATGGACGGCAACGCTACTCGACCCCGCGCCCCCCGCGCGATTTCCCCGTCGTCCGGCCCGCCCGCCGCATCCGCCACCGGCGCCGCACGGGCGGACCCCGGCACCGTCCGACGGACCCGACAGGTGCCGACGGGCGCCGAGCGACGCCGACGGGCGCCGGGGGGCGCTGACGGGAACGGCCGGCAGCACCGGCCCGGCCGGCCCGGACCGGCGGAACGTACGGGTCCGGTCGGCCGGAGACCGCCGGACCCGAACGACTTGGGCCGACCCCGGGCGTCGGATGAAGAATGGCTGGTTGTGGGCGTCCGCTCCTGGTGCGCGCGCCGCGCGGGCGCCTACGGTTGGGGGCCCGAGGGGCAGGGTGCGGCGGTCGCCGGAAGCCGGCTCCCCGGAGCCCATTCCTCCATGGCCATCCAGGCATGGGGGGTGTACGCCCAGACCCCTTTCCTCAGAGGGGGTCATGAGAGGAGTACCCATGTCGCTCGACGTCTCACCGGCCCTTCTCGAAAAGGCCGAGCGAGGCGAGGTCGACGAGCAGGAGTTCGTCGACTGCGTCCGGACGTCCCTCCCGTACGCCTGGGAGATGATCAGCTCGCTGGTGGTGCAGCTCAAGGTCGACGGGGGGGAGTTCGCCGACAACCAGGTCCCGCCGCCGAGCGAGAAGGAGCGGGGCCAGCTGCTGCGCGCACTGGCGAGCGATGCGATACGCGGCGCGCTTCAGCGCCACTTCGGGGTGCGGCTGGCCTTCCAGAACTGTCACCGGGTCGCGGTGTTCCCGGTGGACCCGGCGGTGGACGAGGGCTACCGCACCTTCACCTCGGTCCGTTCCCAACTGCTCAACCAGTCTCCGGAGCTGCGGGACTGCTGAGTCCGCCGCGGCCAGCGGCGGCCCAGCGGTGACACCGGTGCCCACCGGGCTGTGAACGACCAGTGACGATCAACGGCGGTCCGCATCACCAGGCGTGCTCCCGAAACCGACACCCCACCAGTCCGCACCGGATCAGGCCAGTTCCGGGAGTACGTCACCGCCCAGCCGGGTCACGTTCTCCATTGTCGCGTCGAAGTCGCCGGACCCCTCGGCCAGCAGCGCGAAGCGCGTGATGCCGGTGGCCGCCGCGGTCGCCGCGAGCCGGTCGGCGCACAGCCGTGGCGGCCCCACCGGGTGCAGCGAGCACAGGAAATCGGTGTAGTCGAGCGGATCGCGCATCGTCCGTGGCTTGCCGTCGTACGTGCGGTGCGCCGACAGCCCCTGCCGGAACCAGCCGGGCATCGCCCTGCGCAGGATCTCGGCCGCGTCGAGCCGGGTGTCGGCGATCTGGACCACGCCCGCCGACACATGGTCCGCGGCGGCCACCGCGTCGGGGGAGTGCCCGGCGGCCAGCGCGGTGCGCCGCCACAGCCCGACCATGCCCGCCTTTTCCTCGTCGCCGCAGTGCATGCCCAGCAGCATCGGCAGCCCGCGCTCGGCGGCCAGCCGGACGGAGTCCGGCGACGTGCAGGCGACCACCACCGGCGGCGGACCGCCGCCGAGCTCGTCGGGACGCGGTACCACCGCCACCGGCGGGAAGGCGTACCGCGGGCCGTCCGCGCCGACCGCCGGTTCGCGCAGCCAGCGCAGCAGCAGGTCGAGCGACTCGGGGAAGCCGCTCTCGAAGGCGGCGAGACCGGTGCCGAAGACCTTCAGATCCAGCCAGGGTCCGCCGCGCCCCACGCCCAGCGTGAACCGGCCGCCGGACACCAGGTGCAGCAGCGTGGCCTGCTCGCCGAGCGCCACCGGGTGCGCGGTTGACAGCACGCTCACCGCGGTGCCCACCCCGATCCTGGACGTGCGGCCCAGCAGTACACCCGCGAGGGTGACCGCCGACGGGCAGACGCCGTACGGCACGAAGTGGTGTTCGGCCAGCCACACCGCGTCCAGGCCGGCGCTCTCCACCACCTCCGCCGTGCGTATCGACCGGCGCAGCGCCTCGGCCGCGCTCTGCCCCGGGAACTGGGCCGCGAGAACGAATGTCCCCACCCGCATCGCTCACTCCCTCCTGCTCTCTCCTGCTCCGATTCCGCTGATCCGCCGACGGCTCTGGTCCGTCTAACGCCTGGCACGTGCCTAAGGCACGCCCGTCGGCTGCCGTTCTGATGACTTTCTGATGTCGTACCGGATATCTGTCGGTGTCGTGCTGTTCAGCCGGCGGGGCGTGGGCCCGTACCCTGGACGGCGAGTCCGTGCCGCCCAGAAGAGCGCGAGGTGCGCCCATGTCACCGCGTCGAAACCACCCCCAGGGCGCCGGCCGCTCCGACGCCGGCCGGGGCGGCCCGGACGACTCGGAGCGCGAGTCGGGCTTCGGCTACGGCGGCACCGAGGAGTGGCAGGGCGAGGAGTGGATCGTCCGGCCGATCGCCGGCAGCGCCTCGGCCAAGCACTACCGCTGCCCCGGCTGCGACCAGGAGATCCCACCGGGCGTCGGCCATGTGGTGGCCTGGCGCGAGTACGGGGGAGTGGACGACCGGCGGCACTGGCACCGTGCCTGCTGGAACGCGAAGGACCGCCGCACCAGCAAGGTGCGGCGGTCCCGCAACGCGCCCCGGTACTGAGCCGGTGCGGAACCGCCGCCGCGCCGGTGCCCAGCCCGTGTCCGGCCGGCTGGTCGCCCGCTGATCCCCTGCCGGCCGACTGCCGGCCGCCCGCTGATCCCGTAGGGAGCGATGTCCCGGGCCGGGGGCGCCCGCTCAGACGTCCCGTACGTTGACCGTCACGAACGCCGCGCCCAGTGTCGCCGCCGTGACGCAGGCCAGCACGATCAGCTGGAGCAGGCCGGTCTGGTCGTCGCTGCCGATCATCGGGATGCGGTAGAGGGAGGCCAGGGAGTTGGGCGAGGAGAACCTGATCAGGTTCTCGCGCAGCGAGTCCAGGCTGTCCGGCAGGAAGATCGCCACCAGCAGCGGCAGCAGCACCACGCCCAGCATGGTGGTGACCGCGCCGGCCGAGTGCCGCAGCAGGGTACCGACGGCGAGCGCGAGCAGGCCGAGCAGCGCCACGTACAGGCCGACGCCGACCGTCGCGCCGAGCCACTCGGAGCCGCTGGCGGTGGTCACCCCGTCCCTGATCACCACGCCCGGCTGCGTGCTGTCGCCGTCGTAGGACAGCACATCCTTGCCGGACGTCACGCTCCAGCTCACCACCGCGGTGACCAGGCAGGCGACGGTCGTGGTGACGAAGGACACGGCGAAGAAGACGATCGCCTTGGCCGCCAGCACCCGGGAGCGCTGCGGGCACGAGGTGAAGGTGGTGCGGATCATGCCGGTGCCGTATTCGGAGCTGATCACCAGTACGCCGAGGGTGATGACCGCGAGCTGGCCCAGCAGCAGACCGAACAGGCCCGGCGCCAGGACCGGCACCGAGGTGTCGCTGCTGTTCGCGATCGGCACGACGATCAGCAGGTTGATGCCGATCACCAGGACCAACATCACGCCCAGCGTCCACATCGTGGAGCGCACCGACCAAATCTTGGTCCACTCCGAGCGCAGCGCGTGCGAGAGCCGGGTCCGCTCGACCGGGAGCTGCGAGGCGAACTGCCGAGCCTGCGGGTACGGGTACGTCTGCGGGCTCGTCATCGGATGTCCTGGTGGTCGGTGTCGGCGGAGTCCTGGGCGGGCGCGGGCGGTGCCACCGGGACCGTGGGCGCCGTGGGCGCCGTGGGCGCTGTGGGCGCGGCCGGTGCAGCGGGCGCGGCGAGTTCGGCCGGTGCGGGTGCGGGCAGTGCGGCCGGTGCCGGTACGGGTATCGGCCCGGTCGGCGCCACCGGTACGCGCGGCGGTCCGTACCCCTGCGGCGCCCCGTACCGCGGTTGCGGCGCCCCCGGCGCCCCCGGCTGCGGCGGTCGGCCCCAGGCCCCGGCCTCCTGCCGCGGTGCCTGCCGGAGGCCCTGGCGGGGGTCCTGCGTGGAGCGGTAGTCCACCGCGCCGCCGGTCAGCCGCATGTACGCCTCCTCCAACGACGCCTGGTGCGGGGAGAGCTCCCACAGCCGGACGTCCCGCTCGTGCGCGATGTCGCTGATCGTCGGCAGCGCGAGCCCGTCGACCCGCAACGCCCCGTCCTGCTGCGGCTGTACGGTGCCGCCCGCCGCGGTCAGCGCCTTGCTCAGCGTCTCCACCTGCTCGCCCCCGTCCGGGGTGCGCACCAGCGCGTATCCCGTCGAGTGCCGGGCGATGAAGTCCTTGACGCTCATGTCGGCGAGCAGCTGCCCCCGCCCGATCACGATCAGGTGGTCGGCGGTGAGCGCCATCTCGCTCATCAGGTGGCTGGAGACGAAGACCGTGCGGCCCTCGGCGGCCAGCCCCCGCATCAGGTTGCGCACCCAGTGGATGCCCTCGGGGTCCAGGCCGTTGACCGGCTCGTCGAAGAGCAGCACCTCGGGGTCGCCGAGCAGCGCGCCCGCGATGCCGAGCCGCTGCCCCATGCCCAGCGAGAACCCCTTGGAACGGTGGCCCGCCACCCCCTGCAGGCCCACGACCCCCAGCACCTCGTCCACCCGGCGGGCCGGGATGCCGGACAGCTGCGCCAGGCTCAGCAGGTGGTGCCGGGCGCTGCGCCCGCCGTGCACCGCCTTGGCGTCGAGCAGCGCCCCCACCCGGCGCGGCGCGTTGGGCAGCTTCCGGTACGGCAGCCCGCCGATCGTCACCTCCCCGGACGTCGGGGCGTCCAGACCCAGGATCATCCGCATCGTGGTGGACTTCCCCGACCCGTTGGGACCGAGGAAGCCGGTGACGGTGCCGGGCCGCACCTGGAACGACAGGTCGAACACGGCGGTCTTCGTGCCGTACTGCTTGGTCAGGCCCACTGCCTGGATCATGCTCCGCCCCTCGTGTGCCACGGGAGCGCGTGCCCCCGTGGAGGAGGAAGCGTAGCGGGCGGGGTTCGGTTCCCCCCGCCCGCCGACAGGACCGCTGATGGGGCCTTCGACGGCCCGGTGCGGGCCGCCGGCCGCCGGCCCGGTACGGGGCCCTCACGCGTCGCGGCCGCCGATCAGGCGTCCCGCTTCTTCAGCACCGCGTAGCCGCCGAGCAGCGCCGCGACCACCCACACCGCCATGATGAGGATGCCGCCCCAGGGACCGTACGAGGTGTGTTCGCCGTCGGACGGGACGACCTGCATGATCTTCTGTCCGGCCTGGTCGGGGAAGTAGCGGGCCACCGTCTTCACCTTGGGCACCGCCGACAGGATCGGCGAGACCAGGAAGAAGAACGGCATCAGCACGCCCAGGCCCAGCATCGGGCTGCGCAGGACGGCCGCCGCGCCCACGCAGAACAGCACGATCAGCGTCATGTAGAGCCCGGCGCCGAACACCGCGCGCAGCACGCCGGGGTCGGAGATCTCCGCCCGGTGCGAGCCGAGCAGCGCCTGGCCGAGGAAGAACGTGATGAAACTGGTGGCCTCCCCGACCACCAGCGCCAGCACGCCGGCCACCGTGACCTTCGACAGGTAGAACTCGCCGCGCTGCGGCACCGCGGCCAGCGAGGTGCGGATCATGCCGGTGCTGTACTCGCTGGAGATCACCAGCACACCGAACACGATCAGTGCCAACTGCCCCAGCGTCATGCCGAAGAAGCTGGTGTTGGTCGGGTCGAAGGTCAGCCTGTCGGACTCGGACAGGCTGTCGAAGGTGTTGTTGAACACCAGGCAGATCACCGCGCCGAGCGCGACGGTGACCAGGAAGGCCAGGGCCAGCGTCCACACGGTGGACCGGACCGACCGGATCTTCGTCCACTCCGACTGGAGGACGGCCGAGGGCGCTGCCATCTCAACGCCTCTTTCCGGAACCGGGGTTGCGCCAGCCGGCGCCCCACTGCGGCGCCGCGGGCGCCTGCGGCTGACCGGGCTGGCCGGGCTGACCCGGTTGACCGGGCCCGCCGGCCTGCGCCGGCGGCTGCCCCGCCGGGACCGCCCCCACCCCCGACGGCCCCGACCCCAACGACCCTCCGGCGTGGTACTCAACCGACTCCGCGGTCAACTGCATAAACGCTTCCTCCAACGAAGCCCGCTGTGGGCTGAGTTCGTGCAGCACCAGCTGGTGCTGGGCGGCCAGCTCACCGAGCTCGGCCGCGTCGCCGTCCTGGATCTCCAGCGAACCGTCGCCGGTCTCGACCACCGGGTGCCCGGCCCCGTGCATCACGTCCTTGAACCGCTCCACCTGCGGCGTGCGGATCCGTACGTAGGAACGGGAGTTCTGCGCGATGAAGTCCGCCATCGAGGTGTCCGCCATCAGCCGGCCGCGGCCGATCACGATGAGGTGGTCGGCGGTGAGAGCCATCTCGCTCATCAGGTGGCTGGAGACGAAGACCGTACGGCCCTGCTCGGCCAGCCCCTTCATCAGGTTGCGGATCCAGTGGATGCCCTCGGGGTCCAGGCCGTTGACCGGTTCGTCGAACATCAGGATCTCGGGGTCGCCCAGCAGCGCCGCCGCGATGCCGAGCCGCTGCCCCATGCCCAGCGAGAACCCCTTGGAGCGCTTCCCGGCCACCGCCGTCAGGCCCACCGTCTCCAGCACCTCGTCCACCCGGCGCCGCGGAACGCGGTTGGACTGGGCGAGGCACAGCAGGTGGTTGTACGCGGTGCGCCCGCCGTGGATCGCCTTCGCGTCCAGCAGCGCGCCGATGTACTTCAGCGGCTCGCTGAGCTGCGCGTAGTGCTTGCCGTCGATGCGCACGTCGCCGCTGGACGGGGTGTCCAGGCCGAGCAGCATACGCATCGTCGTGGACTTGCCCGCGCCGTTGGGCCCGAGGAAGCCGGTCACCACGCCGGGGCGCACGGTGAAGGTCAGATGGTCGACTGCGGTCTTGTCCCCGTACCGCTTGGTGAGCCCCTGCAACTCAATCATGGGGCGAGGCTAGCAAGACACGGCGGAACCCCCGATCCCGACAGTGGAAGGCGGGGCGGGGGTTCCGGGAACTGCGGGCCAACAGCCGGTGCCGACGGGCGTCGCGGCCCGCCTCAGCACCTGCCGGACCCGTAGCGGGGCGGCCTCGTCCGACGCGTCAGCGGGACTGCTGCGCCGGAACGCCGCGGGAGATCGGCTCGTCGTCGACGGGAGAGCTGGCCGCCGCCACCGCGGCACCGGTCAGCGTCGCCAGCATCTCGCGGACGTTGGTCAGCTGCGCGTTGATGCTGTCGCGGCGGTTGGTGAGCGCCGCCAGCTCGCGCTCGGACTCGCTGCGGATCCGGTCGGCCTTGGCGTTGGCGTCGGCCACGATGTCCTCGGACTGGCGCTGCGCGGTCTCCACGGTCTGCCGGGCGCGGCGCTCGGCGTCGGTACGCAGCTTCTCGGCCTCCAGACGGAGCTGCTCGGCGCGGTGCTCGATCTCCGCCAGGCGCTTCTCCGCCTTGGCCTGACGCGACGCCAGGTCGCGCTCGGACTGCTCGCGGCGCTTGGCCAGGTTGGTCTCGAAGTCCGCGGCGGCCTGGGCGGCCTTGGCGCGGGTCTCCTCGAAGAGCGCGTCGGCCTCCTCCCGCTTGGCCTGCGCGTCCTTCTGCGCGTCCGCGCGCAGCTGGGTGGCGTCGCCCTTCGCCTTGTCGACGATCCGGGCGCCCTCGTCCTCGGCCTTCGCCTTGCGGTCGTTGGCGAACGCCTCCGCGTCGTTGCGCACCTGCGAGGCGGCCGACTCGGCCAGCTCACGGTGCTGCTCGGCGGCGCGGCGGGCCTCCTCGCGCAGATCCTTCGCCTCCTCCTCGGCGAGGCGGAGGATCTTCTCCACACGCGCGCCGAGGCCCGCGTACGACGGCTCCGAGTCGTTCACCTGAGCCTGGGCGTTCTGGGTTTCGAGGTGCAGCTCCTCGATGCGCTTCTCCAGCGCGGTGATGCGGGTGAGGGCGCTGTCACGGTCGGCGACGAGCTTGGTGATGCGGTCGTCCACCTGTCCGCGGTCGTATCCGCGCCGCACGAGCTCGAAGCCGAAGGGGGAGGAAGTGTCGCTCATGGGGTTCCTGTCGATTCAGACCGGTGAGGTGATAGAGGGAATCCTAGGGGCCCAGGCGGCGTGTCACCGAGCCATTGCGCATCAGGTATGAAAAAGGTCCGCTCAATCGAGTGGAGCATCATCGATGCGCTTGCCGCTCGTTCGGGTGGTTCCGGCGCCGGCACCTGCGGCAACGGTGCTCTTGGGAACCTCGCTGCCCGATGCGTCGAACGACTCCAACGCCTCCAGCACGTCCTGGACACGGGAGATCTCCGCGTTGATGTCCTGTCTGCGGCGCACCAGGATCTCCAGTTCTCTTCTGCCTTCGCCGACCATGCGTTCGGCCTCGGCACGGGCCTCCCTCTTGACCCGTTCCGCCTCGCGCTCGGCTTCGGCCTTCTTCTGGTCGGCCTCCTTGAGCAGGCTCTCGACCTTCTTGACGGCGGCGATCCGTACCTTGCTCGCCTCCGACGTGGCCGTGGACTTGATCTCGGCGGCCTTCGCCTCCGCCTCGGCGAGCTGCTCGGTGGCGGCCGCGACCAGTTTGTCCACCCGCTCGCCCACCGACTTCATCGCCTCCGCGGCCTCCTTGCGGGCCCGCTCGTGCAACTCGTCGACCTCGGCCTCGACCCGGGTCCGCAGCTCTTCGGTGCGTTCCCTTATGGCGGTCTGGTCCTGGCGGGCTTCGCGCAGCATCGTATCGGCGTCGGTCCTGGCCCGCTCGACCAGCCCGTTGGCCTCCAGGGTGGCCTCGTTGACCAGCCGGTCGGCCTCGGCGCGGGCCGCGCCCACCATCGAGTCCGACCGCTCCTCGGCGACGGCGGCGGTCTTGCGCGCCTCGGCCTGCGCCTTGCCGATCAGCTCGTCGGCCTGCTCGGCGGCCTCGCTGCGGCGCTTGTTGGCCGCCTCCCGGGCCTGGTCCAGGATGCGCTGCGACTCGTTGCGGGCGTGCTCCGCGTCGCGTTCCGCGGTGTCCAGCGCCTCCCTGGCCAGGATACCGAGCCGCTCGGCCTCCTCGCGGGCCTTGCCGATCAGCTGATCGGCCTGCCCGGCGGCGTCGGTACGCATCCGGTTGGCGTCGTCGCGCGCCTCGGCGCGCAGCCGGTCGGACTCCTCGATCGCCTCGTTGACCTGATGGTCCGCCAGCGCGCGGGCCGCCTCGGCCTCTTCCCTGCTCTCCCGGCGGACCCGCGCCGCGTCCTCGGCGGCCCGGTCCCGCTCGGAGTTGGCGTCGGCGTGCATCCGGTCCGCCTCGCCCTGCGCGTCGGCGCGCAGCTGCTGCGCCGCGTGCTCGGCGGCCGACCGCAGCCCGGCGATCTCCTGCTCGGCCTCCTGGCGCAGGTGCGCGACGGAGTCCCGTACCTGGTGGGCGGTCTGCTCGGCGGCACTGACCAGCTCGGCGGCGCGCTGCTCGGCCTCGGCGACCAGCCGGTCCGCCTCGGCGGCGGCCTCCTCGACCCGGCGGCGGGCGGCGGCCAGCAGCTCCTCGCTCTCCCGGCCGGCCCGCGCCCGCTCCTGCTCGGCGTCGGCGCGGGCCGCGCCCAGCAGCTCCTCGGCCTCCCGGCGGCGCCGGTTCGCCTCCTCCTGGGCGGCGACCAGCGCCTCGTCGGCCTCCAGCCCGATCCGCTCGGCGGCGGTGGCGGCGTCGGCGCGCACCCGGTCCGCGGTCTCCTGCGCCTCGGTCCGCAGCCGCTCGGCGTCCGCGGTGGCCTCCGCCTGGAGCCGTACCGCGATGTTCTCGCCCTCGGCGCGGGTCTGCGCCGCGTCGGCGGCGGCTTCGTCCCGCAGCCGCACCGCCTCGGTCTCGGCCTGTTCCCGCAGGGCGCGGACCCGCTCCGCGGTCTCCGTCCGCAGCCGCTCGGCCTCCTGCTCGGCCTCGCCGCGGACCCGGTCCGCCTCGGCGTTGGCCTCCCGCAGGCCCTGCTCGGCCGAGGCGACCCGCGCCTCGGCCTCCTCGCGCAGCCGGACCAGATCGGACTCGGCCTCGGCGCGCATGCGGGCCACCGAGGCGTCCGCCTCGGCCCGCTGCTCCTGGGCGGCCCGATCGGCCTCGTCCCGTACCGCGGCGGCCTGCCGCTCCGCCTCGGTCCGCAGCTCCTCGGCCTCGGCGCGGGCGGCCCGCAGCGCCTCCTCGGCCTTGCCGTTCAGCGCGGAGGCGCGCTCCACGGACTCGGTACGCATCCGGTCCGCCTCGGCGGCGGCGCTCTGCCGTACCTCCTCGCCGTCCGCCTTGGCCTTGGCCAGCAGCTCCTCGGCCCTGCTGGCGGCCTCCTCGATCTGCTGCACCGCCTCACGGCGGGCCTCGCCGCGGATCCGCTCGCCCTCGGCGACCGCGTCGGCCCGCAGCTGCTCGGCCTCCCCGCGCAGCCGCCGGGCCTCCTCCTGGAGCTCTACGGTCCTGGCCCGGTACTCCTCGGTGTCGTCCTTGGCGGCGCCCCGCAGCTCCTGGGCGGACGCCTCGGCCTCGGCCCGCAGCCGCTGGCCCTCCGCCTCGGCCTCGCCGCGGATCCGCTCGGCCTCGTCGGCGGCGGACTTCGTGGTGGAGCGGGCGTCCTCGGACGCCTTGGTAAGGATCTCCTCGGCGGACCTGGCGGCTTGCGCGAGCTGCGCCGCCGCGTCCTCCGAGGCCGCCGCGCGGGCCGCCTCGGTGGCCTCCACCGTGATCCGCTCGGCCCGGGCACGGGCGTCCGCGACGGTCTGCTCGGCCTCCGCCTTGGCCGCCTCGACCTCCCGGGTGGCCTCGTTGACCATCCGGGCGATCTCGGCCCTGGCGGTACGGGTCCGCTGCTCGTTCTCCGACTCGGCGGCCGCCAGCCGCTTGGCGGCGCCCGCGGCGGCCTCCTCGCGCAGCCGCTCGGCCTCCGCGCGGGACGTCCGCAGTGCCTCGTCCGCCTCCCGCAGCCGCTCCTCGGCCAGCCGGGACAGCTCGATCGCCCGGGTCCTGGCCTCGTCGGACTCGCTGCGGGTGGTGGTGCGCAGCTGCTCGGCCTCGGCGGTGGCCTCCTGGGCCTGCGCGGACGCGGCGGTCAGCAGCCGCTCGGCGTCCGTACGGGCCCGGCGCAGCAGCTGCTCGGCCTCGGTGCGGGCCGCCTCGGCGTCCGCGGCCAGCCGCTGGCCGGTCTGCTCGGCGATCCGGTTCGCCTCGGCGTGCGCGGCGGCCAGCGCGGCCTCGGACTCGGCGCGGGTCTCGTCCAGCAGCCGACGGGCCTGCGACTCGCTGCGGGCCCGCAGCTGCTCGGCCCAGGCCACGTTCTCGTTGACGTGCGTCTCGACGGTGGCCCGGCGCTCGGCCAGCTCCTCGTCGAGCTGACGGCGGCGGGCGATGGCCTCGGCGTGCCACTCGGCCTCGAAACGGGCCTGGTGCTCGGCCTGCTCCTGGAGCAGCCGCTGGGTCTGGGCACGGGCGTCGCGCAGCTCGCGCTCGGCGTCGGCGCGCAGCTGGTCGGCCTGGATCTGGGCGTTGCGGAGCAGCTGGTCGGCCTGGTGGCCGAGGTTGTCGTACGCAGGGCGGGACGCGAGATTGCGTCGCGCCTCGTGCAGCTTGGCGCGCAGCACCTCGACCTGGTATCCGAGGTCGTCGGCGTGGTCGACGGCCTTGCCCCGCTCGGTCCGCAGCCGTTCCATCTCTGCTTCGAGCAGGGAGAGGTGGTCGTCAGCCCGGTAGCTGTCGTTGCCCCGCACTCCGCGGTCCCATCGGTCTCCTGGCGTCCTCACCCGCCAACCGGGTGAGATTCTCGGTACTTCCGCCGGTCACTCTACCGGGCAGCGCGGGGGTTGGGTCAGTGGTCCAGACGGCTGCGGTCCTTCTGCGAGGTGACGATCTCGGTCAGCACCCCGTGGCAGTCCTTGGGGTGCAGGAAGGTGATCCGCGACTCCATCGAACCGCGCCGCGGGGCGTCGTACAGCACTCGTACGCCCTTGTCCCTGATGGCCTCGGAATCGGTGTCGACGTCGGCGGTGCCGAACGCGACGTGGTGCACGCCCTCGCCGTTCTTGGCCAGCCACCTGCCGACCGCGGAGTCCTCCCGGGTGGGCTCCAGCAGCTGGAGATAGGAGGCGCCGCCGTCGGAGGTCCCGTTGATCCTGAGCATCGCCTCGCGCACCCCCTGCTCCTCGTTGACCTCGCTGTGGCACACCTCGAAGCCGTACGTGGCACGGTAGAACTCTACGGTCGTGTCGAGGTCGAAGCAGGCGATCCCGATGTGGTCGATGCGCGTCAGCATGCGCCCAGTGCACCGCACGCCCTCATGGTCACGCAACCTCATGGTCACGCAACGTGCGGGCCGTCACATGGTCCGCCCGGTGACCGCGGGACTACCGCTCAGTACATTGAGGTAACCATCGTTAACCCGACTCTTCAGTCGAAGGGGCCGCACCATGAGCAGCCAGGCACGTACCTCCGTGATCGTCGCAGGTGCCCGAACTCCGATGGGCCGGCTGCTGGGCAGTCTGCGTTCCTTCTCCGGGGCCGAGCTCGGCGGGTTCGCGATCAAGGCCGCGCTGGAGCGGGCGGGCGTGCGCGGCGACCAGGTGCAGTACGTGATCATGGGCCAGGTGCTGCAGGCCGGCGCCGGCCAGATCCCGGCCCGCCAGGCGGCGGTCAGGGCCGGCATCCCGATGAGTGTGCCGGCACTGACCGTGAACAAGGTGTGCCTGTCCGGACTGGACGCCATCGCGCTCGCCGACCAGCTGATCCGGGCCGGCGAGTTCGACGTGGTGGTGGCCGGCGGCCAGGAGTCGATGACCAACGCCCCGCACCTGCTGCCCAAGTCCCGCGAGGGCTACAAGTACGGCGCGATCGAGATGCTCGACGCGATGGCGCACGACGGCCTGACCGACGCCTTCGACAACGTCGCGATGGGGGAGTCCACCGAACTCCACAACACCCGGCTCGGCATCGAGCGCGCCCCGCAGGACGAGTTCGGCGCGCTGTCGCACCAGCGGGCCGCCGCCGCGCAGAAGAACGGGCTGTTCGACGCGGAGATCACCCCGGTGGAGATCCCGCAGCGCAAGGGCGAGCCGGTGGTCTTCAGCCAGGACGAGGGCATCCGGCCGGAGACGACCGCGCAGTCGCTGGCCAGGCTGCGGCCGGCGTTCACCAAGGACGGCACCATCACCGCGGGCACCTCCTCGCAGATCTCCGACGGCGCCGCGGCGGTGGTCGTGATGAGCAGGGACAAGGCGGAGCGGCTGGGCCTGGAGTGGCTCGCCGAGATCGGCGCCCACGGCAACGTGGCCGGACCGGACAACTCGCTCCAGTCCCAGCCGTCCAACGCGATCAACCACGCGCTGGGCAAGGCCGGACTGACGGTCGGCGACCTGGACCTGATCGAGATCAACGAGGCGTTCGCGGCGGTCGCCGTACAGTCCATGAAGGATCTCGGGGTGACACCTGAAAGGGTGAACGTGCACGGCGGTGCCATCGCGCTCGGGCACCCGATCGGCATGTCCGGCGCACGGCTGGTGCTGCACCTCGCGCTGGAGCTGAAGCGGCGGGGCGGCGGGACCGGGGCGGCGGCACTGTGCGGGGGCGGCGGGCAGGGCGACGCGCTGATCGTCCGGGTGCCCTGAGCGCTTTGCTGCCGGTGCCGGTGCCGGTGCCGGTGCCGGTGCGGGGCCCGGGGCCCGGGTTTCGCTCAGGATCTCTCTCAGGTCCGGTACGTCGACAGTGAACGGGAGTACGCATGGTGGATGTGGCCACCCTGGTCGAGCAGGCGCGGGAGGGCCGGCCGCGCGCCGTGGCCCGGCTGATCTCGCTGGTGGAGGGCGCGTCCCCGCGACTGCGTGAGGTCATGGCGGTGCTGGCCCCGCTCGCGGGCGGCGCGTACGTGGTGGGCCTGACCGGCCCGCCCGGTGTCGGCAAGTCCACCTCCACCTCGGCACTGGTCAGCGCGTACCGCAAGGCGGGCAAGCGGGTCGGGGTGCTGGCCGTCGACCCCTCCTCCCCGTTCTCCGGCGGGGCGCTGCTGGGCGACCGGGTCCGGATGTCCGAGCACGCCTCCGACCCCGGCGTCTACATCCGTTCCATGGCCACCCGCGGCCACCTCGGCGGCTTGGCCTGGGCCGCCCCCCAGGCCATCCGCGTGCTGGACGCGGCCGGCTGCGAGGTGATCCTGGTGGAGACGGTCGGTGTCGGCCAGTCGGAGGTCGAGATCGCCGCCCAGGCCGACACCTGTGTCGTACTGCTCGCACCCGGCATGGGCGACGGCATCCAGGCCGCCAAGGCAGGCATCCTTGAGATCGGCGACGTCTACGTCGTCAACAAGGCCGACCGCGACGGCGCCGACGCCACCGCCCGCGAGCTCCACCACATGCTCGGCCTCGGCGAGTCCCGCGGCCCCGCCGACTGGCGCCCGCCCATCGTCAAAACCGTCGCCGCCCGCGCCGAAGGCATCGACGAGGTCCTCGAAGCCCTGGAGAAGCACCGCGCGTGGATGGACGAGCGAGGCGTACTCGACGAGCGGCGCCGCAACCGGGCCGCCCGGGAGATCGAGACCATCGCGATCACCGCGCTGCGTGCGCGCCTGGCCGATCTGCGCGGGGACACCCGCCTGGCCGACCTGGCCGCCCGCGTCACCGAGGGGACGCTCGACCCGTACGCGGCGGCGGACGGTCTGATCGCGGGGCTCACCGGGGCGTAGCGGTCCGACAGCGGTCCCGGCGGGGTTCCGGGGCCGGGGCGAGGGCGGGGGAGCCGGGGCGGCGGGCCGCATGGGCCCAGTGGGCCCGGCGGTTCAGTGGGCGCGTTCGGCGCGCAGGTGGGTCGCCACGGGCAGGAGGGCCCGGTGGTACGCGGCCAGGTCCTCGGGGGTGATGAGGTCGATGAAGTGGGCGCGGACGGAGGCGACGTGCCGAGGGGCCACCTCGCGCATGGTGGACCAGCCCTGCTCGGTGAGGACCGCGAAGAGGCCGCGGCGGTCGGACTCGCAGTTCTCCCGGCGGACCAGGCCGGCCGCCTCCATCCGGGTGATCTGGTGCGAGAGTCGGCTCTTGGACTGGAGGGTCGACTTCGCCAGGTCGCTCATCCGGAGCCGGTGGTCCTCCGCCTCCGAGAGATTGACCAGGATCTCGTAGTCGTTGTTGGTCAACCCGAAGGGCTGAAGATCGCGCTCCAGCTGATACATGAGCAACCGGCTGACGTCGAGGTGAATGCGCCAGGCCTGCTGTTCGTCCGCACTGAGCCAGCTGATGGTGGCGCTGTCCGGGGTTTCGGTCTTCATATGAGGAATTCTACCGGCGGTTGAAACCCTGACAATCGCCAGGGTAGTCGGACGATCACGGCGGGTGCCCTCTTGCCCCCGGCAACACCCGCCGCGCGCTTGCGTCCCGCAGTCCCGCGCCCTAAAGCCCGGCGCCCGGCACTCCCGGTCCCGCCGAGAGCGGCACCCCGCCGGTCTCCCGCGCCGCCATCAACACCTCGGTCGACTGGAGCAGCACCTGCCCCGCCCCGGTGAACTCGAACTGGTGCTCCTCGCCGGACGCTCCGCCCAGGCCGGTGAGCTGCCGAATTCCACCGAGCACCCCGCGCAGATAGGCGTGGTCGTAGTGATGGCAGGGCGACGGGCAGTCCGCCCAGCCGACCAGCGCCTGCGGGTCCACCCGGATCGGCGGCTCCACGAAGTGCACCGCCCCATTCGACGCGGCCACGAACTTGCCGGTGCCGATCAGCGTCAGAAACCCGGGAATGATCGACTGCTTGAGGGCCAGCCCCGGCTGATAGGCGAGCAAATTGCCGGAACGGATGGTGAGATTGCCGTCGTCCAGATCGTAGGAGTTGATGTCGTACGACCGGTCGGCGAGCAGCATCTTGCCCCGGCCCTGGGCGACGACCCAGTCGGCGGCGTGCATCGGGGAGTGGAAACTGGTGGCGATCAGGCTGTCCAGCGCGCCGTGGCCGATGCCGTGGAAGTCGATCTGCCCGTAGTAGGCGATCATCTTCCCCTTCTGCAGGAACCACTGGCCGTTCAACTCGACACTGAACGCGTACGGGTTGACATTGTCGTCCGACGGCAGCGACCGGGGATCGTGGACGACCGGTCCACCACCGCTACCGCCGGGCGGTTGCAGCGGCGGCGTCGGCGGCGGAGGCGGGTACGGGCTCACAGCTTCTCCTCCGACGCCTGTACGTACACGGTGCCCTGCCCGGACAGCTCCAGCTGGAACCCCTCACCCGAGCCCCGCCCGACCATCTCGCGCCAGCCCAGCGCCGTGGTCAGCCTGTTGCGCACCTCTCCCCGGTGGGCGACGTACGCCTGCGGGTCCACGTGCACCGGCCGCTGCGGAGTGATCTGCAGCTCGACCACCCCGCCGTGGGCCATCACCGCCACCGATCCTTTGCCCTGCAACGTGGTGGTGAACAGGCCCTGGCCGCTGACCTGACCCCGTATCACACCCATCACCCCGCCCTGCGAACCCATGAACATCGTCCCCTGGCGCAGCGATCCGTCGAAGGCCAGCAGCCGGTCCGCCTCCACATACAGCGTCTCGCCCATCAGGTCGACGGTGTGGATGTGGTGGCCGCCGTGGCCGAACATCACCGAACCGTCGCCCTCGACCGTCATCAGCGGCGTCGCCTCGTTGGCCAGTCGGCGTCCGATCATCGCCATCGCCCCGCCCTGCCCTCCGGTGATGCTGGGGGTGAACGAGACCGTCCCCCGATAGGCCAGCATCGCGCCCCGCTGGCTGAACACCCGCTGCCCGGGGGTGATCGGCGCTTCCACCATCTTGGAGTTGATCCTGGTGAACGGCATCGTCTTAGAGCTGCCCCCCGATCGTGGTGCGTTCGCTCGGCTGTACGTACACCAGGCCCTCACCCTCGAAACGGATCTGGAAGCTCTCGCCGGACCCCTCTCCCACCAGGGTGCGCCAGCCGACCGACGACTGGAGCTGCTGGCGCAGCCGACCGGTGTGGGCGACGTACGCGCCCGGGTCGACGGTCAGCGGATACGCCGCAGACACCCGCAGCACGATCGCCGGCCCGTCGGACATGATCGCGGCCTGCCCGTCGCCCTCCACGGTGGTGGTGAACAGACCGTTGCCCTGAGATGCGCCGCGCAGCCCGGTGAAGGTGGTGCCGGTCCGCAGCGAGGGCTCGGTCGCCAGCAGATTGCTCGCCTCCACGTACAGCTTCTCGCCGCTCAGCCGTACGAGGTTGATCTCGGTGGCACGGTCGGCGAAGTAGCAGGTGCCGTGCCCCTTGACCTCCATTACCGCCATCGCCTCGCCGGTGATGCGCCGGGTGACGAGCCCGCGCAGACCCTCGCCACCGCCCGTCATCTTCTTGAACGTCATCTCGCCGTCGTAGGCGACCATCGCGCCGTTCTTCGCCTTGACGGCGTCACCGATGAGGTCGACGGCGAGCACCCGTGTGCCGTGCAGCCGGAAAATCGCCATGCCTCAGACGGTATCGGCATCGGCGGGCGAGCGGCGGCGAACCGGGAGCGGCTCTTTCGCCCGCTGCTCCGCTTCCGCCTCCGGAACCTGCCCCGCGGACACCTCGACCTCCAGCAGCGACGCCCCGCGCCGCTGCGCCTCGAACGCCGCGTGACCGCCGCGCAGCCCGAACAGCCGCTTGCCGAGCAGGATGTAGAGGACGGCGAGGACGTTCAGCGCCAGGGTGCCGATCTTGAACCAGCTGATCTTCTCGGTGAGCTCGTAGACCTCGATCGGCAGGAACGCGGCGGTGGCCACCACCGTCAGGTACTCGGCCCAGCGCTTGGCCCACCACAGACCGAAGCCTTCGATGATCTCGACCAGCGCATATATCAGCAGACCGCCGGCCGCCAGCTGGAGCGTGGACTTCTTGTAGTCGAACACCTTCTGGATGGAGTCGACGACCGGCGAGTGGTCCAGGTCGTAGTTGAAGTGGTCGGCAACCGGCTTGAAGACGGTCAGGTCGTCCTCGAAGAGCCGGTGCACCGCGTCCTGCGAGTTGCTGAACCTCCACACCGCCCAGGCCGCCAGTACGATCAGCAGCCCGCGCAACACCCGCTCGACGGCGAGGAAGCGCAGAATGAGCAGGTCGCGCAGTGCCTGCCCGCGCGGCACCAGCGGCGCTTGGTCGGCCGGCCCGCTGCCATGCGGCTCGCCGAGCACGAAGTCGCCGCAGCGCAGACAACGCCATACCGTGCCGACCGCGGTGGCCGCGTGCAGCTTGCCGCGCAGCGCGGCCTCGTCGGGCGCATAGGTGATGTGCCCCTTGCGGGCGCAATGGCGCCGGTCCCAGTCGATGCTCATCGTGTGTTCGGTCCCCGTCTGTGTCTGTCCGTGCTTGCTCTGCGTCTGCTGTCTGCCGTCTGTCTGCCGTCCGCCGTCTGCGAGGAGGGACGTTATCGGGTCGCCGGACGGTTGCCGACCCCCGAGGCGGTTCCACTCCGCCCGCCGGTGATAATGGAGTGGGCCTTGTGATCACGTTCACAAGATGTGGTCGCCGGGACCCGCTCGATGCCCCCCCGTTGGCCCCCGATCGTGAGGTTCCCGTGGAACTGAAGACCGCCGCCGCTCTGCGTCGGCTGCGCCTGATCTCCGCCCCTGAGGCGGTGTCGTTCCTGCTGCTGCTCGTCTGCTCGGTGCTGAAGCGCACCACGGACTTCAACGCTGTCCCTGTCATGGGCAGGGTGCACGCAGTGCTGTTCATCCTGTACGTCGTCCTGTGGGCCCTCGCTTGGCTCCGAGCCCGCTGGTCGTTCGGCCGCGCCTTCGTCTACGGTCTGCTGTCGGTACTGCCGACGGGCGGGTTCTTCGCCGAGCGGATGCTGGCCCGCGAGTGCGAGGCTGCGGTGCTCGCCGCTCGCGAGGCGGCGCGGCCGATGCCGACGCCGGTGCCGACGCCGGCGACGGACACGGACGCGGTGAGTGCCGCATGATCGTCGCCTTCTCGGTAAGCCCGCTCGGCCTCGGCGAAGACGTCGGCGAGTATGTCGCCGACGCGGTGCGCGTAGTTCGCGAGTCCGGCCTGCCCAACCGCACCGACGCGATGTTCACCTCCATCGAGGGCGAGTGGGACGAGGTGATGGATGTGGTCAAACGCGCCGTCGCCGCCGTCGAAGCCCGTGCCCCCCGGGTCTCCCTGGTCCTCAAGGCCGACATCCGCCCCGGCGTCACAGACGGCCTCACCTCCAAGGTGGAGACCGTCGAGCGCTATCTCGCCCCCTGATCCGGCCCTACCCGGTCTGACCGGCTCGGCTACAGCAGTCCGCCGGTCGCAATCGCTATTCCCAGCGGCGTCCGCTCGTACAACACCTGGTGTCCGTACCGCCGCGACGCCAGCAGACCCGCGTCCCGCAGCACCACCAGGTGGGCGGAGATCGAGGACATCGCGAGCGCGTGCCGGTGGGCCAGCGCGGTCGTGGTGGTCGGTGCGTCCAGGCCGGTGAGTATCGCCGCCCGATTAGCGCCCAGCAGCCGGATCAGCGCGATGGACGCCGTCGGGCCGGTCTCGGCCCACAGGCCCCCGATGCCGCGGGCCGGGTAGACCACGGTCGGCTGCCACGGCGGATCGAACGCGCTCCCCGCCTCCGGCCAGAAGAACACGCTGGGCACCAGCACCAGCCCCTGCCCGGCCGGCTCCGGCAGCTGCGGCGAGTGCCCGGTGGCGGTCAGCGCCCCGTCGAACCAACTCAGCTTGGGGTGCAGCCCGGTGAACAGCCGCTGCATACCGCCGTCCGCCAACCGCCGTGCGTGGTATGCCACGTCGGCCTCCAGTACAGCCCGCAGCCGCGGCCAGTGGGGCAGGAGCAGCGTCGACCACACCTGCTCGTACAACTCGGCCAACTGCTCGACCGCGCCGCCCGGATCCGCCAACATCCCCTTGCCGCGCCGCGTCCGGTCAGCCCCCGGTGTCTGGGCCAGTGCTGCCTCGATCTGCGCGCGGGCCGTCTCAGGGGGCGTGGAGCGTATCGCCGCCAACTCGTCCTCCAGCGTGGTCAGCGGCGCTTCCGACAGCGGGTGCAGGAAGTCCGGACCATAGCCGTTGTCCGGTGACAGCAGCCGCAACGGGGCGAGGTCCAGACCGGCCGCCGCGGCCCGCACCTGGCGCAACCACGGCAAGTGATATCCGTGTCGATCCGGCCGGGAGAGGGTACGGATCGCTCCTTGGGTTTCGCGCAACGGCGAGATGGCGAACCGGCAACGCAAAAGGTCCTCTGCCGCAAAACGCATACGAAACGACATCACGACCCCCAGGATTCGGCTATGCACGAAAGACTACGACGGGTGGGGCCACTGCCACCAGTGTGATGTCATGACAACGGACAGCGAGCACTCCCCTCGCGGTGGAAACTCCACTTCGGCGGGCGACTCAGAGGAGGCTCCCACCACCCCCGGGAGCACGGAAGACACACCCAGCAGGTACGGCGCAGTGTTCGCGGTCAGGGAATTCCGTCCCATCTTCGCCGCCCATGTCCTGTCCGTTCTCGGCAGCGTTTTCGCTGAAGTTTCACTCGCCGTCCTGGTCTTCCGCGAGACCGGCTCCGCCCTGCTGACCGCCCTGATCTTCGCGCTCGGCTTCCTGCCGTATGCGCTCAGCGGCATCCTGCTGTCCGGTATCGCCGACCGCCTCCCCACCCGCCGAGTGCTGGTCGCCTGCGATCTCATCTGCGCGGGCTGCGTCGCCGTCATGGCGGTCCCCGCCACCCCACTCGCGGTGCTCTTCGTACTGCGCACGTCGGTCTCCATGGTCACCCCTCTCTTCACCGGCGCCCGCGCCGCGAGCCTGGCGGACATCCTGCAGGGGGACCTGTTCGTGCTCGGGCGCTCGCTCGTCCGGATCGTCTCCCAGAGCTCGCAGATCATCGGATACGGCGTCGGCGGACTGGTACTGGTGTGGCTGTCGCCGCGCACCGCGCTGTGCGTGACCATCGGCACCTTCATCAGCTCCGCGCTGCTCCTCCGCTTCGGCACCCGCGTCCACCCGGCCCGTGTCAGCGGCGGCGGTGCGATGATGCGCGACTCGATCGCCTCGGCGGGACGGCTCTTCGGCAGCCCCCGCATCCGGGCGCTTCTGCTCATGTGGTGGCTCCCGCCGATGTTCTGCGTCGTCGCCGAGGGCGTCGCCGCCCCCTTCGCCGACGCGGCCGGCGCCGGCACCGCGGGTTTCGGGGTGCTGCTCGCGGCCATGCCCGCCGGAACCGTCATCGGCGAACTCACCGCCGGCACCCTGCTCGGCCCGTCCGGCCGGGAACGCGTCGCCATCCCCCTGGCCGCCGTTTCCATGGTCCCCTTCGTCTGCTTCGTGGTGCATCCGACGCTGCCCTTCGCCATCGCGCTGCTGCTCTGTACCGGGCTGTGCATGGCGTACTCCTTGGGTATCGACAAGTGGTTCGTACTGGACGTGCCCGAGGACATGCGCGGCCGGGCCATGTCCCTGCTCGCGGCGGGCATCATGACGCTCCAGGGCATCGGTATGACCGTCGGCGGTGCGATCGCCGAATGGGTCCCGCCCTACGGCGTCATCGCGGGCGCGGGCGCTCTCGGCACCCTCTCCCTCCTCCCGGTCCTCAAGTCGGTCCGCCACACCCGCCGTATCGGAGCGGTCCGCGCTGCCCGAGGCGTGGTCTGAGGCGGCCTCTGAAGCGATGCTCTGCTCAGAGCGGGTTGCTCGGCTGGGTTCCCTGCCGACAGCCGTGCGTTAGGCCGTGAGCGGTGATGAGGGTCCACGAGGCGTGAAATCCGGGGACTGCCACGGCCAGGAGCGGTTCTGACCGGTCTCTCACCGTCCTCCAACCGACTCCGGCCCTCCGAACACCAGCCGCTGTTCATCCCTGTTCGCGTGGGTGCTTGTGACGAGCTCGGCGAGCAGAGGGCAGAGCGTCGAGCGAAGACGGGGCGGGCCTCGACAGGAACCGCCCGCAGATTCCGCGAAGACTCCGGAGGCTTCGCGAGGTCCGCGCTACCGCTGATGTCGTCGGCGATGCACCGCCGGACCCTGCGCTGATCGGTGGTCAGGGCCATGGCCTCTTTCTCCTTGATATATATGGGCGAACGTTCGGACCGGGTTCCGGCGGGTTCGGAATGGGCCCGTTTACTTCTCTCACGTCTGCGTGACCCCGAAGGTGACAGAGATTTCTCCGAAACACTGCTGAGGCTTGTCCACCCGCAACTCCCTTGCTCGACCGTCGTGGCCGCGCAGGCGGGCACGGATCGAACGCGCCGTCGTGGCCGCCGGGAAGGAGACCGGCCTGGCTACGCGGCCGGGAATGGAACGACGCCAACCGGTCGGCCAAGTGCGCACCACCCGACCCGGATCAGGGCAATGACCGGATACCAGCGCTCAGTGATGTCGTAGGAATGCCAATGATCGGACTATGTCTCGCGGTCGTCCACGCCGGAATCCGTGTCCGGGTTATGACTCCGAGGAGCCTACGCGACGGCGTCCACGTCGGGCCCGGTCGGTGGCGCTCGGTTCACCCGCACGCCGCGGCGGGGCTCTGCCGGCGCCCGTGGCTCAAGTCGGACGAAAACCGAGTCGACTGAGCTGACCGGGGCGCTGGTGAAACATGGATCCGGGCCCATCGACCGAGTTCGCGCGCCGCGAGTTGCTCCGGCTCTTCGCCACCGGCCCGGCTGACGGTTACCCCGCCCCCGAACAGTCGGCCCGCTGTGAGCCGCGGCGCCGCCCTGCTACTGTGTCGCGCGGCGCCGGGCGTTCTTCTCTGTATTTAGCTGTATCCGTTTCAGCTTTGTCTTTCTCGCCTGCCCGGCCCCGGTGCGTTTTCCTCGGGCGGGCTTGCGCGCGGGCCGACTCGGGTCTGATTTCCCCGAAATCTCACGGGCATGGTTGTCGGCACTGCTCGTCCCGCGTTCTCCCCACTTTCGCCCCGGCGAAGCCGCCGCGCTCCAACCGTCACCCGAAAGGCTGATCCTGGGCGAACGGAGGTTGGAGCCGGCCGGGTTCGGGAACAGTCAGTTGTGTACGGCGTAGAGAATTCGTCGCGCCCGGCATCGCCGGGCGGCCGTCGCGCAGAACGTCAACCTCGGCCCGCAGGATGGAAAGCGTCGCGGGCGTGAGAGGGATGGCGCAGCTGTGCAAGGCCACAAGTCGAAGAGTGCCGTGCCCGGGATGGTATTTCGCTGACAGACGGCGCGCTGTTCGGCCGCGGCGAACTGCTCTCCGACAGCCTCGACGGCGACGTTGCTTGGCGCGGGGCGTCCTTGCGGGGGAACAATCCGCTCAGCCCGGCGACCCGACCTTCGCCCTCATCGCGGACGTTCCAGAAGAGAAGGACAGCTGCCGGGGTTGAGAACGCGGCCAGCCTCGGGCAGAGCGCGGCCGGTGTCGACCAGTGCCATGCCCGCGCATGCACGCCGGCCAGGGCGCGGATGAGTTCGACGCGGATGCCGTCGGGCGGTTCGACCGCGACGACCTCCGGCCCGCGCGTGAAGAGCCGACGCGTCGGCTTGCCCGCGCCGCCTCCGAGACCGAGGACCCGACCTGCCTCGGTGGGCATGTACCGGCTGATCGCCTCCGGCCGATACGACGGGCGGCCTCGCTCGTGGGCGGCTGCGGTCGCTCCGAAGGACTTGGCCTGTGCAGTGGATCGTCGCCGCTCGTACACATGGCCTCAACCGAGCCCGTCGGTGAGCTTTCGGGCAGTCGAAGACGGGTGCGCCGCTTCGGCGGCGAGTCCGAGCGGCGCGGAACCGGCGAGAAAGTTCAGGATGACCTGTCACCTTCCGTGACCGCGGGACGTGATCAGTACAGGAGGGGGAAGACAATGACCGCAAACCAGTCCACACTGCCCATCGGTCCGAACGACGTCCGGATCACAGACTTCGATCAGTTCTATGAGAAGACCGCCAAACGCATGGTGGCCGTTGTCTCTGCTGTGACCGGTGACCTCGGAGAGGCCGAGGACGCCGTGCAGGAGGCATATGCCCGTGCCTGGCAGCGCTGGGCGAAACTCATCGAGGAGGGCGACCCGACACCGTGGGTGCGCACGGTGGCGCTCCGACTGGCAGTGAGCACCTGGAGGAAGAAGCGCAATCGGATGTGGGCGCACTTCCGCCACGGGCCGCCGCCGGACGCCCCCGAACTCGCACCCGACCGGGTGGCGCTGGTCGACGCGTTGCGGTCGCTCGGAAGCGATCAGCGCACCGCCGTCGTCATACACCACCTGTTGGACCTGTCGGTCGACGAAATCGCCCGTGAGACCGGCGTGACGGCCGCCACGGTGAAAACCCGGCTCAGCCGTGGTCGCAAGGCTCTGGGGGCCCGGCTTCAGGACGAACCCGAGAGCCCTGGCAGCACACACAGCAACTTCACCCGCCCCACCCGGGGCCGTACCGAGAAGGTGTCTTTCCGTGGCTGATGACTTCGACGGCCTCGACCAGCTTGAGGACGTCTTCGCAATGGAGGAGATCGACAAGACCGACAACGGACTGCGACGACTCGTCCAGGACGCCGAGCTACTGGTCGTGCTGCCCGGCGCCGAGACCGCTCGTCGCCGCGGGGAGCAGCGAAGGGTGCGGCACCGAGCGGGAGCGGTCGCACTTGTGACCGCCGCCGCCGTCGGAGTCGGCTGGTGGCAGGTCCTGCCTTGGCCCGGGACGGACCCGGACCGCAGCGGTCCAGCCGCCGCCCTGTCCTCGGCTCCGCCCGTAGAGGAGGGTTACACGGTGATGTTGGAGGGCGAATTGCTGCCGGCCGAGGACCTGCCGATGTTCTCGAGGCGACAGTGGACGGTGGCTCCATCGGCCGGTGCCTCGGCGAAGATCTCCCAGGACTGCCCCGTCGGGGCGCCCACGACGGAGCCGCTGGCCCGTGCCGAACGCACATACACCGCAGTCGAGGGGGCTGTGGCGCGCTACTACCTGTACGCGTTCGCAGATGAGGATGCCGCCAAGCTGGCAACGGGTGCGATGGACGAGCAGCTCAAAGCGAAGTGCGGTGGACGGCGCCCGGTGGGCAAGGACGCGGGCAAGGGCAACGTCCCGTTCGGCGTGGACGGGGACTTCTACAACGAGATCCACGGGGCGGGCAGCCCCTCGGGCCCGGCGAGCGGCACATCGGCCTGGCTGGACCGGGACGGTTCCTACACGGCGCTGCTCTTTGTCAGTGCACCACCGGAGGTGCCGGCTCAGTACGGCGACTCGTCCAGTGCAGTCGGCCACCTCCAGAGCTGCATAGCCGCATCACTGCGTCGGCTGCACTCCTCGGCCTCGGCTCCGGTTGACGGACGGGCTCCGGTGGACTCGGACAGCCGGTGACGGGTGGCGCGCCGCCTCGGGTGACAGCACGGACGGTGGGGACTGCGGCGGGGGTGGGGCAGTGGCCGCGGATCACACGCCAGGGTCGACTCCACGCACGAGTCGGCCACCGGCTCCGTCGCCGGCAGTGGCCCCCGCGGATGCAGGCTGCCGGGCTCACTTCAGCCGAAGGCCCGGCAGGCCACTGGCAAGGGGCTGATCTCGCCTCCGCCGGATTGCTGACAAGGACGATTGCCGACAACGACAACGGAGGACGACACCCATGAACCGCAGGAAACAGCTCTATCGACTTCGGGCGCTGGTGGTGCCGGTTCTGCTCCTTGTCTCGGCGGTGGTTGTGATCGTGTCCGGCGTGCGCGGCGAGAGGGCCGGGCCGTTGGCGGTGGATGACGGCAAAAAGGGGTCGCTCCAGGCCGCGTTCGCCGGGGTGGGTGTGCGGACCGCCGTTGTGCCCGCCGCTGGGACGAGCGGTGCGGGTTCCAGGGCTTGGACGAAGGCAAGATTGGTCGGCGGCGCGTCCGTCAGTGGGACCGATCGGATCTCCTATGTCGATCCGTTGACGGGTGCCGCGGGGAGCAGGGAGGTCCACCGGACGGGAAAGTCGTTCAGGGCTTCGGGCGACAGGGCGGCCTGTGAGCACTGGGAGGGGGTGAGGAAGAAGATGGCCGAGCGAAGCTCCCCCGTACGGGTGACTGCGAGGTCGGGCTGTGGAATGCCGGGCTGACGGAGGTGCGGATGGTCGGCTGCGGTTGGACAGGGATGGGCGGTGCGGGCGCCGAGAGATCTTCGGCCGGGCGGCTCCGGGGCCGCGTGGGGCGATGAGTGCTACGGGCGGTTGGGACCGGGTCCTGGCAGGGGGGAAGGGGAGCAGTTGTGGCCTGTGGGGTGCGAGGGGAATGAGGCACGCGTCGCGGCTCTCGTCTGGCGAGACATCTGGGCTCGGTATGTGACCGGCGGGTAGGCTCGGCCTGTGCCAAAGCCCCTGAGTCTCCCCTTCGATCCGATCGCCCGCGCCGACGAATTGTGGACGCGACACTGGGGAGGTGTGCCATCCATGGCCGCCATTACCTCGATCATGCGGGCCCAGCAGATTCTGCTGGGGCAGGTGGACGCCGTGGTCAAGCCGTACGGGCTGACCTTCGCGCGGTATGAGGCGCTGGTGCTGCTCACCTTTTCCAAGGCCGGGGAGCTGCCGATGTCCAAGATCGGCGAGCGGCTGATGGTGCACCCCACATCGGTGACCAATACGGTGGACCGGCTGGTGGCGTCGGGTCTGGTCGACAAGCGTCCGAATCCCAACGACGGACGGGGCACCCTCGCCTCGATCACCGACAAGGGCCGCGAGATGGTCGAGGCGGCCACGCGGGACCTGATGGCCATGGATTTCGGTCTCGGGGTGTATGACCAGGAAGAATGCGGCGAGATCTTCGCGCTGTTGCGTCCTTTGCGGATAGCCGCGGGGGATTTCTCGGAGGAGTGAGACCCGGGGCGGGCGATCAGGAGTGAGGGAGTCCGTGGGAGGGGAGGCGGGGGAGCGAAGGGCCGCGTCGGAGGGTTGACAGCCACCGGTTAGGCTGCCGGGCATGAAATCCAGCGTGCTGACCCGCTATCGGGTGATGGCCTATGTGACGGGTGTGCTGCTGATCGCGCTCACCCTGTGTGTCATCGCCGAGTACGTTCTGAAGATCGACGGTGCGAGCAAGGCGACCGGCATTGTGGGGTTCGCCCATGGCTGGCTGTATGTGGTGTACCTGGTCTTCGCCTTCGACCTGTGTGCCAAGGCCAAGTGGCCGGTCGGACGGATGGCCTGGGTGCTGCTGGCGGGCACCGTGCCCTCGGCGGCGTTCTTCGTGGAGCGCCGGGTCACCCGCGAGCTGGGGCCGAAGGTGATCGCGCGGGAGAGTGCGGAGCCCGTCAAGGTCTGAGGGCGTACTCACCCACATAGTGGGCCGTGCCTCATCGACATTTACTTGGACGTCCTAGTAAATTTGAAGGTATGGACGCCCACGGCATTGAGACAGGCCGCCAGCGGTGGCAGGCACGCTATGACTCCGCGCGCAAGCGCGAAGCCGACTTCAGCACCCTCTCGGGCGATCAGGTCGAGCCGGTGTACGGGCCCGCACCCGGTGCCGAGGTGCCCGGGTTTGAGCGGATCGGGTGGCCGGGGGAGTTCCCGTTCACCCGGGGCCTGTACGCCACCGGGTATCGGGGGCGGACCTGGACCATCCGCCAGTTCGCCGGCTTCGGGAGCGCCGCGCAGACCAACGAGCGTTACAAGATGATCTTGGCGGCGGGCGGCGGCGGACTCTCGGTCGCCTTCGACATGCCGACGCTGATGGGCCGGGACTCCGACGACCCCCGCGCGCTCGGCGAGGTCGGTCACTGCGGGGTGGCGATCGACTCGGCGGCCGACATGGAGATCCTGTTCAAGGACATCCCGCTCGGCGACGTCACGACATCCATGACGATCTCGGGTCCCGCGGTGCCGGTCTTCTGCATGTACCTGGTTGCCGCCGAGCGGCAGGGCGTGGACCCGGCGGTGCTCAACGGAACGCTGCAGACCGACATCTTCAAGGAGTACATCGCCCAGAAGGAATGGCTCTTCGCGCCGGACCCGCACCTGCGGCTGATCGGCGACCTGATGGAGCACTGTGCCGCAGCCATCCCGGCGTACAAGCCGCTGTCCGTGTCGGGATACCACATCCGGGAGGCGGGGGCGACGGCCGTGCAGGAGCTGGCGTACACGCTGGCGGACGGCTTCGGGTACGTGGAGCTGGGGCTGTCGCGGGGGATGGAGGTGGACGCGTTCGCGCCGGGCCTGTCGTTCTTTTTCGACGCGCATCTGGACTTCTTCGAGGAGATCGCCAAGTTTCGGGCGGCGCGGCGGATCTGGGCCAGGTGGATGCGTGATGTGTACGGGGCCAGGACCGACAAGGCGCAGTGGCTGCGGTTCCACACCCAGACCGCCGGGGTGTCGCTGACCGCGCAGCAGCCGTACAACAACGTGGTGCGGACCGCGGTGGAGGCGCTCTCGGCGGTGCTCGGCGGCACCAACTCGCTGCACACCAACGCACTGGACGAGACGCTCGCGCTGCCCAGTGAGCAGGCCGCCGAGATCGCGCTGCGCACCCAGCAGGTGCTGATGGAGGAGACGGGCGTGGCCAACGTGGCCGACCCGCTGGGCGGGTCCTGGTACGTGGAGGCGCTCACCGACCGGATCGAGCGGGACGCCGAGAAGATCTTCGACCGGATCAGGGAGCTGGGTGCCAGGGCGGTGCCGAGCGGGGAGCACCCGATCGGCCCCATGACCTCCGGTATCCTGCGGGGCATCGAGGACGGCTTCTTCACCGGGGAGATCGCCGAGTCGGCCTTCCGCTACCAGCGGGCGCTGGAGAAGGGCGAGAAGGGCGTGGTGGGCGTCAACCGCAACACCGGCTCGGTGACCGGTGACCTGGAGATCCTGCGGGTCAGCCACGAGGTCGAGCGCGACCAGGTACGGGTGCTGGCCGGGCGCAAGGCGGCCAGGGACGAGCCGGCGGTGCGGTCCGCGCTGGCGGCGATGCTGGCCGCGGCCCGCCATGGAGGCAGCATGATCCCGCCGATGCTGGACGCGGTACGGGCCGAGGCGACGCTCGGGGAGATCTGCGGGGTGCTGCGCGAGGAGTGGGGGTCGTACACCGAGCCGGCCCGGTTCTGAAAAGACCTTCGGCGGACATTGCCGGAGGAGAGTTTCCGAGGGGCGCCGCTGAGCTGCCGGTACACCTCTGGGGCTCTGGGTGCTCCTGTTGCTGTTGCCTGCTCCTGGGGTGGCCGGACGGCGCCGGAGGCCGGGCCGTCGGCGGCGGTTGCCTCGTAACCTCGTACGGACCCAACCGGCCCTGCGAGGAAGGAGCCTCGTGTCCCTCGAAGCGACCGTCGGTGACGACGGGATGGTCTACATCCGCGAGACAGAGCAGCCGGAGGTGGTGGCCGTGACCACCCCTGCCAAATGGGAGGCGTTCGTCAAGGGCGTCATAGCAGGGGAGTTCGACCACTTCGTGGCGGGTGTGGAGGCTGCCGAGGCCTGACCGTCGACCCCGCGCTGCGGCTCGTACGGCTCCGATGTCACGGCTTCGACGTCACAGACCGGAGTGCACCCCGGTGAGGCCCATGACGAGTAACCGGGCGAGCCGCAGCGCCCACGCGTCGTCGACCGGTTCCGAGCTGACCATCATCCGGTGGACGACCGTGCCCGCGATGACGTCGAAGATCAGGTCGTCGCGGGCCGGGTCGGCCGGGCCGTCGTCGGGCGGCAGCTCGCCACGCCGCTGGGCGCGTTCCCGCCCGGTGAGCACCAGGTGCTTCTGCCGGTCGACGATGGCCTCCCGGATGCGTGTCCGCAGCGCCTCGTCGTTGCCGGCCTCGGCGACGCACGCCATCAGCGCGGTTCTGGCCTCCGGGCGGTTCAGCAGAGCGGCGAAGCGCAGCACCGCGCCCTGGATGTCGGCCTGGAGGCTGCCGAGGTCGGGTAGTTCGAGCTGTTCCTCGAAAAGGGCGGCGATGGCGTCCACGACCAGCTCGTTCTTGCCCGCCCAGCGCCGGTAAAGGGTGGTCTTGGCGACACCGGCCCTGGCCGCCACGTCGCCGAGGGTCAGCCCGCTCCAGCCGAGTTCGACCAGCGCGGCCCGGGTGGCCGCCAGGATCGCGCGGTCGGCGTCGGCGCTCCTGGGCCGGCCGGTACGGCCCGCCGAGCCGGCTGAGCCCGTCGGGCCGGTGGCCCCGGCGGCCCCGGTGGCCCCGGTCGGGGCGGCCGAACCGGTCCGGCCGGTCGAGCCGGTGGTTCGGTGGTCGGGCGGCGGGCACATAGGGCGGACCATACCGGCCGGTAGGTTGCGTGACGAGTGACCGGTATCACATCGAGTGGCCGCGCGGGCCGTCGGCCGGTGCAGTTACGCTACGACCCGTAGCGAAACCAGCGACGACCACGGGTGCGGATGGGGATCCGCACCGATCCGCAGCGATCGGCACCGCCGTAGGAAGCCGTACGAGCCCGTAGCCGTACCGCCCGGCGGTGTGTGTGACCGGCTCAGCCGCAGGACCGAGGGCCCCGCGAACCGGCGGGGATTCGAGGTCTGTGCACGCTTTGCTCCAGGAGGGGGGAGGATTGGCCTCATGCAGCCACGGAACATGTCCATGAGCGGCGTGGTCGACCTCGCCGCTTTGAAGGCGGCCGGTGAGGCCAAGGCGAAGGCCGAGCAGGCCAGGGCGCAGCGGCAGGACGCCGGCGCCGAGACAACCGCCACACCACTCGTCATCGAGGTGACCGAGGCGACCTTCGAGAGCGACGTGCTTGAGCGCTCCGCCGAGGTCCCGGTCGTCATCAGCTTCTGGGCCGACCAGGCCGAGCAGAGCAAGCAGCTCAACGCGGTTCTGGAACGGCTCGCGGCGGAGTACCGGGGACGGTTCGTCCTCGCCACCGCCGAGGTCTACGCCAACCAACTCCTCTTCCAGCAGTTCGGCGTCCAGGGTGTGCCCGCGGTCTTCGCGGTGCTGGCCGGGCAGGCCATGCCGCTCTTCCAGGGGGCCGCGCCCGAGGACCAGATCGCCGAGGTTCTCGACCAGCTGATCGCGGTCGCCGAGCAGCGGTTCGGCATCGTGGGCGCCGAGGTGGACCCCGGTGCCGCGGCCGAGGTACGGGCCCAGCCCGCGCCGCCGCGCCCGGCCACCCCGCAGGAGCTGGCCCTGTCCGCGGCCCATGAGGCGCTGGACGCCGGCGACCTGGGCGGCGCCATCCAGGCGTACAAGAACGTACTGGCCGACGAGCCGGCCAATATCGAGGCCAAACTGGGCCTGGCGCAGGCGGAGTTGCTGCGGAGGGTGCAGGACGCCGACCCGAAGGCGGTCCGTGAGGCCGCCGCGAACGCACCGGGTGACGTAACGGCGCAGCTGGCCGCGGCCGATCTGGAACTGGTGGGCGGGCATGTCGAAGACGCGTTCGGGCGACTGGTGAGCGCCGTGCGGCGGACCGTGGGCGAGGACCGGGACGCGGTCCGGCTGCGGCTGCTGGAGCTGTTCGAAGTGATCGGGCCGGATGACCCGCGGGTCGTCGCGGCGCGTACCGCGCTGGCCAGGGTCCTGTTCTGACGATCCGGAAGGGCCCGGACGGGTCCTGCCGGCCGTCCGGCGGGGACCCGTCCGCGGGGGTGTGGCCACGCGGGGATTCAGTGACACCGCGACGTCGCTTTATCAAACCGTGACTATCGCCGCCCGCTGTTACTTCCGGTAAAAGTGGCGTCCTGCTTTGTCCGCTGGTGCCAGGGTATGCCGGAATTTCACGTCGGCACCTTGATTACTCTCCGTGATATCGCTCCATGTGGTGAGCGAGGCCGCGTCGATTATCCGTTACTCGCTAGTAACGAACCCCCTTGTGCGGCAGCCTGGAATGGACCACGATCGGCCAAGCTCGGTCCGTTGCCACAGCCCGGCCGCCAGTCGGCGCCGCGGTCGCGGGTCCCCGCCGAGTGGGGCGCGCGGTGACTGCCGTCGCCCCGGGACAGGGGGGTCTCCGTCCAGCGGATGGAACCGGACCGGATGGAGCCTGTCCCGCAGGTTGCGCGAGAGCGTGGCCAGTGGTTGTCGCTCGGGGGTGATCGCCGCAGATTCGGACACCGCCGTCCGTAACTCCGTCAAGGAGGCAACTCCCGCCAGGAGGACGGCCCGGAACCCGGCGCTCTCCTTTCCGAGGACGTAGCACTTCTCCCATCCCAGGCCCGGACGACACGATCCCGGCCGGAGATGTACGTCCGAGAAGGAGGAAGTATGGAGTCGCTCGTTCGTGGCGGTACCAGATGGCGGCGGTTCGCCGTCGTCATGGTGCCGAGTGTCGCGGCCACCGCCGCGATAGGCGTGGCGCTGGCTCAGGGCGCGCTCGCCGCGTCGTTCAGCGTTTCTGGCCAGCAGTTCAAGGTGCACGCGGACACGCTGCACGGTAACCATTTCGTGCAGTACGGCACGGTCGACGCGCCCGCCGGTCAGGGTCATGTGGCCGTCGTCGTATCGGCGTTCACCGACGCCACTATCACCGGCCTGTGTCAGTCGGTCGTCATCCCGGCGCCCTTCGTCGGTGACGTGACGATGGTGCTCAAGGCCGGCGGCGGCAAGGACCCGGTCACCGCGCACAACCTGTACATCGACCTCGACCAGCTCGACGCCGACGCGACGTTCACCAACATCAACATCGGTGTCGCCGCGGGCAGCAACAGCCAGGTCGAGGACTCGGTCAGGACCGACCCGCGGATGGGCGGCGAGTTCGCGCAGGAGGCCGAGTCGGCCGACCTGACCAACGTGAACCAGACCGCCTGGGCGACCAGCGCGGGCACCTTCAAGCTGGCCGGCCTCAGCCTGCGCCTGCACAAGGGCTCCGGCCCCGGCGTGGAGTGCTACTAAGCACTCCCTGAGTGGTCTCGGGTGGGCCGCGTGGGACGCGGCTCTCCCGGGCCACCGAAGGAATCATTGCCATGCCAGTCCCAGGGAGCTGTTTTCTATGAGCGCCGAGTCGACAGGACTGCGTGCCCGGTTGCGCTACGTACGTCTGGCGTTCCGCCACTGGAGGTGGCAACGCCCCTTCTGGGCCGGGCTGCTGACCCTCGTGGCGGGAGTGCCCATCGCGTACTTCCCGTACGCGAACCTCACGCTCGGCCAGTTGACCTTCCGGATGGCGACCACCGCGGGCTCCGGCTCGCTGATCATCGGCGTCCTGCTCTTCGTCCTCGGTCTGACCATGTGGTTCCAGTCCGCGGTACGGGTCTTCGCCGGTGTCGCCAGCATTCTGCTGGCGCTGGTCTCGCTGGTGGTCTCCAACTTCGGCGGCTTCCTGGTCGGTTTCCTGCTGGCGCTGATCGGCGGCGCGCTGGCCGTCTCCTGGGCGCCCGGCGTTCCGGCGGGCGACGACCCGGGTGGGAAGGCCGAGTTGCCGGACGGCCCCTCCGCCTCCGGCGGGGACGAGGACGACGGGTTCGGGGCCGGCCTGTCCGGCGACTTCCCGGACGTGCCCGCGCAGGGCAGCGACCCCTTCGCCGCACCCGAGCCGGTCCTCGCGGGCGCGCGGCCCGAGGACGAGACCACCGAGGAGAACGGGAGGCACCGTGCCGGGTGACGAGACCCAGTCGGCCGGGAGGGACGGGTCACGCGACAGGGCGACCTCCGGGCCGCGGCATGCGGCCCCCCGCAAGTCGCTGCTGACCAAACTGCACGTTCCCGCGGGCAAGGCAATCGCGCTGGCCGCCATGCCCACCGCGGTGCTGATGGGGATGGGGCTGACCCCGCACCTCGCCCAGGCCGACGACCAGCCGTCCAGCCCGTTCAAGGCGGGCCCGTGCGTCACCCGTTCGGAGACGCCGACACCCTCGGCCACGGACGCGGCCGGCAGGTCCGACCGAGGCAACGGCCCCACCGCCCCCGCCTCCCCGTCGACGGCCGGCTCCGCCGCGGGCTCGTCCGGCGGCAAGAGCGACCAGGGCGACCCGGCCGGCAAGGGCGACCAGGACGGCAGCGGCGGTACGGCGGGCGACACCGGCGGTGGCAAGGCCGGCGCTCCCGACCCGACGGTCAGCCCCGCCGCGCCGCCGACCAAGTCCGCCGACTCGGCCGCGAGACCCGCGCCCCGGCCGCAGCCGGCCGCCACCACTGCCCCGGCGCCCGCCCCGGCGCCGTCCGGCGCCGACAACCCGCTGGACCCGCTGGGCCTCGGCAACCTGCTGGGCGGCCTGCTCGGACTGGACAAGCCCACCGCGAGGCCCACCCCCACCCCCGCGCCCACCACACCCGCCCCGCGGCCCCCCGCCACCACGGCACCGGCCGCGCCCGACCCCACCCCCACCCAGACCCCACCCGCAAAGCCCTCCAGCGGCGCCACAACGGCCCCGGCCGACCCAGTGGACAAGACGGTCGACGGCGTGGCCGGCGGGGCCGCTGACGCCGCCTCAAAGGCCGCCAAAGGCCGCACCGAAGCCACCGGCACCCCGTCGCCCTCCGCGAGCCCCGACGCCGGCACCTCCGCCGGCACGGAACCCGGCGGCAAAGAGCCCTACCCCTGTCCGACGTACGACGCCAAGGCGCTGGCCGACGCCAGGACCGAGGGCGGCATACCGCTGCTGCCGGACGAGCCGTGGACCCTCAAGAGCAACCTGCTCACCCTGTACGGCCTCAACTACCACGGCATCGTGAAGGTCCGCACCTGGAACGGCACGGTGAAGGACGTCCTGAAGTTGACCGCGACGGGCGTCGACATCGGCAACCTCCAGCAGATAGTCCAGGCCCCGAACGGTACGACCACGCACGTCACCGGGCGTTCCGGTTCCACCTCGACCATCCGCAACGGCACGGTCACGATGTACACCGAGTCCCTCAGCGGCAACCTGCTCGGCCTCGTCCCGGTCACCTTCACCCCCAAGGCGCCGCCGCCGCTGGTCCTGCCGGTGCTGTTCTTCACCAACGCGACCGCGGTGCAGGCCGGCCAGTTCGGCGGCACCCTGCACGTGCCGGGCATGCAGGTGCTGTCCGGCCAGCCCGCGGCGTGACGCGGACGGCCCGCAGCAAGAACCGAGGAAAACGAAGAACCGGACGGGCGACCGGACGGAGGATCGCACGAAGAGCCGTACCGGGAACGGAACGACGGCCCGACAGCCGCAGAACGGAGAACGGCCTCCGGCAGGGGACTCGGATGACGTCCCGTACCGGAGGCCGTGCCGTTCGCGCGGCGCGGCTCAGGCGCCCAGGTGGTGGACCCGGACCAGGTTGGTCGTGCCGGGCTCGCCGGGAGGGGAGCCGGCGGTGATGATCACCGTGTCGCCGGTGGTGTACTCGGAGCGCTTGAGCATCTCGCGGTCGACGAGCTCCACCATCGCGTCGGTGGTGTCGACGTGCTCCACGACGAACGCCTCGACGCCCCAGGTGAGGGCGAGGTAGTTGCGGGTGGCGGCGTCGGTGGTGAAGGCCAGCACCGGCTCCGGCACGCGGTAGCGGGCCAGGCGGCGGGCGGTGTCGCCGGACTTGGTGAAGGCGACCAGCGACTTGGCGTCCAGGAAGTCGGCGAGTTCCGCGGCCGCGCGGGCCACCGCGCCGCCCTGGGTGCGCGGCTTCTTGCCGGGGGCCAGTGGGGCCAGGCCGCGGCCGAGCAGCTCCTCCTCGGCCGCCTCCACGATCCGGGCCATCGTCTTGACCGTCTCGACCGGGTACTTGCCGACCGAGGACTCCGCGGACAGCATGACCGCGTCCGCGCCGTCCAGGATCGCGTTGGCCACGTCGGACGCCTCGGCGCGGGTGGGACGGGAGTTGGTGATCATCGACTCCATCATCTGGGTCGCCACGATCACCGGCTTGGCGTTGCGCCGGCACATCTCGACCAGCCGCTTCTGGACCAGCGGCACCTGCTCCAGCGGGTACTCCACGGCGAGGTCGCCGCGGGCCACCATCACCGCGTCGAACGCCGCCACGACGTCCTCCATGTTGTGCACCGCCTGCGGCTTCTCCACCTTGGCGATGACCGGGACCCGGCGGCCCTCCTCGTCCATGACGCGGTGCACGTCGCGGACGTCCTTGGCGTCGCGGACGAAGGACAGCGCGACCATGTCGACGCCCATCTGGAGGGCGAACCGCAGGTCGTCGATGTCCTTCTCGGACAGCGCCGGCACGTTCACCGAGGCGCCCGGCAGGTTGATCCCCTTGTGGTCGGAGATCACGCCGCCCTCGACCACCAGGGAGCGGACCCGGGAGCCCTCGACCTCGATGACGCGCAGCGCCACGTTGCCGTCGTTGATCAGGATCGGGTCGCCCTGGGAGACGTCGCCGGGCAGGCCCTTGTACGTGGTGCCGCAGATGTTCCGGTCGCCCTCGACCTCTTCGGTGGTGATGGTGAACTCGTCCCCGGCCACCAGTTCCACCGGTCCGTCGGCGAACTTGCCGAGGCGGATCTTGGGGCCCTGCAGGTCGGCCAGGATGCCGACCGCCCTGCCCGTCTCCTCCGCCACCTTGCGCACCCGCTGGTAGCGGTCGTGGTGCTCGGCGTGGCTGCCGTGGCTGAAGTTGAGCCGGGCGACGTTCATGCCCGCCTCGACCAGCGTTTTCAGCTGCTCGTACGAGTCGACGGCGGGACCCAGGGTGCAGACGATCTTGGCTCGGCGCATGGGCGCTATCCTATCGGTTTGTTCCGCTCCGGAATATTCCTGGGGCTGCGTGGCCGTTGGA
This sequence comes from Streptomyces sp. ITFR-21, assembly GCF_031844685.1. NCBI lineage: Bacteria > Bacillati > Actinomycetota > Actinomycetes > Kitasatosporales > Streptomycetaceae > Actinacidiphila > Actinacidiphila sp. ITFR-21. The sequence continues at coordinate 5,167,719 of NZ_CP134605.1, forward strand.
CGGTCAACCGCGGGCCAGTGCGTAAGTATCGCGGGCGATCTCGAGCTCCTCGTCGGTGGGCACCACGGCGACCGCCACCCGGCTGGATTCGGCCGAAACCAGCCGGCCGGCCGAGCCCCGTACGGCGTTGCGCACCGGGTCCACGACGATGCCGAGCCCGTCCAGGCCGGCCAGCGCCGCCGCCCGTACCGCGGCCGAGTTCTCGCCGACGCCCGCGGTGAAGACCACCGCGTCCACCCGGCCCAGCACCGCGGTGAAGGCGCCCACGTAGCGCCGCAGCCGGTGCACGTACACGTCGAAGGCCAGCTGCGCCCGCTCGTCGCCCTCGGCCATCCGGCGGCCGATCTCGCGCATGTCGTTGACGCCGCCGAGGCCCAGCAGGCCCGACCGCTTGTTCAGCAGGGTGTCGATCTCGTCGGTCCCCATCCCGCCGACCCGGGCCAGGTGGAACACCACCGCCGGGTCCACGTCCCCGGACCTGGTCCCCATCACCAGGCCCTCCAGCGGGGTCAGGCCCATCGAGGTGTCCACGCTCACCCCGCCCCTGACGGCGGTCGCCGAGGCGCCGTTGCCCAGGTGCAGCACGATCAGGTTGACCTCGGACGGCTCCCTGCCCAGCAACGCGGCCGCGGCCCGCGAGACGTAGGCGTTGGAGGTGCCGTGGAAGCCGTAGCGGCGGATCCCGTGGCGGTCCGCCGTCGCGGTGTCGATCGCGTACCGGGCGGCGGCCTCCGGGATGGTGGCGTGGAAGGCGGTGTCGAAGACGGCGACCTGCGGCAGGTCGGGGCGCAGCTCGCGGGCCACCTTGATGCCGGTGATGTTCGCCGGGTTGTGCAGCGGGGCCAGCGGCACCAGCTCCTCGATCCCGGCGACCACCTCGTCGGTGATCAGGGTCGGCCCGGTGAAGCGGGTACCGCCGTGCACCACCCGGTGGCCCACGGCGGCCAGCTCGGGGGAGTCCAGGCCGAGGCCGCGGCCGGCCAGCTCGCCGGCCACCCGCCGCAGCGCCGCCGCGTGGTCCGCGACCCCGTCGTCGCCGCCCTCCCGGCCGGCGTCGCCCTTCTCGCCGATCCGCTCCACCACGCCGGAGGCCAGCCGGCTCTGGTCGGCCATGTCCAGCAGCTGGTACTTGACCGAGGAGGACCCCGAGTTGAGCACCAGCACCCTGGTCGGACGGGCCGCCTCGCTCACAGCGCCTCCCCCTGTGCCTGGATCGCGGTGATCGCGACCGTGTTGACGATGTCCTGGACCAGCGCGCCCCGCGACAGGTCGTTGACCGGCTTGCGCAGCCCCTGGAGCACCGGGCCGACCGCGACCGCTCCCGCCGAGCGCTGGACCGCCTTGTAGGTGTTGTTGCCGGTGTTGAGGTCCGGGAAGATCAGTACGGTCGCCTGCCCGGCCACCGGCGAGCCCGGCAGCTTGGCGGCCGCCACCGTCGGCGAGACGGCGGCGTCGTACTGGATCGGGCCCTCGACCAGCAGGTCGGGCCGCCGGCCGCGGAGCAGCTCGGTGGCCGCCCGCACCTTGTCGACGTCCGCGCCGGTACCCGAGGTGCCGGTGGAGTACGACAGCATGGCGATCCGCGGCTCCACGTCGAAGCGGGCCGCGGTGCCGGCCGCCTGGACGGCGATGTCGGCCAGCTGCTCGGCGTCCGGGTCCGGGTTGACCGCGCAGTCGCCGTACACCAGCACCTTGTCGGCCAGGCACATGAAGAACACCGAGGAGACGATGGCGGCGTCCGGCCGGGTCTTGATGATCTCGAAGGCCGGGCGGATGGTGGCCGCCGTGGAGTGCACCGCGCCCGACACCATGCCGTCGGCCAGCCCCTCCTGGACCATCAGGGTGCCGAAGTAGGACACGTCCGCCACCACGTCGTACGCGAGCTCGTAGGAGACGCCCTTGTGGGCGCGGAGCTTGGCGTAGAGCGCGGCGAACCGCTCCCGCAGCGGCGAGGTCTGCGGGTCGATCACCGACACCGCCGGGTCGTCCAGCGCGATGCCGAGGTCGCCGGCCTTCTTCCTGATCGCGTCCTCCTCGCCGAGCAGCGTCAGCTCGCACACGCTCCGCCGCAGCAGCACCTCGGCGGCCCGCAGGATGCGCTCCTCGGCGCCCTCGGGCAGCACGATCCGGCGCTTGTCGGCGCGGGCCCGCTCCAGCAGGGCGTGCTCGAACATCATCGGGGTGACCCGCTCGGACCGGGCCACCGACAGGCGCCCTATCAGCTCGGCGGTGTCCACCCGGGTCTCGAACAGGCCGAGCGCGGTCTCCACCTTGCGCGGGGTGCCCGCGCCCAGCTTGCCGTCCAGCGTGAACAGGTCCGCCGCGGTCGGGAAGGAGCCGGTGGCCACCGCGAGCACCGGGGTGCCGGGGGCCAGCCGGTTGGCCAGCGCCAGGATGTCGTCGCCCGGCCGCTCGTCCAGCGTCAGCAGCACCCCGGCGATCGGCGGGGAGCCGGCCGAGTGCGCGGCCAGCGAGCCGATGATCAGATCGGCCCGGTCGCCCGGGGTCACCACCACGCAGCCCGCGGTCAGCGCGGGCAGGAACGTCGGCAGCATCGCCCCGCCGAAGACGAACCCCAGCGCGTCCCTGGACAGCCCCGCCTCGTCGCCGAGCAGTACCTCGGCGCCCAGGTGCTCCACGATCTGGGCCACGGTCGGCGCGGACAGCGCGGGCTCGTCCGGCAGTACGTACACCGGCACGTCCAGGGTGCGGCGCAGCTGCTCCGCGGTCTCCTCGACCTCCATGGCGGCCACCCGGTTGGCGACCATCGCGATCACGTCGCAGCCGAGGTTGGTGTACGCGTGGTGCGCGTTGCGGACCTCCGCCACCACCGACTCCGCGCTCTGGTCCCGACCGCCTATCACCACCAGCACCGAGGCGCCGCATTCGTTGGCCAGCCGGGCGTTGACCCCCAGCTCCGCGGGCAGGTTGGTGCCGGCGAAGTCGGAGCCGAGGATCAGCACCGTCTCGTACGCCTCCGCGACCCGCAGGTAGCCCTCCACCAGCCGGGCGGTCAGCGCCTCCTGGCCCCGCTCGGCCTGGAGCGCGGCGGCCTCCTCGTACCCCATGCCGAAGACGGTGTCCTGGCCCTGGGTGAGCCGGTAGCGGCTGCGCAGCAGTTCGAAGATGCGGTCCGGGGCGTCGTGCACCAGGGGACGGTAGACGCCGACCCGGTCCACCTGCCGGGTGAGCACCTCCATCACCCCCAGTTCCACGACCTGGCGGCCGTCGCCGCGGTCGATCCCCGTGACATAGACGCTGCGCGTCACCCGATTACTCCATTCGGTGGTCTTGTGGGCAGAAGGGCGCGTACTCACCGACGCACCCCTGACGCTAACGTGCGCGCCCCGCCGATGCCCGCTGAGGTGGCACAACGCTCACGCCATGTGCTCCGCGCCGCCCGGAATGCCCGGATTGTGCGACCGAGGGGCCGCGGCGCGGTGCACGTAGGGTTAACGGCATCCGGATGAAGAAGGTGGTGCGGGTGGACGTCCTGGCGACCGGAGTGCAGCGCGACGAGCGGCCCCTGCTGGAGCGGGCCTTCAGCCCGCGGCACAGCGTCCGGTGCCTGGAGACCGTGCTGACCGCGGACACCGTACCGCTCGCCGCCGGGTACGAGGCGGTCTCCACCAGTGTGAGCGCGGTGCTGGACGCGCCCGTGCTGGAGACCCTGGTACGCGGCGGCACCCGGCTGATCACCCAGCGGTCCACCGGCTACAACAACATCGACCTCGACCACGCCGAGCGGCTCGGCCTGACGGTGGCCCGGGTCGCCGACTACTCGCCGTACGCGGTCGCCGAGTTCGCGTGGACGCTGGCGACGGCGCTCAACCGCGGGATCGTCCGCGCGGCCCGCCGCTCCCGGGACTTCGACCCGCGGCTCGACGGCCTGCTCGGCCGGGACCTGCACGGCCGTACCGTCGGGGTGATCGGCACCGGCCGGATCGGCACCGCGTTCGCCGCCATCGGCCGCGGCTTCGGGATGCGGCTGCTGGGCTGGGACATCACCGTCGATCCGGCGTGCGAGCAACTGGGTATGGAGTACGTGGAGCTGGACAGGCTCTGCCGCGAGGCGGACCTCATCAGCCTGCACGTGCCGCTGATGCCGTCCACCCACCACCTGATCGACGCCCGGCGGCTCGCGGAGCTCAAGGACGACGTGATCCTGGTGAACACCGGCCGCGGCGCGCTGATCGACTCGGCCGCGCTGATCGACGCGCTCGGCCGGGGGCGGCTCGGCGGGGTGGGGCTCGACGTGTACGAGGAGGAGGCGGGAGTCTTCTTCTACGACAAGGCGCTGGAGGTGATGACCGACGAGACGCTGGCACGGCTGCTCACCTTCGCCCGGGTACTGGTCACCTCGCACCAGGCCTACTACACGGTGGACGCGGTGGGGCAGATCGTCGACGCGACCGTCCGCAATGTGGACGACTATCTCGCCGGACGGATCACCGAGTGCACGCTGGTGCCGAAGTCACCATAGGAGAACCGTAGACCGCGCCCACTGTGAGCGGCTGTGAGCCGACCCACCCGCACTTGTTTGGAGACACCACTCATGCGCATCGGAGTCCTCACCGCGGGCGGCGACTGCCCCGGCCTGAACGCCGTCATCCGGTCCGTGGTGCACCGGGCGATGGCAGCACACAACGACGACGTCATCGGCTTCGAGGACGGTTTCGTCGGCCTGCTGGAGGGCCGCTTCCGCCCTCTGGACCTCAACTCCGTCAGCGGCATCCTGGCCCGCGGCGGCACCATCCTCGGCTCCGCCCGGCTGGAGCGCGCACGGCTGCGCGAGGCCGCCGACAACGCCGGCGAGCTGTGCGCCCGCTACGGCCTCGACGTGCTCATCCCGATCGGCGGCGAGGGCACCCTGACCGCCGCCCGGATGCTGTCCGACGCGGGCATGCCGGTGGTCGGCGTGCCCAAGACCATCGACAACGACATCAACGGCACCGACCGCACCTTCGGCTTCGACACCGCGGTCACCGTCGCCACCGAGGCGATCGACCGGCTCAAGACCACCGCCGAGTCCCACCAGCGGGTCATGGTGGTCGAGGTGATGGGCCGGCACGCCGGCTGGATCGCGCTGGAGGCCGGCATGGCCTCCGGTGCCCACGGCATCTGCGTCCCCGAACGCCCCTTCGACCCCGCCGACCTGGTCACGATGGTCCAGGAGCGGTTCGCCCGCGGCAAGAAGTTCGCCGTGATCTGCGTGGCCGAGGGCGCCCACCCGGCCAAGGGGACCATGGCCTACGGGGTCGGCGAGATCGACAAGTACGGCCACGAGCGCTTCACCGGCATCGGCACCACCCTGGCCCGCGAACTCGAGGCCCGCCTGGGCAAGGAGGCCCGGCCGGTCATCCTCGGCCATGTCCAGCGCGGCGGTGTCCCCACCGCCTACGACCGCATCCTCGCCAACCGATTCGGCTGGCACGCGGTGGAGGCCGCCCACAAGGGTGCTTTCGGCCATATGACCGCCTTGCACGGCACCCGCATCAACCTGGTCCCGCTGGCCGACGCGATCACCCACCTCAAGACCGTCCCGGACGACCGCATGGAGGAGGCCGAGTCGGTCTTCTGACCGGTGCGGCCCGGCCCCGGCTGCCGGCCCCTGCCGCTCCCTGCCCGGTCCCGGTTTGGCCGCCGGAGCGTGCGGCGGCCGGGCCGGGCCACGGGCGAGCCGGCCGCTACGCCGACGGGCGCAGCCAGAGGGTCGCCAGCGGCGGCAGGGTGACCTGGACACTGTGCGGGCGGCCGTTCCAGGGGACCGGCTCGCTCTTCAGGGGGCCGTCGGCGTCGACGCCGCTGCCGCCGTAGCGGGCCTCGTCGGTGTTGAGGACCCGCGTCCAGACGCCCTCCGGTACGCCGAGGCGGTAGCCCTCGCGGACGACCGGGGCGAAGTTGCTGACGCACAGCAGCGGTTCGCCGGCCGCGTCGTGGCGCAGGAACGAGAAGGTGTTGTCCTCGGCGGCGCCCCCGTCGACCCACGCGAAGCCGGCCGGTTCGGTGTCGCGCTGCCACAGCGCCGGGGTGGCGCCGTAGACCGCGTTGAGGTCGCGGACCAGGTCCCGGACACCGCGGTGGTCGCCGGCCGCCGGATAGGTCTCGTCCAGCAGCCACCAGTCGGGGCCGGTCTCGTGCGACCACTCCGAGCCCTGGGCGAACTCCTGGCCCATGAAAAGCAGTTGCTTGCCGGGGTGGGCCCACATGAAGGCCAGGTAGGCGCGGACGCTGGCGCGCCGCTGCCACCAGTCGCCGGGCATCTTGTTGACCAGCGAGCCCTTGCCGTGCACGACCTCGTCGTGGGAGATCGGCAGCACGTAGTTCTCGCTGTACGCGTACACCATCGAGAACGTCATCTCGCCGTGGTGGAACCTGCGGTACACCGGTTCGTGGGACATGTAGTCCAGCGAGTCGTGCATCCAGCCCATGTTCCACTTCAGGCCGAAGCCGAGGCCGCCGAAGCCGGTCGGGCCGACGTGGTGGGTGGCGCGGGTGACGCCGTCCCAGGCGGTGGACTCCTCGGCGATCGTGACGACGCCCGGGCACCGCCGGTAGACGGTCGCGTTCATCTCCTGCAGGAGCACCACCGCGTCCAGGTTCTCCCGGCCGCCGTACTGGTTGGGCAGCCAGTCGCCGCCCTCGCGCGAGTAGTCGAGGTAGAGCATCGAGGCCACCGCGTCCACCCGCAGCCCGTCGATGTGGAACTCCTCGCACCAGTACACCGCGTTGGCGACCAGGAAGTTGCGCACCTCGGTCCGGCCGAAGTCGAACTCCAGGGTGCCCCAGTCCGGGTGCTCGGCCCGGCGCGGGTCGGCCGGCTCGTACAGCGGCAGGCCGTCGAAACGGGCCAGCGCCCACTCGTCCTTGGGGAAGTGGGCGGGCACCCAGTCCATGATCACCCCGATACCGGCCTCGTGCAGCGCGTCCACCAGGAAGCGGAAGTCGTCCGGCGGGCCGAGCCGCGAGGTCGGCGCGTAGTACGAGGTCACCTGGTATCCCCACGACCCGCCGAAGGGGTGCTCGGCGACCGGCATCAGCTCCACGTGCGTGAAGCCGAGATCGGACACGTAGCCGGGCAGCTGCGCGGCCAGCTCGCGGTAGCTGAGACCGGGCCGCCACGACCCCAGGTGCACCTCGTAGACCGAGAACGGGGCCTGGTGCGCGGGGACGTCCCCGCGGTGGGCCATCCACCGCGCGTCCTGCCACACGTACCCGGACTCGGTGACGATCGAGGCGGTCGCGGGTGGCTGCTCGGTGGCGCGCGCCAGCGGGTCGGCCTTCATACCGCGGGAGCCGTCGGGACGGGTGATCTCGTACTTGTACGCGGCGCCGGCGCCGACACCGGGCACGAACAGCTCCCACACGCCGGAGGAGCCGAGCGAGCGCATCGGGAGACCGCTGCCGTCCCAGAAGTTGAAGTCGCCGGCCACCCGTACCCCGCGGGCGTTCGGCGCCCACACCGCGAACCGGGTGCCGGCCACCCCGCCGTGCGTCATCGGCTCGGAGCCGAGCGCCTTCCACAGCTGTTCGTGCCGGCCCTCCCGGATCAGGTGCAGGTCGAGCTCGCCGAGCGTGGGCAGGAAGCGGTACGGGTCGTCCACGACGAGCTCGCCGGACTCGTACGTCACCGCCAGCCGGTAGTCCGCGGGGACCGCGGTCAGCGGCAGCACCGCGGAGAACAGCCCGTCGCCCTCCGGCTCCAGCTCGGCCCGCAGCCCCTCGGCCACCACCGCGACCGCCAGCGCGTACGGCCGCAGCGCCCGGAACACGGTCCCGCCGGCGCCGCCCGCCACCGGGTGCGCCCCCAGCAGCCCGTGCGGGTCGTGGTGGGCGCCGTTCAGCAGCCGCCACCGGTCTGCCTGGTCCAGGTGGGCGGTCACCGGCGGCTCGTCCGGAACGGCGCCCGCGGCGGTCGCCCGGCCGGGGGCGGGGGAGCCGGGGGAGCCGGGGGAAGGGGATGGCGCGGGGGAGGCGGAAGGGCCGGCGGGAATTGGGGAGTCCGGGGAGCCGGCGGAGCCCGAAGCGTCGCGGGAGGCGGCGGAGGCGGGCGCGGGAGCTCCCGCCGTGCCGGGCACCGCGCCGCCCGTCCCCGCGTCCGTGCCGCCGGCCGCCGTCCTGGGAGCCGTGCCCGAGGCGCCCGGATGCGGCGTGGCGGCGTCGTAGCCGCGTGCGGCGGCCTCCGGAAGGGAGCCGGCCGGTGCCTCCGGACCGGCGGCCGGCTGGGTGCTGAAACGGTCCTGCGGTGAGTCGGGGGTGCGCGCGGTCACGGGTCGGGTCTCCTCAGCGAATCGGGCAAGTCGGGCGGGTGCGGGCCGCGATGCCATCTTCATACCGCCGAGGTGGCCAGGCGGGCGAGCGCGGACAGCGGGATGGGCAGCCAGGCGGGGCGGTGCCTGGCCTCGTACCGGGCCTCGTAGACCGCCTTGTCCGTCTCGAAGGCCCGTATCAGCACGGGTTGTTCCCGTGGGTCGGTGCCGGACACCTCGGCGTACCCGGCGCAGAAGGCGTCCCGGTGGCGGGCCGCCCACGGACCGTTGCCGCTGTGGTGCGCGGCGTAGTCGAAGGACCGCAGCATGCCCGCCACGTCTTGGACCGGCGGCGCGGGCCTGCGGCGCTCGGCGAGCGGCCGGGCCGGCTCGCCCTCGAAGTCGATCAGCACCCACGCCCCGTCCGGCCCGCGCAGCGCCTGCCCGAGGTGCAGGTCGCCGTGGACGCGCTGGGCGAGTACGCCGCTGCCGGCCTCCCCGCCCGCGCCCGCCTTGGACAGGTCGTCGAAGGCGGCCCGCAGCGCGTCGGCGTACGGCCGTATCGCCGGCACCTCGGCCGCGGTCTCCTCCAGACGCCTTGCCATCGCTGAGGCGATACGTTCCAGCGCCGCTCCGTCCAGCCGCACCACGGGCAGCGCGGCGGCCAGGGAGGCGTGCACCTCGGCGGTGGCCCGGCCCAGCGCCGCGGCCTCGGACCGGAAGTCGCCGTCCTCGGCCACCGAGGCGGTGGCCAGCGTCCATCCGTCGGAGGAGCCCGGCAGGAACCGCTGGAGCACCCCGAGGGTGACCGGTTCGCCCACCGTCTCCTCCGCGTGCTCCCCGCGCTCCGCGTGCTCCCCGTGCTCCGCGTCGCGTCCGGCAGGCGCGCGGTCGTTTCCGGGGGTAACCTCGGCCTCGCGCGTACCGCTGTCCTCCGGCCCACCGCTGTTTCCGGGCGCGTCGCCGTCCGCCGTCGTCGCGGGGCCGTCGGACCCGGCGAGCGCCTCGAACCAGGCGACCGGCTCCGCCACCCGCCGGGAGCCCGCTCTGGCCAGGGCGAGCGACAGCTCCAGGTCCGGGTTGGTGCCGGGGGAGACCCGGCGGAAGAGCTTGAGGATGTAGGCGTCGCCGAAGACCACCGAGGTGTTGGACTGCTCGGCGGTGGACACCCGCGGGATCAGTCCCGGCGGGATGTCGGCGGACGGCTCGGCGGTGAACCGCAGCCGGCCGGCCTGTCCTGGCACCCGCAGCCGCTCCAGCAGTACGGCCGCCAGCCGGGGGTCGTGCGGGGCGTCGTAGAGGGTCATCCCGTCGTACGGGCCGCCGACGGCCGGGCCGAGCCCCGCGTGCACCAGCGAGGACGGCAGCAGGGGGTGCGCGCCCAGCAGCAGTTGGTAGCAGTCCGCCGCACGTCCCGGCTGCTCCACGTCGATCAGCACGTGCAGCAGCCCGAGCGGACCGAGCCGGCCGCCGGGCGGCACCAGCTCGGTCGCCGCGGCCAGCCCCAGCCGGCCGATCGGCAGGCCCTTGCCGGCGAACCAGCGCTGCCGCGGCAGCCAGCCGCGCAGCAGCGGGTCGAGCGAGCGCAGCAGGCCGGGCACCGGGTCACGCCCGGTGTCGGCCCCGGTGTCGGACCCGGGGGCCGAGGGCCCGGAGGCGGCCGGTGCGGAGGGCGCGGCAGGTGTTGGAGGCACAGGAGGTACACGGGTCCAGGAGGTGTCCGACATGACGTCCTTTCCCCGGGGAGTCGCGCACCCGGCCGCTTCTGCGAGCGGCGGGGGCGCCAGCCTCCCGGATGGCGGGTGCGGGCTGTCCGGCGACACGGGGGAGCCTGCCCCGGGCGGGTGACGGGAAACCGCCGTACGGGCTGCTGGAGGGGTACTTCCGGATCTCCCTGGATACTGCCAAAAGACGGTCGCGCCCGCACCTCGGGCACGCGGGGGGCCGGGCGCCCCGGCCCCCCTCCGTCAGACCTGGTCGCGGCGCAGCCGGAACCAGTAGAAGCCGTGGCCCGCCAGCGTCAGCAGGTACGGCAGTTGGCCGATCGCGGGGAAGCGGACCCCGCCGATCAGCTCCACCGGATGCCGGCCCGCGAATTGCCGCAGGTCGAGTTCGGTGGGCTGGGCGAACCGGGAGAAGTTGTTCACGCACAGCACCAGGTCGTCACCGTCCTCCCGCAGGAAGGCCAGCACGGCCGGGTTGCTGGACGGCAGCTCGGTATAGGAGCCGAGGCCGAACGCCCGGTTCTGCTTGCGGATCTCGATCATCCGTCGGGTCCAGTGCAGCAGCGAGCTGGGGGAGCTCATCTGCGCCTCGACGTTGGTGACCTGGTAGCCGTAGACCGGGTCCATGATCGTCGGCAGGAAGAGCCGGCCGGGGTCGCTGGAGGAGAAGCCGGCGTTGCGGTCGGGCGTCCACTGCATCGGGGTGCGGACCCCGTCGCGGTCGCCGAGCCAGATGTTGTCGCCCATGCCGATCTCGTCGCCGTAGTAGAGGATCGGCGAGCCCGGCAGGGACAGCAGCAGCGCGGTGAACAACTCGATCTGGTTGCGGTCGTTGTCCAGCAGCGGGGCCAGCCGGCGGCGGATCCCGATGTTGGCCCGCATCCGGGGGTCCTTGGCGTATTCCGCGTACATGTAGTCGCGCTCTTCGTCGGTGACCATCTCCAGGGTCAGCTCGTCGTGGTTGCGCAGGAAGATGCCCCACTGGCAGCTCGCCGGGATCGCCGGGGTCTTGGCCAGCACCTCGGAGACCGGGTAGCGGGACTCCCGGCGGACCGCCATGAAGATGCGCGGCATCACCGGGAAGTGGAACGCCATATGGCACTCGTCGCCCCCCTTCTCGAAGTCGCCGAAGTAGTCCACGACGTCCTCGGGCCACTGGTTGGCCTCGGCCAGCACCACCGTGTCCGGGTAGTGCGTGTCGATCTCCGCCCGCACCCGCTTGAGGAAGTCGTGGGTCTGCGGCAGGTTCTCGCAGTTGGTGCCCTCCTGCTGGTAGAGGTAGGGCACCGCGTCGAGCCGGAAGCCGTCGATGCCGAGGTCGAGCCAGAACCGCAGGGCGGCCAGGATCTCCTCCTGCACCTGCGGGTTCTCGTAGTTGAGGTCCGGCTGGTGGGAGAAGAACCGGTGCCAGTAGTACTGCTTGCGGACCGGGTCGAAGGTCCAGTTCGAGGTCTCGGTGTCGACGAAGATGATCCGGGCGTCCGGGAACTGCTTGTCGTCGTCCGCCCACGTGTAGTAGTCGCCGTACGGCCCCGTCGGGTCGCTGCGGGACTGCTGGAACCACTCGTGCTGGTCACTGGTGTGGTTCATGACGAAGTCGATGATCACGCGCATGCCGCGCTGGTGGGCGGCGTCCACGAACTCCACGAAGTCGGCCAGGTCGCCGAACTCCGGCAGCACCGCCGTGTAGTCGGACACGTCGTAGCCGCCGTCCCGCAGCGGGGAGGCGAAGAACGGCGGCAGCCACAGGCAGTCGACGCCCAGCCACTGCAGGTAGTCGAGTTTGGCGGTGATTCCCTTCAGGTCACCGACGCCGTCGCCGTTGCTGTCCTGGAAGGAGCGGACGAGGACTTCGTAGAACACCGCCCGTTTGAACCATTCGGGGTCGCGGTCCTTGGCCGGCGTGTCCTCGAAGGTGTCAGGAACGGGTTCGTTGACGATCAACTGAGTGACCCCCCGATCGATGGAGACGGTCGCAGCGACAGCACGTGCGCGGGCGCGCGGCCCGGCTCAAGGCGCACATAGTTGTCCCTGCCCCAGTGGTAGGTCTCGCCGGTGAGCTCGTCGCGCACCGGGAACGACTCGTGCCAGGAGAGGCCGAGTTCTGGCATGTTCAACGACAGGGTCGCTTCCTGGGTGTGGAACGGGTCCAGGTTGACGACCACCAGCACGACGTCGTCGTCCCGCCGCTTGGAGTAGGCCAGCAGCGTGTCGTTGTCCACGTGGTGGAACGTGATGTCCCGCAACTGCCGCAGCGCCGGGTGACGGCGGCGGAGCCGGTTGAGCGTGGTGAGCAGCGGTGCCAGCGAGCGGCCTTCCGCTTCCGCCGCGGCCCAGTCACGCGGCCGCAGCTGGTACTTCTCCGAGTCGAGGTACTCCTCGCTGCCCGGTTTCGCGGGGGTCGCCTCGCACAGTTCGAACCCCGCGTACACCCCCCAACTGGGGGAGAGGGTGGCGGCGAGCACCGCCCGCGTCTCGAACGCGGGACGGCCGCCGTTCTGCAGATAGGCATGGAGGATGTCGGGGGTGTTGACGAAGAAGTTCGGCCGCATCCAGGCTGCCGTCTCCTGGCTCAGCTCCACCATGTAGTCGGTCAGTTCGGCCTTGTTGTTACGCCAGGTGAAGTAGCTGTACGACTGCTGGAATCCGATCTGCGCCAAAATGTTCATCATGGCGGGGCGGGTGAACGCCTCGGCCAGGAAGATCACGTCGGGATCGGTCCGGTTGACGTCGGCGATCACCTTCTCCCAGAACACCACCGGCTTGGTGTGCGGGTTGTCCACCCGGAAGATCCGCACCCCGTGGGCCATCCAGTGCCGCAGCACCCGCAGGGTCTCCCGGACCAGGCCGGCGAAGTCCTCGTCGAAGGCGATGGGGTAGATGTCCTGGTACTTCTTCGGCGGGTTCTCGGCGTAGGCGATGCTGCCGTCGGCCCGGTGGGAGAACCACTCCGGATGCTTGGCCACCCAGGGGTGGTCGGGCGAGCACTGGAGGGCGAAGTCGAGCGCCACCTCCAGCCGCAGCTCGCGGGCGCGGGCCACGAAGCGGTCGAAGTCGGCGATGGTGCCCAGGTCCGGGTGGACCGCGTCGTGGCCGCCCGCCGGAGAGCCGATCGCCCACGGCGAGCCGACGTCGTCCGGGCCCGCCGACAGGCTGTTGTTGGGGCCCTTGCGGAAGGCTTCGCCGATCGGGTGGATGGGCGGCAGGTACACCACGTCGAAGCCCATGGCGGCCACCGCGGGCAGCCGCTCGGCCGCGGTGCGGAAGGTGCCCGAGCGCGGCGGCTCGCCCGGCCGGACCACCGCGCCCTCGGAGCGCGGGAAGAACTCGTACCAGGACCCGAACAGCGCCCGCTCCCGCTCCACCTGCAACGGCATCGGCCGGGAGGCGCTGACCAGTTCGCGCAGCGGGAAGCGGTCCAGCACGGCCACCACGTCCGGGGCGAGCGCGGCGGCGTGCCGGGCGGCGGCCGGCCGGCTCTCGTCCCGCAGCGCGTCCACCGCGGCCAGCACCGCCGCCCGCTCCTCGCCCTTGGGCACTCCGGCGGCGGCCCGCTCGTGCAGCCGGGCGCCCTCGGTCAGCACCAGATCGGTGTCGATGCCGGCCGGGATCTTGATACCGGCCGTGTGCCGCCAGGTGGCCACCGGGTCCGACCAGCCCTCCACGGCGTACGTCCAGCGGCCTTCCGAGGCCGGCGTGATCCGTGCGCCCCACCGGTCGGTGCCCGGTGCCAGCGGCCGCATCGGGGTGAACGGTCCGGGCCGGCCGGCCGGGTCGCGCAGCACCACGTTGGCGGCGACCGCGTCGTGTCCCTCCCGGAACACGGTCGCCGACACCTCGAAGGTCTCGCCGGCCACCGCCTTCGCCGGGCGGCGGCCGGAGTCCACCGCGGGGCGGACGTCGACAACGGGAATACGACCGATCATTGCCTCACCTGTGCAGCTCGGGATATTCGGGGCATTGGGGGAACACGATCATTCGGTTGGCACCGGGCGGACGCCCGGCTCTGCGTGTGTCCCGGCGGCGGGGCCCGCACGGGGGGCCTGCCGGGGCGGCCCGACGGACGGGCGCCTGACGGGCCTGGCGGCCCCGGCAGAAGGGAACGAAACGGGACGGGGACGGCGGCCCACGCCCTTTTTAACTGTTCTCGGCGCTGCCGGCCCACCCGACCGGCCTCCTCGTACGATCGCAATTCTGGGCGTTCACTCCGGTGGATCTGTGAGCGGGGCCACCTTGGAACAGGTGAGCCGGTCCACGCAAACCAGCCTGCCCCCGACCGGCCGGGTGAACGCACGGGCGGCCCCCGTTTCGGGAGCGCGACAGGTGCGCCCCAGTCCGCCGCGGGTCGCCTCCGTGAGCCGTCGGCGGCACGTTTGAACCAACGGATCGTGGAGATCGCTCCCGGCTTTCCGCTCACGGAGCTACGGTCGGGGTGTGAAGGCAATCCGTCGATTCACCGTGCGCACCGTCCTGCCGGAACCTCTGCGCCCGCTGGGGGAGCTGGCCCAAAACCTACGCTGGTCATGGCATCAGGAGACCAGAGAGCTCTTCCGGGGGGTGGATCCGGAAGGCTGGCGGGCCGCCCAGGGCGATCCGGTACGGCTGCTCGGCGCCGTGTCCAAGGAGCGGCTCAGCGCGCTGGCCGCCGACCGCCGCTTCCTGCGGCGGCTGGCCACCGCGGCCGAGGACCTCGCCGACTACACCGGCAACCCCCGCTGGTACCAGGAGCAGAACGACCTGCCCGCCGCCATCGCCTACTTCTCGCCGGAGTTCGGCATCACCTCGGCGCTGCCGCAGTACAGCGGCGGCCTGGGCATCCTCGCCGGAGACCACCTCAAGTCCGCCAGCGACCTCGGTGTGCCGCTGATCGGCGTCGGCCTGCTCTACCGGCACGGCTACTTCCGGCAGAGCCTGTCCCGCGAGGGCTGGCAGCAGGAGCACTACCCCGTACTCGATCCCAACTCGCTGCCGGTCACCCCGCTGCGGGAGCCCGACGGCGCCCCCGCCGAGGTCGCCCTGACCCTCACCGGCGGCCGGACCCTGCACGCCCGGATCTGGAAGGCCCAGGTCGGACGGGTCCCGCTGCTGCTGCTCGACTCCGACGTGGAGGGCAACCAGCCCGCCGAGCGCGACGTCACCGACCGGCTCTACGGGGGCGGCAGCGAGCACCGGCTGCTCCAGGAGATGCTGCTCGGCATCGGCGGCGTCCGCGCGGTGCGCGCCTACTGCCGGATCACCGGCCACCCGGAGCCCGAGGTCTTCCACACCAACGAGGGCCACGCCGGCTTCCTCGGCCTGGAGCGGATCAGGGAGCTCTCGCTGGACGGCCTGGACTTCGACGCCGCCCTGGAGGCGGTCCGGTCCGGCACGCTGTTCACCACCCACACGCCGGTCCCGGCCGGCATCGACCGCTTCGACCGGGACCTGGTCGGCCGCCACCTCGGCGACGGCGGTGAGCTGCCCGGCGTGGACATCGGCCGGATCCTGGAGCTGGGCCGCGAGACCTACCCCGGCGGCGACCCCAACCTGTTCAACATGGCCGTCATGGGGATGCGGCTCGCTCAGCGCGCCAACGGCGTCTCCACCCTGCACGGCGCGGTCAGCCGGGAGATGTTCGCCGGCCTGTGGCCCGGCTTCGACCCCGAGGACGTACCGATCACCTCGGTCACCAACGGTGTGCACGCCCCCACCTGGGTGGCGCCCGAGGTGCAGCGGCTGACCGCCCGGCACGCCGGGGCCCAGGCCGCCGAGGACGCGCTGACCGTCGGCGGCCACGACCGCTGGGAGGCCATCGCCGACATCCCCGACGCGGCGGTCTGGGAGCTGCGCCGCGAGCTGCGCGAGCAGCTGGTGGACGACGTGCGCCGCCGGGTGCGGGCCTCCTGGCGGCAGCGCGGCGCGGGCGACGCCGAGCTCGGCTGGACCGACCAGGTGCTCGACCCGGACGTGCTGACCATCGGCTTCGCCCGCCGGGTCCCCTCGTACAAGCGGCTCACCCTGATGCTGCGCGACCGGGAGCGGCTGACGGCCATGCTGCTGCACCCGGAGCGGCCGATCCAGATCGTGGTGGCCGGCAAGGCGCACCCCGCCGACGACGGCGGCAAGCGGCTGGTCCAGGAGCTGGTGCAGTTCACCGACGACCCCCGGGTCCGGCACCGCATCGTCTTCCTGCCCGACTACGACATGCGGATGGCGCGGCTGCTCTACCCCGGCTGCGATGTCTGGCTGAACAACCCGCTGCGCCCGCTGGAGGCGTGCGGCACCTCGGGGATGAAGGCCGCGCTCAACGGCTGCCTGAATTTGTCGGTGCTCGACGGCTGGTGGGACGAGTGGTTCGACGGCGACAACGGCTGGGCGATCCCCACCGCCGACGGGTTCTCCGACGAGGACCGCCGCGACCAGCTGGAGGCGGCGGCGCTCTACGAGCTGCTGGAGAACCAGGTCGCGCCGCGGTTCTACGACCACGGCCCGCAGGGCGTCCCGCAGCGCTGGATCGAGATGGTCCGGCACACCCTGACCACGCTCGGGCCCAAGGTGCTGGCCGGCCGGATGGTCCGCGACTACGTCAACCAGCTGTACGCGCCGGCCGCCCGTTCGCACCGCGCGGTGCGGGGGCCGGCCGCGGTCCAGCTGGCGGAGTGGAAGCGGCGGGTGCGGCAGCTGTGGCCGCAGGTCCGTGTCGACCACGTGGAGACCGGTCCGCTGGACGAGGCGGCCACCCCGGAGCTGGGCTCGACGCTCACGCTGCGGGCCCAGGTGTCCCTGGGCGGGCTGGACCCGTCAGACGTCGACGTCCAGCTGCTGTCCGGCCCGGTGGACGCCGCCGACCGGCTGACCGGCCCGGACGCGCTGTCGCTCAAGGCCGCCGGCCGAGTGGACGAGGCCGGGCGGTACTCCTACGAGGGCCAGCTCGCGCTGGACCGGACCGGCGCCTTCGGCTACACCGTCCGGGTGCTGCCGTCCCACCCGCTGCTGGCGACCCCGGCGGAGCTGGGCCTGGTGGCGGTGCCGCCGGAGACCGAGGGGATGACGGCGGGCGTGCTGCGCTAGTCGGCGGATCATGCCGTCCGGCCGTCCGCGAAGGCGGACACGGGGAAGGGCCCGCACCCGGTGTGCGGGCCCTTCCCGCGGTTCAGCTCATCTGGCGGATGTTCTCCGCCTGCGGGCCCTTCTGGCCCTGGGTGACGTCGAACTCGACCTTCTGGCCTTCGAGCAGCTCGCGGTAACCCTGCGACAGGATGTTGGAGTAGTGCGCGAAGACGTCGGAGCCGCCGCCGTCCTGCTCGATGAAGCCGAAGCCCTTTTCCGAGTTGAACCACTTCACGGTTCCGGTTGCCATATCCATCTCTCCTACTGGTGGGGCAGGTGTGTCCGGATCCGCACTGTACGGACCGGAATCGCCTCGGATGATCATCCCACACCGGAGGAAAAGGGTAAAAAACGGATGACCCGGGCCGGCGGTGGGGACGCCGGCCCGGGTCGGGACCGCATGCTCAGCGGGGGTACCGCTGATCAGGTGATCAGCTGACGTTCACCGCCGTGTCGTCCACCAGGAACGACGTCTGGAGGCTGGAGTCCTCGGTACCGGTGAACTTCAGCGTCACGGTCTGGCCCTTGAACGAGGTCAGGCTGACCGAGCGCTGCACGTAACCGGTGCCCTCGTTGAGGTTGGAGTAGCTGGCCAGGGTGGTGGAACCGGCCGTGACGGTGAGCTTGTCGTAGGCCGTGCTGGTCGTGGTCTCCGCCGAGCTGATGTACAGGTAGTACGTGAACGTCGCCGAGGTGGCGGTGGCCGGGATGGTCACCGACTGCGACAGCGTGTCGGTGTGCGTGGTGCCGTAGCCGTCCAGCCACGCCTTGTACGAGCCGGAGTGGGCCGGCGCGCTGGTGCTGTTGTCGATCACGCCGGTGGACTGGGTCCACGAGGTGGCGCCGCTTTCGAAGCCGGGGTTGAGCAGCAGCTGGCCGCCAGTGCTGCCGGTGGGCGTGATGGTCCAGGTGAAGGACGCCGAACCGGTGGCGTTGGTGGAGTCCGTCGCCGTGACCGTCACGTTGAAGGTGCCCGTCGCGGTCGGGGTGCCGGAGATCAGACCCGTGGAGGCGCCGATCGACAGGCCGGTCGGCAGGCCGGTCGCGGTGTAGGACAGGGCGCCGCTGTTGGTGCTGCTGGCGGAGATCTGCAGGCTGGCCGCGGTGTTCACCACGGAGGACTGGGCAGCCGGGGTGGTGACGGTCACACCGGTCGGGGTGGTCACCCGGCTGCCGACGTTGATCGCCGCCCAGGTGTTGGCGACCGTGTTGTACGTGGCGCTGCCCGCACCCCACAGGTCGGCCGCGGCCTGCAGCGACTGGGTGCGCGCCGAGGCGTAGTTGGTGGTGGAGGTGAAGCGCTCGGTGAGCGACTTGTACCAGAGCTTGAGGGCGTTGTCCCGGCCGATGCCGGGCACCGACAGGCCGTCGGAGGTCGGGCTGTTGTAGCTGACCCCGCCGATCACCTTGGCGCCGCTGCCCTCGGACAGCAGGTAGAAGAAGTGGTTGGCCGGGCCGGACGAGTAGTGCACGTCCAGGCCGCCCAGGCTGGAGGACCAGTAGTCCTTCGAGCCGCCGTCCTTGCTCGGCTTGTCCTCGTAGCGCAGCGGGCTGCCGTCGCCGTTGATGTCGATCTCTTCGCCGATCAGGTAGTCACCCGGGTCGGACGAGTTGTTGGCGTAGAACTCCACGCCGGTACCGAAGATGTCCGAGGTCGCCTCGTTCAGGCCGCCGGACTCACCGGAGTAGTTCAGGTCGGCGGTGTTCGCGGTGACGCCGTGGCTCATCTCGTGCCCGGCCACGTCCAGCGCGGTCAGCGGGTGGGTGTTGCCGCTGCCGTCGCCGTACGTCATGCAGAAGCAGGAGTCGTCCCAGAACGCGTTCACGTAGTTGTTGCCGTAGTGCGTGCTGGAGTACGCCGCCTGGCCGTCGTCGGCGATGCCGTTGCGGCCGTAGGTGTTCTTGTAGAAGTCCCACGTCTCCTGGGCGCCGTAGGCGGCGTCCACACCGGCGGTCTGCGCGGTGGCGCCGTTCCCGTCGCCCCAGACGTCGTCGGCGTCGGTGAACAGCGTGCCCTTGCCGGAGGTCGCGTGGTTCAGGTTGTACGTGCTGTGGCCGCCGCGGCTGGCGTCGGTCAGGCTGTACGAGGAGCCCGAGTGGGTGGTGGTGATGTTCACCTGCCCGCTGTACTCACTGTTGCCGACACTGGTCTCGATGCCCTGGTACTGGAAGAGCTTCGCACCGGTGTTGGCGTCGGTGATCACGTGCAGCTGGTTCGGCGTGCCGTCCTCCTGGAAGCCGCCGATCACCGACTCCCAGGCCAGCGTGGGGGTGCCGTCGGCCGCCCAGATCACCTTGCGCGGCGCGTTGGCCGCCGTCGGGCTCGCGGCGCCCGCCGCCTTCGCGGCGGTCAGCGCGTACGACTTGGCGGAGTCGGCGGTCTTGGCCGGGGTGACGCTGCTCACCGCGATGGCGGCGCCGGTCGCCTTGTCGACGGAGGTGGTGGCGCCGGCCGCGTTCTGGGCGACGACCAGGTCACCGCCGAGGACCGGGAGCCCCAGGTAGGTGCGCTCGTAGCGGGTGTGGGTGGTGCCGTCGACGTCCTTGACGACGTCCTTGACGACGAGCTTCTCGTTCGCACCGAGGTGCAGCGACGAAGCGGTGGTCGCGGCCTGGGACTGCTTCTGGGAGACCAGGGCGGTCCGCTGGGCCGGGGACAGGCCGGCCGGCAGCGCGCCGGCGCGGGGCGCGGCGTGGGTGGCGGCCTGTGCGGCCGGGGTGGCGGTGCCCGTCTGGGCCAACGCCGATCCGGCGGGCAGGCTGACGGCGACCAGAGCGGCTCCGGCGATCAGGGCGCCGGCCGCGGCTACTGTTCGGGGGGTTCTGCGCACTCGTTGACACTCCTTCTGCGGCGACCGCGGGTGGCGCGGCCGGGACAGTCCGGGCAGGTGGGGATGGTGGGCTGCCCGGGTAGAGCTGTGGTGGGGCTGTATTGCTGCTGTGCAGCGGTGTTGCTGTGGAACGGGGCACAGAGTCGCATCCTTTACCTGTCCATGTCATTGGCGTGACTCAAAAATGGCTGAAAGTCGTTCGCTGGGCGGTTCATGGGGTTCGCATAGCGGGCGGTTGTGATCCCCGTGTTGCGCGCTGGCAAAGAATTCCGGCCCGCAAAAGGGGTGGCGCATGGCAAATCGCCCCAGTAGGCGGACCGACCGCTCGGCCCCTGTCAACTCGGATGGCGCGGCGCATGGCTGGATTGCGTATGACACGTTGTTCGGTGCCGGCGGCGAAAACCAGGTGAGGGCTGTCAGTGCCGCGCCCTAGGGTCGACAGGTGACGACTGGAACGAGCTCCGACGCCGAGACCGCCGTCCCCCCGCATTCGTCGCTGCGCTCACTGCTGCGGCTGTGGCCGTACGTGAGACCGGTCCGCACCCGGCTCGCCGTCTCGGCGGTCGTCGCCGTGGTGGCGTCGTGCATGTCGCTGCTGATCCCGCTGGTGCTCAAGTGGATGGTCGACGGCCCGGTCCAGGACCACGACCCCGGCGGAGCCTGGCTCGGCGGCGGCCTGGTACTGCTGCTCGGGCTGCTGGAGGCGCTGCTGTTCGGCGTGCGGCGGTGGATGGTGGCCAGACCGCTGGCCGGGGTCGAGGCCGGGATGCGGGCCGACCTCTACCGGCACCTGCAACGGCTGCCGGTGGACTTCCACGACCGGTGGGCGTCGGGGCAGCTGCTCTCCAGGGCCACCACGGACCTGCAGATCCTGCGGATGTTCCTCGCCTTCCCGCTGGTGTTCCTGGTGGTCAACACCGCCACAGTGGTGATCGGGTTCGCGATCCTGTTCGCCCAGTCGTGGCCGCTCGGACTGCTGCTGCTCACACCCGCGGTGCCGCTGGTCGTCCTGTGCTCCTACTTCGAGACGCGGTACGCGTTCGCCGCCCGCAGTGCCCAGGACCAGGCCGGCGACCTGGCGACGGTGGTCGAGGAATCGGTGCTCGGCATCCGGATCGTCAAGGCCTTCGGACGCCACCGCAGCCAGGCGCGGGCCTTCAGGGCCAAGTCCCGGCAGCTGTGGCACACCGAGATGCGCAAGGCCCGGCTGCTGTCGGACATCTGGGCGGTCATCATGACGCTGCCCGAGCTGGCGATCGGCGGCGCGCTGCTGGTCGGCGTGCTCCAGGTCGCCGACGACCGGCTGTCGGCCGGCACCCTGGTGGCCTTCTTGTCCACCGCGCTGGCGCTGCGCTGGCCGGTGGAGTCCATCGGCTTCCTGCTGGCGATGAGCAACGAATCGGCCACCGCCGCCGACCGCTACTTCGAGGCGATGGACGCCCCCGAGGCGGACCCGGCCGGCCGCGCGGTGCTGCCGACGGCCGACGGCCTGCGGCTGGAGGGCGTCCGCTTCCGCTACCCCGACGCCCCGGCGGACAGCTTTGAACTGCTGGCCGGTGTCGACCTGCACATCCCCTCCGGCGAGACGATGGCGCTGGTCGGCGCGACCGGCAGCGGCAAGACGACGCTGACCGCGCTGCTGCCCAGGCTGCACGAGGCGACCGGCGGCCGGATCGCCCTGGACGGCGCCGACACCGCCGAACTGTCCGTCACCCGGCTGCGCGAGCTGGTCGCCGTCGCCTTCGAGGAGCCGACGCTGTTCTCGGCGACGGTACGGGAGAACGTGGAGATGGGCGCGGGACCGGACGGGGTGACCGAGGAGGACGTGCTGCGGGCCCTGGCCGTCGCGCAGTGCGACTTCGTCCACCACCTGCCGGCGGGGCTGGACACCCAGGTCGGCGAGCAGGGGCTGAGCCTGTCCGGCGGCCAGCGGCAGCGGCTCGCACTGGCCCGCGCCGTCGTCGGCCGCCCGCGGTTCCTGGTGCTGGACGACCCGCTGTCCGCGCTGGACGTGCACACCGAGGCGCTGGTCGAGGCGGCGCTGCGCGAGGTGCTGCGGGAGACCACCGCGCTGGTCGTCGCCCACCGGCCCTCGACCGTACTGCTCGCCGACCGGGTGGCCCTGCTGTCCGGCGGCCGGATCGCGGCGGTCGGCACCCACCAGGAGCTGCTGCGGGACAGCGCCGAGTACCGGCACCTGATGTCGGGCGACGACGAGCCGCCCGCCGCCGGGGCCGTCCCGGCCGACCACACCCCGGCGCCCGCGCTGGAAAGGAGTGACGCCCGATGACGTCCGCGGCAGCACCCACCGCCACCGGGCCGGAGGGTCCACGAGGCCCGCAGGGGCCACCGGAGCCGCAACGGCAGGGACCACAGGGGTCACAGGGCCCAGAGAGCCCAGAGGGGCCACAGGGGCCGCGGCGGGGCCCGCGGGAGCGCGCGGAGCCGGCGGACGCCGCCGGGCAACCCGCCGACGCCTTCGACCGCGACATCCTGCCCGCCCCCGGGAACGCCCAGCGCGCCCTGCTGCGTTCACTGCTGCACGCGCACACCCGGCGGGTCTGGCTCGCCGCCGTCCTGCTGCTCGTCCAGCAGGCCGCCGTCCAGGCCGGGCCGCTGCTGGTCGCGTACGCCATCGACCACGCCATCCCGCAGGTCCGCGACGGCCGGCACGGCGCACTGGCCGCGGTCGCGGCCGGCTACCTCGGCTGCGGGCTGCTGTCCGGGGCGCTGCAGCGCTGGTTCATCCGGGTGGCCGCGGTCATCAGCCAGGACGTGCTGATCGACCTGCGCGGCCGGATCTTCCGGCACGCCCAGTCGCTCAGCCTGGACTTCCACGAGCGCTATACCTCGGGGCGGCTGATCGCCCGTGCCACCTCCGACGTGGAGTCCATCCGCGAACTGCTCACCGAGGGCCTGGAGGAGCTGATCGGGGTGGTGCTGTCCGCGCTCTACATCACCGTGCTGCTGCTGTTCCTGGACTGGCGGCTGGGTCTGGCCACCCTGGTCAGCTACGGTCCGCTGTACGTCGCCATCCGGGCCTTCCAGCGCCGCTCGATGATCGCCTACCGGAAGCGGTCCACGGCCATCGCGGCGGTCATCGTGAAGTTCACCGAGACGATGAACGGCATCCGCCCGGTGAAGGCGTTCCGCCGCGAGGAGCCCAACGACGCGGCCTTCCGGGTGCTGAACCGGCGGCACGAGCTGGCCAACGGCGACGCGATCCTGGAGATGGCGCGGTATGTCATGGGGTCCCGGCTGATCGCCAACGTCACCATCGCCGGGATCGTGCTGTGGGGCGCCTACCGGGTGGCCGGCGGCGGCATGGCGCTGGGCGTGCTGGCCGCGTTCGTGCTGTACCTGCGCCGGCTCTACGACCCGATCGACCGGCTCGGCATGTTCCTCAACTCCTACCAGTCGGCCGCCGCGTCGCTGGAGAAGATCGCCGGGCTGCTCGCGCAGGCGCCGGCCGTGCCGGATCCGGAGCAGCCGGTGCCGCTGCCCGAGCGCGCCGCAGGGGAGCCCGGCCGGGAGGTCGTCTTCGACGCGGTGCGGTTCGCCTACCGGACCGGCGGCGAGGTGCTGCCCGCCTTCGACCTGCGTCTGCCCGCCGGGCAGACCGTCGCGGTCGTCGGCGCGACCGGTGCCGGCAAGTCGACGCTGGTCAAGCTGCTGGCCCGGTTCTACGACCCCACGGACGGCCGGGTGCTGCTCGACGGGGTCTCGCTGCGCGACCTGGCGCGGACCGACCTGAGGCGCGGGGTCGTCATGGTCACCCAGGAGGCGTTCCTCTTCTCCGGCACGGTCGCCGACAACATCACCATCGGCAAGCCCGACGCCACCCGCGAGGAGGTCGAGGCGGCGGCCAAGGCCATCGGCGCCCATGCGTTCATCGCCGCCCTGCCCGACGGCTACGACACCGACGTCCGCAAGCGCGGCGGCCGGATCTCCGCCGGGCAGCGCCAACTCGTCGCCTTCGCACGGGCGCTGCTGGCGGACCCGGCGGTGCTGGTCCTGGACGAGGCCACCTCCTCGCTGGACGTGCCGGGGGAGCGGGCCGTGCAGTCCGCGATGCGGACCGTCCTCAGGGGCCGTACCGCGGTGATCGTCGCGCACCGGCTGTCCACCGTCGAGATCGCCGACCGGGTGCTGGTGATGCGGGACGGCCGGATCGTGGAGGACGGCACACCGGAACGGCTCATCGACGACAACGGGCACTTCGCGGGGCTGCACCAGGCGTGGCGGGACAGCCTGGTCTGAGGCGGACCCGCAGCCGGCGGTCCGCCCCGAGCGGCCGGGTGCCTCACCCGGCCGGGAGGCCGCCGGCCGGCTCGGGGCGCTCCGCGGGCGCCGGGTGCGCCGGGACGGGCACCCGGCGCAGATCACGTACCGCGGGGACCGCCAGCAGCGCGGCGGCCACCGCCACGGCCACCACGCCGCCCGTCCGCAGCACGCGGTCCGCCCCGAAGGCGGCGGCGGCCGGCCCGGCCAGCGCCTGGCCGACCGGGACCATGGCCACCGAGCCGGCCACTTCATAGGCGTGAATACGGTTCAGGATGTCGTTCGGTACCTGGGTCTGCACACTGGTCGCCCAGTTGACCCCCCAGTACGCCGTGCCCGCCCCGGCCACGAACACGCAGCCGCAGAGCGCGGCCATCGGCAGGTCGAGGCCGACCGAGGCCGGCATCAGCGCGGTGGCGAACAGGGCGAGCGACCCGGCCCGCAGCGGGTGGGCGGCCCGGACCCGCAGCGCCAGCAGCGCGCCCACCGCGGTGCCGCCGCCGAGCGCGGAGTTCACCAGGCCGTACGCGCCCGCGCCGTGCTCGGGGATGATCCGGCCGGCGGCCAGCGGGGTGTAGGGGCCGATCACGCACACCATGAAGGCCATCCACACCACGATCACCGACCACATCCAGGTACGGGCGGTGAACTCCCGCCAGCCCTCGGCCAGATCGGCCCGGAAGGAGGCCGCGGCGGCGGCGCGCGGCGGCGGCGGGGCGAGCCGCAGCAGGATCAGGCACACCGCGCTGGTCAGATACGTGGACGCGTGGACGGCGAACACCACGCCGGGGGAGGCGACGCCGACCAGCACGCCGGCGAACGCCGGTCCGGCCAGGCCCGCCACCGACTCCGCGGTCCGCGTCACCGCGTTGGCGCCCTGCACGTCGGCGGCGACCCGCACGACCGTACTGGCCACGCCCGGCTGGAACATGGCGGCGGCGGTGCCGTTGACGGCGGCGATCACCAGCACCTCCCACAGCCGCACCCGGTGGGTGAGGAAGAGGAAGGCGGCGGTCGACTGGGTGCAGACCCGGATCAGGTCGGCGCCGATCATCTGGGCGCGGACGTCGAAGCGGTCCGCGAACACCCCGCCGAAGATCACCAGTCCGGCGAAGCAGGCGGTGGAGGCGGCCATCACCAGACCGATGTCGCCGGCCGAGTAGCCGTACGACAGCAGGCCCGCGGAGAGCGCGACCGGCAGCATGGTGTCGCCGAGCATCGCCACCGTGCGGGCGGTGAAGTAGCGGCGGAAGTCGGCGGACCACAGCCGGTCGGCCGGCGCGGGGCCCGGCCCCGGCGCGACCTCGGCGCCGGGATCGGCCCGGCGGTCGGAGCGGGGCGCTGAAGAGGTCACCGGACCAGAATGGACTGGACCACTCGGCGCAGTCCAGCGGGGGTCCAGGGCCGCCCGCCGACGGCCCCGGGGCGCCGCCGGGGCCGGCCGGACCGATCCGCCGGCCCGCCCCGGCCAGCGGGGCGGGCGCCGCGGCGAGCAGGCCGGGCGGGCCGGGACCGGCGCGGCGGGCCGCCCCCCGTAAAGGCCCTCATACGGTGTGCCGGGCCGTGCCCCGTGCCCCCGGATCCCGGCGGCCCCGTGCCCCCGGATCCCGGTGCCCCCGGGCCGCGGTCCGCCGCGGGCCTCAGTCCCGTACCGCCCGGTACAGCCGCACCGAGCGCGCCGCCACCGCCACCCGGGTCCCGGCGGCGACCGGGGCCGGGTCCGCCGCCGGTTCCTGCTCGCCTCCGGTGTCCAGCATCAGTTCGTAGGCGCGCGCCCACGGCTGTCCCGGCAGGGTGAAGTCCACCGGCCCGTGGTGCGCGTGCACGATCAACAGGAAGCTCTCGTCCACCACCGGCTCCCCCCGGGCGTCCCGCTGCGGGATGTCCCTCCCGGACAGGTACATGCCGAGGGTGGCCGAGGACGCGTACCAGTCCTGCTCGGCCATCTCACCCCCGTCGGGCCGGAACCACGCCACGTCGCGCAGCCCCTCGGGGACGCTGGCCAGGCCGGAGAAGAAGCCCCCGCGCCGCAGCACCGGGTGGGCCCTGCGCAACGCGATCAGCCGGGCCGCGGTGTCGCGCACCGACCGCCAGCCCGGGTCGTCCAGCAGCGACCAGTCGATCCAGCTGACCGGGCCGTCCTGGCAGTACGCGTTGTTGTTGCCGCCCTGGGTGCGGCCCATCTCGTCACCGGCCACCAGCATCGGCACACCGGTGGACAGCAGCAGCGTGCTCAGCAGGTTGCGGATCTGCCGGCGGCGCAGCGCCAGCACCTCCGGATCGTCCGAGGGCCCCTCCTCGCCGCAGTTCCAGGAGCGGTTGTCGTCGGTGCCGTCCCGGCCGTCCTCGCCGTTGGCCTCGTTGTGCTTGGTGTTGTACGACACCAGGTCGCGCAGGGTGAACCCGTCGTGCGCGGTGACGAAGTTGACCGAGGAGTACGGCCGCCGCCCGCCCCAGTCGTACAGGTCGCTGGAGCCGGACAGCCGGTAGCCGAGGTCGCGTACGTCACCGGTCGCGCCCCGCCAGAAGTCCCGCACGGTGTCCCGGAACCGGTCGTTCCACTCGGCCCACAGCGGTGGGAAGGCGCCCACCTGGTAGCCGCCGGCGCCCACGTCCCAGGGCTCCGCGATCAGCTTCACCCGCCGCAGCACCGGGTCCTGGGCGATCACCGCGAGGAACGGGGACAGCATGTCCACGTCGTGCATGGCGCGGGCCAGCGCGGAGGCCAGGTCGAAGCGGAAGCCGTCCACGCCCATCTCGGTCACCCAGTAGCGCAGCGAGTCGGTGATCAGCCGCAGCACGTGCGGCTGGACGACGTTGAGGGTGTTGCCGCAGCCGGTGTAGTCGGTGTAGCCGCGCGGGTCCTGGCCCAGCCGGTAGTAGCCGCGGTTGTCGATGCCGCGCAGCGACAGCGTGGGCCCGGACTGGGCGCCCTCGGCGGTGTGGTTGTAGACCACGTCGAGTATCACCTCGATGCCGGCCGCGTGCAGCGCCCGTACCATCCGCTTGAACTCGCCGACCTGCTCGCCGCGGGTGCCGCTGGCGCTGTAGGCGGCGTGCGGCGCGAAGTAGCCCACCGAGTTGTAGCCCCAGTAGTTGCGCATGCCGCGCCGCTGCAGGTGCTCCTCGTGCGCGAAGTGGTGCACCGGCAGCAGCTCGACCGCGGTCACCCCGAGCCGGGTCAGGTGCCCGATCGCCGCCGGATGGGCCAGCCCCGCGTAGGTGCCGCGCAGCTCCGGCGGCACCTCGGGGTGGGCCTTGGTGAAGCCGCGCACGTGCAGCTCGTAGATCACCGAGTCCGACCAGGGGGTCTTGGGCCGCCGGTCGTCCTCCCAGGCGTCGTCGTCGTCCACCACCACGCCCTTGGGCACGTACGCGGCCGAGTCCCGGTTGTCCCGCACCGTGTCGGCGACCTCGCGCTCCGGCCAGTCGTGGACGTGCCCGTAGGTCTCCGGCGCGAAGGCGAAGTCGCCGTCCACCGCCCGCGCGTACGGGTCCAGCAGCAGCTTCGCCGGGTTCCAGCGCGCGCCGGTCCACGGGTCCCACCGGCCGCCGACCCGGAAACCGTAGCGCCGGCCGGGCAGCACGCCGGGCACGAAACCGTGCCACACCTCGTGGGTCAGCTCGGTCAGCGGGGCCCGGGTCTCGGTGCCGTCGTCGTCGAACAGGCACAGCTCCACGGACTCCGCGCCGCGCGCCCACAGCGCGAAGTTGGTGCCGGGGCGGCCGTCCGGGCCGGTCCGGAAACGGGCGCCGAGCGGCTGAGGGCTGCCCGGCCACACCGTTTCCGCGGCCAAAACCGGGGCCGGCCCGGCGCCCGGTGCCGCCTCCTGCCGGGGTCGCGGGGGCAGCGCCGGAGCAGGCCGGGCGACGATACCGGCCGGACCGGTGGCGTCCTCCGCCGGTCCGGCCGGGCCGAACGCGCGTGTCTCGGACACGTGTTTCCTCCCACGGCTCGGACACGGTCGTGCGCCCGCGTGAACGTCCCGTGCCCCGCGGCGGCCGTGTCCCCGCAGTCATCCTTCCCGTCCGGGGGCCGGGTGTCACCCGCGAGCCCGGTCGGAGCTGCGCGTTTCCCCGGCGGGCGGCCGTCGTTGTCGGTGTGTGACGACAGCGGTGAGGTGCGGGACGGCAGGAGCGGCGGGGCGGCCACGCGGAGGCGTCGGGCGGTGGATCGCGGGAGCCCTGGCCGCGGCGGCGCTGCTCGCCGGGTGCGCGGCGGGCGGCGCGGGCCGCGAGAACAAGGACAGCCCGGCGGCGCCCCCCAGCACGGCGCCCGGGGACACGTTCATCGGGTTCTTCAGCCCCGAGGAGGGCGCCACCGTCGGCACCGGGATGATCGTCTCGCTGCGCTTCAACCGGACCATCACCGACCGGGCCGCCGTCGAGCGCCACATCACCGTCACCGCAGACCCGGCCGTGCCGGTGGCGGGCCACTGGTTCGGCGCGCGCCGCCTGGACCTGCGCCCGGCCGGCTACTGGCGGTCCGGCAGCCGCGTCACCCTCCACCTGCGGCTGCGCGGCGTGCGCGGCGCCCCCGGCACGTACGGCAGCCAGTCCAAGGACGTCGCCTTCACCGTCGGCCGCGACCAGCGCAGCACCGTGGACGCCGCCGCGCACGTGATGACCGTCGAACGCGGCGGCCGGGTGCTGCGCGTCCTGCCGGTCACCGCGGGCAGCCCGCGGCACACCACGTACAACGGGATCATGGTGATCGCCGAGAAGTACGTCACCACCCGGATGAACGGCCGCACGGTCGGTTTCGGCGGCGAGTACGACATCCCCGACGTGCCGCACGCGATGCGGCTGACCGGTTCGGGGACGTTCGTGCACGGCAACTACTGGTCCCCGCCGGACGTCTTCGGCACCGCCAACGTCAGCCACGGGTGCGTCGGGCTGCGGGACGTCAGGGCGCCCGGGGACGCCGCCGCGGGGGAGTGGCCTAACGCGCAGCAGACGCCGGCCGGCTGGTTCTTCGCGCAGTCCCTCGTCGGTGACCAGGTCCGGGTGGTCCACTCCGACGACCGCACGGTCGCGCCCGACAACGGGATGGGCGGCTGGAACCTGGACTGGGCCGCGTGGCGCTCGGGGTCGGCGCTGGGCCGGCCGCACCCGGTGGCGCGCTGACCTGGACGGCCGACCGGCTCCGCCGCCGAGCAACTGGGACGGAACGGTGACAATACGCGGTCCCGGACGGGGTTGTCCGTGTGGTTACCTTTCGCTGGCGGGGAGTTTCGGTGTTGCGCGCGCTAGGGGAGTCGAGAACGTGAAGGCGATAGGTGTGGCGCCGGGTGCCAGGAAGAGCCTGGCGGCGCTGGCGCTCGGTGCGGTGATGCTGCTGGCGACCGCCTGCGATCCCAGCAGCGCGGACAAGGCGAGTCCCGGCGGGGACGACGGGAAGCCGGCCGGCGGGACGACCGCTACGACGGACACCAAGGTGTCGACCGCGGTCGTGTCGATCTTTCCCGAGGACGGCGCCGGCGACGTGGCCACCACCGGGGTGCTGAAGGTCCAGGCGTCCGGCGGCAAGCTGTCGTCCGTCGTGGTCAAGGACGACAAGGGCACCGCGGTGCCCGGCGCGATATCCGCCGACGGCCTCGGCTGGACGCCCAGCGACCACCTGGACACCTCCACCGAGTACACGGTGGACGCGGTCGCCAAGGACGCCTCGGGGCGCGAGTCCGACAAGCACTCCTCGTTCACCACGGTCGTGCCCAAGGACAGCTTCGTCGGGTTCTTCACCCCCGAGGACGGCTCCACGGTGGGCGTCGGCATGGAGGTCTACCTCCACTTCAACCGGCCGATCACCAACAAGAAGGCCGTCGAGAAGGGTTTGACCGTCACCGCCTCGCCGGCCGTCGCGGTCGCCGCGAAGTGGAACGGCGACCAGGACGTCTACATCCGCCCGCAGGACTACTGGGCGGCCGGCACCAAGGTCACCCTCGCCCTGAACCTGAACGGCGTAGAAGGCGCCCCCGGCGTCTACGGCAAGCAGCACAAGGACGTCCACTTCACCGTCGGCCGCCGCCAGGTCAGCATCGTGGACTCGGCCAAGCACACGATGACGGTGTTCAAGGACAACCAGGCGATCAAGACCATCCCGATCTCCTCGGGCGCGCCGGACCACACCACGTACAACGGCAAGATGGTGATCTCCGAGAAGTACGTGAAGACCCGGATGAACGGTGACACGGTCGGCTTCGGCGGGGAGTACGACATCCCGGACGTGCCGCACGCGATGCGGCTGACCAACTCCGGCACCTTCATCCACGGCAACTACTGGGCGGCGCCCTCGGTGTTCGGCAACAGCAACACCAGCCACGGCTGCGTCGGCCTGCACGACGTGCGCGGCGCGGGCGATCCGGACACCCCGGCCGCCTGGTTCTTCAACCACTCGCTGCTCGGCGACGTGGTGCAGGTGATCAACTCCAAGGACCGTACCGTCCAGTGGTACAACGGCCTCAACGGCTGGAACCTCAGCTGGGCCGATTGGACCTCCGCCGTCTGACACGGCATCCGCCGCCTGCCCGCGGGCAGGCGGCGGACGTGTGTCCGGACGGCCTGGGAGCGGCCGGGCCGGACCGGCGGCGCCGCGGCGGCCCGAGTGGGCAGGACGGACGGAACGGGCCATTCGGTACGGCCAATTCCGGCGGTTACCCTACGCAGCCGGTTCGTTGCGGCCATCATGAACACATGCCGGGACGGGGTGGAGTGGAACAGCCGCAGCGAGCCGAGGCCGCGGCGGCGGTACCGGCGGCCCGCACCGAGGCGGTGGCCGCCGGCGCGCTCGCCCCGCTCGCCGACCCCTCGGGCGGCGAGGTCCACCTGCTGACCTCGCGCCCGGAATCGGCGGCCACCGCCCGGCGGCTGTCGCTGACGCTGATCCGGCGCTGGGGCCTGCCGCACCTGGCCGACACCGTGGAGCTGCTGGTCTCGGAGCTGGTGGGCAACGCGGTACGGCACACCGGGGCCCGGACCTTCGGCCTGCGGATGGACTACAAACGCGGCTGGGTCAGGGTCGAGGTGTGGGACCCCTCACGGGCGTTGCCGTGCAGGATGCCGGTGCGCGAGATGGACACCAGTGGCCGCGGGCTCTTCCTGGTCGGCGAGCTCTCCGACCGCTGGGGCGTCGACCTCCTGGCCCGCGGCAAGACGACCTGGTTCGAGCTGCGGGCCGCGGAGCGGTAGGAGCGCTCCGGAACCGCCTGCGGACGCGGAAGAGGCCCTCCGCGTCGGGGGGGGGTGACAGCGGAAGGGCCTCTTCGGACCGCCGCCGGCAGGGGGTGTGCCGCGGCGTCTGCGGAACGGCCGAGCCCGGGTCGAGCGGCCGTTGACACCGACTGTCGCACGCCGGGCCGCCGGGTGCAAATTCGCTTAGCGGGAACATAGGTGCGAAACGGACAAAAGACTGAGAAAAGCAAGGGTGATGTGTGCCACCACCTTGTAAATAGCGGCTGAATACTCCCATGAACCTCTCATGTGGTGGAAGATCCGGGCCACCGCCAGGTGCTGCACCAGCTCGGCGACTACGGCGGACACCGGGCCATGGTGTCCGGCAGCGGTACGGTCGGCACCTCCGTCGCGCGCCAAGGCGTCCCACGGGCGGGCCCAGCCAAGCGGCAGCGTGTCGATCGGCGGCGTCGGCATGTCGGCACGGGCGTGGCCGGAAGGCCGCCGCTCCCGGAGGGGGGTCGCCGCGGGGGCGCGGGCGGTGCGGCCGGTGGTGGGTGGGCCGTCCTCCGCCGCTCGGTCCGCGGAGGCGCCCGGTAGCGGACCGCGAGCGGTCGGCGGCTCCGGCCTGGCTTGGTCGGCGCGCGCGGCCGGGCGGCGGCCTGGCGCGGGGGCAGCGGGTGGCGGTGGGTGGCGGTGGGGAAGGCGGGGCGGATCTCCGGGAAGGGAGATCCGCCCCGCCTGGGGGCGGGCGGACTCGCGGCCGGGTGGCGCGGGTCGGGGTTACGGCTTCAGGCGGACGACCTGCGGGTCGTGGTCGCTGGTCTGGCCGGCGAACTCCGAGTTGATGTGGACCACGTCGTAGTCCACGTGCTTGAGGGCGGGGCTGACCAGGATGTGGTCCAGCACCTGCGAGTTGCCCTCGTAGACGTAGGAGTAGCGCTCCTTGGCCGGCAGGGTGTTGACCAGGTCGGTCAGGACGCTGCCGTCACCGGTCAGGCTGGTCGCCGCGGGCGAGAACTGGTAGTCGTTCAGGTCGCCCAGGACCACCACGTCGGCGTGCGGGTCGGCCTGCTCGATCTGCCGCACGAAGTCGTGCTCCACGATCGCCTGACGGATGCGCTGCGACTCCGAGCTGCGCACCGGCGGCTGGAAGCGGCTGTCGATCGCCTGGTCGCCGCCCTTGCTGATGAAGTGGTTGGCGATCACGAACAGCGTCTTGCCACGGAAGGTGAACTCGCCGGCCAGCGGCTTGCGGCTGTCGGCCCACGCCGGGTCGCTGGGCGCGATCCGGCCGGGGGAGGAGGTCAGCGCGGTCTTGCTGCCGGTGCCGGTGACGCCGACCGCGGTGGTGGAGTCCCCGCCGGGGCGGTCGGTGAAGCCGACCCGCGCGGGGTTGAACAGGAACGCCTGCCGGATGTTGCCGCCCGGCTGGCCGCCGTCCTTGTCGTTGACCGGGTCGATCTCACGCCACGAGTAGCGCGGGCCGCCGGCCGCCACGATCGTGTCGGTCAGCTTCTGCAGCGTCTGGTCCGCGGCGACCGTGCCGTCGTCGGTGGCGCCGTTGTCGTCCTGGATCTCCTCCAGCGCCACGACGTCGGGCGACCGCAGGTTCTTCACCAGGCCCTGGGCCAGCGCGTCGAACTTCGACTGCGGGTTGCCGGGCGCCAGGTTCTCCACGTTGTACGTGGCCACGGTGACCTGGCTGGCGGACGCCTTGCCGGTGACCTCGGGCTTGATGCCGCCGCTCTTGACCGTGCCGATGGTCCGGGCGGCCAGCGAGTACGTGCCGGCGTACTGGTTGTAGTCCAGCGGGCCCGCGGTGGTGCCGCGCAGCGTGTCGCCGACGTTGGCCACCGGGAACGCCTGGGTGGCGGTCGGGATCAGCGACTGGACCATCAGACGGCCGGAGTTGGGGTCGTCGTACCCGGTGTAGAGGGTGCCGCCGCGCTTGCTCTCGTTCTGGTCGGGCTTGACCGTCACCCACAGCTCGCCGTAGGCGTCGGTGGCGCCGACCACCCGGCTGTCGCCGATCTGCACGTTCATACCCTCGAGCGAGGCGTAGAAGTCCAGGGCGTAGTCGTGCGGCCGCAGCGGCAGGTCGGCGATGGTGCCGCCGCCCGCGCTGGGTACGAACCTGTCCGGCACGCTCTTCTTGTCGAGCACCACCGCGGCCGGCAGCGTGTTGCCGCCGGAGAGCACCGTCACCTTGGACTTGGTGAGCTCGGTGGTCGACTGGATGCCGGTGTCCTGGCCGCCCGGGTAGTACTCCGAGACGGTGCCGTCCACCGAGACGCTGTCGCCGACGGCGACCGTCGGGGCGGTGGAGCCGGTGTAGACGAACAGGCCCTCGCTGGTGCGCGGGTCGTTGTCCGGGTTCGGGTCCTGGAACCAGAAGCCCTGCGAGGAGCCGTACGCGCGGACACCGGTGACGACGCCGGTCGCGCCGCTGATCGCCTTGCCGTTCAGCGGCGAGACCCGGGTGTAGCCCTGGATGTCGTGGATCCTCGCCGTCGGCGCCGGCGGCGGCGTGGTCGGCGGAGCGGTCGTCGGGGACGTGGGCGGCGTGGTGGGCGGCTCGGTCGCAGTGCCGCCACCAAAGTTCTGCGGGGTGGGGGCGCCGGCGGTGAAGTCGGCCGCGTTGTCGTCGGTGTCGCCCAGCGAGGCGTTGCGCGCGACGGAGGCGGTGTTGCTCGCCCCGGCCGCCGCGCCGCTGCCCTCGTGCACCACCGCGGTGCCGAAGCCCACCAGGTCCTTGATACGCGCATCGGCCAGGCAGTCCACGGCGTTCAGGCAGGTCAGCGGGTCGCTGCCGGCGACCAGCGCGATCGTGCCGGTGGTGCCCGACATGTTGATGACGCCGGTGGCGTCCGGCGTGGGCAGCGGCGTGGTGCCGCCGGCTCCGGCCGCCTCCTGGACCAGGTAGCGGCTGCCGCCGGCCAGCGAGCCGGTCAGCGCGGTGGCCTGCCACTTGGACGAGGCGGTGGGCGCGCCGGGCAGGTACTGGACGCTGTAGCCGCTCAGATCGACCGAAGCGACACCGGCGTTGGCGAGCTCGACGAAGTCGTTGGTGTACGTGGCGCCGGAGTTGCCACCGCCGCCGTACACCTCGGCGATCAGGGCGTCGGCGGACGGCGACGCCATCGCGGCGTTGACGCTCAGGCCCGCCGCGGCCAGGACGACCGCACCGGCTACGCCGATCGGCAGGAGGCGTTTGCGGGCCCGGGAGTTGCCGGATCTCGCGGGGCGAGGCGTGGCCTCGGAGGGGTGCGACACCGGAGGTGTTCTCCTTCGTGCGGGACGACGTTACGTGACGGCGGTGCGGGAACGGCGGTACGGGACCACCGTGGTGACGGCGCGTCAACCGGAGGGAACGCGCGATCTGAGCCAAGATACGCGCGTAGATCATGCCGTAGAAGGAGTTCTCACGTTAATTCTCGGTGCCGATCGCGGCGGTTTGCCTGACCTCGACGCCCTTCGCAGCTCACTGTCCGACTCCTCCGTCGATCCGTTCCCGCGGCAGATCCGCGTGGCCGTTGTGCCGGACGTACTCCTCGATCATGTGCACCAGCAGCTCACGCGGCACGATCGGGTCCCGGCGGTCGGACACCGAGAGCACACCGAGACCGGGGGAGTCCGCGACGAAGCGCTCGGCGACGTCGACCTCAAACCGCTGGCTGCGCCACGCCTCGGCGACCATCTCCGGGTCGGCCGCCGCGCCGGTGAAGGCGGCGTCCGGGTCCGCCTCGGTGCGGTGGTGGCGGGGAACGTCCTGCCCGGCCATTGTTGAGCTCCGCGTCGGCTCCGTGGCGGCTCGCCACGGTGCCGTGCGGCCCAGGACCGCCCCCGCGTGCCTGTCGATCCGGGCCGTCACCGTGACCCTGGTCCGCCGGCCGCCGGGCGTGCGGTGACCGGCCGGGCCTGTGACGATCCAGACCAACGGCACCTGGACCTGGCCGACGGTCACCTGCGCCGCGAGCTGACCCCGTAACGCCCGGGACACACCCGGAACGGCGCCGTGCCGCTGCCGTTTCGCGGAAGGGGCCGGCCCGCGCCTCAGACGCCGGCCGGTTCCGGACGTACCCCGCGGACACCGGTGACGATCAGTTCGATGCCGCGCCGGAAGTACGCCTCCTCGCTGGCGCAGTCCGCGAGCGCGTCCGCGGCGGCCACCACGTGCGGGTGGCGCCGGGGCGAGAGCGCCAGCAGCGACGCCCGCTTGGCCCGTACCGCGGCCTCCTGCGCCTCCGGGTCGGGGGCGTGCAGGCGGCCCGGTTCCGTCATGACCAGGGTGACCAGCGAGGACAGCACCTGGCAGGACGTCTCGGCGCCCTGCTCGGTGGACAGCCCGGCGTCGGTCAGCAGCGCCAGCACCCGCTCGGTGAGGTCCAGGCCCGGCTCGCAGCCCAGGATGCGGGTGAAGAGCAGCATGGTGGCGTTGGGGTGCGGGCGCAGCGCGGTCAGCGTCTCGGTGAGCAGGTCCCGCAGCTGGTCGTGCCACGGCCGTCCGTCCGGTGGCGGGATCCGGACGTCGGCCAGCAGCCGTTCGGCGACGGCGTCCAGCAGGCCGTCCTTGTCCGGGAAGTGCCGGTAGAGGGCCATCGGTGTCACGTCGTGCCGCTGGGCGACCCGGCGGACGGTCAGCGCGCCGAGGCCGTCGGCGTCGGCCACCGCCAGCGCGGTGGCGATCAGCTCGTCCCGGTTCAGACGCCGCTGGGCCGCCATCGTGTCCGCCTTCCGCTCGTTCTCACCCGTTGGTGTGTACAGCGTACACAGATCGCGGCCTGCCTGAAGTCGTGAGTATACGTCGTATGCATCTGCTGTATGCTCACGTAGTAAGCATACGTCGTATGCTTCTTGGGAGAACGTCATACGACGCAGTCCCTGGGCCACGCTCACCGTGCTGGCCCTCGCCCAGTTCGTCGTGGTGCTCGACGTGACGATCGTCAACGTCGCGCTGCCCGACATCCAGCAGGACCTCGGCTTCAGCACCGACGGCCTGCAATGGGTGATCAGCGCCTACACGCTGTTCTTCGGCGGCTTCCTGCTGCTCGGCGGGCGCGCCGCCGACCTGCTCGGCTCCCGCCGGGTGTTCGTGGCCGGTCTGGCGCTGTTCGGCGCCACCTCCCTGGCGGCCGGCCTGGTCCTGCTCGCCGCGTTCGTCGCGGTCGAGGCGCGGGCCGCTGCCCCGCTGGTGCCGCTGCGGCTGCTGCGGTCGCGCGCGCTGAGCACGGCGGGCGGCGCGCTGGCGCTCAACGGCGCGTCCTTCCTGTCGATGTTCTTCCTCACCGCGGTCTTCCTCCAGCAGGTGCGCGGCGGCTCGGCGCTGCGGGCCGGGCTGGAGTTCCTGCCGATGGGCGGCGCCGCGATCCTCACCGCCGTCGCCACCACCCCGCTGATCACCCGGTTCGGCACCCGGCCGGTGCAGACCGCCGGCGCGCTGCTCGACATCGCCGGGCTGCTGCTGCTCGCCCGGACCGGCGCGGACGGCTCCTACGCGGCCCACCTGCTGCCCGGTCTGGTGCTGTTCGGCGCGGGCATCATCGCGGTCGGCGTCCCGGCGCAGATCGCCGCGGTGGTGGACGTGGCGCCGCGTGAGGCCGGCGCCGCCTCCGGGGTCGTCACCGCGTTCAACCAGATCGGCGGCGCGCTCGGCCTCGCGGTCGTCACCACGCTGTCCACCTCCCGCACCACCGAGGCGGTCGCGGCCGGCCAAAGCCCGCTGGACGCACTCGTCGACGGCTTCCACCGCGGCCTGCTGGTCGCCGCGGCCTTCACGGCGGCCAACCTGGTGGTGACCCTGGTCTCGCCGCGGCTCGCCCCGGCCCCCGAGCAGATCGCCGAGGCCGCGGCCGCGGCCTGACCGGCGGTTGGGGCACGGTGCCCGGGACGGATTCCACCGCCCCGGGCACGCCGCCGGCCGGGGCGTTTCAAACAGGTGACAGAAATTCCGCGGACGGTCGGTGAAAACCTTCGGGCCCCGACCTCTGAAACCCCGCAGAACCGCCGAGAACGCCGGAGCACCGGCCCCGGCCTCGTAGAAACGTGAACGTGTACAGCCGTTACTCGTGTCAGAGTCCTGACTTCTTCCGTCCGATCCGCAGAATGCGGGCGTTGGGCCTATCGTTTCGTCAGAGGTTCGGCTGGGAGCGGAAGGACGCCGATGAAGCCCGGAGTGGTCCTCGACGGTCGTTATCAGATGGTGAGGCTGCTCGGCAAAGGCTCGATGGGCGCGGTATGGCAGGGCAACGATCTCAAGCTCCACCGGCCGGTGGCGGTCAAGGTCGTACTGGACCACACCGACCCGGTGCTCGTCGAGCGGATGGGGCAGGAGGCGACGGCGGCCGGACGGCTGTCCCACCCCCATATCGTCACCGTGCACGATTACGGGCAGGCCGCGCACGAGGGCGTGACCGTGGCGTATATCGTCATGGAATTGGTCGACGGACGCCCGCTTACCGGCGTACTCGCCGAGGGAATGCCGCAACTCTCGGTGGCCCTGGACTGGGCCCGGCAGATCGCGCTCGCGCTGGGCGCCGCGCACGCGCCCGGTGTCGGCGTCGTCCACCGCGATCTCAAGCCCGACAATGTGCTGATCACCGGGGACGGCCTGGTGAAACTCGTCGACTTC
This sequence comes from Streptomyces sp. ITFR-21, assembly GCF_031844685.1. Lineage (NCBI taxonomy): Bacteria > Bacillati > Actinomycetota > Actinomycetes > Kitasatosporales > Streptomycetaceae > Actinacidiphila > Actinacidiphila sp. ITFR-21. Next base: position 5,205,694 of record NZ_CP134605.1, read on the forward strand.
GGGATCGCCCGTTTCATCGGCGAACAGCAGGACGGGCCCGGCGACCCCGGGGATTCCGCCGGACCGGGGAATTCGGCGCGTTCCCGGGACTCCCGTGATTTCGCTGGTCCGTTCGACACCGGTGATTCCGGTGCGGCGGATGAGGCCGGCGGCCGGGACGGGACCGCGCGGCGCGACCGCCGGACGGCGTACGGCGGACGGGACCCGTCCGCCGAGCAGGACGAGTACGCGGGGCTGGCCGGCCTGGAGACGCTGAGCGGCACCCCCGCCTACATGGCCCCCGAACAGTGCCTGTCGAAACGGGTGGACCACCGCACCGACCTCTACGCCCTCGGCTGCCTGCTCTACGAGATGGTCACCGGCGGGCCGCCCTTCGCCGACGGCTCGCCGCTGGCCGTGGCGGTCGCGCACGTGCACGACGACCCGCCGGCCCCGCGCAGCCGCAACGACAACGTGTCGGCCGAACTCGACACCCTCATCCTCGACCTGCTGGCCAAGGACCCCGACGCCCGGCCCGCCGACGCAGCGGCCGTCTACCGCCGCCTCGGCGCCATCGCCACCGCGCTGCACGGCGCCGCGTCGGCCGGCGCGTCCGCGCCGCGGCCCGTCCCGAGCCCGCGCCCGCGCCCGCCGTCCGCCGAGGACGACCCGGGGTACGCCGAACTGCTGCGCCGCTACGGCGGTCCGGAGGATCCCGCCGAGCAGCACCGCCCCGCCGAGGTGATCCGATTATGGTGGGCCGCCGCAGCCGACCTCACCGAGTTCCTCGGGCCGCACCACGCGCAGACCATCGTCGCCCGCCGTGCCCTCGCCCAACACATCGGCGCGGCCGGCGACCACGCCCTGACCATCAGCCTGTGGCAGGAGCTGATCCCCGACCTCCAGTACGCCCTGGGTCACTTCCACCGCACCACGTTCACCGCCCAGCGGCTGCTCGCGTGGCACTTCGGTGCCGCCGACCGCCCCGCCGAGGCGGTCCGACTGCTGCTCGAACTCATCCCCGACGCCACCCGACTGCTCGGCCGCCGGCACCCGGACGTACTGGAGGCCCGCCGCTTCCTGGTCTGGAACATCGGAGCACTCGGCCGGCACTCCCGCGCGGTCCGGCTGCTCGGCAAGCTGGTCCCCGACCTCACCGAGGCGCTCGGCGCCACCCACGAACACACCCTGGAAGCACGGCGGATGCTGGCCTGGAACGCCGAGAAGTCCGGCCACCACGTGCGGGCGATCGGCCTGCTGCGGGACCTGGTCCCGGACGCCACCCGGGCGTTGGGCGCGGGCCACGAGCAGTGCGTGGAGGCCCGGCGCCTGCTGGAGCGGTACACCCGCTAGGGGCCTGCCGGGTGGAGGTCCGAGGATCGCGGAGCGGGCTCCGGTGAGCCTCGGCTGCGGGGCTGAGGAGGGGGGCTGTGTGGTGTGTCGCCGGCCGGCGGGAACGCGGCAGGTGTGCGGGCCGGGGCCCGCGGCGCCGCGGAGATCCGCCCGGCGGGCCCTGGCCGGGCGCGCCACCCGTCAGGCCGACAGCGGCTCGCGGTACTCCGGGTCCTGCGCGCAGGCCGCGGCCAGATCGTCCATGGACAGCCCGAGCGCGGCGGCGAGCGCGGCCACGGTGAAGAACGCCGGGGTCGGCGCGCGCCCGGTCTCGATCTTGCGCAGCGTCTCCGCCGACAGACCGGCCGCCGCGGCCACCTCGACCATGCTGCGCTCCCCGCGGGCCGTACGCAGCAGGGCGCCCATCCGCTCGCCGCGCCGGCGTTCCTCGGGTGTCAGCGGGGTTCTCACCATGGCCGCCATCCTAGACCGCCACCCCCGTTGTCCGTGATACTCATACCGGTATAAGAATTGGAGTGCGGGGTTCGCGGGACCCCGCCACCGGTACAGGAGGCACCCATGGTGGAGATCAAGTCCCCGGCCGCGCTGGACGCGATGCGGGAAGCAGGCCGGGTGGTGGCCCGAGCGCTCGCCGCCGTACGGGAGACCGCCGCGGTCGGCGTCACGCTGCGGACGCTGGACGAGACGGCCCGTACCGTACTGAAGGAGGCAGGCGCCCGGTCGCCGTTCCTCGGCTACCGGCCGTCCTTCGCGCCCACCCCCTTCCCCGCCGTCATCTGCGCCTCCGTCAACGACGCGGTGGTGCACGGCATCCCGGACGGCTACCGGCTGCGCGACGGCGACCTGGTCAGCATCGACTGCGGCGCCGAACTCGACGGCTGGACCGGCGACGCGGCCGTCAGCTTCACCGTCGGCACCCCGCGGCCCGAGGACCTAAGGCTCATCGCGGCCACCCAGCGGGCGCTGGACGCCGGCATCGCCGCCGCCACCGTAGGCAACCGCATCGGCGACATCGCCCACGCCGTCGGCACGGTCGCCCGCGAAGCCGCCTGCGGCATGCCGCAGGACTTCGGCGGCCACGGCATCGGCCGCCGTATGCACGAGGACCCGCACGTCCCCAACAGCGGCCGCCCCGGCCGCGGCTTCCCGCTGCGGCCGGGCCTCGCGCTGGCCATCGAACCCATGCTGATGGCCGGCGGCCGGAGCACGTACACCACCGCCCCGGACGGCTGGACCCTGCGCACCTCCGACGGGACCCGCGCCGCGCACATCGAACACACCATCGCCGTCACGGAGGAGGGCCCCCGGGTGCTCACCGTGCTGTGACCGCCGCGCCGCGGTCACAGCGGGCGGCGGTAGGGTCCGTACCCGATCCGATCACCGCCGTCGGACCGCCGCCGTCGAGAAGGAGCCCCCGCCGTGACCTCGTACGACCCTTCGGGCACCGCCCTGCTGCTGATGGACTTCCAGCAGGGCATCGTGGACCGGCTCGGCGACCCGGCCGTGCTGGAGGCCGCCGCCCACGCGCTGGAGGCGGCCCGCGCCGCCGGGGCGCCGGTGGTGCACGTACGGGTCGCCTTCCGGCCCGGCTACCCCGAAGTCTCCGCGGACAACCGGTCGTTCGCGGCCATCGCGACCGGCGCCGGGGACTTCACCGAGAGCAGCCCGCAGACCCGGGTGCACGCCGCCCTCGCGCCGGGCGGGGGCGAGCCGGTGGTGGTCAAGCGGCGGGTGAGCGCGTTCACCGGCAGCGACCTGGAGGTGGTCCTGCGGGCCCGCGGCGTCCGCACCCTCGCCCTGGCCGGCATCGCCACCAGCGGGGTGGTCCTCTCCACCCTCCGTGAGGCGGCCGACCGCGACTTCCGGCTCGCGGTGCTCTCCGACGCCTGCGCCGACGGCGACCCCGAAGTGCACCGTGTGCTGCTGGGAAAGGTGTTCCCGCGGCAGGCCGAGGTGCTCACCGTCGCGCAGTGGGCGGCCGGAATCGGCTGACCGGCCCAGCCCGGCCCGGTTCCGGGGACGCGCTTGATCGGCGGCGCGGTGCGGTCCGACCCGGCCCCGGCCGGGCGCGGCGGCCGCCTCCCCGCGGTCCGGTCCGGTCCGCGCCGGCGGGCGGCGCGGGCCCGTGCACCGGGCGCCCGCGACCGGGCGCCGTCGGAGCCGGCCGCCACGGAGCCGCGCGCGCGTACACCCGACCGGCACCCGGTCGTACGGAGGCGGGCCGCGTATTCGCCCTGACGGGTGATCCTGCGCGCCGCTCCGCGGATGCGCCCCATCCGCGCGGCCCACTGCGACGAACGTGTCGCGGAGTGCCCGTCGCAAGAGCGGGCGCGCGGAGAGATGGGGCGTGATGGGCGTAGAGCGCATCGACACCCGACTGCTGGAAGAGCTGACCGAGCAGTCACAGGACCTGAACAGCGACGCCGTGCGGATCACCACCGAGGCGCTGAGCGACTTCACCGAGGCCGCACCGCCGACCGGACGCCGCTGGTTGCGGCGCGGCGGCACGGTGGCCGGCGTCGCCGGGGCCGCGGCGCTGCTGACGCAGCTGCGGGCGACCGCGGCCACGTCGAGTGACGACATCATGGCGCTGCAGACCGCCGCGTCGATCGAGAACCTGGCGATCAGCGTCTACCGGACGGCGGCCGGACTGCCGTTCATCAAGGACGGCAACAAGACGGTGGCGGCGTTCATCGCCCGGACCACCACCCAGCACCAGGCGCACGCCAAGGCGTTCAACGCGGCGGCGACCCAGGCCGGCGGCGCCGCGCAGAACGGCCCGGACCCGAAGTACGCCGCCGCCGTCCGGCAGGCGCTGCCGTCGATCAAGACCCCCGCGGACGTGGTCAAGCTGGCCGTCACGCTGGAGGACGTGGCCGCGCAGACGTACACCAGGAACGTCGGCCGGGTCGGCAACGCCGAACTGCGCAAGCTGTTCGCGTCCGTGGCACCCGTCGAGGCACAGCACCGGGCCACGCTGCTGGCCGTGCAGGCGCTGCTCGCCGGGAACGCGGCCGAACTGATCGCCATCCCGACCGACGTGGCGAAGCTGCCCGCCGCGGCCGGCGGCGTCGGATTCCCCGACGCCTTCTACCCGACCAAGGCCGCGTCGCCGGTCTCCGAGGGGGCCGTGAAGTGACCACCACGCGCGACGGCTGGGAACTGCCGATCAGCGAGGCGCAACTGACCCGCCTCACCGCCGACATGGAGACCGCCCACCGCGAGACGCTGCCGGTGCTGCGGGCCCGCGCGGTCGACCTCGGCGCAAAGATCCGGGACCGGGCGACCGACGCCCCCCGCGACCCGGGGCGCCGCCGCTTCCTGCTCGGCGCCGGCGGCGCGGCGGCCGCCCTCGCGCTGGCCGCCTGCTCCGGCACCGACAAGGACTCCGGCCCGTCCGCCACCAGGAGCGCCGCGGGCGCGCCGCCCGCGTCGGCCTCGGGGACGTACACCGGCGACCTGAAGGTCGTCGCCCTCGCCACAGCCCTGGAGAACCAGGCGGTCGGCGCCTACCAGGCCGCGCTGGCCGCCGCCAAGGCCGGCCGGCTCGGCACCGTGCCGCCGGCCGTCGCGACCTTCGTGACCACCGCGATGGCCCAGCACGCCGACCACGCCAAGGCGTGGAACGCGGTGCTGACCGGCGCGGGGAAGCCCGCCATCACCGGGGTGCCGCTGTCCAACCAGCCCGCCACCACGGCCGCGCTCGGCAAGGCCCGCAGCGTCGGCGACGTCGCCGGGCTCGCCCTGCAACTGGAGGACCAGGCCGCGCAGACGTACCTCTTCGCCACCTACCACGTCACCAGCCCGGCGGGGATCGAGACCGCCGCCACCATCGCCCCCGTCGAGGCGATGCACGCGGCGATCCTCAACTTCGTCCTGGGCCGGTACCCGGTGCCGGACGACTTCCTGCCCACCGACAAGGCCGCCGACCCGGCGCTCCTGACGGTCTGACCCCTGCCCGCTGTCCCGCTGTCCCGCTGTCCCCCGCGGGGGCGGTCCGCCCCACCCGGCGCGCCGCCCCCGCCCCACCCCGAAAGGCCGGCGATGACCGACACCCGCCGCCGCCTGGCCGGCCGCCGCCTGGCCGGCCTCGCCCTGGCCGGCACGCTGCTCGCGCTGACCGGCTGCTCCGACTCGGGCAGCGGCGGGTCGGGCGGCACCGCCGCGTCGCCCTCCGCGTCCGCGGCGCGGACCGGCGGCGGCTCCCGCATCGTGATCAAGGACTTCGCCTTCAGCCCGGCCGCGCTCACCGTGTCCCCCGGCGCCACCGTCACGGTCCTCAACCAGGACTCCACCGCCCACACCGTCACCGCCGACACCGGCAAGTCCTTCGACACCGGCACCATCGCGCCCGGCCGGTCGGCGACGTTCACCGCCCCGGAGAAGTCCGGGAGCTTGGCCTACATCTGCACCATCCACCCGTTCATGAAGGGCACTCTCACGGTCGGCTGACCGGCGCGCCCCGCCTCTCCCGCACCCCCACCCGAAGGAACCCCGCATGGCGAACGCCGGGCACCGTCCGTCCGCAGGCCGGGTCGTCCACATCCTCGCCCGGCTGCTCGCAGCCGCCGGCCTGGCCGTGGACGCCGCGATCCACGCGAGCCTCGCCGACCAGTACGACGCGGTGACCGCGACCTTCGGCGAGGGCGACCTCTTCCGGGCCGAGGCGGCCCTCGCCTGCCTGGCCGCCCTCCTCGTCCTGGTCTGGCACCGGTTCCCCGCCGACGCGTTCGCCTGGCTCGTCGCGGCCGGCGGCCTCGCCCTGCTGATGATCTACCGCTACATCGACGTCGGCGCCCACGGTCCGTTCTCCGACATGTACGAGCCGATCTGGACCACGGACAAGAAGATCACCGTGGTCGCCCAGACCGTCACCATCGTCGCGGCCACCTACCTGATGGTGACCGACCGCAGCAGAAGAGGGGCGCGGGTCGTCTGAACCGCCCCCGGCGGTTCCCGTCGGCCTGATCCGGGTCGGGGTCCGATCCGGTTCCGGTTCGGGCGCGGGTCCGAATCGGGTGCGGTTCCGATCCGGGTCCGGCCGTGAAGCCGGGCCGGGGCCGGTACTTCGGCCTGAGCCGGGATCCGGGCCCGGGATCCGAGCCCGGTTCCGCATCCCGCCCCGAAACTCGCCCCGGACCCCGCCCCTGACCCCGACCGAACCGACCCGAAGCCGCTCCCGGTGCCCGCGCCCCAACGCGCCGATGTCCTCGCATGGGTAGTGACCGCTTACTTCGCTTTGTGGGACAATAATGTCCCCGGCGGCCGGGGGTGACCGGTCGGAGTCCCCTCAATGACGGACACCGGTATTGCGCAGCCGTATGCCTCCCCTTACCGCCCCTTGCATGATGTGCGGGCCATCCGCGGTCTGCTGGACGCGACTCGGCTGGCTGGAAAGGGCCTACCGCACCGTCGGCCACCGACGCCGACGTGACCTGCGGCGAAACATTCCCGGAACGCGGGTCCGCGGGTGCTTTCATATGGTTCGGGTCGGCTCGGCCGGGCTACCGGACCCTACAACTCGCGTTGTTCGTAGGGCATTTGCTTCACCTGCACAGGAACGCACATTTATGCTGGCCCGCGTCCGGTTCCGTCAGCGCGGCCTATCAGAACGGATCGACCATGACCAGCGCCGACGGCGCCGTACTCGCAACGCGGAATTACCTGGCGGCGCGGGGGTGGCATATCCCCCCGCGCTGAGCGGATTCGTCCGTGCCCGGGTCGCCAGGAAATGCGCGGAATCGCGCTCCTTTTCCCTGCCGGCCTTTGTGGGCCCGGTGGTCCCCGCGACGCCGTCGTGCGAGGAGACCTGCCCGACCGCCCGCCGCCGGACGCGGCGGCGCCCAGCTGACTCCCGCCCCGATCCCTCACTCAGGAAGCCGGAGATGACCTCAACAGCCAGCGCTCCCGTGCAGCAGCCCCCCAAGCTCACCTCTATAACCGGCCTGCGCTTCGTCGCGGCGTTCGCCGTGTTCCTCTTCCACCTCGGGCTCATGCAGCTTTTCAGCGACCACTGGCTGACCGGCAGCTACCTGCACGCGGTCAGCAAGGCCGGCTGGGTCGGCGTCTCCTTCTTCTTCACCCTGAGCGGCTTCATCCTCACCTGGTCCGCTCGGGCGGACGACACCCCCGCGCGCTTCTGGCGCCGCCGGCTGTTCAAGATCTTCCCGAACCACGTGGTGACGTACATCCTGGCCATGGTGCTCTTCGCAAGCTCGGCGACCGGATTCGGCACCGCCGTCCTCAACCTCTTCCTGCTCCAGGCATGGGACCCCTCGCAGTCCGTCTTCTTCAGCGTCAACAACCCCAGCTGGTCGCTCGGCTGCGAGCTCCTCTTCTACCTGCTGTTCCCGCTGCTGCACCGCGCGCTGCAGCGGGTCCGGCCGAACCTGCTGTGGTGGGCGGCCGGCGTCCTCGTGGCCGCCGTCATGGTGCTGCCCGCGATCGCCGACGCGCTGCTGCCGTACGGCCCGGTCTTCGTGGCCGGCGACCGGCCCATGTCCTCGTACGTGTTCTGGCTGGTCTACGTCATGCCGGTGACCCGGCTGCTGGACTTCGTGCTCGGCATCCTGCTGGCCCGCATCGTCCTGACCGGCCGCTGGCCGAACATCCCGCTGACGCCGCTGCTCGTCCTCTTCGCCGGCGCCTACTACCTGGCGCTGCACCTGCCGTCCGCCTACGGGCTGGTGGCCGCGACGGTCATCCCGCTCTCCCTGATCATCCCGGCGGCGGCCTCGCTCGACACCCTCAACAAGCGGACCTTCCTGCGCAACCGTGTGTGGCAGTGGCTCGGTGAGATCTCCTTCGCCTTCTACCTGTTGCAGTGGCCGGTCCTCTACTACGGCCGCAAGCTGGTGGGGATGACCCACCAGGTGAGCACCCCGGCCGGCATCGGCATCATGGTGCTCTGGCTGGCGATCAGCCTGGTGCTGGCGTCGCTGCTCTACGCGTTCGTGGAACGGCCCGTGATGCGGCGGTGGTCGGTCTCCCCCCGCTACCGCGCGCAGCGGGAGAAGGTGGCCGACCCGACCGACGAGGTGCTCACCGGCCGTGAGGTCGCGGCGGGCAGCGAGTCGTAGCCGCCCGGGCGGTCCGCCGCCCGTACGACGGCCCCACCGGCCGTCAACCCCCTCCGGGGCCCGGATTCTTCGGTCCGGGCCCCGGAACCGCGCGTCCCCCCGCGCGGGCGCGACCTGCCGGGCCGTACGGGCCTGACCCGTCCGCACGTGTCCTGACGTCCGCGGGCCGCCGCCCCGCCGCCCCGCCGCCCCGCCGCCCCGCCGCCCCGCCGCCCCGCCGCCCCGCCGCCCCGCCGCCCCGCCGCCCCGCCGCGCGGCTGGACGGCGCGGCGCTAGCGCTGCGGGCAGACCACCAGGTGGAAGGCCGGGTCGGTGGCCACCGGCGCCGCGCAGTCGTACCGGGCCCGTATCGCCGCCGACACCTCGGGCGCGACCTGGCCGAGCGGGAACCACCACTGGTCCAGTACGGCGTACTCCGCGGTCGGATCGCTGACGCAGCGCAGGTTCTCCCGGTAGCTGGCCTGGCCGGTGATGGTCCGGTCGTACCGGGTGCGCTGGAGGAAGTCGGGGGTGGGGTAGCGGCAGTGCGTCGGGTTCCCCAGCAGGTAGCCGACGTCACCGAAGGCCAGATAGGTCACCGGGGTGTCCGCCCCGATCCGGTCCCGTACCCCGTCGAGCCAGTGCCCCAGGTCCTGCCGGTCCTGGACGCGGGTGAGGGCGGTGTAGGCGGAGTGCCGGGTGTCGTACGAGTACGGCGTCGTCGGCCACACGGGGATCGCCAGCGCCAGGACGGTGGCGACGGTGGCGGCATACGGCCGCGGTGTCCGCGGGGTCTGCGTGGGGTGCGCTGTCTCCGTCGCCGGTGTCGCCGGTGTCGCCGGTGTCGCGGGTGTCGCGGGTGTCGCGTGCGCCGCACGGAAGGCCGCGGCGAGCGCGACGGCGGCCACGACCGACACCAGCGCGAAGGCGGGCGCCGCGTGGGCGCTCCGCCAGGCGGGCGACCGCCCGGCGAGCAGCGGGACGGCCGCGCCCAGCAGCAGAGCAGCGCCCACCGTCCAGCGGTGCGGATACCGGGCCAGGGCCAGACCCCACAGGGCCGCGGCGAGCACGGGCAGCGCGGCGAGGTGGTACTGGAACCACTGCCCCTGGACGACCAGTGCGGTCAGCACGCCGGCCACCCCCGCCGCGGTGAGCAGCGGCCAGGCCCAGCGGGTCCGGCGGGTACCCGCGCCGCGGGCGAGCAGCACGACAGCGGCCGGCAGCAGCCCCACCAGGGGGTTCATCAGCGCCTCGGTGCCGACCGTGTCGACGAGGTGCCCCAGGTCGGCGGCGCGGAAGCCGTTCTGCAGCGGGCCGTCCGGGTTGAGCGCCGACAACTCGTTGAACCACCGCCACTCCCGCGGCTGGACCGCGATCGCGAGCACGAAGCCGGCCGGGACGGCGACCACCGCCGCGGCGGCCGTCCACCGGCCGCGCCGCCGGTCCAGGGCGATCAGCGCACCCAGCGGCAGCAGCGCGGTGGGCGCGGTGGTGTACTTCACCAGCACGACCAGCGCTATCAGGACGCCAGCCACCGGGACCGCGTACCGCAGCCGGCGCAGGCCGGTCGCAGCGGCCAGTCCGGCCACGGCCAGCCAGACCGCGACCCACTCCGGCTGCAGGAAGTCCCACGCCGGGGCGAAGAGCAGGGCGAGCCCGACGGCCGCGGCGACCGCGCCGGCCTCGCGCCGCGGCAGGTACCGGGCGAGTCCGGCACGCAGCCACCAGGCGACGGCCGCCGTCAGGACGACGACCAGCAGCCGTATCCACGCCTCGCGCACCGCGACCGGACCGGCGCTGAGGTGGTCGAGACCGGACAGCAACCACCGGTACGCCAGCGGCCGGTGGACGAAGGTCCCCGACGCCGGGATGCCGCCGCGCCCCGCCGCCCGCATCCCGCCCAGGCAGTACCGCACATCGTGGTTGAGCCCGCTCCAGCACATCACGCCGATCACGGCGAGCAGGACCGCGACGGCAAGGACGCGGGCGGCGGGCGGTGTTACGGGATCCGGGGCGGCCGGCGCGGCCTGCGGGGGCGCGCCGAGTTCCGTGAGGTGGTTCACGGCGGCCGATGTTACGGGCATCCGCGTGGCGCTACTCACCAAAGGGGAATGTTCCTCAGGATCCCGTCCGGGGCACTCGTAGCTCCGCCTGCCCCGGACTCCCGGACGCCCGGCCGATCCCCGCAACCGCGGGTGCCGCGCCCGCGCCGGGTCCCCCGCCCCCGGACGCCCGGCCGGACCGGGTCCACGGGGCGCTCCGGGATCTGGGCCGCCCATGCCCCGGCGCGGCACCCCCCGGTCCACGCGTGCGGGATGCAGCTGATGTCGGCGATCTGGTTCCACCCTCCCGCAGCGATGACCCCGGGCCTCCCGGCCGCGCCGTCGAACTCGGCGGCGGTTGGCACGGCGGCACGGCGGCACGGCGGCACCGAGCTGGTCGCAGAGCGCACCGCCGGCGGTCGTGGCGATGAGGTCGGGCACGTCATCGCAGGTGAGGCCCTTCGCGGACAGCGACAGCACCATCTCGTCCACACCCGTCAGCCGACGCTGCCGCTTGCGCACGATGTGCGGCTCGAAGGTGCCGGCCACGTCCCTCGGCACCTTGACCTCGACCGGTCCGACATCCGTCAGCACGGTCTTGGACCGGGTGCCGTTGCGGCAGCTGCCGCTGTTCTTCCCCGCCTGATCGTGCGTGTCGTAGCCGAGGTGGTCGGTGATCTCGCCCTCCAGGGCGGACTCCAGCACCCGCTTGGCCAGCTGCTGCAGCAGCCCGCCCGCACCGGTCAGCTGCATGCCCTCGCTCCGGGCCCGGTCGACCAGCATCGCGATCAACTGCTCGTCCGACGTTGCCACCCCGACCGGCTCAGCCACCGACTCGTCCTCGATCGTCATTTCACTCACTCGACGTCTCCATGATCAACAGATCCGCCGTTTATCAGACACTCCCGCGAGTGGCAGCAGACCGGTCCCGACGTATCGCCGGTACGAGATGACGAGGGTTGTGTCCGCGCTGCGTCGCTGACCGGCCGCGTCGTGGTGACCGGAACGGCGACCGGGATGGTCGGTGTGAAGGTCTGCCGGGACATCAGCCGTGCCGTGCGGTGTCCGACGGTGCCTGCGGTTCGAGGCGCGGACGGTGGGTGGTGGGTGGTGGTGGGTCAGCACTCGATGACGTTGACGGCGAGGCCGCCGCGGGCGGTCTCCTTGTATTTGGTCTTCATGTCGGCGCCGGTCTCCTTCATGGTTGTGATGACCTGGTCGAGGGAGACGTGGTGGTGGCCGTTGCCGAGCATGGCCATGCGGGCGGCGGTGACGGCTTTGACGGCGGCCATGCCGTTGCGTTCGATGCAGGGGATCTGGACGAGGCCGCCGACGGGGTCGCAGGTGAGGCCGAGGTTGTGTTCCATGCCGATCTCGGCGGCGTTCTCGACCTGTTCCGGGGTGCCGCCGAGGATCTCGGCGAGGCCGCCGGCGGCCATCGAGCAGGCGGAGCCGACCTCGCCCTGGCAGCCGACCTCGGCGCCGGAGATGGAGGCGTTCTCCTTGAAGAGCATGCCGATCGCACCGGCGGCCAGCAGGTAGCGGACGACGGCGTCGTCCTGGTCGGACTGCGGCAGGTGCGGGTCGGCGACGAAGTCGAGGTAGTGGTGGAGGACGGCCGGGATGATGCCGGCGGCGCCGTTGGTGGGGGCGGTGACCACGCGTCCGCCGGCGGCGTTCTCCTCGTTGACGGCCATCGCGTAGAGGGTGATCCACTCCATGGCGTGCACGGCCGGGTCGCCCTCGGCGCGCAGTCGGCGGGCTGACCGGGCGGCGCGGCGGCGGACCTTGAGGCCGCCGGGCAGGATGCCCTCGCGGGACATCCCGCGCCCCACGCACTCCCGCATGACCTGCCAGATCTCCAGCAGCCCGGCCCGGATCTCGGCCTCCGTACGCCACGCCTTCTCGTTCTCCAGCATCAGCGCGGAGATGGACAGGCCGGTGTCACGGGACAGCCGCAGCAGCTCGTCGCCGGTGCGGAAGGCGTAGCGCAGCACGGTGTCGTCGAGCTTGATCCGGTCCTGGCCGACCGCGTCCTCGTCGACCACGAAGCCGCCGCCCACCGAGTAGTACGTCTTCTCCAGCAGCGCGGTGCCCGACGCGTCGTACGCGCCGATGGTCATGCCGTTGGCGTGGTACGGCAGCGAGCGCCGCCGGTGCAGGACGAGGTCGGTGTCGGGGTCGAAGTCGACGCCGTGGGCGCCGAGGAGGTCCAGCCGCTTGGTGGTGCCGATCGCGGCCACCTCGTCGTCGGCGGTCTCGACGTCGACCGTACGGGGGCAGTGGCCGGACAGGCCCAGCAGGACGGCCTTCGGGGTGCCGTGGCCGTGGCCGGTCGCGCCGAGTGAGCCGAACAGTTCCGCGCGGACGGCGGTGGTGTGGGCCAGCAGGCCCTCGTTCTTCAGCCGGTGGGCGAAGATGCCGGCGGCGCGCATCGGGCCGACGGTGTGGGAGCTGGACGGGCCGATGCCGATCGAGAAGAGGTCGAAGACGGATATTGCCATGGGGTGCGGCTCCTGACGTGGTGCGCCGTGCGGCGCCCGGCCGGTTGTGCGCTGCCCTTGCGGGCGGCGGTGCTGGTGCCGCCGGCGGCGACCTGTCGGGGTGCGGATGCCGGCCGGCGGCCGGTGGCGCGGGTCCTGGTGCGGTTCCGGCGGCCCCTGCCCCTTCCGGCCGGTGGCGACGTGCGGCCTTGTTGTGGCCGGTCGCGCGGTTCCCCGCATTCCTGAGGGGGGCACCGCTGCCCGCAACGGCACCGGGGCCGGGCCCCCGTCAGGCGGGGCGGCGGCGTGGAGGGGCATGGTCAGGGGTAGAGCGGGTGGCGCCGGGTCAGGGACGTGACCCGGGCACGGAGGGACGCCGCGTCGTAGGCCGGCCGCAAGGCCCCCGCGAGGATGTCGGCGACCTCGCGGAAGTCGTCCGGCCCGAAGCCGCGCGTGGCGAGCGCGGGTGTGCCGACGCGGATGCCCGAGGTGGTCATCGGGGGGCGGGGGTCGTTGGGGACGGCGTTGCGGTTGACGGTGACGCCGACCTCGTGCAGGCGGTCCTCGGCCTGCCGGCCGTCCAGCTCGGAGTCGCGCAGGTCCACCAGGACCAGGTGGACGTCGGTGCCGCCGGACAGCACCGAGATGCCCAGCTCCGCCAGGTCGGGCCGCACCAGGCGGTCGGCGATGATCCTCGCGCCGTCGAGGGTACGCCGCTGGCGGTCCTTGAACTCCTCCGTCGCCGCCGCCTTGAAGGCCACCGCCTTGGCCGCGATGACGTGCTCCAGCGGGCCGCCCTGCTGACCGGGGAAGACCGCGGAGTCGATCTTCTTCGCCAGCCCGGCGGTGGAGAGGATCACCCCGCCGCGCGGGCCGCCGAGGGTCTTGTGGGTCGTGGTGGTGACCACGTCCGCGTACGGCACCGGCGAGGGGTGCAGCCCGGCCGCGACCAGCCCGGCGAAGTGCGCCATGTCGACCATCAGATAGGCGCCGACCTCGTCGGCGATCCGCCGGAACCCGGCGAAGTCCAGCTGCCGCGGGTACGCCGACCAGCCCGCGATGATCAGCCGCGGGCGGTGCTCCTTCGCCAGCCGCTCGACCTCCGCCATGTCGACCAGGCCGGTCCGGTCGTCCACGTGGTAGGCGGTGACCCGGTACAGCCTGCCGGAGAAGTTGATCCGCATACCGTGGGTCAGATGGCCGCCGTGCGCCAGGTCCAGGCCGAGGACGGTGTCGCCCGGCTCGATCAGCGCGAACATGGCCGCCGCGTTCGCCTGCGCGCCCGAGTGCGGCTGCACGTTTGCCGCCTCGGCGCCGAACAGCTCCTTCACCCGGTCGACGGCGAGCCGCTCGATCACGTCGACGTGCTCGCAGCCGCCGTAGTAGCGGCGGCCGGGGTAGCCCTCGGCGTACTTGTTGGTCAGGACCGAGCCCTGGGCTTCGAGGACCGCCACCGGAGCGAAGTTCTCCGAGGCGATCATCTCCAGGGTGGACTGCTGGCGGAGCAGCTCGGCGTCGATCGCGGCGGCGACGTCAGGGTCGAACTCGTGCAGGGACTGGTTCAGCAGGGACATGGGAACTTCCTGGTCGGGAGGGGCGGACAGCGGTGGCGCGCGGCTCAGCCGGCGCTGAACGCGTCGTAGTCGGCGGCCGACAGCAGGTCCGCCGCCTCCTCCGACACCCTCACCTTGAACAGCCAGCCGCCCTCGAACGGCGCGGAGTTGACCAGGGACGGGTCGTCGACCACGTCCTGGTTGGCCTCGGTGACCTCACCGGACACCGGCGAGTACAGGTCGCTGACCGACTTGGTGGACTCCAGCTCGCCGCAGGTCTCACCGGCCGTGACGGTCGAGCCGACCTCGGGGAGCTGGACGAAGACCACGTCGCCGAGCGCGTCGGCGGCGTGTGAGGTGATCCCCACGGTGGCGACCCCGTCGGCGGGGGCGGAGAGCCACTCGTGCTCCTTGCTGTAACGCAGCTGCTCAGGGTTGATGCTCATGGCGGAATTCTCCCGGATGGGTCGGAGCGCCCGCACAGGGGACGCGCTGGACGGAGGACGGTACGGAACGGGTCCGCGGCGGACCGCGGGCCGGAGCACCCGGCCGCGGCGGCGCCTGGGGCCGGGTGCGCAAAGCCTAGGGAACGGAAGGGGAACGGAAGCGGAAGCGGGTGGAAGGGCGACGCCGCGGCGGGAGCGGGAGCGGAGGCCGAGGGGAAGCGAGCACGGGTGCGGGACGCCGCAGGGCCGCGGCCCGGCAGGCCGCAGCCGTCGCTCGGCGGGAGCGTCGCCCTCGCTCAGCGGGAGCGCTTGTAGAACGGCAGCGCCACGACCCCGTGCGGCTCCCGCACCCCGCGGATGTCCACCGCGACCCCCGCCGAGCCCGGCGCCGCGTACGCCGCGTCCACGTACGCCATCGCGATCGGGACCCCGAGGGTGGGGGAGGGCGCCCCGGAGGTGACCTCGCCGATGACCGCGCCGGCCGCGTCCGTCACCGGGTAGCCCGCCCGCGGCACCCGGCGGCCCTCGGCGACCAGCCCGACCAGCTTGCGCGGCGGTGCGGCGGCGGCCCGCCCGGCGGCGGCGGTCAGTGCCCGCCGGCCCACGAAGTCCCCGGGTTTGCCGAACGCCACCACCCGGCCCAGCCCCGCGTCGAAGGGCGTGACGGCGGCGCTCAGCTCGTGCCCGTACAGCGGCATCCCGGCCTCCAGCCGCAGCGTGTCCCGGCAGGACAGCCCGCAGGGTACGAGCCCGGCCGCCGCCCCCGCCCCGCTCAGCGCCCGCCACAGCCGCTCGGCGTCGGCCGGCGCCACGAACAGCTCGAAGCCGTCCTCGCCGGTGTAGCCGGTCCTGGCGATCAGCGCGTCCACCCCGGCGACCGTGCCGGGCAGCCCGGCGTAGTACTTGAGGT
The DNA here is from genome assembly GCF_031844685.1 of Streptomyces sp. ITFR-21. Taxonomy (NCBI): domain Bacteria; kingdom Bacillati; phylum Actinomycetota; class Actinomycetes; order Kitasatosporales; family Streptomycetaceae; genus Actinacidiphila; species Actinacidiphila sp. ITFR-21. The sequence continues at coordinate 5,221,518 of NZ_CP134605.1, forward strand.
GGTCCAGGTCGGCGTCGGTGACCGACTTCAGGATGCCGGGCGCCTCCGGGCCCTGGACGGCGAGCAGGGCGTACGCGTCCCGGTCGTCGCGGACCCGCGCCTCGAACCCGGTCGCCCGCTCGGTCACCGCGTCCAGCACGGTCTGCGCGTTGGAGGCGTTGGCGACGATCAGGTACGTGTCGTCGGCCGTCCGGTAGACGATCAGGTCGTCCAGGATGCCGCCGCCCGGCGCGCAGATCATGGTGTACCGGGCCCGGCCGACCGCCAGCGCGGACAGGTGGCCGACCAGGGCGTGGTCCAGGGCCCGGCCCGCCTGCGGCCCGGTGACGGTGATCTCACCCATGTGCGAGAGGTCGAAGAGGCCGGCGCGGGTGCGTACCGCCTGGTGCTCCTCGCGCTCGCTGGCGTACCGCAGCGGCATGTCCCAGCCCGCGAAGTCGGTCATGGTGGCGCCGAGGGCGCGGTGCAGCGCGTCCAGCGCGGTGCGGCGGGTCGCGGGCACCGGTACGGGCGTGGACACGGGCACGGAAACGGGCGCGGCCTGCGGGTCGCGGGGTTCGCTCATCGGAAAGTGCTCCCAGACGGATCGACGGACGGACGTGGCCAAGCGGGAACCTGGCCTCCCCATCTGTCATCGGAACCTGAGAGGTTCACCGTGACCCGCGAGGGGGCACGGCTTGCACCGTGGGTGGGACCGGCCCCGTACCGCGCAGCGCGGCAGCGGCCCGTCCGCTTTTCAGATCTGCCTCGGTCGCGCGGTATCTGTGCCTGAGAGATTCAAGGGAGGACTTGCTCCTTCGGCGCCCGCCCCGACCGGGGGCGGAACTCTCCCGCGCGGCCTCCAACGGCCGTTATGCAAGGTGTCCGGCCCATCATCGCATGCCCGCGGGCCCGGCAGCCGCTAGGGTTTCCGGGCAGCAGGACAGTGGCACATGGGCGGACAAGGGTGGACATGGAGAATCCGGCACCGTACATATGGCCGGCCAACGAGCTGGAAGAGGTGCTCGCCGCGAGCCTGGGCGACCCCTCGGCGACGCCCCGGCTGATGGAGGTGCTCAGCCGGTCCCGGGTGTGGGTGCCACTGCCCAACGGCGGCCACCAGGGCGCCCCGGGCTTCGACCTGCCCACCATGGAACTGGAGGGCGCGCCCTACGTGCCGGTGTTCAGCTCCGAGCAGCAGTTCCGGCAGGCCGCCGACGGCATGTCCTGCACGATCGCGCCGGTGCACGAGTTCGCCCGCGGGCTGCCCCCGCTGGTGGGCATCGCGGTGAACCCGGGCGGGGCCGTGGGAGTGCCGGTGCCGCCGGCCGCCGTGGCGGGGCTGTGCCGTCCGGAGGGCGGCGGGCCCGGCGCCCCGCGGCCCGGCGCCCGGGTGCGGCTGTGGCAGCCGGCTCCGCACGAGGAGCCGGTGGACTTCCTGGCCGCGGCGGCGGCCGAGTTCGCGGTGAGCCCGGTGGTGCTCAGCGCCCGCCGGGCGCTGGCCTCGGTGGAGGAGAAGGCGCCCGAGCTGTTCGTCGGGGTGGAGCTGGACCGCTGGCAGGAGGCGGACCGGGCCGCCGCGATGGACGCCGTCGGCCGGGCACTGGGCGCGGTGCCGCTGCCCTGGCAGGTCCAGCTGATCCTGCTCGACGTGGCCCAGGACCCGGTGAGCGACTGGATGCTGGAGCAGGTCGGGCCGTTCTTCGTCCGGGACTGACCGCGCGACCAGCGGGTATCCGCGGAGCGTCGCGGAGTGTCGCCGGCCGACTACGTATATGCCGCGTATACGCCGACTTTAGCCGGTGCGGGTTGAGTCGGTCAGCGTTCCACCGGGAACACTCGACCTGATTTGATGGCAGGCAGCGCACGGATGTGCGCCGGACGGACCGAACAGGCCGACCGGACCGGGCAGCCGGGCACGGTCGGCGGACAGCACACAGAACCGAACAGCGCAAAGAGCGGACAACCGACCAAGGGGAAGGGGCGGTCCCACGTGATCGCGGGCGCGCAAGGCGGCGCGGCGGCGGCCGGCCATATGGAGCAGATGCTGCTCCAGGTGGCCCCCGGCCGGTTCGACGCTTACGAGAACCTGCTCGGATCGCTGGCCGCCGGCCAGGTGTGGATGCTGCTGTGGCGGGGTTCGACCGGCTCGGCGGACGCCCAGTACGGCAGCATGGAGATCGGCGGCCACGGCTACGCGCCCTGCTGCACCTCGCCCCGCGAACTGGCCGCCAGTGGCTGGACCCGCGAGCACGAGGTGGTCTCCGGGCGGGACATCGCGCTCACCCTCTACCCCGACCGCTGCGGCCTGTGGCTCAACCCGCACGCGGCCGACGGCGGCGTCGGCGTGCCCTGGCCGGACCTGAGACGGATCGCCGTCGGCCTGGACCTGCTGCCGGCCGGACCGCTCCAGATCGGCGAACCCTCCCTGCAGATCCCGCAGTTCTACGCCCTGCTGGCCCAGGCCGCCCACCGCACCCCGGCGGTCCGCTCGCTGCGCCGGGCCTGGGTCCAGCCGGCCCTCGGCGAGCCGTACCTCGCGGTCGGCGTCGAGGTGTACGACTCCTCGCCGCAGGCGGTCGAGTCGGTCCGGCTGATGATGCGGCAGGCCGTGTCCGGCGTCCCGGACGGCCTCGCGGTCTCCACGGTCGCCATGGCGGACGCGTACGACCCGGTGGGCATGTGGATGCGGGCCAACGGCCAGCCGTTCTTCGACCGCGAGGCGTACGGCGGCGGCGCCTCGTGGGGCCCGGCGCGCTACTGACCGCCGCCCGCGGGCGGCGCCACCCGTTCCGGGACGGAAGCCGGACCGGTACGGCGGCGCCGGGCCGGCCCACGGCCGCCGCTCCCCCCGCGGACAGCGGGGCCGCCCCGACCGACCGCACGGGGAGACCGCGCCCGCTCCCGTACCGCGTCGCCCGCTTCCGGAGCGGGACACCCGCATCCGCGCCGCGTCACTTCTCCCGGGCGAAGATGCCCTCCAGCAGCCCCAGCGGCGGGCTCCCCAGCGCCAGCAGCGACGTGTGGAAGCGCGGCAGCGAGAACTCCCCGCCCCACTTGCGCCTGGCCCGCGCCCGCAGCCGCATGATCTCCAGCTTTCCCCAGGTGTAGCGGCCGTAGCCGGCGTCGAAGGTGCCGCGCCGCGCCTCGGACGCGGCGCTGGTACGGGCCAGGTGGGCGTCGCGCATGAACAGCCGGGTGGCCTCCTCCAGGTCCATCGTGCCGGTGTGCAGACCGATCGCGCAGGTCAGCCGGGTGACCCGGACCAGCGCCTCCAGGGCGACGCCGATGGCGAAGCGCGGGTCGTGGGCGCGGAAGCCCTCCTCCAGGCAGACCTCTTCGACGTAGTGCGCCCAGCCCTCGCTGAAGGAGAGGCTGTGCAGGGTGCGGCGGACCGGGCCGCGGGTGCGGCGCAGTGCCCGGCCGTGCGCGAAGTGGCCGGGGGAGACCTCGTGCACGGTGATCGCCGGCAGGCTGGTCCGGCTGAAGACCGTCAGCCACTCCTCGCGCTCCTCGGCCGGCCAGTCCGGATCCGGCGGGGTGACGTGGTACCAGGAGGGCGCGTCGGACTCGCCGGGCGCCTCCCACGCCATCATGGCCATCGACCAGCGGCGCGACGGCGGGGCGGGGCCGACCAGGCACTCCCCGTCGACGTAGGGGGCCAGCCCGTGCTCCTTGGTGAAGGCGATCACCTCGTCGGTGAGCCGGGCCGCCTCCGGGATGACCTGGTCGGCGCCCGGGTGGTCGGCCAGCAGTTCGGGGATCAGCTCGTCGACCGTGCGGCGCGGGTCGAGGGCGCGGCAGGAGTCGGCGAGCAGCTCGGTCAGCCGGTCGCGCTCCCGGCCGGCGTCCCCGGCCAGCGCCTCCAGGTCCACCCGCAGCCCCTCCTGGGCTCCCATCAGCGAGGCGAGTGCCTTGCCGCCGAGCCGCGGGTCGGGGTCGCCGTGCTCGGCCGCGTCCTCCAGCCGGGCCAGCAGCCGGGCGTGCGCGGCGAGCGCGGCGGCCTCCGCCGGGCTCCGCTCCGGGTCGAGGCCGACGGCCAGGCCGCGGGCCGCGCCGAGCAGCGCCGCCGCGACCGGGGCGTTCACCCGGTCCAGCGCCGACAGCGAGGCGTCGATCGCCTCCGGCCAGTGCGCGAGGTGCCTGCGGCGGGCCCTGGCCCGCTCCTTGCGGGGCGCGTACTCCCGGTCGTAGCAGGCCAGTTCCAGGTTGGACAGATGCGGATACGGGTCGCGCCGGTGCATCTCCAGATCGCCGTACTGGGTGCGCAGCGCCTTCTCGAAGATCCGCAGGTGCGCCTCGTCGTGGGTGTCGTCCAGCCGGCCCTCCGCGCGGCGGGCGCGGACCACTTCTGCCAGCGCCCGGCGCACCCCGGCGGGGGACAGATCCTGGACCCGGCCGTCGTACTCGTGCAGGCCCGCCATTTCCCGGGCCTGTGGCATCATCAGGTCATACACCGCGCGCAGCCGCTCGTTCACCAGACGACCGTACCCCGAGGTACGGGTCGGTAACGGTCGATGAATCACCACATCACAGTTGCGCATCCGTTCCCGGTCAGGGCTGGCGGGTGATCACCGCGGCACAGAAGAATCCACCGGCAGAAGGCGCTGTGACGTATCCGAGAACCGTCATCGCGGTCGAATCGACAAAAGCCGCTACAGCGGCGGGCGCGCGCCGGCTACCCGCCGGCGAGAGGGGTCAGCTACGCCATGACCGCACCGATTGAGACCACCCATGGACAGGCGGAGGCCCAGCCCGAAGCCATTCTCCAGGGGGCCGGGCGGAAGACGATCGAGGGACGGTCCCTCGGGCAGATCGCCTGGACGCGCTTCAAGCGCGACAAGGTCGCCGTTGCCGGTGGCATCGTTGTCATCTGCCTGGTGCTGCTCGCCGTCCTCTCCAAGCTGATCGAGAAGGTCTTCGACCTCGACCCCAACGCCTTCCACCAGGACCTGGTGGACCCCAACACGGTGGCACCCAAGGGCGGCTGGGGCGGGATGAGCTGGGCGCACCCGCTCGGCGTGGACCCCCAGTTCGGCCGCGACCTGCTGGCCCGGATCATCGAGGGATCCTGGGTGTCGATGCTGGTCGCGACCGGCGCCACCTTGCTGTCGGTGATCCTCGGCGTCATCTTCGGAGTGGTCGCCGGCTACTACGGCGGCTGGGTGGACAGCGCCATCAGCCGGCTGATGGACACCTTCCTGGCCTTTCCGCTGCTGCTGTTCGCGATCTCCATCTCGGCGTCGCTGCAGGACGGCGCGTTCGGCCTGAACGGGCTGCCGCTGCGGATCAGCGTGCTGATCTTCGTCATCGGCTTCTTCAACTGGCCGTACATGGGCCGGATCATCCGCGGCCAGACACTCTCCCTGCGGGAGCGGGAGTTCGTCGAGGCGGCCCGCAGTCTCGGCGCCCGCGGGCCGTTCATCCTGTTCAAGGAGCTGCTGCCGAACCTGGTCGCGCCGATCCTGGTCTACTCGACCCTGCTGATCCCGACCAACATCCTCTTCGAGGCCGCGCTGAGCTTCCTCGGCGTCGGCATCGCGCCGCCGCAGGCGTCCTGGGGCGGCATGCTCAACTCGGCCATCGATCTGTTCTACGCGGACCCGCAGTACATGGTCGTCCCCGGCCTGGCGATCTTCGTCACCGTCCTGGCGTTCAACCTGCTGGGCGACGGACTGCGCGACGCCCTCGATCCGCGCGGCAAGTGAACGCCACCCACAGACCACCCGCACGCAGTACGTACCACAGGCTTAAACACCGATTCAGGAGGCTTTCCTCGGCATGAACAGCAGAAAAGCGACAGCCACGCTGGCGCTTGCCATGGCACTCGCCCTGGGAGCATCCGCGTGCAGCAGCGACTCGAAGGACGACGGCAAGAAGACCGGGGGCGGCACGAAGAGCACCGCCTCCGGTGTCTCCGCCGCGAAGGACGCCGCCCTGACCGGCATCGTGAACGCCTCGGACAAGAAGGGGGGCACCGTCACGATGGAGAACTCCGACGTGCCGGACTCCCTCGACCCGGGCAACACGTACTACGGCTGGGTGCAGAACTTCTCCCGCCTCTACGCGCGTACCCTGCTCACCTTCAAGCCGGCCGCCGGCAGCGCGGGCCTCCAGGTCGTCCCGGACCTCGCCACCGGCCTCGGCAAGGCCAGCGCGGACGCCAAGACGTGGACGTACACCATCCGTCCCGGCCTGAAGTACGACGACGGCACGCCGATCACCACCAAGGACATCAAGTACGGCATCGAGCGCAGCAACTTCGCGCCCGAGGCGCTGTCCAACGGCCCGACGTACTTCAAGGCGTACCTCGAGGGCGGCGACAAGTACCAGGGCCCGTACAAGGACAAGAACCCGAACGGGATCGCGTCCATCGAGACGCCGGACGACACCACGATCGTCTTCCACCTGTCGAAGCCGTTCGCGGACTTCGACTACCTGGCGACCTTCTCGCAGACGGCCCCGATCCCGGCGGCCAAGGACGACGGCGCCGGCTACGTGAAGCACATCGTCTCCTCGGGCCCGTACAAGTTCAAGTCCTACCAGGACGGCGTGGGGGCCGACCTGGTGCGCAACCCCGAGTGGTCGCAGGCCACCGACCCGGTGCGCAAGGCGCTGCCCGACGAGATCAAGATCAAGTTCAAGGTCGACGCGACCAGCATCGACAACGACCTGCTGTCGGGCAACACCACGGTCGACTCCGGCGGTACCGGCGTCAGCCCGCAGACGCAGGCCAAGGTGATCAACCCGCAGTACGCCAAGAACACCGACGACTCGTACGCCGGTGCCACCTCGTACATGGCGATCAACCCCAACGTCGCGCCGTTCGACAACATCGAGTGCCGCAAGGCCGTCGAGTACGCGATCGACAAGGTCTCGGTGCAGACCGCCATCGGCGGCAGCGTCAAGGGCGACGTGGCGACCACGCTGCTCCCGCCGACCGTCAACGGCTACAGCAAGTTCGACGAGTTCGCGACGCCGGGCGGCAAGGGTGACGTGGCCAAGGCCAAGCAGTCGCTGACCGCGTGCGGCAAGCCGGGCGGCTTCACCACCAACCTGACCGCCCGCAGCGACCGGCCGACCGAGATGGCGACCGCCACCGCGATCCAGAACTCGCTCAAGCAGGTCGGCATCACGGCCAACATCAAGAGCTACCCGGCCGGCAAGTACTTCTCCAACTTCGCCGGTGTGCCGAGCTACGTGCACAGCCACCAGCTCGGCCTGATGCTCACCGCGTGGGGCGCCGACTGGCCGACCGGCTACGGCTTCCTGGACCAGATCGTCGACGGTAGCGCCATCAAGCCGTCCGGTGGCAACAACCTGCAGGAGCTGAACGACCCCGCCATCAACAAGGCGCTGTCGGACGCGATCTCCAACACCGACGCGGCGGCCCGCACCACCGCGTGGGGCCAGATCGACAAGATGGTCGTGGACACCGCCACCGTGGTGCCGCTGATCTACCGCAAGAACCTGCTCTACCGTCCGGACTCGGCCACCAACGTCACCGTGACGCAGGCCTACCTGGGTATGTACGACTACCTGCTGCTCGGCTCGTCCAAGTAGTCCAACCGCCCCGACGGGGCATCGAAGAGTAGGCACCGAACACCGGAAGGCAGGTGAAGGCTTCGGGGCCGGCGGCCGGGTACCACCCGGCCGCCGGCCCCGGCGCCGACCCGCTGTGACTGCGTACATCATCCGACGCGTGATCGCCGCGATTTTCCTGGTGCTGGTCGTCAGCGCGGTCACGTTCCTGATCTTCTTCTGGGTGCCGAAACTCGGCGGCCAGACCACCACCCAGCTGGCCACCCAGTACGTGGGCAAGGACGCCAACCCCGAGTCCATCGCGGCGGTGAAGAAGAACCTGGGCCTGGACCTGCCGCTGTACGAGCAGTACTGGCACTTCATCAAGGCCATCGTCATGGGCGCGCACTACAAGTTCGGCCCCGACGCGGCCACGTGCCACCGCCCCTGCTTCGGCTACTCCTTCAAGAGCCATGTCGAGGTGTGGCCCGAGATCAAGCAGCGCATCCCGATCACCGTCTCGCTGGCGATCGGCGCGGCCGTGATCTGGGTGGTCTCCGGCGTGGCCATCGGCGTCGTGTCCGCCCTCAAGCGCGGCACGGTCTTCGACCGCGTCTCCATGGGCGTGGCACTGGCCGGCGTCTCGCTGCCGATCTTCTTCACCGGCCTGGTCCTCAAGGGCCTGTTCGTCTACAAGTGGCAGGTCTGGAGCAACATCCAGTACGTCGGCTTCGAGAGCGACCCGGTGCAGTGGGCGTCCAACCTGGTCCTGCCGTGGATCAGCCTGGCCTTCCTCTACTCCGCGCTGTACGCCCGGCTGACCAGGGCCGGGATGCTGGAGACCATGGGCGAGGACTACATCCGCACCGCGCGCGCCAAGGGCCTGCCGGAGCGGACGGTCGTCGGCAAGCACGGCCTGCGGGCCGCGCTGACCCCGATCGTCACCATCTTCGGCATGGACTTCGGCCTGCTGATCGGCGGCGCGGTCCTCACCGAGACGGTCTTCTCCTTCCCGGGCGTCGGCGCCTACGCCGTGCAGGCCATCACCGACAACGACCTGCCCAAGGTGCTCGGGGTGACCATCATCGCCGCCGTCTTCATCGTCCTGTGCAACCTGGTCGTGGACTTGCTCTACGCCGCCATCGACCCCCGGGTGAGGTTCTCGTGAGCACCGACGTCAGCGGCGAGCCGGACCGGGCCGAGGACACGGTCGGCGAGGCGTACCTGTCGGTCCGCGACCTGCGGATCCACTTCGACACCGACGACGGCCTGGTCAAGTCGGTCGACGGGCTCAGCTTCGACCTGGCCCGCGGCCGTACCCTCGGCATCGTCGGCGAGTCCGGCTCCGGCAAGTCCGTCACCTCGCTCGGCATCATGGGCCTGCACCGCACCGCCAGGGCCCGCATCTCCGGCGAGGTCCGGCTGGACGGCGAGGAGCTGATCGGCGCCGACCCCGACCGGGTCCGCAGGCTGCGCGGCCGGAAGATGGCGATGATCTTCCAGGACCCGCTGTCGGCGATGCACCCCTACTACACGGTGGGCGCGCAGATCGTCGAGGCGTACCGGGTGCACAACAAGGTGTCCAGGAAGGCGGCCCGCGAGCGGGCGGTGGAGATGCTGGACCGGGTCGGCATCCCCGAGCCGCGCAAGCGCTACTCCGACTACCCGCACCAGTTCTCCGGCGGTATGCGGCAGCGGGCGATGATCGCCATGGCGCTGATCAACAACCCCGAACTGCTGATCGCCGACGAGCCGACCACCGCGCTCGACGTGACCGTGCAGGCGCAGATCCTGGACCTGATCCGCGATCTGCAGAAGGAGTTCGGCTCCGCGGTCATCATGATCACCCACGACCTGGGCGTGGTCGCCGAGGTCGCCGACGACCTGCTGGTGATGTACGCCGGCCGGGCCGTGGAACGCGGTACCGCGGAGAAGGTCTTCACCGAGCCGCAGCACCCGTACACCTGGGGTCTGCTGGGCTCGATGCCGCGGATGGACCGGGACCGGATCGAGCGGCTCAACCCGGTCAAGGGCACGCCGCCCAGCCTGATCAACGTGCCGGGCGGCTGCGCCTTCCACCCGCGCTGCCCGTACGCCGGGCTGAACGGCGGCGCCTCCGAGACGCTCGTCCCGGAGCTGCGGGAAGTGGCCCCCGGGCATGTCGTCGCCTGCCACCTGGGCGACGACGAGCGGGCCCGGATCTGGACCGAAGAGATTGCACCCACGTTGTGAAGGGCCGGGACGAAGCCGTGGCGGACACACCCTCGCTGGACAAGAACGCGCCCGAGGCCGCGGCGGCAGCGGCCGACGAGCCGCACCGCTCGGTCCCCCGGCAGCCGTCGGGGGAGCCGCTGCTGAAGGTGAACGGGCTGGTCAAGCACTTCCCGATCACCAAGGGGCTGCTGCGCCGGCAGGTCGGCGCGGTCCAGGCGGTGGACGGGCTGGACTTCGAGGTCTCGGCCGGGGAGACCCTCGGCGTGGTCGGCGAGTCCGGCTGCGGCAAGTCCACCATGGGCCGGCTGATCACCCGGCTGCTCGAACCCACCGGCGGCAGGATCGAGTTCGAGGGCCGGGACATCACCCACCTCAGCGTGGGCGCGATGCGGCCGATGCGGCGCGACGTGCAGATGATCTTCCAGGACCCGTACTCGTCGCTGAACCCGCGGCACACCATCGGCACCATCGTGGGCGCGCCCTTCAAGCTGCAGAAGGTCGCCACCGAGCTGGGGGTGAAGAAGGAGGTGCAGAACCTCCTGGAGCTGGTCGGCCTCAGCCCCGAGCACTACAACCGCTATCCGCACGAGTTCTCCGGCGGGCAGCGGCAGCGCATCGGCATCGCCCGCGCGCTGGCGCTCAAGCCCAAGCTGGTGGTCGCCGACGAGCCGGTCTCCGCGCTGGACGTGTCGATCCAGGCGCAGGTGGTCAACCTGCTGGACGACCTCCAGCAGGAGCTGGGCCTCACCTATGTGATCATCGCCCACGACCTGTCGGTCATCCGCCATGTCTCGGACCGGATCGCGGTGATGTACCTCGGCAAGATCGTGGAGATCGCCGACCGGGAGTCGCTGTACGGCACGCCGTTCCACCCGTACACCACCGCGCTGCTGTCCGCGGTGCCGGTGCCGGACCCCAAGCGGCGCCAGCAGCAGCTGGCGGGCGGCGCGGGGGCGTCGGGCGGCCGGATCCTGCTCAACGGGGACGTGCCCTCCCCGGTCAACCCGCCGAGCGGCTGCCGCTTCCGCACCCGCTGCTGGAAGGCGACCGAGGTCTGCGCGGCGCAGGAGCCGCCGCTGGTGGCGTTGGCCCCGGGCCACCGGGTGGCCTGCCACCACCCGGAGAACACGGCGGCCCGGCGGCCGGCGCAGGAGCCGGCGGGCGTATAGCGCGCGGTACGGGAAGGGGGGCGGCCCGGTGCGGGCCGCCCCCTGCTGCCCGCGCCGTGCGCCGGTGCCGCCCGCGGCGGTGGCCCGCCCGCCGCGCGGGCGGCGCGGTCGCCGTCGTACGGGCGGCGCGGTCGCGACGGGCGGTACCGGCGGTACGGCCCGGCCCGGCGGCTCAGGTCTGGCCGGCGGCGCGGGCCCGGGTGACGGCGGGGCCGATCGCCGCGACGAGTTCGGCGACCTCCCCCGCGGTCGTGGTGTGCCCGAGGGAGAAGCGCAGGGTGGCGCGGGCGTACGTGGCCGGCTCGCCCATCGCCAGCAGGACGTGGCTGGGCTGGGCGACCCCCGCGGTGCACGCGGAGCCGGTGGAGCAGGCGATGCCCTGCGCGTCGAGCAGCAGCAGCAGCGAGTCCCCCTCGCAGCCGGGGAAGGTGAAGTGCGCGTTGGCGGCCAGCCGCCCCTGCGGCGACGGGTCGCCGTTGAGGACCGCGTCCGGTACGGCCGCCCGCACCCCGCGTACCAGCTCGTCGCGCAGCGCGCCCACCTCGGCGACGAACCCGGCCCGCCGCTCGGCCGCGAGACGGGCCGCGGTGGCAAAGGCGGCGATGGCCGGCACGTCGAGGGTGCCGGAGCGGCTGCGCTCCTGGCCGCCGCCGTGCAGCAGCGGTACCGGGGTGTCCTCGCGCCGCAGCACCAGCGCGCCGACCCCGTACGGGCCGCCGACCTTGTGCCCGGTAACCGTCATCGCGTCCAGTCCCGCGGCGGCGAAGTCCAGCTCCACCTGGCCGAACGCCTGCACCGCGTCGGAGTGCATCGGCACGTCGAACTCCCGGGCGACGGCGGCGAGTTCGTGGACCGGCAGGATCGTGCCGACCTCGTTGTTGGCCCACATCGCGGTGACCAGCGCGACGTCGCCGGGGTCGCGCTCGATGGCGGCGCGCAGGGTCGCGGGCTCCACCCGGCCGAACTTGTCGACCTCCAGCCAGTCGATGACGGCGCCCTCGTGGTCGGCGAGCCAGTAGACCGCGTCGAGTACCGCGTGGTGCTCGACGGGGCTGGCCAGGACCCGGTTGCGCCGCCGGTCGGCCGCCCGGCGCGCCCAGTACAGACCCTTCACCGCGAGGTTGTCGGACTCGGTGCCGCCGCCGGTGAAGACGATCTCGCTGGGGCGGGCGCCGAGTGCGGCGGCGAGCGTCTCCCTGGACTCCTCCACGGCACGCCGGGCCCGCCGCCCGGCGGCGTGCAGCGCGGAGGCGTTGCCGGTCAGCGTGAGGTGGGCGGTCATCGCCTGGACCGCCTCCGGAAGCATGGGCGTGGTGGCGGCGTGGTCGAAGTAGGCCATGGTGCCCCGATTCTACGTTCGTGCCGGGGGCGGCCGGACCCCGTGCCCAGCTGCCGGACAACCGTGGCCCGGACCGGCCACTCGGGTGCGGACCGCCCGCGGGGGGTTCAGCCGCGCGGGGCGCGGGCGAGCTGCCGGGACTGCGCGACCAGGCGGTCCGCGCCGTCCCAGATCTCGCAGTCCTCCTCCAGCAGGCCGCCGGCCAGGTTGCGGGTGCTGAGCGCGACCCGCAGCGGGCCGGGCACCGGACGGGCCCGTACGTGCACGGTCAGCTCCAGCGTCGGCGTCCAGCCCTTCAGGCCCAGGTCGAACGAGGTCGGCGGCAGGGCGTCCACCGCGAGCAGCAGCGACAGCGGGTCGTGGTCCCGGCCGTCGGCCAGGCCCAGCCAGCCACGCACCCGGCCCAGACCCGAGGGGGCGCCGACCGCCCACCCGACGGTCGCCGGGTCGAGCCGCAGGTCCAGCCGCTCCAGGATCGCGGTGGACCCGCCCACCTGGCCTTCCGCCGGGGCGTCCGCCGAACCCAGGCAGTCCTCGTACGACGGCATCCGCGGCGGCTTCGCCGAGGTCCGTACGCCGTCGGGCAGCGCGGCCAGGTCGCAGTACCCGGCGATCACCCGGATCCGCTCGACCTCCCGGCCCTTGTCGTCGGTCTGGAACAGCGACGCCTGACCGGAGGACATGGTCCGCCCGGCCCGCACCGTCTGCGCGCGCACCACGGCGGGGCCGGGCCGGGAGGCGGTCAGGTAGTGCGCGGTGACCGTCAGCGGGTCGCGGTGCGGCAGGCTCCCGCTCAGCGCCCGCCCCAGCAGCGCCAGCAGGTATCCGCCGTTCACCGCCGACCCGATCGTCCATCCGGCCGACAGCTCGGCGTCGTAGACCCCCGCCTCCCCGGCCCGCGGCGCCACCGCCGTGGCCCGGTCGAACTCGCTGTCCCCGATGTCCGCGCGGGGCGATGCTGTTGCCATGCCGGTCATGTCACCCATCGGTAGTACCGCTGTGTCCACTGCCTTCGTGCCAACGCCGGGCGAACGCCCGGTCTTCCGTCCGCGACGAATGCGCGGCGCTGCGGGGGTGCCGGGACCGCCGGCAGGCCGCACGGACCGGCGCGGAGCCCGGCCCGGCCGGGCCGCGGGGCGGAAAAGGCGGGAGGCGGGGGAGAGCGGGCCTTAGGCTAGGGGGGTGAGCGAAATCCGGGAACAGGGAGCCGTACGGCCGCTGCGGGTGCTGGCGGCGATGAGTGGCGGGGTGGACTCCGCCGTGGCGGCGGCGCGCGCCGCCGAGGCCGGGCACGACGTGACGGGCGTGCACCTCGCGCTGTCGGCGAACCCGCAGAGCTTCCGCACGGGGGCCCGGGGCTGCTGCACCGTGGAGGACTCGCGCGACGCCCGCCGCGCGGCCGACGTCATCGGCATCCCCTTCTACGTGTGGGACCTCGCCGAGCGCTTCCGCGAGGACGTCGTCGACGACTTCGTCGCCGAGTACGCGGCCGGCCGCACCCCCAACCCCTGCCTGCGCTGCAACGAGAAGATCAAGTTCGCCGCGCTGCTGGACAAGGCCCTCGCCCTCGGCTTCGACGCCGTCTGTACCGGCCACTACGCCGCCGTCGTCACCAACCCCGACGGCACCCGCGAGCTGCACCGTGCCAGCGACGCCGCCAAGGACCAGTCCTACGTGCTCGGCGTGCTCGACGAGCGCCAGCTCGCGCACGCGATGTTCCCGCTGGGCGACACCCTGACCACCAAGGACGAGATCCGCGCCGAGGCCGAGCGCCGCGGCCTCGCGGTCGCCCGCAAGCCCGACAGCCACGACATCTGCTTCATCGCCGACGGCGACACCCAGGGCTTCCTCGCCAGGCACCTCGGCACCGCCGAGGGCGCCATCGTCGACCAGGACGGCGCCCGCGTCGGCACCCACAGCGGCGCGTACGGCTTCACCATCGGCCAGCGCAAGGGCCTGCGGCTCGGCGTCCCCGCGGACGACGGCAAGCCCCGCTACGTCCTGGACATCTCCCCGGTGGACAACACCGTCACCGTCGGCCCGGCCCAGGCGCTGGACGTCACCGCGCTCACCGCGATCCGCCCCCGCTGGTGCGGCACCCCGCCCGAGGGCCGGGCCGCGTACACCGCCCAGCTGCGCGCCCACGGCGAGGACGTACCGGTCACCGCCGAGCTGCTCGACGGCGAACTGCACGTCGCCTTCGCCGAGGCGGTCCGCGGCGTGGCCCCCGGCCAGGCGGTCGTGCTCTACGACGGCACCCGCGTGGTCGGTTCGGCCACGATCGCCACGACCGACCGCAAGACCCCGGTGGCCGTATGAACGTCTGCGTCTTCCTGTCCGCGGCCGACCTCGGCGAGCAGTACACGGTGGCCGCCCGGGAGTTCGGCAGACTGCTCGGCGAGGGCGGCCACACCCTGGTGTGGGGCGGCTCCGACACCGGGCTGATGAAGGTCCTCGCGGACGGCGCGCAGCAGGCCGGCGGCCGGCTCGTCGGGATCTCGGTGGAGTTCCTGCACCACCTGGCCAGGCCGGACACCGACGAGACGGTGATCGCCCGCGACCTCGCGCACCGCAAAGCCGAGCTGCTGCTGCGCTCCGACGCGATCGTGATCATGGTCGGCGGCACGGGCACCCTGGACGAGGCCACCGAGATCCTGGAACTGAAGAAGCACGGCCTGCACGGCAAACCGGTGGTCCTGCTCAACACCGCCGGCTTCTACGACGGACTCAAGCAGCAGTTCCGCAGGATGGAGGCCGAGGGCTTCCTGCCCGTGCCGCTGTCCGGACTCGTCCACTTCGCCGAGGACCCCCGGGCGGCGCTCGCCTATCTGACCGCATACCGGGCCGACCACCTCCAGGAGCGTGCGTGAGCGTCCGTCTCGTCACCGGGGCCGGGTCCGGGATCGGCGCGGCGGTGGCCCGCCGGCTGCTGGACCGCGGCGACGAGCTGTGGCTGCTCGCCCGGGACGCCGGCCGGGCCGCGCAGCTCGCCGAGCGCTTCCCCGGCGCGCGGACCCTGGTCGGCGACCTCGGCGAGCCGTCCCGGCTGTCCTGGGCGCTGGGCCTCCAGTCCCCGCCCGACCGGCTGGACTCGCTGCTGCACGTGGCGGGCGTGGTGGAACTCGGCCCGGTCGGCGACCTCACCCCGAAGGTCTGGCAGGAGACCCTCGCGGTGAACCTGGTCGGCCCGGCCGAGCTGACCCGGCTGCTGCTGCCGCAGCTGCGGCTGTCCCGCGGCCACGTGGTGATGGTCAACTCCGGCGCCGGTCTCTCCGCGAACGCCGCGTGGTCGGCGTACGCGGCCAGCAAGCACGGCCTGCGCGCCCTCGCC
Source organism: Streptomyces sp. ITFR-21 (assembly GCF_031844685.1). Taxonomy (NCBI): domain Bacteria; kingdom Bacillati; phylum Actinomycetota; class Actinomycetes; order Kitasatosporales; family Streptomycetaceae; genus Actinacidiphila; species Actinacidiphila sp. ITFR-21. The sequence goes on from NZ_CP134605.1 coordinate 5,237,071, forward strand.
GACGCGCTGCGGGCCGAGGAGCACGGCAGCGGCGTACGGGTGACGACCGTCTACCCCGGCCGTACCGCCACGCCCATGCAGCAGAAGGTCCACCAGCAGGAGGGCAAGGCGTACGACGCGGACCGCTGGATCGACCCGGAATCCGTCGCGACGACCGTCCTGACCGCTCTGGACCTCCCGCGCGACGCGGAGATCACCGACCTGACGGTCCGCCCGGGGCGCTGAGCCCGTCCGCCGCCGAGCCGGGCGTCCCCGCCGCCGGTCCCGTCCGCCGGCGGACCGGCCGGGCGCGCCCGGCGCCGGTCCTGGGCGGGCCGCCGCGACGGCGGTGGCGCGGGCGGCGAGGCTCCGGCGGCGCGTCTCGTAGTCTTCCCGGGTGACCAACCAGAGCGAGTTCAAACTGCCCGAAGGTGCCGCGACCGGAGTGGGGTCCATGCCGGGGGGCGACGCCAGGGAGGCGGCGCGGGTGGCCGTGGAGGCCACCGGGACCTTCCCGTTCCTGCCGGAGCTGCCCGCGCGCGGACCCGGCGCGGACATGATCGGACGCACGCTGGGGATGCTGGTCGAGCTCTACGCCCGGGTGGAGCCCAGCGGCTGGCGGTTCGGCGACCGGCCGGGCCGGGACACCAAGCGGGCCAGGTCGTGGCTCGGGGAGGACCTGGACGCGCTGGAGGAGTTCACCCAGGGCTACCAGGGCCCGCTGAAGGTGCAGGCGGTCGGGCCGTGGACGCTGGCGGCCGGCGTCGAGACGAAGAGCGGCGAGGCGGCGCTGCGCGACCCGGGCGCCTGCCGCGACCTCGCCGGATCCCTCGCCGAGGGCATCGGCGTCCACTTGGAGGAGACCGCCCGGCGGGTGCCCGGCGCCCAACTGGTGCTGCAGCTGGACGAACCCTCGCTCACCGCCGTGCTGACCGGCCACGTCAGGACCGCCAGCGGCTACCGGACCTACCGGGCGGTGGACCGGGCCCGGGTGGAGAGCACGCTGCGGGACCTGATCACGGCGGTCGGCGTCCCGGTCGTGGTGCACTCCTGCGCGCCCGACGTCCCGTTCGCGCTGCTGCGCAGGGCCGGGGCGGCCGGCCTCTCCTTCGACTTCTCCTTGCTTACCGAACGTGACTGGGACGTGTTCGGGGAGGCGGCCGAGGGCGGCACCGCGCTGCTCGCCGGTGTCGTGCCGGGACTGGACGCCGAATTGTCGGACCCTGCCGGTAGCGTCAGCGGTGTTCGGGCGCTGTGGCGCAGGCTGGGGCTGGCACCGGGGGCGTTGGGGTCCTCGGTGGCCGTCACCCCGGCCTGCGGTCTGGCGGGGGCCTCACCGTCCTATGCCCGTGCCGCCCTGCTGCACTGCGCCAAGGCGGCACGCTCGCTCGTCGACGACCCTGAGTGACGCCTGACCGAGGAAGGACGCAATCGTGGCAGCCCTGGAGGACGCACAGCCCGCGGAGGTCCCCGCCGAGGCACGGGAGCAGCACGCCCGGCTGGCCGAGCAGGTCGAGGAGCACCGCTTCCGCTACTACGTCAGGGACGCGCCGGTCGTCAGCGACGGCGACTTCGACCGGCTGCTGCGCCGGCTGGAGGCGCTGGAGGACCGGTACCCGGCGCTGCGCACCCCCGACTCGCCCACCCAGAAGGTCGCCGGGGCGTACGAGACCGAGTTCACCGCCGTCCGGCACCGCGAGCGGCTGCTGTCCTTGGACAACGCCTTCACCGAGGAGGAACTGGCCACCTGGGCCGACCGGGTGGCCGGCGAGCTCGGCCCGCCGGACAACGACCACAGCCCGTACCACTTCCTGTGCGAGCTCAAGGTGGACGGCCTCGCGGTCAACCTCACCTATGAAAACGGCCGGCTGACCCGCGCCGCCACCCGCGGTGACGGCCGCACCGGCGAGGACATCACCCCCAACGTGCGCACCATCGCCGACATCCCCGACCGGCTGGCCGGCGACCGGGTGCCGGAGCTGGTCGAGGTCCGCGGCGAGGTCTACTTCCCCGGCGAGAAGTTCGAGGAGCTGAACGCGCGGCTGGTCGAGGGCGGCGACAAGCCGTTCGCCAACCCCCGCAACGCGGCGGCCGGCTCACTGCGGCAGAAGGACCCCAGGATCACCGCGGGCCGGCCGCTGCGGATGGTGGTGCACGGCCTCGGCGCCCGCCGGGGCTTCGCCATCGACTGCCAGTCGCACGCCTACGAGCTGCTGCGCGAGTGGGGGCTGCCCACCGCCCGCCACAACAAGGTGGCCGACTCGCTGGACGCCGTACGGGAGTTCATCGCCTACTACGGCGAGCACCGGCACGACGTCGAGCACGAGATCGACGGCGTGGTGGTCAAGGTCGACGAGATCCCGCTGCAGGGCCGGCTCGGCTCCACCTCCCGGGCGCCGCGCTGGGCCATCGCCTGGAAGTACCCGCCGGAGGAGGTCAACACCAAGCTGGTCGACATCCGGGTCGGCGTCGGCCGCACCGGCCGGGTCACCCCGTACGCGGTGGTCGAGCCGGTCACGGTGGCCGGCTCCGAGGTCGAGTTCGCCACCCTGCACAACCAGGAGGTCGTCAAGAGGAAGGGCGTCCTCATCGGCGACACCGTGGCGCTGCGCAAGGCCGGCGACGTGATCCCGGAGATCCTCGGCCCAATCGCCGACCTGCGGGACGGCGGCGAGCGGGAGTTCGTGATGCCCGCCGAGTGCCCCGAGTGCCACACCCCCCTCCAGCCGATGAAGGAGGGGGACGTCGACCTGCGCTGCCCCAACGCCCGCGCCTGCCCGGCCCAGTTGCGGGAGCGGATCTTCTACCTCGCCGGTCGTCGCAGCCTGGATATCGAGGCCCTCGGCTACGTCGCGGCGACCGCCCTCACCCAGCCGCTGGAGCCGCAGGAGCCGCCGCTCAGGGACGAGGGCGACCTGTTCGGCCTGGAGATCGGCGAACTGCTGCCCATCCGCTCCTACGTGCTGGACCAGGACACCGGCCTGCCCAAGCGCGACCCGGAGACCGGCGAGCCCAAGATCGTCACCTTCTTCGCCAACCAGAAGGGCGAGCCGAAGAAGAACGCGCTGGCCATGCTGGACAACATCCAAGCCGCCAGGCAGCGCCCGCTGGCCCGGGTCATCACCGGTCTGTCCATCCGCCACGTCGGCCCGGTCGCCGCCGAGGCGCTGGCCCGCGAGTTCCGCGACCTGGACCGGATCAGGGACGCCGAGGAGGCCGAGCTGGCCGCGGTCGACGGCGTGGGCGCCACCATCGCCGCCTCGGTCAAGCAGTGGTTCGCCGAGGACTGGCATCGGGAGATCATCGACAAGTGGCGGGCCGCGGGCGTCACGTTCACCGAGGAGGGCTCCGACGAGGGGCCGAGGCCGCTCGAGGGCCTCACGGTGGTGGTCACCGGAACGCTCACCGGGCATACCCGGGATGGCGCAAAAGAGGCGCTGGTCAGCCGCGGCGCGAAAGTCACCGCCGCGGTTTCCAAGAAAACGGACTTCGTGGTCGTCGGCGACAACCCCGGCTCCAAGTACGACAAGGCAGTGCAGCTGAAGGTGCCGGTCCTGGACGAGGACGGCTTCGGGGTACTTCTCGAACAAGGTGCCGAAGCGGCCCGGGAGCGGGCGGTGAATCCCCCGGAATCCGACGGCGAATCGGACTGAATAGCCCGCACATGTCACCCGATCGGCCCATATCCGAATACGTCGATCGCGCTGATCGCATTCGGGCAATGGCAGTGGATCGGTGCCCGGGACGGCGTCTTCCGGCCTACTGTTGAGAGGCGCGACTGCGGGAAACAACCTTGCAGCGGACCGGACGGTTCATCACCGCGGGCTCCGGCGCGGTGGACCGTATGCTTCGCCAGGCTGGGAGAGGGACGGCATGAAACCGACGGAGAGCGCCGGAGCGGCGCCGCTGACCGGCGGTCCGCCCGTGCCGGTGCTTCCGGCGGTGCCCAGGTCCCTCCTGCGGGTGGGGGTACCGGCGGTCGCCGCCGGCACCCTGACGGTCTGTGTCATCCGGATGCTGCACCAGGGCAGCGCGCTCTTCCCCGGCGGCACCGCCGGCTGGGCCTTCGCGGTGCTGACCGGCATCATCGTCGGCCACCTGGTGGCGATGGGCCGCGACCGCTGGTGGGGCGGCACCGGCTCCGGCGCCGCCCTCACCCTCGGCATGCTGCTGCTCTACGGCTGGGTACCGGCCGTCCTGGTCAGCCTCGCGGTGGTGATGCTGGTCGGCACCGCCCGCCGGCACCGGGGCCGGGAGGCCGCGCTGCACGCCGCCATCGACATCCTCGGCATCGGCGCGGGCGCGATCACCCTCGCGCTGTTCGGCGTGCACCCCTCGGTGGAGCACCCGTGGCTGCCCGCCGCCTGGTCGGTGTCCGCCGTCTTCTCCGTCACCGTCACCGCGCTGGCGTACCTGGCCGGCACCCGCGCCCTGCTGTGGTGGACGTTCGCACCGCACGGCGGCGGGCCGCCCACCGTGGCCCGCACCGCGCTGCTGCGGCAGGGCATGGTCGGCGGCGCCCTGCTCGGCATCTCCCCGCTGATCCTGGTCGTCGCCAGTGACAAACCGATTCTGCTGCCGCTGTTCTCGGTGCCGCTGATCGCGCTGGACTCCACCTTGTGGATCGCCCACGCCCGCGCCGAGGAGCAGCTGCGCGACCCGCTGACCGGCCTGCCCAACCGCCAGTGGCTGCTGGAGCGGACCTGGGGCGCGCTGGACAGCGCCCAGCGCGGCCAGGCCGCGCTCCCGCAGGCCGACGCCAGGGAACGGGTCGCGCTGATCCTCATCGACCTCGACAAGTTCCGGTCGGTCAACGACACCCTCGGCCACCTGGCCGGCGACCGGCTGCTCCTGCAGATCGCCGACCGGCTGCGGCTCGCCCTGCCGCGCGGTGCCGAGGCGGCCCGGCTCGGCGGCGACGAGTTCGCGGTGCTGCTGCCCAGCTGCGACTCGACCACCAGGGCCCAGCGGGTGGCCAGGGCCCTGGTGGTGGCGCTCGGCTCGCCGCTCAGCCTGGACGGCCTGACCCTGGAACTGGAGGCCAGCGCCGGGGTCGCGGTCTTCCCGGACCACGCGCTGGACGCCGAGGGGCTGCTGCGCCGCGCCGACGTGGCGATGTACCAGGCCAAGCGGGACCGCAGCGGCGTCGAGGTGTACGACGCGGCGCGCGACGCCAACACCCCCGACCGGCTGGGCCTGCTCGGCGACCTGCGGCGCGCGCTCGACACCGGCCAGGTCGAGCTGCACTACCAGCCCAAGGTCCGCTTCGACGGCCAGGTCGCCGGGCTGGAGGCGCTGGTCCGCTGGGAGCACCCGGAACGCGGCCGGGTCAACCCGGAGGAGTTCATCGGCATCGCCGAGACCTCCGGGCTGATGCCGCAGCTCACCGAGTACGTCCTGGAGACCGCGCTGGCCCAGATCGCCACATGGCGCCGGATGGGCCTGGAGGTGCCGGTCGCCGTCAACGTCTCGCCGCGCGACGTGCGCAGCCCCGGCTTCGCCGGCGCGGTCGCCGCCCGGCTGGCCCGCCACCAGGTGCCGCCCGGCGCGCTCCAGCTGGAGATCACCGAAACGGTCCTGCTGGAGGACCCGCAGCAGGCCGCCGACACGCTCAACGGTCTCACCGGCCACGGCGTCAAGATGTCGCTCGACGACTTCGGCACCGGCTACTCCTCGCTGGTGCACCTGCGGCGGCTGCCGGTCAGCGAACTCAAGATCGACCGCTCCTTCGTGGCCCGGCTGGTGGTGGACCAAGAGGACGCCGAGATCGTCCGCTGCACCATCGACCTCGCGCACTCCCTCGGCCTGCTGGTGGTCGCCGAGGGCGTCGAGGACGACGAGACCTGGGAGCGGCTGCGGGAGCTGCGCTGCGACGCCGTCCAGGGCTGGCTGGTCGCGGCCGCGATGCCCGCCGACGAGGCCACCGCGTGGCTGCGCGCCCGCGGCGAACGCGGCTGGCAGCGCCCCGCGGTCGCCGCCCCCGCGCTGCCCAGGGGAGAGCCCGAGCCCGAGCACTCCCCGGTCGCCGACCCCAGCTCCTCCGGCCGGGCCGCCGCCACCTGACGCCCGCCCCGAGCCCGGTCCCGGGCGTAACGCAGTGCGGGTCCGGCGGCGCCACCCCATAGGATTGGGGGCACCAACGACATCTCACCCCCCAGAGGATCGCAACGCATGCCTGGCATCACGCGCGAGGAGGTCGCCCACCTCGGACGGCTGGCCCGCCTTGAGCTGTCCGGCGAGGAGTTGGACCACTTCGCCCAGCAGCTCGACGACATCATCGGCGCGGTGGCCCGCGTGTCCGAGGTGGCCGGCGAGGACGTACCGCCGACCTCGCACCCGCTGCCGCTGACCAATGTGATGCGGCCGGACACCGTAAGGCCGTCGCTCACCCCGGACCAGGCGCTGTCGGGCGCGCCCGCGCAGGAGCAGCAGCGGTTCAAGGTGCCGCAGATCCTCGGGGAGGAGAGCTGACCGTGAGCGACATCATCAGGCTGACCGCCGCCCAGACCGCGGCGAGGATCGCGGCCGGCGAGCTGACCGCCGTCGAGGTCACCGAGGCCCACCTGGCCCGGATCGAGGCCGTCGACGAGAAGGTGCACGCCTTCCTGCACGTGGACCGGGAGGGCGCGCTCGCCCAGGCCCGCGCGGTGGACGCCAAGCGCGCGGCCGGCGAGCCGCTGGGCCCGCTGGCCGGGGTGCCGCTGGCGATGAAGGACATCTTCACCACCGAGGGCGTGCCGACCACCGTCGGCTCCAGGATCCTCGAAGGCTGGATCCCCCCGTACGACGCCACGGTCACCAAGAAGCTCAAGGCCGCCGACGTGGTGATCATCGGCAAGACCAACATGGACGAGTTCGCCATGGGCTCCTCCACCGAGAACAGCGCCTACGGCCCCACCGGCAACCCCTGGGACCTCACCCGGGTCCCCGGCGGCTCCGGCGGCGGCAGCGCCGCGGCCCTCGCCTCCTACCAGGCACCGCTGGCCCTCGGCACCGACACCGGCGGCTCCATCCGGCAGCCCGCCGCGGTCACCGCCACCGTCGGCGTCAAGCCCACCTACGGCGGGGTGTCCCGCTACGGCATGGTCGCCTTCTCTTCCTCGCTGGACCAGGGCGGGCCCTGCGCCCGCACGGTGCTGGACGCGGCGCTGCTGCACGAGGTGATCGCCGGCCACGACCCGATGGACTCCACCTCCATCGACGCCCCCGTGCCGCCGGTGGTCGAGGCCGCCCGCAGCGGTGACGTGACCGGCCTGCGGGTCGGCGTGGTCAAGGAGTTCGGCGGCGAGGGCTACCAGCCCGGCGTCGTCCAGCGCTTCAACGAGTCGGTGGAGCTGCTGCGCGGGCTGGGCGCCGAGATCGTCGAGCTGTCCTGCCCGTCCTTCACCTACGCGCTCGCCGCGTACTACCTGATCTCGCCGTCGGAGTGCTCCAGCAACCTGGCCCGCTTCGACGCCATGCGCTACGGCCTGCGGGTCGGCGACGACGGCACCAGGTCCGCGGAGGAGGTCACCGCGCTGACCCGCGAGGCCGGCTTCGGCCCCGAGGTCAAGCGCCGCATCATCCTCGGCACCTACGCGCTCAGCTCCGGCTACTACGACGCCTACTACGGCTCCGCGCAGAAGGTGCGCACCCTGATCACCCGGGACTTCGAGCGGGCCTTCGAGCGGGTCGACGTGATCGTGTCGCCGACCACCCCGACCACCGCCTTCCCGATCGGCGAGCGCGCCGACGACCCGATGGCGATGTACCTGGCCGACCTGTGCACCATTCCGACGAACCTCGCCGGCAACGCCGCCATGTCGCTGCCCTGCGGGCTGGCGCCGGAGGACGGTCTCCCGGTGGGTCTGCAGATCATCGCGCCCGCACTCAGGGACGATCGGCTCTACCGGGTCGGCGCCGCCGTCGAGGCCGCCTTCGTCGCGAAGTGGGGCCACCCGCTGCTTGAGGAGGCACCCCAGCTGTGAGCACCACCAAGAAAAGCACGGTCGCCAGGGCCAAGGGCTTCAAGAAGAGCCGCCCCGGCACGTACCTGGCCATCGGCACGTCGCTGTTCGGCGCCGTCGCCAACATCAGGCGGGCCAGGACGGCACGCGGCGAGAGCGACACGCTCAAGCTGGTCGACGCCGTGGTCAGCGCCGCCGCCGTCGCCACCGGGATTGCCCTGCTCGTCCGCGAACTGCGCCGGATGAACGACGACGACATCCTGACGGACTGAAGCCCGAGGACTGAGAGGTAAAGAGGACTGTGACCGTCACGGATCTGCTGTCCTACGAGGACGCGCTGGCGTCGTACGACCCGGTGATGGGCCTGGAGGTCCACGTCGAGCTCGGCACCAGGACCAAGATGTTCTGCGGCTGCTCCACCGAGCTGGGCGCCGAGCCCAACGCGCAGACCTGCCCGGTCTGCCTGGGCCTGCCCGGTTCGCTGCCGGTGGTCAACGAGGTCGGCGTGGAGTCGGCGATCAAGATCGGCCTCGCGCTGAACTGCGAGATCGCCGAGTGGTGCCGCTTCGCCCGGAAGAACTACTTCTACCCGGACATGCCGAAGAACTTCCAGACCTCGCAGTACGACGAACCGATCGCCTTCAACGGCTATCTGGACGTCCAGCTGGAGGACGGCGAGGTCTTCCGGGTGCTGATCGAACGCGCCCACATGGAGGAGGACACCGGCAAGTCCACCCACGTCGGCGGCGCGACCGGCCGGATCCACGGCGCCTCGCACTCGCTGCTGGACTACAACCGGGCCGGCATCCCGCTGATCGAGATCGTCACCAAGCCCATCGAGGGCGCCGGCGAGCGGGCACCCGAGGTCGCCAAGGCGTACGTCGCCGAGCTGCGCGAGCTGATCAAGGCGCTGGGCGTGTCCGAGGCCCGGATGGAGATGGGCCAGATGCGCTGCGACGTCAACCTGTCGCTGCGCCCGCACGGGCGGCAGAGGTTCGGCACCCGCAGCGAGACCAAGAACGTCAACTCGCTGCGCAGCGTGGAGCGCGCCGCCCGGTTCGAGATCCAGCGGCACGCCGCGGTGCTCTCCTCCGGCGGCACCATCGTGCAGGAGACCCGGCACTTCCACGAGGAGGACGGCTCCACCACCTCCGGCCGGATCAAGGAGGAGGCCGAGGACTACCGCTACTTCCCCGAGCCGGACCTGGTGCCGGTCGCCCCGGCCCGTGCCTGGGTGGAGAAGCTGCGAGCCACCCTGCCCGAGCTGCCGCGGCTGCGCCGCAAGCGGCTCCAGGACGACTGGGGCATCGCCGACCACGAGATGCAGTCGGTGCTCAACGCCGGCGCCCTCGACCTGATCCTGGCCACCATCGACGCCGGGGCGGACGCCGCCTCGGCCCGCAAGTGGTGGATGGGCGAGCTGGCCCGGTACGCCAACGAGAGCGGCACCGAACTGCCCGACGTGCCGATCACCCCGGCGCAGGTGGCCCGGGTCTCCGCGCTCGTCGCGGCCGGCGACCTCAACGACAAGCTGGCCCGCCAGGTCATCGAGGGCGTGCTGGCCGGCGAGGGCGAGCCGGACGACGTGGTCGACCGGCGCGGGCTGAAGGTCGTCTCCGACGACGGGGCGCTCGGCGCCGCCGTGGACCAGGCCATCGCGGCCAACGCGGCCGTCGCCGACAAGATCCGCGGCGGCAACCTCGCGGCGGCGGGCGCCCTGATCGGCGCGGTCATGAAGCTGACCCGCGGTCAGGCGGACGCCAGGCGGGTCCGCGAACTGGTGCTGGAGAAACTGGGCGTCCAGGGCTGAGGCGGCGCGCGCCCCCGCCACCTGTCCGTCATGCGGGCGGCGTACGGGCGGCGCGGGCCGGGCACATAGCCGCGAACCGCTCACGGCGCGGACTGACCGGGCGCCCCACGCCGCGGCCGGATCGCGTCCGCGAGGACGGCACCCCCTTCTTCCGGGGGTGCCGTCCTCGCGCGTACCCGACGCGCGTGGGCGCACCCTGTGGGCGACCGCACGAAACGGCCGAGCGGTCACATATCGCCGGTGCGGTGCGGTGCGGTGCGGTGCGGTGCGGTGCGGGCCGGTCCCGGTGACGTGGGCGGGCCCGCCGGGCCGTGCCGCTGAGGCGGCCGGAGCCCGGTCGGGCGCGGGCAGGGACGGCCGAGGCAAACCGCCTTCCCGTGCGGCGCCCGGGGCCGCACCCGGGCGCCGCCCCCCCAGGCGGATCGCCCCGGACCGGGTCAGGTCACCGAGACGCGCAGGATCCGGTCGTCGCCCTTCTTCGGGGTGCCGCGGTTGTCGGTGTTGCTGGTGGTGAGGAGCAGGGTGTGGTCGTCGAGGGCGGTCACGGTGCGCAGGCGGCCGTACGTCCCGGTGAAGAAGGACTGCGGGGCCGCCGCGGTGGCCGTGCCGTTCAGGGGGACGCGCCACAGGCGTTCGCCCTTGAGGGCCGCCATCCAGACGGAGCCGGCCGCGTAGGCGATGCCGCTGGGGGAGGCGTCGTCGGTGTGCCACTGGGCGACCGGGTCGACGTAGCCCGCGCGGTGGGCGATGCCCTCCACCACCGGCCAGCCGTAGTTCCTGCCGGGCTCGATCAGGTTCAGCTCGTCCCAGGTGTCCTGGCCGAACTCGGAGGCCCACAAGTGCCCCTGGGGGTCCCAGGCGAGACCCTGGACGTTGCGGTGCCCGGGGGAGTACACCAGCGAGCCGGGCACCGGATTGTCCTGGGGGACCTGGCCGTCGGGCGTCATCCGCAGGATCTTGCCGGCCGGCGACGTCATGTCCTGGGCGAGCCCGCGCTGCCCGGTCTCGCCGGTCCCGACGTACAGCATCCCGTCGGGTCCGAAGGCGATCCGGCCGCCGTTGTGCAGCGTGCCGGTCGGGATGTCCCGCAGAATCGTGTCGGGGGCGCCGAGCTGCTCGCCCTTCTGCCGCGAGGGGTCGTAGAGCATCCGGACGACGCGGTTGTCGGACTCGGTGCCGTAGTACGCGTAGACCTGGTGGTCGGACCCGTAGCCGGGGGAGACGGCCAGCCCGAGCAGCCCGTTCTCGCCGCCCTGGGTGTGGGTGACGCCGGGCACGCCGCCGATCTGCGTCACCGTGCCCTTGTCCATGTCCACCCGGGAGATCCGCCCGGTGTCCCGGGAGCCCACCAGCAGCGTGCCGTCCGGGAGCTGCACCAGGCCCCACGGGGTGTCGATGCCGGTCGCGACCGTGCCGGTGACCTTTGCCGTGCCCTTCGCGGGCGCCGCCGACGGGGTGGCGCCGGAGTCCGGGGCTGTGGGCGTGCCGGTGGCGCCGGTCGGGCCGGGCGCGCCCGGGGCGGCCGGCGGCGACGTCACCGACGGCGGGTGGATCGGCGAGGGGCCGGCCGAGCAGCCGGCCAGCAGCAGTACGGCGGCGGTGCCGGCGGCGGACGCCCCGAGCGCGGATCGGCGGCGGACGGTTCCCTTGACGGTGCTCACCGGTCCAGCACACCACACATCCGTCCGCCCCCGCGAGGCGTCCCCGGCCCTGCCGGTCCCTGCGGGACCCCGACGTACGGGACCCGGACCCGCGGGTCCGGACCCGCGCTCCCGGGCCCGTGCTCCCGGACCCGCGGACCGGGAGGCCGTGGGCCGCAGGCCCGGGGGCGCGCACACGGCCGGGAACGCGAGCCCCTCCCGGCCGGGGCGGCCGTCCTCTCAGTCCCACGACCCCCGCGCGGCCGGCAGCCGCGCGAGCTCCGCCAGGTCCGCCGCGCTCAGCGCCAGCCCCGCCGCCCCCGCGTTCTCCGCGCTCCAGCGGGCCGTCTTGGTGCCCGGCACCGGCACCACCCCGGGGCCCTGCGCCAGCGTCCACGCCAGCGCCACCTGCGCGGCCGTGGCCTCATGACGCTCCGCCACCCGGCGCAGGCCCGCCACGATCGGCTGGTTGGCGGCCATCATCTCCGCGGTGAAGCGCGGGTGCCGGGCCCGCAGGTCCTCCGGCTCGAAGCCGCCGCCTGGGGTCAGCGTGCCGGTCAGGAAACCGTTGCCGAGCGGCATCGCCGCCAGGAAGCCGACCCCGTGGGCCGCGCACCACGGCAGCAGCTCGTCCAGCGCCTCCGCGGCCCACAGCGAGAGCTCCGCCTGCACGCTGGAGACCGGGAACACCTGCTGGACGCGGGTCAGATGGCGGATCGTCTCGTCGTGCAGCGCGGCACCGGTCCTGCGGTTGCCGCGCGCGCCCACGGCGCACAGCCCGAGCGCGCGCACCTTGCCCGCCGCGACCAGCTCCGCCATCGCGCCCCACGTCTCCTCCACCGGCACCTCGGGGTCCACCCGGTGCAGCTGGTAGAGGTCGATGCGGTCGGTCTGCAGCCGCCGCAGGGAGGCGTCGCAGGCCCTGCGCACGTACCCGGGACGGCCGTTGGCCACGACGTGCTGCTCGCCGGCCAGCAGCCCGCACTTGGTGGCGACGAACGCCTCGGCCCGACGCTCCTTCAGCACCCGCCCGAGCAGCAGCTCGTTGGTGAACGGGCCGTACATGTCGGCGGTGTCCAGCAGCGTCGTCCCGTGGTCGAGCGCGGTGTGCACCGTTCGCAGCGACTCCTCGCCGTCCTGCCGCGAGGCGCTGTACGCCCAGCTCATGGGCATGCACCCGAGGCCGACCGCGCCCACCGCGAGCGCCGCCGCACCGACCGTCCTGCGCTCCACCCGTGTGACCTCCTTGCGCCGCCCCACTGTGCCATAGCCTCCTGACCATGACTGATTCAACCCAAGGCCGAAGCGTCCGCGCCGCCGGCACCGAGGACGGCCGGCCCGTGGTGTGGCTGTCGGTGCCGCCGGCCGAGGTCGGCGGACTGCCGGACGCCTTCCGCTACGTGTTCTGGGACGGCGAGGGCGATTTCCCCACCGACCCGGCCGAAGCCGTCTTCTACGTCGTCCCCTACCTGCGCGGTCCGGCCGAGGGCGCCCGGCCGCTGCCGGGGATGCGCGACGTCCGCGTCGTGCAGACGCTGAGCGCCGGCGTCGACCACATCCTGCCCCGGCTGGACCGGCTCCCGCCCGGCGTCAGCCTGTGCAACGCCCGCGGCGTGCACGAGGCCAGCACCGCCGAGCTCGCCCTGACCCTGATCCTCGCCTCGCTGCGCGGCGTCCCCCGGTTCGTGCGCGGGCAGGACGACGAGAAGTGGCACGCCGGCTTCTACCCGGCGCTCGCCGACCGCACGGTGCTGATCGTCGGCCACGGCTCGATCGGCGCGGCCGTCGAGGACCGGCTGACCCCCTTCGAGTGCGAGGTGGTCCGGGTCGCCCGCACCGCCAGGACCGGTCCGTACGGCCCGGTGCACGCCATCAACGAGCTGCCGGGCCTGCTGCCCGCCGCCGACGTGGTGGTGCTGACCACCCCGCTCACCGAGCAGACCCGGGGCCTGGCCGGCGCCGCCTTCCTGGCCGCGATGAAGGACGGCGCGCTGCTGGTCAACGTGGCCCGCGGGCCGGTGGTGGACACCGCGGCGCTGCTCGCCGAGACCGGGTCGGGGCGGCTGACCGCGGCGCTGGACGTCACCGACCCCGAGCCGCTGCCCGCCGGACACCCACTGTGGCACGCGCCCGGTGTGCTGATCAGCCCGCACGTCGGCGGCAGCACCTCGGCGTTCATGCCCCGGGCGCAGCGGCTGATCCGGGCCCAGCTGACCCGCTTCGCGGCCGGGGAGCCGCTGCTGAACGTGGTCGCCACCAGCGGGTGACCCGCCCGCCGGCCCCGTCCGACTGCACCCCGTGTGCACCCTTTCCCCTCCGGTTACACACAGTAGACAACCCCTATCGCTGAGTGACAATTCTGGTGTATCGTCCGTTTCCGGGGGCAGGCACGCGATGGCCGTGAGTATGCGGTTGTGGCGCTGTGGACGACGAGCAAGTAAAGGGGGGCGACGGGCGATGGGCCTCGCACACCTGACCACCACCCGACGGCCGGCCCGGCCGCGCCGACCGCATCGGAGTGCCCGGTGAGCGCCACCGGGGCCGGCACGGTGACCGCGGCCGCGGGCGGCGCCGGCGGCGTGGTGGCCGCCGCGGCGCCGGCGGCCGGCGCGCGTACCACCGGACTGCTTCCCCAACTCCTCGTCGCCATGCTCTGCGGCGGCTACACCACAGGCGCCTCCCTCGGCTGGGGCTCCGCCGAAGTCGCCGTGGTCATGGGCGACTTCGGACTGTCGGCCGCCTCGGCCACGGCCACCGTCTCGGCACTGCTCTACGCCCGCCGGGTGGCCGGCCCGCACCGCCCCGCCTGGCTGCTGTTCGCGTTCTCCTCCGCGATGCTCGCCCTCGGCAACGCCATCTGGGGCTGGTACGAGGTGGTGCTGCGCGAGCCCGTGCCGCGGACCTCCGCCGCCGACTTCTGCTTCCTGATGTTCGCCCCGCCCGCCGTCATCGGCCTGCTGGTGCTCGCCAAGCGGCCGGTGACCAGGGCCGGCTGGGTCTGCCTGGGACTGGACACCTGGCTGATCGGCGGCTCGCTGCTGACGCTGTCCTGGATCCTGGCGCTGGCCAACGCCGCCCGCTGGGACGGCCCGAGCACCGCGCGCACCGCGCTGTCGCTGGCCTACCCGCTGCTGGACATCGTGCTGGTCAGCATGGTCCTCGCGCTGCACTTCCGCCGCTCGGCGGTCAACCGGGCCGCGGTCAACACCGCGCTGGCGGCGCTGGCGCTGACCGTGCTGTGCGACGCGCTGTTCACCTCGCCGCTGCTGCGCGCCCACTACCGCTCCGGGCAGATCCTGGACGCGGGCTGGTTCGCCGGCGCGATACTGATGGCGCACGCACCCTGGGTCGGCAGCCGCCTCCAGCCGCAGCGGGGGCCCGACGGCCCCACCCGCACCTCGGCCGGCGCGCTCACCGCCCTCACCCCCTACCTGGCCGCCGCGGTCTGCACCCTCGGCATCCTCTACAACGTGATCAAGGGCCAGAAGTGCGACCGCGTGGTCCTGGTCACCGGGGCCACCGTGGTGCTCGCGCTGGTGGTCCGGCAGGGCATCATGCTGCTCGACAACATCTCCCTCACCCAGGAACTCGCGCAGAAGGAGAACCACTTCCGCTCCCTGGTACAGGGCTCCAGCGACGTCATCATGATCGCCGCCCCCACCGGAGTGCTGCGGTACGTCAGCCCCGCCGCGCAGGGCGTCTACGGTCGCGATCCGGAGGAGCTGGTCGGCACCGAGCTGGCCGCTCACATCCATCCCGACGACCTCGGCCGGGTGCTGCACGAGGTACGCCGGTTCCTGGCCGCCACACCCAGCGAGGAGCCCGCCACCCGGATCGAGTGCCGGATCCGCTCCGGCCGCGGGCCGCGTGACGGCGCCGCCGGCCGCCACCCGGCCCGGGACGAGTGGCTGCACGTGGAGTCCAGCGTCAACCGCTACCAGGGCGGTCTGATCTTCAACAGCCGGGACGTCACCGAGCGCGTCAGGCTCCAGGCCCAGCTCCAGCACAACGCCTCCCACGACCCGCTCACCGACCTGCCCAACCGGGCGCTGTTCACCGAACGCCTCGCTCGGGCACTGGAGGGCCGCCGGGCCGGCCACGGCCAAACCGCGGTGCTCTACGTCGACCTCGACGGCTTCAAGGCGGTCAACGACACCGCGGGTCACCAGGCGGGCGACGACCTGCTGGTCCGCGCCGCCCGCCGGCTCCAGGACGCGCTGCGGGTCGGCGACAGCGCCGCCCGGCTCGGCGGCGACGAGTTCGCCGCCCTGATCACCGGACCCGGACCCGGCGACCAGGGCGGCGCCCCCGGCCTGCGCGAGAGCCAGATCCGGGAGATCGCCGACCGGCTGCGGGCGGCGCTGTCCGCCCCGTACCCGCTGGAGGGCGGCGAGGTCCGGGTCGGCGCCAGCGTCGGCATCGCCTTCGCCGAGCCCGGCGCCACCCCCAGCGAGGTGATGCGCAACGCGGACCTGGCGATGTACCGGGCCAAGCAGTCGGGCAAGGGCCAGGTCGCGCTGTACGCACCGCACATGCAGGCCGACGTGGTGCGCCGCACCGAACTCGCCGGACGGATGCCCCGGGCACTGCACGACGGAGAGTTCACCCTGCTGCACCAGCCGGTGGTCGAACTGTCCGGCGGGCGGATCACCGGCGTCGAGGCGCACGCCCGTTGGCGTTCCTCACAGGGCATCCTCTTCAGCCCCGCCGAGTTCCCGCGGGCCGGGGAGGATCCGGACCGGAGCTTAGACGTGGGGCGGTGGGTACTGGAGCAGGCGGTGGAGCAGGCCGCGCTCCGGTACGACGCGGGCCACCGGATCCCCGTCACCGTACGGCTGTCCCCGCGCCGGGTCCCGGAGGGCAACGTCGAGCGGCTGCTGGACCGGCACGAGCTGCCGCCCGGCGGGCTGATCCTGGAGCTGTCCGGCGGCGACCCGCACCTGCCCCCCGACGAACTGGAGCGCCGGCTGAACGCCCTGCGCCGCCTCGGCGTACGGATCGCGCTCGGCGGCTTCGGCAGCGGTTTCGGCGCCCTGGGGGCGCTGCGCACCCTGCCGGTGGACGTGGTGAAACTCGACCGCGCCTTCACCGACGGCCTGGTCGAGTCGGCTCGGCTGCACAAGATCACCGGTGGGCTGCTGCGGATCGCCGCCGACCTCGGCATCCGCACCGTCGCCGAGGGCGTGGACCGCCCGGAGCAGGTCCAGACACTGCGCGAGATGGGCTGCGCGCACGGCCTCGGCATGGCCTTCGCCGGACCGCTCGACGAGCACCGGCTGCGTGGTTCGCTGACCCGCGGCCGCTACCCCGTACCCCGGGAAACACCACGTGAACAGGTCACATCCCGGGCCCTGCCACCACCCACGAGACGCTCGAATGCTGAGACGCCGGTCCCACCGGCTTGACACCCGACAGGGGACGGGAGGAAGGTCAAGGCCATGCGCACCCGTATTCTCGTACTTGGAAAGCGCGTCGGCTGACCGAGGCCGCACAGCCTCGCACCCCACCGGCGCGCTCCCCTCGCTTGCCTCACGGCACGAGGGGTTTTTTGTTGCCCGCACCACCCCGCACCGCATCACCTCCACACCACCCCGCCTCCGTACCACCCCAGCAGCGCCCCCCGGGAGCCGCTGCGAGCACGCCCTCTCAGCACCCTCATCTTCGAGAGAAGAGAACGCAGATGACCGAGCAGGCCACCGGGTCCCACCATCCGCAGCCGCGGGCCCGCAGCGCGGCGCCCGCCGCTCCCGCCGAGCGCATGACGGGCGCCCAGTCCCTCATCCGCTCTCTCGAGGCGGTCGGCGCCGACACGGTGTTCGGCATCCCCGGCGGCGCGATCCTGCCCGCCTACGACCCGCTGATGGACTCGGTCAAGGTCCGGCACGTGCTGGTCCGCCACGAGCAGGGCGCCGGCCATGCCGCGACCGGCTACGCGCAGGCCACCGGCCGGGTCGGCGTCTGCATGGCCACCTCGGGGCCCGGCGCCACCAACCTGGTGACGCCGATCGCCGACGCCCACATGGACTCGGTGCCGATCGTCGCCATCACCGGCCAGGTCGCCTCCAAGGCCATCGGCACCGACGCCTTCCAGGAGGCGGACATCTGCGGCATCACCATGCCGATCACCAAGCACAACTTCCTGGTCACCGACGCGGCCGAGATCCCGAAAACCATCGCCGAGGCGTTCCACATCGCCGCCACCGGCCGCCCCGGCCCGGTCCTGGTGGACATCGCCAAGGACGCGCTGCAGAACGAGACCACCTTCTCCTGGCCGCCGCAGCAGGACCTGCCCGGCTACCGCCCGGTGACCAAGCCGCACGCCAAGCAGATCCGGGAGGCCGCCCGGCTGCTCAACGAGGCCAGGCGCCCGGTGCTCTACGTCGGCGGCGGCGTGCTCAAGGCCCGCGCCACCGGTGAGCTGCGGATCCTCGCCGAGCTGACCGGCGCCCCCGTCACCACCACGCTGATGGCCCTGGGCGCCTTCCCCGACAGCCACCCGCAGCACCTCGGCATGCCCGGCATGCACGGCGACGTGGCCGCGGTCACCGCGCTGCAGAAGGCCGACCTGATCATCGCGCTCGGCGCCCGCTTCGACGACCGCGTCACCGGCCGGCTGGACACCTTCGCGCCGCACGCCAAGATCGTGCACGCCGACATCGACCCGGCCGAGATCTCCAAGAACCGCACCGCCGACGTGCCGATCGTCGGCGACGCCCGCGAGGTCCTCGCCGACCTGATCGTCGCCGTCCAGGCCGACCACGAGGCCGGCCACAAGGGTGACTACAGCGGCTGGTGGGAGCACCTGAACTTCTGGCGGAACACCTACCCGCTCGGCTACGACCTGCCCGAGGACGGCAGCCTCTCCCCGCAGCAGGTCATCGAGCGGATCGGGCAGCTCGCCCCGGAGAACACCCTGTTCGCCGCCGGGGTCGGCCAGCACCAGATGTGGGCCGCCCAGTTCATCAAGTACGAGAGGCCCGCCACCTGGTTCAACTCCGGCGGCGCCGGCACCATGGGCTACGCGGTCCCGGCCGCGATGGGCGCCAAGGCCGGCATGCCCGACGCCACCGTGTGGGCCATCGACGGCGACGGCTGCTTCCAGATGACCAACCAGGAACTGGCCACCTGCGCGCTGAACAACATCCCGATCAAGGTCGCCATCATCAACAACGGCGCCCTGGGCATGGTCCGCCAGTGGCAGCACCTCTTCTACGGCGAGCGCTTCTCCAACACCGTGCTGCACTCCGGTGCCGAGGCTGTCCCCGGCTCCACCCAGGGCGTCGGCTCCATCAAGAACCGCGGCACCCGGGTCCCGGACTTCGTCAAGCTGTCGGAGGCGATGGGCTGCGTCGGACTGCGCTGCGAGAGCCCGGACGAGCTGGACGCGGTCATCGCCAAGGCCAACTCCATCAACGACCGCCCGGTCGTCGTCGACTTCATCGTCCACGAGGACGCCATGGTGTGGCCGATGGTCGCGGCCGGCACCTCCAACGACGAGATCATGGCCGCGCGCGACGTCCGCCCGGACTTCAGCGACGGCCTGGCCGACTGAGCGAGCGCGAGAGAAGGAACCCCTGCCCATGTCCAAGCACACGCTCTCAGTCCTGGTGGAGAACAAGCCCGGCGTCCTGGCCCGGATCACCGCCCTGTTCTCCCGGCGCGGCTTCAACATCGACTCGCTCGCGGTCGGCACCACCGAGCACCCCGAGATCTCCCGCATCACGATCGTCGTCAACGTCATCGACGAACTGCCGCTGGAGCAGGTCACCAAACAGCTCAACAAGCTGGTCAACGTGCTGAAGATCGTCGAGCTCGACCCGGCGGCGGCGATCGCGCGTGAACTCGTTCTGGTGAAGGTGCGGGCCGACAACGAGACCCGCTCCCAGATCGTGGAAATCGTCCAGCTCTTCCGCGCCAAGACCGTGGACGTCTCGCCGGAAGCCGTCACCATCGAGGCGACCGGCGGCGCGGACAAGCTGGAGGCCATGCTCAAGATGCTGGAACCCTTCGGCATCAAGGAGCTGGTGCAGTCCGGCACCATCGCGGTCGGCCGCGGCGCCCGCTCCATCACCGACCGCTCGCTGCGCGCGCTCGACCGGTCCGCGTAACCCGCGGGGCCGCTCGCGCCCGATCCGCATCGCGAGACCCCGAAACCACCCTCCGCCCGACCGTCGTACGGTGGGCCGTAAAACCCGATCCGAGGAGAGACCCGAAGTGGCCGAGCTGTTCTACGACGACGACGCCGACCTGTCCATCATCCAGGGCCGCAAGGTCGCGGTCATCGGCTACGGCAGCCAGGGCCACGCCCACGCGCTGTCGCTGCGCGACTCCGGTGTCGACGTGCGCGTCGGCCTGCACGAAGGCTCCACGTCCAAGGCCACGGCCGAGGAGCAGGGCCTGCGCGTGCTGCCGGTCGCCGAGGCCGCCGCCGAGGCCGACGTGATCATGATCCTGGTGCCGGACCCGATCCAGGCCCGCGTCTACGAGGAGTCCATCAAGGACAACCTCAAGGACGGCGACGCCGTCTTCTTCGGCCATGGCCTGAACATCCGCTACGGCTTCATCAAGCCGCCGGCCGGCGTGGACGTCTGCATGGTCGCCCCGAAGGGCCCCGGCCACCTGGTGCGCCGCCAGTACGAGGAAGGCCGTGGCGTGCCCTGCATCGCGGCCGTCGAGCAGGACGCCACCGGCAAGGCGTTCGAGCTGACCCTGTCGTATGCCAAGGGCATCGGCGGCACCCGGGCCGGCGTCATCAAGACCACCTTCACCGAGGAGACCGAGACCGACCTCTTCGGTGAGCAGGCCGTGCTCTGCGGCGGTACCTCGGCGCTGGTCAAGGCCGGCTTCGAGACCCTGGTCGAGGCCGGCTACCAGCCGGAGATCGCGTACTTCGAGTGCCTGCACGAGCTCAAGCTCATCGTGGACCTGATGTACGAGGGCGGCCTGGAGAAGATGCGCTGGTCGGTCTCGGAGACCGCCGAGTGGGGCGACTACATCTCCGGCCCCCGGATCATCAACGACGGCACCAAGGCCGAGATGAAGAAGATCCTCGGCGAGATCCAGGACGGCACCTTCGCCAACAACTGGATCGCCGAGTACAACGCCGGCCTGCCCAAGTACAACGAGTACAAGAAGGCCGACGAGAACCACCTGCTGGAGACCACCGGCCGCAAGCTCCGCAAGCTGATGAGCTGGGTGGACGAAGAGGCGTAACCCCGCCGCGGGACGCGCCGCCCCCACCGGGGCGGCGTCCCCCCGGAGCTCGCCCACGGGCGTCGCTTCGTACGAGTCTCCGAAGGCGGAGAGCCGGCGGCTTTGTACGAAGCGACGCAACCCCTCCGGGTGATCCTTCCATTTCGGCGAAGGCGCGGATGTGGCCCGTCGATACACTGCCTTAACAAGCGCGTCAGGCTCACAGCGTCGTGCGTCTCCCACGCGGCATGCCATTCCCGCCTCCCTGGAGCGGTCGAACGGGACCCGGCCGCCCACGAAGGACAAGTGAGGACCACGTGAGCCAGAAGCCTGTCGTACTCATCGCAGAAGAGCTGTCGCCCGCCACGGTGGACGCGCTCGGCCCGGACTTCGAGATCCGGCACTGCAACGGCGCGGACCGGGCCGAACTGCTGTCCGCCATCGTCGACGTCGACGCCATCTTGATCCGCAGCGCCACCAAGGTCGACGCCGAGGCGGTCGCCGCGGCCCGCAAGCTCCGCGTCGTCGCCCGGGCCGGCGTCGGCCTGGACAACGTGGACGTGTCCGCCGCCACCAAGGCCGGCGTGATGGTCGTCAACGCCCCCACCTCGAACATCGTCACCGCCGCCGAGCTGGCCTGCGGCCTGCTGATCGCCACCGCCCGCAACATCGCGCCCGCCAACGCGGCGCTCAAGGCCGGCGAGTGGAAGCGGAACAAGTACACCGGCGTGGAGCTCAGCGAGAAGACCCTCGGCGTGGTCGGCCTCGGCCGGATCGGCGTGCTGGTCGCCCAGCGGATGGCCGCCTTCGGTATGAAGGTCGTCGCCTACGACCCCTACGTGCAGCCCGCGCGTGCCGCCCAGATGGGCGTCCGGCTGCTGACGTTGGACGAGCTGCTGGAGTCCTCGGACTTCATCACCGTGCACCTGCCCAAGACCCCCGAGACGCTCGGCCTGATCGGTGACGAGGCGCTGCACAAGGTCAAGCCGTCGGTGCGGATCGTCAACGCGGCCCGCGGCGGCATCGTGGACGAGGAGGCGCTGGCCGCGGCGCTGAAGGAGGGCCGGGTCGCCGGCGCGGGCCTGGACGTGTACTCCAAGGAGCCCTGCACCGACTCGCCGCTGTTCCAGTTCGACAACGTGGTGGCCACCCCGCACCTGGGCGCATCCACCGACGAGGCGCAGGAGAAGGCCGGTATCGCGGTCGCCAAGTCGGTACGGCTGGCGCTGGCCGGCGAGCTGGTGCCGGACGCGGTGAACGTGCAGGGCGGCGTCATCGCCGAGGACGTCAAGCCGGGCCTGCCGCTGGCCGAGAAACTGGGCCGGATCTTCACCGCGCTGGCCGGCGAGGTCGCCGCCCGGCTCGATGTCGAGGTTTCCGGCGAGATCACCCAGCACGACGTCAAGATCCTCGAACTCAGCGCGCTCAAGGGCGTGTTCGAGGACGTGGTGGCCGAGACGGTGAGCTACGTCAACGCGCCGCTGTTCGCGCAGGAGCGCGGGGTCGAGGTCCGCCTCACCACCAGCAGCGAGTCGCCCAACCACCGCAACGTGGTCACCGTCCGCGGCAACCTCGCCGACGGCACCGAGGTCTCCGTCTCCGGCACGCTGGCCGGACCCAAGAACATCCAGAAGATCGTCGCGATCGGCGACCACGACGTGGACCTGGTGCTCGCCGACCACATGGCGTTCCTGCACTACACCGACCGCCCCGGCGTCGTCGGCACCCTCGGCCGCATCCTCGGCGAGGTCGACGTCAACATCGCCGGCATGCAGGTGGCCCGTTCCACCGCCGGCGGCGACGCGCTGGTGGCCCTCACCGTCGACTCCACCATTCCGGCGGGTGTCCTCACCGACATCGCCTCGGAGATCGGCGCGACGTCCGCACGCGCGGTGAACCTGACCGACTGACGTATACGATCCCGGGCCGATTCCGGCCCGCTCCACCGGCGCCGCCGCCTCCCCCGCCCCCGGGAGAGGCGGCGGCGTGGCCGTTCCCCCGCTCACCCGCCCGCCCCCGCCGGGCTCCGCTTTCCGCTCCCGTACGCGCGCCCGGCCGCGGGTCGCGGCCGGGTCTCAGAGCCGGGCCGCCTTCAGGGCCATGTGGAGGAGCAGCCGCGACTCGCCGTCGGCGAGGTCGAGTCCCGTCAGCCGCTCGATCCGGGAGAGGCGGTAGTAGAGGGTCTGGCGGTGCACGGCCAGCGCGGCGGCGGTCCGGCCGGCCTGTCCCGCGTGGTCGAGGAACACCTCGGCGGTGCGGGCGAGTTCGCGGTGCGCGGGGGCCAGCAGCGGGGCCACCGCCGGGTCGGGGGGCGCGCCCGCGGGCAGCGCGGTCAGCAGGCGGTAGGCGCCCAGCTCGCTCCAGCGGGCGACCGGGCCGAGCCGCGGCTCGGCCCGAGCGGCCAGCGCCGCCGCCCCGGCCTCCCGCCAGGCGTCGGTCAGCTCCCGCAGCGACGGCCGGGGCTCACCGATCCCGGCGACGGCGCCCGGCACCCCGAGCGACTCCAGCAGACCGGTCGCCGCGGTCCTGGCCGGGGCGGCCAGACGCGCCGACCGGAGCCGTACCAGCAGCGCGACCAGGCCGCCGGGGACCCGAATCAGCGCGGCGGCCGAGGGGACCGCACGCGGACTCGGCAGCTCCCGGGGGGCGTCGCCGGGGTCCGGCAGCCTCACGCAGACCAGGGCGTGCGGCTCGGCGGCGTCCGGGCCGAGCGCGGTCCGCAGGCCGCCGGCCGCCTCCGGGGACGCGCCGGTCAGGACCGCCAGCAGCGCCTCGCCGGCCGCGGCGCCGGTGCCGGCGGCCGCGGCCAGCTGATCGCCGATCCGGGTGGCCACCGCCATGGCGGCGGCCAGGTGGGCGGCGGAGTGCTCGGCCTCGTCGAGCAGCCAGACATAGCCGTGGACGACGCCGCCGTGCCGCACCGGCAGGCAGAGCCGGCCGCGCAGGACGCCCGCCGCGGGCGCCGCCGGGATCCGGACCGGGCCGGTGGCGCGGGCGATGCCGAAGCGCTCGAACCAGTCCCGGACCTCGGCGGTGGAGCGGCGGGTCAGGATCGACCGGGTGCGCACCGGGTCCACCGCCGCGTCGTCCTCGCTGTCGTGCGCGCCGAAGGCGATCAGCCGGAAGTCGCGGTCCTCCAGCGTCGCCGGCGCGCCGAGCAGCGCCGACACCTCGTCCACCAGCTCCTGCAGCCCGCCGTAGTCCGTCCGCACCCCGCCATTGTCACCCGGCGCCTCATACATCTGTCTGAGGGACCGCACCCGGATGCGTGACAGGTGTCCGTGGTTCTCGGGGTAGCCGGTACCTAGATTCACCGTGACGGACGCCGTTCGTCGAGAATCCGCAGGAGGCCCCCGTGCTCGGTCCGGTATTGCTCGCCGCCGCCCGCAGCGACCGTATGCGCCGCGTCGTGGCCGCCGCGCCCGTCACCCGCCCGGTGGTGCGCAGGTTCGTGGCCGGTGACGCGCTGGACCCGGCGCTGGCCGCCGTCCGCACGCTGACCGCGGGCGGCCTCGACGTGACGCTCGACCACCTCGGCGAGGACGTCACCGACCGGGCCACCGCCCACGCCACCCGCGACGCGTACCTGCGGATGCTGGAGACGTTGCGCGACGAGCGGCTCGGCGACCGCGCCGAGGTCTCCGTCAAGCTCTCCGCCTTCGGCCAGGCGCTCCCCGACGGCGGCCACGACATCGCGCTGGCCGGCGTCCGCCGGGTCGCCGAACTCGCCACCGCGGTCGGCACCACCGTCACCCTCGACATGGAGGACCACACCACCGTCGACTCGACGCTGGCGGTCCTGCGCGAACTGCGCCGCGAGCACCCCGGCACCGGCGCCGTGCTGCAGTCGTACCTCTTCCGCACCGAGGACGACGTCCGCGCGCTGGCCGCCGAGGGCTCCCGGGTGCGGCTGGTGAAGGGCGCCTACAGGGAGCCCGCGTCGGTGGCGTACCAGGACAGGAAGGAGGTGGACAAGGCGTACGTACGGGCGCTGCGCACCCTCTTCGCGGGCGACGGCTACCCGATGGTCGGCTCGCACGACCCCCGGATGATCGCCATCGCGCAGGAACTGGCCGCCCGCAGCCACCGGGCCCCCGGCCGCTACGAGTTCCAGATGCTCTACGGCGTCCGCACCGCCGAGCAGCGCCGGCTGGCGGACGCCGGCGAGCGCATGCGGATCTACGTGCCCTACGGCGCCGACTGGTACGGCTACTTCATGCGCCGCCTCGCCGAGCGCCCCGCCAACCTCACCTTCTTCCTGCGCTCGTTCGCCCCCGCGCGCTGAGCCGCCGGCGCCGCCGCCCGATCCCCGCTCCCTTCACGACCACTGAGGAGAAACGCTTCATGGACGCCGTGACCCAGGTCCCCGCGCCGGTCAACGAGCCGGTGCACTCGTACGCGCCCGGCAGCCCGGAGCGTGCCCGCCTCGAAGCGAAGCTGAAGGAGCTGGCCGGCAACCCGGTCGACCTGCCCCTGTTCATCGGCGGCCAGGAGCGGATGGGCGGCGGTGAGCGCTTCGATGTCGTCCAGCCGCACAACCACGGCGCCCGCCTCGGCAGCTATGCCAACGCCACCGCCCAGGACGCCCGGGACGCCGTCGGCGCGGCGCTGGCCGCCGCCCCCGCCTGGCGCGCGACGGCCTTCGACGACCGCGCCGCGATCATCCTGCGCGCCGCCGAACTGCTCGCCGGCCCCTGGCGGGAGACGCTGGCCGCCTCCACCATGCTCGGCCAGTCCAAGACCGTGCAGCAGGCGGAGATCGACAGCCCCTGCGAACTGGTCGACTTCTGGCGGTTCAACGTCCACTACGCCCGGCAGATCCTCGCCGAGCAGCCGGTCGCCAACGCGCCCGGCGTCTGGAACCGCCTCGACCACCGCCCGCTGGAGGGCTTCGTCTACGCGATCACGCCGTTCAACTTCACCGCCATCGCCGGCAACCTGCCCACCGCCCCCGCGCTGATGGGCAACGTCGTGGTGTGGAAGCCGTCGCCGACCCAGACCCACTCCGCGGTACTGCTGATGAGGCTGCTGCGCGAGGCCGGGCTGCCGGACGGCGTGATCAACCTGGTCACCGGCGACGGCGTCGCCGTCTCCGAGGTCGCCCTCGCCCACCCGGAGCTGGCCGGCATCCACTTCACCGGCTCCACCAAAACCTTCCAGCACCTGTGGCGCACGGTCGGCGAGAACATCGGGCGCTACCGCTCCTACCCGCGGATCGTCGGCGAGACCGGCGGCAAGGACTTCGTGGTCGCCCATCCGTCCGCCGACCCGGCCGTGCTCAGGACCGCGCTGACCCGCGGCTCCTTCGAGTACCAGGGCCAGAAGTGCTCGGCCTCCTCGCGCGCCTACATCCCGCGGTCGATCTGGGAGGGCGGATTCAAGGAGGAGTTCGCCGCCGAGGTCGACGGCATCACCATGGGCGACGTCACCGACCTCAGCAACTTCGTCGGCGCGGTGATCGACGAGCGCGCCTTCGCCAAGAACACGGCCGCCATCGAGCGGGCCAAGGCCGACCCGGCGGTGGAGGTGGTGGCCGGCGGCACCTACGACGACTCGGTGGGCTGGTTCGTCCGGCCGACCGTCCTGGTCAGCGCCGACCCGGACAACGAGATCTTCCGCGAGGAGTACTTCGGCCCGATCCTCGGCGTGCACGTCTACGAGGACGCCGACTTCGACGCGATGCTCGACCAGATGGAGTCGGTCGCCGACTACGCCCTGACCGGCTCGGTCATCGCGCGGGACCGGGTGGCGGCGGCCGAGGTGATGGCGAGGCTGCGGTTCGCGGCCGGCAACTTCTACATCAACGACAAGTCCACCGGCGCCGTGGTCGGCCAGCAGCCTTTCGGTGGCGGGCGGGCCTCCGGCACCAATGACAAGGCCGGGGCGGCGCAGAACCTGATGCGCTGGACCTCCACCCGGGCGATCAAGGAGTCCCTGCTGCCGCCGACGGAGTACCGCTACCCGCACCAGGGCTGAGCCTCGCGGGCCGGCCGACCCGCCGACCGCCCCAGCCCCAGCCCCCGCCCCCGCCTCCGGTTCCCCGGCCGGGCGGCGGGGGTCCGCCACGCCCTCCGCCCGCCTCGCGTCCGGCGCCCCGCCTTCCCGCCTCCCCGCGACCGCGACGGCGGGTCCCGCGGGCCCCGGCGGACGCGTACGGGTGACGTCTGTCTCAGATAGTAGGAAGTCCGAGTAATCGTGGCGACAGGACGGCCGCGCTGACTTAGCGTGGTCAGGAGCCGAACGTCTCGTCCGACCGGACGAGCGGCGGATACGAGCATGGCGCCCACCTGTGCGGGTCACCCCCCGCGGCGCCGCTCTCCGCCCCGTTCCGCGGCGACGACCCCGCATCTCTCCGATTCCCCACGGGAGTGATCACCATGGACGAGAACGCCCGCCAGAATGCCCTGCGCGCCCTCCAGCGCTCCATGGACCGCCGTGACAACGGCGGCGAGACCGGCCACGAGATCCCGCAGACCAGCTAGTCCGTCAGCGGCGAAGCGCCCTGGCCGCCGGGTTCCGCGGTCGCGGACCCGGCGGCCGGCCCCGCGCGGCACGCGGGCGGCGCGGCGACGGGCGGGCGGCGGGCGGGCGGCGGACCCATCCGCCCGTCCGGCATACGGACGCCCCATGTCACGGGGTGGGACGCGGAGTAGGGTGCCCGACATGTCTCGCAGCATCAGCCTCGCAGTGATCCCCGGTGACGGTATCGGCCAGGAAGTCGTGACGGAGGGCCTGAAGGTCCTCGCCGCGGTCCTCCCGCAGGACGTCAAGCTGGAGACCAGGGAATTCGACTTCGGCGCGAAGCGCTACCACGCCACCGGCCAGACGCTCACCGACGACGACCTGGCCCGGCTGAAGACGCACGACGCGATCCTGCTCGGCGCGATCGGCGACCCGTCGGTGCCCTCCGGCGTCCTGGAGCGCGGCTTCCTGCTCAAGCTGCGCTTCGCCTTCGACCACCATGTGAACCTCCGTCCCAGCAAGCTGTTCCCCGGGGTCGCCTCCCCGCTGGCGGGCAGCCCCGAGATCGACTTCGTGGTGGTTCGCGAGGGCACCGAGGGCCCGTACACCGGCAACGGCGGCACCATCAGGACCGGCACCGAGCACGAGGTCGCCACCGAGGTCAGCCTGAACACCGCGTACGGCATCGAGCGCGTGGTCCGCGACGCCTACACCCGCGCCCAGGCCCGCCCGCGCAAGAAGCTCACGCTGGTGCACAAGAACAACGTGCTGGTGCACGCCGGCCACCTGTGGACCCGGATCTTCGAGGCCGTCGGCGCCGAGTTCCCCGACGTCAGCACCGACTACCTGCACGTGGACGCGGCGACCATCTTCCTGGTCACCCAGCCCGAGCGGTTCGACGTGATCGTCACCGACAACCTCTTCGGCGACATCATCACCGACCTGGCCGCGGCCGTCTCCGGCGGCATCGGCGTGGCGGCCAGCGGCAACATCAACCCCGGCCGCGCCTTCCCGTCGATGTTCGAGCCGGTGCACGGCTCGGCCCCGGACATCGCCGGGCAGTCCAAGGCGGACCCCACCGCGACCGTGCTCTCGGTGGCGCTGCTGCTCCGGCACCTGGGGTACGACGCCGAGGCCGCCAGGATCGACACCGCCGTGCAGGCCGACCTGGCCGAGCGGGCCGACGGGCCGGCCCGCTCCACCGTCGAGATCGGTGACGCGCTGGCCGCCCGGGTATGACCCACGGCCGGCACCGGCCGGCACGCACGGGCTGACCGGTGATTTTCCGGCCGGCCCGGGACACCGACAGGCCCACGGCCCCGCCGCTGCGACCATCAGACGGCGGGGCCGGATTCACGGGGGGAAACTCGGACGTCCTACCATCCGGGACGGGTACCACAACACGGTGAAGGACGTGAAGGACCGTGAAGGACACTGACATGACGACGCCCACCATCGAGCTCAAGCCCTCCGCGCACCCGCTCGCCGACGCCGAGCGGAACGCGATCCTGGCCGCGCCCGGCTTCGGGCGGCACTTCACCGACCACATGGTCACCATCAAGTGGACCGACGGCCGCGGCTGGCACGACGCCCAGCTCGTCCCGTACGCGCCGCTGTCGCTCGAGCCCGCCAACATGACGCTGCACTACGCGCAGACGATCTTCGAGGGACTCAAGGCGTACCACCAGCCGGACGGCTCGGTGGCCACCTTCCGCCCCGAGGCCAACGCGCGGCGCTTCCAGGCGTCCGCCCGGCGGCTGGCGATGCCGGAGCTGCCGGTCGAGACGTTCATCGCGGCCTGCGACGTACTGGTCCGGCAGGACAGGGCGTGGGTGCCGGCCGAGGGCGAGGCGTCGCTCTACCTGCGGCCCTTCATGTTCGCCACCGAGGTCGGCCTCGGGGTGCGGCCCGCCGACGAGTACCTGTTCCTGGTGATCGCCTCACCGGCCGGCGCGTACTTCTCCGGCGGCGTCAAGCCGGTCTCGGTGTGGCTCTCCGAGGAGTACGTGCGGGCGGCCCCCGGCGGCACCGGCGCGGCCAAGACCGGCGGCAACTACGCGGCCTCCCTCATCGCCCAGGCCCAGGCCATCGAGCACGGCTGCGACCAGGTGGTCTGGCTGGACGCGATCGAGCGGCGGTGGATCGAGGAGATGGGCGGGATGAACCTGTACTTCGTGTACGGGAACCGGATCGTCACCCCCGAGCTGTCCGGTTCGCTGCTGCCGGGCATCACCCGCGACTCCCTGCTGTCCATCGCCGCGGACCTCGGCTACGAGGTCGGCGAGGAGCGCATCAGCGTCGAGGACTGGCGGCGCGGCAACGAGGACGGCACCATCACCGAGGTCTTCGCCTGCGGCACGGCGGCCGTGATCACGCCGGTCGGCGCCGTCAAGTCCACCCGCGCCGACTGGACCGTCGCGGGCGGCGAGCCCGGCGAGGTCACGCTGCGGCTGCGCGCCGCACTGCTCGACATCCAGACCGGCCGCGCCCCCGACCCCCACGGCTGGATGCATCCACTCGGCGCGTGAGGCGCTCCCCGGGGTGCCTTTGCGCCTGTCGGCGCCTGACCGACCGGGCCCGGGGGTGCCTTGGCGCCCGGCGGTGCCCGGCCCGGACCCCGGGGTTGCCTTTGCGCCAGGGGGCGCCCCGCCTGGACCCCGCGGGGCCCGGGGGCCCTCGCGGGAAACCCCGGGCCGGTCGGATAGTGAGACCGGGGGGGGCCGGGTGGGCTCGGGCGGGGCCGGGTGTGGCACACTGACGCCGTGTCCTCGTACGCCACGATGATTATCGGCAGCAGGCACGCCGGTCCGCAGTGACCGTTCCGCCGAACCCAGCGGAGCGCCACCGTGCCCCAGACCCGCGTGCAGACCTCTCGCATCCGCGAGGGGTTTTTTCGTTTCCCGGCCCCACCACGCCGGAGGCGCGAGGCACGCGGGATGATGGGGGCAAGTGGAGTCGGAACCTCCGGACGGCCCGCCCGCCCGGGGGCAACCCACTCACCCGACAGGAGCGAACAACGCCATGACCGCCGAACTGGACGACAGCTTCCACGTCTTCGACACCACGCTGCGCGACGGCGCCCAGCGCGAGGGGATCAACCTCACCGTCGCCGACAAGCTGACGATCGCCCGGCACCTGGACGACTTCGGGGTGGGATTCATCGAGGGCGGCTGGCCGGGGGCCAACCCCCGCGACACCGAGTTCTTCGCCCGCGCCGCCAAGGAGCTGGAGCTCCGGCACGCGACGCTGGTCGCCTTCGGGGCCACCCGCCGGCCGCACTCCAAGGCCGCCGACGACCCGCAGGTCAGGGCGTTGCTCGAAGCCGGCGCGCCGGTCGTCACGATCGTCGCCAAGTCCCACGACCGGCATGTCGAGCTGGCCCTGCGCACCACGCTGGAGGAGAACCTGGAGATGGTCCGGGACACCGTCTCCCACCTGGTGTCCGAGGGCCGCCGGGTCTTCGTGGACTGCGAGCACTTCTTCGACGGCTACCGGGCCAACCCCGAGTACGCCGCCGCGGTGGCCCGCGCCGCGCACGAGGCCGGCGCCTCCGTCGTCGTGCTGTGCGACACCAACGGCGGGATGCTGCCGGCCCAGGTCCACGCCGTCACCGCCCGGGTACTGGCCGACACCGGCGCCCGGCTCGGCATCCACGCCCAGGACGACACCGGCTGCGCGGTCGCCAACACGCTGGCCGCCGTGGACGCGGGCGCCACCCATGTCCAGTGCACCGCCAACGGCTACGGCGAGCGGGTGGGCAACTCCAACCTCTTCCCGGTGGTCGCCGCCCTGGAGCTCAAGCACGACCGCCGGGTGCTGCCCGCCGGCGCGCTCGGCGAGATGACCCGGATCTCGCACGCCATCGCCGAGGTGGTCAACCTCCCCTCGGCCACCCACCAGCCGTACGTCGGCGTCTCCGCGTTCGCGCACAAGGCCGGCCTGCACGCCTCCGCGATCAAGGTGGACCCCGACCTCTACCAGCACATCGCCCCCGAGCTCGTCGGCAACACCATGCGGATGCTGGTCTCCGACATGGCCGGCCGCGCCTCCATCGAGCTCAAGGGCAAGGAACTGGGCATCGACCTCGGCGGCGACCGCGAGCTGGTCGGCCGGGTGGTCGCGCGGGTCAAGGAACGCGAGCTCAAGGGCTACACGTACGAGGCCGCCGACGCCTCCTTCGCGCTCCTGCTGCGGGCCGAGGTGGACGGCGAGGCGCGCCACTTCTTCCGTACCGAGTCCTGGCGGATCATCACCGAGGACCGCCCCGACGGCACCCACGCCAACGAGGCCACTGTCAAGCTGTGGGCCAAGGGCGAGCGCATCGTCGCCACCGCCGAGGGCAACGGCCCGGTCAACGCGCTCGACCGGGCGCTGCTGACCGCGCTGGAGCAGATCTACCCCCAGCTCGCCCACTTCGCCCTCGTCGACTACAAGGTCCGCATCCTCGAAGGCCGCTCCGGCACCGACTCCACCACCCGGGTGCTGATCACCACCACCGACGGCGCCGCCGAGTGGTCCACCGTCGGCGTCGCCGACAACGTCATCGCCGCCTCCTGGCAGGCCCTGGACGACGCCTACGCCTACGGCCTGCTGCGCGCCGGCCTCACCCCCGAGGACTAGGGTCTGTCGTGGGGATCTCCGCGGCGCCGCGGGCCCCGGCCCGCGCGTCCGCCGGGTTCCCGCCGGTCGGCGACGCACCGCGTCGCCTCCCTCCTCGGCCGTGCGGCCGCAAACCACCGGCCCCCGCTCCGCCACCCGCGCGGACCCGGACGACAGACCCCGGACCTGGCATCCGGATCCGCGTGGCGACGCCGCTCCGCCGCGTACCGCGGGCGCTCGGCGGAGCGGGAGCTCAGGGGAACAGGACGGTCTTCCCGGCGGTGGACCTGGCGGAAATCGCCGCGTGCGCGGCGGCGGCCTCCGCCAGCGGGAAGCGCGCCGGCCGACGAACGGCCGCAGCCGTCCGTCCGCCGCGGCGGCCAGCGCCCGGCGGATCTGGCGGAGCTGGGCCCGCGGGCCGCGCTCGCCGGTCGGCGGTCGGCGGGCCGAAGTAGGAGACCACGGTGACACCGCGTTCGGCGGCCTCGGCCGGCTCCACCCGGGTGATGCCGCCGCCGGAGAAACCGAAGACGACGAACCGCCCGCCGGGAGTCAGCAGCTCGAAGGCGTTGCGGCCGGTCTCGCCGCCCACGCCGTCCAGGGCCACCGTCACGCCGTCCGGAGCCGCCCGCCGGACCTGCGCCGGCCAGTCCGGCTCGGTGTAGTCGACGGCCGCGTCCGCGCCGGACTCCCGCACCAGCCGGATCTTTTCCGCGCCACGGGCCAGCCCGATCAGCCGCTTCGCGCCCGCCGTACGGGCGAGTTGCAGCACCAGCGTGCCGACCGCCCCCGCGGCGGACTCCACCAGCCCGGTTCCGCCCACGCCGATCCCGGAGCTCTCCACCAGCCCGACCGCCGTCCGGCCGGTGTCACCGCGCTCCCGACCGGTCCGCCACCGGGGAGCGCGGGGCGGCGGCTCCCGGGCCGGACGGGGGAAGTCCGCGGCCCCGCCCCCTGGCTGACGCCCGCGGTGCTCGGGCAGACTCTTCTCCTGCGCCACCTGCACACCCCTCACCCCAGCGGCAACAGCCGCGCGCAGCAGGAGGAGAACGCATGAGGACCCTGCGTCTGCCCACCCGCCCGCACGCCTGGATCAGCGCCTTCGCGCTGGTCCTCACCGTGCTCTTCGCCCCCGGCGTCGGCCTGGCCGCCACCCAGGACGCCTACGCCGTCACGAAGCTGACCCAGGCCCAGGCGGCGAGCACGTTCAGCGCCGCCGGCATCACCTGGTCGTCCTCCGGCGGCTGCACGACCCGCAGCAACTCGACCTGTACGTCCTTCGACCAGCTCAACCTCACCACCGCCCAGGGCGCGGTCACACTCAAGAACGCCAGCGGCTGCGCCCTGAACATCACCGGCGGCACCGAGGTGGGCCACGCCAGCGGTACGTACTCGCACTACAACGGCTACAAGCTGGACTTCGGCAAGAACACCTGCCTGACCAACTACGTGCACAACGCCTTCACCTACATCGGCCTGCGCGGCGACGGCTACCCCCAGTGGCAGGCCGCCTCCGGCAACATCTACGCCGACGAGGGCACCCACTGGGACGTGCTCTTCTACACCTGCGGCGGCTGCTGACCGACCGCCGAGGGGTCCCCACCCCTGCAAGGGGTACGCCGGGAGCGAGCCCCCTGCGAGCCCCGCCGCCGCCCGGCCGCGGTCCCGCCCGCGCGGAACCGCACCGGCGCGGTGGCGGGGGCGGCCGGGGGGCGGCCGGGGGCCGGGGGCCGGGGGATGGCCGGCGGCCGGCGCGGAGCAGGCCCGTAGCGCCGCCGGGAGGGTAAACCGGTCGAACCGGACCCGGGCGGCCCCGTAGGGTGCCCCGGTGACCGAACCCCTGACCGAACCCGCGGACCACACAGGACCGGCCGGCCCCGTCATACGGGAAGCCGTCCCCGCCGACGCCGCCGGCATCGCCCGCACGCACGTCCTCTCCCGCGAGGCGGCCATGCCGTACCTGCCGCCCCGCAAGCGCACCGACGCCCAAGTGGAGGCGTGGGTACGGGACGTCGTACTGGCCAAGGCGACCGTCTGGGTGGCGGAGACGGCCGACGGGATCGTCGGCTACGCGGCCGTCGAGGACGACCTGCTGGACGCCCTCTACCTGCTGCCCGGCACGCGCCGGCAGGGCATCGGTACGCTGCTGCTGCGCCGGGCGCAGGCGCACCGCCCCGGGGGCCTTTCGCTGTTCGTGTTCCAGAGGAACACCGACGCCCGCGCCTTCTACACCCACCACGGCTTCACGGTGGCCGACACCGACGACGGGTCCCGCAACATGGAGCACGAACCGGATATGACGATGCGGTGGGAACCGCGCCCGGCGCCCGAAGAGCTCGCGGACGGGCTCGCCGCCCGTGACCCCGGACCCGCCGGGACCCGCGCCACCGCACCCGAGGAGACCCGCCCGTGACCACCGCCCTCCGCCCCCGCAGGTCCGCGCTCTACCTGCCCGGCGCCAACGAACGCGCCCTGCAGAAGGCCGCGTCGCTGCCCGCCGACGCCCTGATCCTGGACCTGGAGGACTCGGTGGCGCCGGGCGCCAAGGCCACCGCCCGGGACCGGGTCGCCGCGGCCGCGGCGAGCGGCGTGTACGGCCACCGCGAGGTCGCCATCCGGGTCAACGCCCCCGGCACCCCCTGGCACGCCGACGACCTCAGGGCCGCCGCCGAGGCGGGACCCGACGCGGTGGTGGTGCCGAAGGTCGACTCGCCCGACACCGTCCGGCGGACCGTGGCCGCGCTGGAGGCGGCCGGTGCCCCGGACCGTACCGCCGTCTGGGGGATGATCGAGACACCCGGGGCGGTGTTCGAGGCACGGGCCATCGCCGCCGCCTCACCGCGGCTGACCGTCCTCGTCCTCGGCACCAACGACCTCGCCGCGGAACTGCGCGCCGAGCACGTCCCGGGCCGGGCGCCACTGCTCACCGCGCTGTCCCTGGTACTGCTCGCGGCCCGTGCCACCGGCAGATCGGTCATGGACGGTGTCTACAATGACGTACGCGATCTGCCCGGCTTCGAGGCCGAGACCCTCCAGGCCCGGCAGCTCGGCTTCGACGGCAAGACCCTCGTCCACCCCGCCCAGCTCGAACCGTGTAACAGAATCTTCGCTCCCGCGCCTGCCGAACTCGACCGATCCCGGCGTATCATCGCCGCGTTCGAAGAGGCCACGTCACAGGGGCGCGGGGTGGCCACGGTCGACGGCAGGATGATCGAGAACCTGCACGTCGAGGAGGCCCGCCGACTGCTCGCCCTGGCCGAGGCGATCGGCGGCCGCTGAACCCGGCGTCACCCGGCCGGCCGTACCGGACCGAGCAGAACGGACAAATGGCGGCGCTTTCCCGCCCGGCGCCGCGGGCCCGCCGCCGGGCCCTTCTGTCGGGACCCACCATGAAGTGCCGACGGACACTGTACGAAGTAGACGGACCCCAAACGGCCCTCGCGCTCGTACTGTCGGTACATGACCACATCGCAAGAGGTGCCCGCTGCGGCCAAGGACAGCCGCGGACGCGTCGCCGAGCTCCACGCGATCCGCGAGGAGGTCCGGCGCGGCCCGAGCGAGAAGGCGACCGCGGCCCAGAAGGCCAAGGGCAAGCTGACCGCGCGCGAGCGGATCGACCTGCTGCTGGACGAGGACACCTTCCACGAGGTGGAGCCCCTGCGGCGGCACCGCGCCACCGGCTTCGGCTTGGAGGCCAAGCGCCCCTACACCGACGGCGTCATCACCGGCTGGGGCACCGTCCACGGCCGGACCGTCTTCGTGTACGCCCACGACTTCCGGATCTTCGGCGGCGCCCTCGGCGAGGCCCACGCCACCAAGATCCACAAGATCATGGACATGGCCATCTCGGCCGGAGCGCCGCTGGTGTCGCTCAACGACGGCGCGGGTGCCCGTATCCAGGAGGGCGTCTCGGCGCTGGCCGGCTACGGCGGCATCTTCCAGCGCAACACCCGCGCATCCGGCGTCATCCCGCAGATCTCGGTGATGCTCGGCCCGTGCGCCGGCGGCGCGGCCTACTCGCCCGCCCTGACCGACTTCGTGTTCATGGTCCGCGAGACCTCGCAGATGTTCATCACCGGACCCGACGTGGTCCAGGCCGTCACCGGCGAGCAGATCAGCCAGAACGGACTCGGCGGCGCCGACGTCCACTCCACCGTCTCCGGCGTCTCGCACTTCGCCTACGACGACGAACAGACCTGCCTTGAGGAAGTGCGCTTCCTGCTCTCCCTGCTCCCGCAGAACAACCGGGAGAACCCGCCGAGCGTGGAGAGCCACGACGCGGCGGACCGGCGCGGCGACGCGCTGCTCGACCTGGTGCCCGCCGACGGCAACCGCTCCTACGACATGCACAAGGTGATCGAGGAGATCGTCGACGAGGGCGAGTACCTGGAGATCCACGAGCGCTGGGCCACCAACATCATCTGCGCCCTGAGCCGGCTCGACGGCCAGGTGGTCGGCATCGTCGCCAACCAGCCCGCCTCACTGGCCGGGGTTCTCGACATCGAGGCGTCCGAGAAGGCCGCCCGCTTCGTCCAGATGTGCGACGCGTTCAACATCCCGATCATCACGCTGCTGGACGTCCCCGGTTTCCTGCCCGGCGTCGCGCAGGAGCACGGCGGCATCATCCGGCACGGCGCCAAGCTGCTCTACGCCTACTGCAACGCCACCGTGCCACGGATCTCACTGATCCTGCGCAAGGCCTACGGCGGCGCGTACATCGTGATGGACAGCCAGTCGATCGGCGCGGACCTCACCTACGCCTGGCCCACCAACGAGATCGCGGTGATGGGCGCGGAAGGCGCCGCCAACGTCATCTTCCGCAGGCAGATCGCCGAGGCCGACGACTCCGACGCCATGCGCGCCCGCATGGTCAAGGAGTACAAGGCCGAGCTGATGCACCCGTACTACGCGGCCGAACGCGGCCTGGTCGACGACGTGATCGACCCGGCGGAGACCCGCCAGGTGCTGATCGACTCGCTGGCCATGCTCCGTACCAAGCACGCGGACCTGCCGTCGCGCAAGCACGGCAACCCCCCCCAGTAGCCCCCCAGCAGCCCACCATGGAGACCACCGTGAGTACTCCCGCCGATTCGCTGGTGCGTGTGGAGAAGGGCAACGCCGACCCCGAGGACGTGGCCGCGCTCACCGCCATCCTGCTGGCCCGCGCCGCCGCCGGCGACGCCGGGCCCCAGCAGGCCCGTCCGGCCCGCTCCACGGCCGGCTGGCGCCGTCTGGAGCGCACCCCCGGCTTCCGCGCCCCGCACTCCTGGCAGGGCTGAGCCCGCCACCGCTCCCGGCCTCGGCGCGAACCCCTCACGCCGACGGCTCCCCGCCGCCGTCTTCGTGCCCCAAGGCATCGCGGCAACGGCTTCGGCCCCCCACCGTCCCGGCGGTGGGGGGCCGAAGCCGTCTGCGGGGCCGGGCTACCGCAGCCGCGCCATCAGCGCGTGTTCGACGAGTGTGATGAGGGCGCTCTTGGCCTCGCCGCGGTGGCGGGCGTCGGTGGTGATGATGGGCGCCTCGGGTCCGATCTGGAGCGCCTCGCGCACCTCCTCGGGCCCGTACGGCTGGTGGCCGTCGAAGCCGTTGAGGGCGATGACGAACGGCAGGCCGCTGTTCTCGAAGTAGTCCACGGCCGGGAAGCAGTCCGCCAGCCGCCGGGTGTCCACCAGGACGATGGCGCCGATGGCGCCGCGGACCAGGTCGTCCCACATGAACCAGAAGCGGTCCTGGCCGGGGGTGCCGAACAGGTACAGGATCAGGTCCTCGTCGAGCGTGATCCGGCCGAAGTCCATCGCCACCGTCGTGGTGGTCTTGTCCCGGACGTGGCTCAAGTCGTCGATCCCGGCCGACGCCGAGGTCATCACGGCCTCGGTGCGCAGCGGATTGATCTCCGAGACGGCGCCGACGAACGTGGTCTTGCCCACGCCGAAGCCACCCGCCACCACGATCTTCGCGGAGGTGGTGGCGCGGGCCGGACCGCTAGAGTTTCCGAAGTCCACTGAGCACCCTTTCGAGCAGTGTCACGTCAGGCTGGCCACCGGCCGCCGCGTCACCACCGGGCTGGTGGATCGCGACCAGGCCGGCCTCGGCCAGGTCGGCCACGAGGATCCGCACCACGCCGAGCGGGATGGACAGCAGCGCGGAGATCTCCGCGACCGACTTGACCTCCCGGCACAGCAGGCAGATCCGCTGGTGTTCCGGCAGCTGCCCGCGCAGCCGCTCGGGGTCGGCCGCGGTGCTGACCAGGGCCTCGATGGCCAGCTGGTAACGCGGCCTGGTGCGTCCACCGGTCATGGCGTAGGGCCGTACCAGCCCGGAGGGCGCGGGCCGCCGGCCGCCGCCGCCACCCGTGCCGGCTGCCGGGCCGCGCGGGGTCTGCGGCGGTGGGGCCTGCGGCGGCGCGTAGGGCTGGATCCGCGGCTGCCGGTACTGCGGTCCGGGCTCCGGTGTCGAAGGGAACTGATACGGGTTCACGGGCGGCTGCTGACTGCCGTACGGGTCTGCACCGGGGGACGTGCTCACGGGTCCTCCTCCTGACGCGGCCTGCCGGCGGGGTCCGGGCCCCTGGGCGGGGTCCGGACCGGCCGCACGCCGTGTTGCGTTAATTGAGCAGGCTGCCCTGCAGTTCGGCCCGAAGGTCGGGAGTGAGTACGGTGCCCGCTCGGTCGACGAGGAGGGCCATCTCGTAGCCGACGAGGCCGATGTCGCACTCGGGGTGCGCGAGTACGGCCAGCGAGGAGCCGTCGGAGACGGACATGATGAAGAGGAAGCCGCGTTCCATCTCGACCACGGTCTGGTTGACGCTGCCGCCCTCGAAGATGCGGGAGGCACCGGCGGTGAGCGAGGTCAGGCCGGAGGCGACGGCCGCCAACTGGTCCGCGCGGTCGCGGGGGAATCCGTCGGACATCGCGAGCAGCAGGCCGTCGGCGGAGACCACCACGGTGTGGGACACCCCGGGGGTGTTGTCCACGAAGTTGGTGATCAACCAGTTCAGGTTCTGTGCCGCCTGGCTCATCGGACTCAACTAGCGCTCCTGGTTCTGGGGGCCGCCGAATGGGCTGTCGGTGGCCTGTCCGTTCGTGTCAGTTCCAGCAGTGCGCCCTTGCTGGACGCCACGCCGCAGATTACTCAACCTGCCGCGGACGTCCTCGGGGGCGCGGGAGACCTGTGGGCCGCCCTGCGGGGTCTGCGCCGCGGCACCCGGGACCAGGTTGGCCTTGGGCACCCGCCGTGGCAGGCCGGACGGGGTGACCCCGCCTGCCTTGGGCTCACGGACCTGCTCGGCCCGCTGCCAGTTCTCGTCGT
Source organism: Streptomyces sp. ITFR-21 (assembly GCF_031844685.1). NCBI lineage: Bacteria > Bacillati > Actinomycetota > Actinomycetes > Kitasatosporales > Streptomycetaceae > Actinacidiphila > Actinacidiphila sp. ITFR-21. The sequence goes on from NZ_CP134605.1 coordinate 5,276,007, forward strand.
TGGTGGACCGCCAGTCGGACTCTTCGGGGTCCGCCGGCTCTTCGGCTTCCGGAGCATGCGCAGTCTCCTGTTCGGGCTGCTCCTGCGCTTCGATCCGCTGCTGCCGGTCGCGGCGCGGCAGGCCGGCGTCCGTCAGCGAAGGTGAGACTACGCTCTCCTGCGGTGCTTGCGGGAGCGGCGGAACGGATTCCGCCACCTCGGGTTCAGCGTCGGTCCACTCCGTCTGAGCTGGGCTGTAACCGGAGAACTCCGCCGGGTCACCGGGCGGCGGGTAACCCGGGTCGTAGCCGCCGAGGCCGCCCTGCCCGTCGCCGGGGTCCGGCGCGCCCTGCGCGTAGGACGGGTCGTACGGCTGCTGCTGCCCCTCGGCCGGCCCGTACGGTTGCGGGTAGCCGCTTTCGTACGCGCCGCCGTAGGCCGGCGCCGCCTCACCGAAGAACCCGGTCTGCGGCGGCTGCCGGTAGTCCGGTTGGAAGCCCTGCCCGTAGGTCTGCTGCCGGTAGGCCGGGTCGTAACCGGGGTCGTAACCGGGGTCGTAGCCCTGGGCGGGCGGGTAGCCGTCGCCGGTGGCCGCGGCGGGGGCCTGGTAGCCGCCGCCGGTCGCGGCGGGCGCCTGCCCGTAGCCGAAACCGCCGTCGTAGCCGGGCTGCTGCTCCTCGTAGGCCGCCTGGATCCCCGCCGGGGCGGCCTCCTGGCGGCCGGAGTCGTGCTGGTCCGGGTCCTCCTGGCGGTCGGCCACCGCGGCCTCCAGCTGGGCGCGCCGCTCCTCGCGCAGCAGCGAACGGCCCACCGGGTTCAGGCCGGGCCGGCGCTCGTAGCGGGAGTCGTCGAAGCCGAGCTCGGCCGCGGTGCGCTGGCCGGGGGCGGTCGCCATCACCTCGGGGCGGAACGCCGCCGCCTCGGCCGCCTCGTGCTCCGGCATGATCCGGGGGACGGTGAAGTCGGTGTCGTCCTCGCCGGCGAACTCCCCGCCGCCACCGCCGTGGGTGATGGGCTCCGGCAGCATCACCAGCGAGGTGGTGCCGGCCTGCTCGCCGGACGGTCGCAGCTGTACCCGGATGCCGTGCCGGTCGGCCAGTCGCCCGACCACGAACAGGCCCATCCGCTTGGCCACTTCGACGTCCACGGTGGGCGGCTCCGCCAGCTTGTGGTTGATGTCGGCGAAGTCCTCGGCGGTCAGGCCGATACCGCGGTCGTGGATCTCCACCATCACCCTGCCGTCCGGCAGCCGGGTCGCAGTGACCCGCACCTTGGTCTGCGGCGAGGAGAACGAGGTGGCGTTCTCCAGCAGCTCGGCCAGCAGGTGCACCAGGTCGGTGACCGCGCTGCCGTGGATCTCCGTCTCCGGGATCCCGACCAGCTCGATCCGCTCGTACGCCTCCACCTCGGAGGCCGCCGCGCGCAGCACGTCCACCAGCGGCACCGGCTCGTTCCACTGCCGGCCCGCCTCCTCGCCGGCGAGCACCAGCAGGTTCTCGCCGTTGCGCCGCATGCGGGTGGCGAGGTGGTCCATCTTGAAGAGGTTCGCCAGCTGGTCCGGGTCCGCCTCGTTGTTCTCCAGCTCGGTGATCAGGGTGAGCTGGCGCTGGATGAGGCCCTGGTTGCGCTGGGAGAGGTTGGTGAAGATCGCGTTGACGTTGCCCCGCAGCAGCGCCTGCTCGGCGGCCAGCCGGACCGCCTCGCGGTGCACCTGGTCGAAGGCGCGGGCCACCTCGCCGATCTCGTCCTGGGTGTTGATCGGGATCGGCGCCACCCGGGTGTCCACCCGGCCGGGATCGGACCGCGACAGCTGGTCGACCAGGCCCGGCAACCGGGTCTCGGCGATCTCGAAGGCCGCGCCGCGCAGCCGGCGCATGCTGCGGCTCATCGCGCGGGCCATCATGCCGGCCACGATGAAGGCGAGGATCAGTGCCAGCAGCACGATCACGGCGTTGACGACGGCGTCCCGCTTGGCGTCGGAGGCGACCTGTGCGGCGTCGGTCGACGCCTGGGCGGCCAGCGCCACCTCGACCGTGCGGTACGCCTGGAACGACAGGTCGGCGGCGGCCTTGTACGACTGGGCGGTGATGCCCAGTCCGTTGAGCTTGGCGGTGCTCAGGCCCGGGGTGGCGATGTCGGTGATCATCGTGGTCAGGTCCGGCGGCACCACGAACGCGGCGTGCTCGGCCTCGGCCTTGTCCTGGGCGGCGGTGATCCGCGCCTGGCCCTTCTCCTGCGCGCTCTCCTGCGCCGCCTGGAGCCGCTGCTGGTCCTGCGCGGTGCCGCCGCCCTGGAACTCCTCCAGGGCGATGCCCTCCAGGTACTGGTACGAACCCAGCGAGGTCTTCTGCAGCGCCAGCTCCTTCGCGGAGACCGGCTTCTGGACCAGGATGTGGGTGCCGATCGACAGCGTCAGCGACTGGGCGGACTTCGCCAGCGAGATCGCGTAGAGGATACGGCCGTAGGCCGCTGCGTTACCGGTGCCGAAACCGAGTTCGTTGTCCAGCGCCATCAGCGGGTGCTGGATCTTGACGTAGAATTCCTCGGTCTGCACCCCCGGCAGCTGCCGGGTGTACGCGGCCTTGCGCAGGTCGGCCAGTTGCGGCTCGACCGCGCGGAAGGTCGCCAGCCGGTGCGCGAGCTCGGGGGTGTCGGGTATCCGGGTGGCGGCGGCGTCGAAGGCGCGGGCGGCGGCGTCGGTGGCCGCGTAGGCGGCCGTCACCTGGGGCGCGTTGCGCCGGCCGGCCAGCAGCGGGACCGCGGTGCTGTCGCGCTCCACCTCCAGCGCGTCGCTGTAGGCCGAGGCGGCCTTGATCAGGTCCGCGGTGCGCACCGCGTCGTCCGCCTGCCGCCAGGTGTCCACCGAGCTCTTCACCCGGAAGCCGCCGAAGACCAGGGCCACCAGCACCGGGATCAGCAGGATCGCGTTCAGCCGGGTGGCCACCCGCCAGTTGCGCATGTTGAAGCGGCTGCCCGGACCGGGCAGGGCGGGCGGCTCCGCGGTGACCGGCTCCGCGGTCGTGCTTCCCGGGCGCTCGGGCGGCGTGAAGTTCCCCCGCGGACCCTGCTGGGCGCCCGCTTCTGCTCGCCTGGTGTTCCTCACTGGACCAACAACCTCTCGGCGACGGCGCGACGACGGCCGTTCCTACGCTCGGGTTCTGCGCATTCCAGCACGTCATGGGCACGCTAGCCAAACGTCTGGAATACGGGAAGCGGCGTGCGGGCCGCGGACAGGAAACGGTCATAAGCCGAGAATCACGTCAAACCATATGACAGGCGTACGCGCTGCGGTATCGGCTGAGCGCGAGCTGTGGTCACCGGGTCCCGAAACTCTCTCGAAACGTTATGAACCACGGGGACCCGCCGTGTCCAACGACACAACGGGTCCCCGTGGTTCCTGAACCGGCGGCGCGCCGGCGGCGAGAAGCTACTTGAGGCGCGCCAGCAGCGCGTGTTCGACGAGTGTGATGAGGGCGCTCTTGGCCTCGCCGCGGTGGCGGGCGTCGGTGGTGATGATGGGCGCCTCGGGTCCGATCTGGAGCGCCTCGCGCACCTCCTCCGGCCGGTACGGCTGGTGGCCGTCGAAGCCGTTGAGGGCGATGACGAACGGCAGGCCGCTGTTCTCGAAGTAGTCCACGGCCGGGAAGCAGTCCGCCAGCCGGCGGGTGTCCACCAGAACCACGGCGCCGATGGCGCCGCGGACCAGGTCGTCCCACATGAACCAGAAGCGGTCCTGGCCGGGGGTGCCGAACAGGTACAGGATCAGGTCGTCGTCCAGGGTGATCCGGCCGAAGTCCATCGCCACCGTCGTGGTGGTCTTGTCCTGGACGTGGCTCAAGTCGTCGATCCCGGCCGACGCCGAGGTCATCACGGCCTCGGTGCGCAGCGGATTGATCTCCGACACCGCACCTACGAACGTGGTCTTGCCCACGCCGAAGCCACCCGCCACCACGATCTTCGCGGAGGTGGTGGACCGCATTGGCGGCGCGCCGTACGCCGTCTGCGGTTGTGGCCTAGAGCTTCCGAAGTCCACTGAGCACCCTCTCAAGCAGTGTCACATCTGGCTGTCCGCCTGCCTCGCCGCTGCTCGGCTGGTGGATGGCGACCATACCGGCCTCGGCGAGGTCGGCCACCAGGATCCGGGCCACGCCGAGCGGAATGGCGAGCAGCGCGGAAATCTCCGCCACCGACTTGATCTCACGGGTCAGGTGGCATATCCGCTGGTGTTCCGGCAGCAGCCCCCCATACTGCGACGGGTCAGCGGTGGTACTCACCAGCGCCTCGATGGCCAGCTGGTAGCGCGGCCGGGTACGGCCACCGGTCATGGCGTACGGCCGCACCAGCGGCTGGTCGCCTTCCACCCCGTACGGCGCATGATGCGGCGCGCCGTACGGGCCCGGCGAGGCGGGTGGCGGGGTCATGAGGGTCCTCCGTGTCCGGGCAGTGCTATGGCTGGTGCGGAATGACGGGAACGAGCTTCGTCCTTGGAGTTGTTCGCCGTGTCCGTTGCGGCCCCGGGGACCGCCGGACGCTCAGTGCATGAGGCTGCCCTGGAGCTCTGCACGGAGATCCGGGGTCAGGACCGCTCCCGCACGGTCGACGAGGAGGGCCATCTCGTAGCCCACGAGGCCGATGTCGCACTCGGGGTGCGCGAGTACGGCCAGCGAGGAGCCGTCGGAGACCGACATCAGGAAGAGGAAGCCGCGTTCCATCTCGACCACGGTCTGGTTGACGCTGCCGCCCTCGAAGATGCGGGAGGCACCGGCGGTGAGCGAGGTCAGGCCGGAGGCGACGGCCGCCAACTGGTCCGCGCGGTCGCGGGGGAATCCGTCGGACATCGCGAGCAGCAGGCCGTCGGCGGAGACCACCACGGTGTGGGACACCCCGGGGGTGTTGTCCACGAAGTTGGTGATCAACCAGTTCAGATTCTGTGCCGCCTGGCTCATCGCACTCAACTAGCGCTCCTGGGAGTTCGTACCGAAACCACGGCCGTCGGTGTGACCGCCGGCCTGGCGGCCTTGCTGGATACCCCTGCGGAGGTTGGTCAGACGTCCGCGCACATCATCGGGGGCCCGCGAGACCTGCGGACCGCCCTGCGGCGCCTGCTGCGGCGCCGCACCGCCCGCGACCAGGTTGGCCCGGGGCACCCGCCGCGGCAGACCGGACGGCGTGACCCCGCCGGCCGAGGGCTCGCGGATCTGTTCGGCCCGCTGCCGCAGCGCGTCGTTGGGCGAACTGCGCCAGTTCGGCGTCTCGCGGGGCAGCGGCTGGGCCACCGGCGTCCCCGGCGCTCCCGGTCCCGGCGGCGCCATCGGCGACGCCTGGGCGGTGGTCGACTGTGGGGCGCCGCTCTGGCGCTGTGGGATGCCCGGCCCGGGGCGCTGGTCGCCCAGCGGCCGACGCGGCGGGGCCGGCGGCGCGGTACGGCCCGGCGGGCGCGGGGCCTGCGCCTGCTGCCGGTCGCGGGCGGCCTGCGCCGACTGCTCGACGTGGACCTGCTGCATCCGCTCGGCCTGGCCGGTGCGGAACCAGTCCGACTCGATCGCCGCGAAGATCGGCGTCGGCTCGTCGCCGCGGGTCGGGGCCGGCGGCAGCGCCATCGGTTCAGCGGACGGGAACTGCGACTCGGCGCGGCCCTGCGGCCGCCGGTCGCCGGGCTGCTGCCGCGCCGGGTAGCCCTGGCCCTCGCCGGGCTGCTGCTGGTTCGGGGCCACCGGGTACTGGCCGGGGACCCCGCCGCCGAAGCCGGGGGCGCTTCCGTCGCCGCGGTCGGGCGGTTGGGGGGCGCCGGTGTCGTAGGGGTCCTGCCCGCCGGGCCGGGCGGCCGGCGTCCAGCCGGGGCTGCCCTGCGGGCCGCGCGCGCCGCGCTGCGGCAGCCCGCCGGGACCCTGCGCCGGGTACGGGCCGGGCGCCCCGCCGTCGAAGGCGGGGGGAGTGCCCCGGCCGGGCTGCGGCGGGGCCGGGAACTGGCCGGAGGTCTCCCCGCCGAAGGCGGCGGGGGCCCGGCCGGCCCGGTCGTCCTGGCCGGTCGGGGCGAAGTCGCTGTCGCGTACGGCCGGGAACTGCGCGGTGTCACCGGGGCCGCCGGGCTGCGGCGGAGCCGGGAACTGGCCGGTGCCGCCGCCGTCGAAGGCCGGGGCGCGCCGGGCCGGGTCCTGGCCCTGACCACCCGGTACCGGGAACTGGCCGGTATTGCCCGGGGTGTACGGCTCCTGCGGGCCGCGTCCGTAGCCCGGCCCGCCGGGCGCCTGCTGGCCGGGGGCGCCGCGCTGCGGCAGCCCGCCGCCCTGGCCGGGCACCGGGAACTGGCCCGGCTGGCTGTTCTGGCCGCCCTGGCCGGGCGGCCGGCCCTGGAACTGGCCGGGGCCGCCCTCCTGGCCACCGCCGCTGTAGCCGGTCGGGCCGGCGGGACCCGTCGGACCGCCCTGCGCGCTCGGCGCGAGGTCGTCCTCGCGGATCACCGGGAACTGCGCGGTCTCGTCCGCGCCGGGACCGCCGCTGTGCCGCGGGGTCGGGCCGGGACGGCCGCCGAAGACATCGGAACGGAAGCCGCCGGGGCCGGTGTTCTGCGGCTGCGGGGGCGGGAAGCCGCCCGCCGGGCGGCCCTGGCCGGGCGGCCTGCCCTGCGGTCCGGGACGGCCCTGGTCGCGCGGGCCGCCGGGCTGCCCGCCGAACGGATCGCCCTGGCCGCGCTGGGCGCCGGCCCGCGGAGCGGCGCCCGCGGGGGAGTCGAAGGCGTCGAAGCCCGGCGCCTCCACGTCCTCGTGACCGCGCGGGGTGTCCGGGCCGCGGTCGTCGGGGAAGCCCTGCTGCGGGTTGTCCTGGGCCGCCCAGCGGGGTGCCCCCGGCTGCTGCGGGCCGCCGGGACCGCCGGCGCCGGGCCGTCCGCCACCCGCGCCGGCGCTGATCGCCGGGCGGTGCTGGTTGCCGCCCACCTGCCCGCGCTGCGGGGGGTTGCCGACCCGGGGGGCGTTGCCGAAGGCGCCGGCGATACCGCCGCCCTGCGGCGCCGCGCCGGCTCCCGCGCGCGGCGGGGCGCCCATGCTCTTCGGCGCCGCGCCGCCCTGGGTGACGTCCACCGGCAGCATGACGAGCGCCGTCGTACCGCCCGAGTCGGACGGCCTGAGCTGGATCCGGATGCCGTGCCGCAGGGACAGCCGGCCGACCACGAACAGGCCCATCCGGCGGGACACGGAGACGTCCACGGTCGGCGGGTTGGCCAGCCGCTCGTTGATGTCGGCCAGGTCCTCGGGGGACAGGCCGATACCGGTGTCGTGGATCTCGATCAGCACCCGGCCGTCGGGCAGCGAGTGGCCGGTGACCCGCACCTTGGTCTGCGGCGAGGAGAACGAGGTGGCGTTCTCCAGCAGCTCGGCGAGCAGGTGCACGAGGTCGTTGACGATACGGCCGGTGACCTCGGCGGTCGGCACGGAGGTCAGCTCGATCCGCTCGTACTGCTCCACCTCGGACGCGGCGGCGCGCAGCACGTCGACCAGCGGCACCGGGCGGGTCCACCGGCGGCCCGGCTCCTCACCGGCGAGGACCAGCAGGTTCTCGCCGTTGCGGCGCATACGGGTCGCCAGGTGGTCCAGCTTGAACAGCGAGGACAGCTGGTCCGGGTCGGCCTCGCGGGACTCCAGCTCGGAGATGAGCGAGAGCTGCCGCTGGATGAGGCCCTGGCTGCGGCGGGAGAGGTTGGTGAACATCGCGTTGACGTTGCCCCGCAGCAGCGCCTGCTCGGCGGCCAGCCGGACCGCCTCGCTGTGGACCTCGTCGAAAGCCCGTGCGACCTGGCCGATCTCGTCACGGCTGTTGATGCCGATCGACTCGACCGAGGTGTCCACGTCCTGCGGGTCGGTCTCGGACAGCTGGCGGACCAGCTCCGGCAGCCGCTTCTGGGCGACGTCCTGCGCGGTCTGCTGCAGCCGGCGCAGCGAGCGGATCATCGAGCGGGCGACGATGAAGGCGCCGACCACGGCGACGCCGAGGACCAGCAGGATGATCGCGCCGGAGATCAGCGCCTCCTGCTTGGCCTCGCTCTGCAGCTTCAGTGCCTTCTGCTGCATGTCGTTCAGCAGCGAGCGCTCGATCTGGTTCATCGCCAGGATCTTGGCCTTGGCGTCGTCGTCCCAGTCGCGGTACGAGCTGTGGATCTTGGTGATGCCGGTCTGCGACGCCGCGATCCGCTGCCGCATGGTGTCATGCTCGCTGATCGTGTCGTTGTTGTGGATCGGCTGCAGCAGCTCCTGGCTGTCCGGCCCGTAGATGCTCTGGAACCGCTTGAGGGCGGTGTCCTCGTCCTGGCTGCCCCAGTACACGGTCTGGTAGTCGTTGGCGTCCAGCTTGCCGCCGGTGGCGAACGCGGCGCTGATCACCGCGCGCTGCATCGACTCGTACTCCTTGGCGGAGGAGAACGCGGCCAGCGCGCGGGTGGCCTGGATCATCTCGTGGTTGTTGGTCGCCTGCGCCATGTCCTGCGACAGCGACAGCAGCGACTGGATCAGGCCGTCGTACTGCGAGACCGTCTGCCCGATGCCCGACTGGGAGCTGTACGCCTGCCCCCGGATGTCGGCGAGGCTGTTGAGCTGCTGGCCGATGGACAGCAGGGTGGCGCGGACACCGCTGTAGATCGGGTCGTCGGCCGAGACGTCGTCGGTGGCCGCCTTGTACAGCTTGAGTTCGCGGTCGGTCGCGCTGCGCGAGGCGTCGACCGCGTCGTCCGGCTGGTGCGACGCCAGCGGGCCGGCCGAGCTGTCCCGCTCCTCCTGGAGCGAGGCGGCCAGGCCGGTGGCGTGCTCGGTGATGTCGGTCAGCGTCTTCATGTGCTCGAGCTGGTTGATGTTGTCCAGCGAGCTGTCGATGCGCAGACCGCCGAGCGCGGAGGCGGTGACCACCGGCAGGGCGAGCAGGGAGACGAGTCTGGTGCTGATCCGCCAGTTGCGCATGGCGATGCGCGGTCCGGGCTTGCCGTCCAGGCCGGTGATCCTGCCCGCTTCGATGCCGCTGGGCGTGCTCGTCCGGCCGGTGGCCGCAGTGGTCGCCGGCTCGGCGGTTCCGGAGTCGCCCGCCCCTTGCGCCGGACCGTTTCCGGTCGCGCCGGGCTGCTGCTCCGGGTCACCCGCAGCGCCGCTGTCCCTCTTGAAACGTCCCTGCACTAGCGTCGCAACCTCTGGACCAGGCGTCCCCCGCGACGAAGCGGACGGGACGGTGTCGAGTCATGGGGGCTCAGGGCCGCCCCGGGTCACGAGGAGGCAGATGTGCCCTTCACCACCGCTCGGTACTCGTAACGCACCCCCTGCGCGCCGGTTTCGAGGTGATGCGGTGGTCCGGGGAATTCCAGCACAGTGCCGGATCCCCCAACAAGGCCCGCAGCCCACCTCTTGGCATGCGTCACTCATTGCATTGGGTCAAGTACACAGTGTCGAGTGTCGGTTCCGTGAAATTCGATGAATAAGGACAAACCGGTTCTCGCGGGCACCGGTTTGACCGGGGCCGTCCGGTGATCCGGTCGAGGTGGCCAGGGGTGAACCGTCCTGGTCTGCGTCTTGTGTCATGATTTATTGGCGTCGGAGGATTGTCCGGAACGATGCGGTGTGGGGGGTGTCTGGTGAGCAAAATCACAGCGCGTCGGATGTTGGACTGGCGGTGTTCGGGGAATGCGCCGCAATAGCCTGTTGCTTTACCGAAGCCACCGGACTGTCCCCGCCGCCGCGCACCCCCTCCGCCGGCGCCCTGAATCCCGAGGTCCCGACCGCCGATGAAGAGCACCCTGGTCTTCCGTCAGACCGCCAACCCGCGGCGCACCACCCTCGCGCACCTGCCCCAGGCGAACGGGCCGGTCGGCGAGGACGGGGCGGCCCCCGCCGGGGACACCTCGGTCGCGCCCGAGGAGGCCGCCCCCGAGATCCGGCCGCTGCCGAAGCGCACGGCCAACCCCCGCCGTACCGTACTCACCGAGCTGCCCAAGGCGCGCACCATCTGCTGAAGGCGCACTGACCTGGCCTTATCCCGTTATCGGCGCGCCGCCGCCCGAACGACCGCGCGGCGGCGCGGGACCGCTCGGCGGGCACGGACGCTCCCACTAGGCTGAAGCTATGCGCATCGCCAGGTTCTCCATCGACGGGAATGTCGCCTTCGGTGCTGTCGAAGGCGACCAGACCGGCCCCGGCCTCGACGGTCTCGTCATCGACATCATCAAAGGCGTCCCGTTCGCGGACTTCGAGCTGTCCGGCACGAAGGTGCCCGCCGACAAGGTACGGCTGCTGTCGCCGGTCCTGCCCAACAAGATCGTCGCGATCGGCCGCAACTACGCCGCCCACGCCGCCGAACTGGGCAACGAGGTGCCGGCCGCGCCCTGGGCGTTCTTCAAGCCGTCCACCTCGGTGGTGGGCCCCGGCGACGCCATCGTCTACCCCTCGTTCTCCCGCGAGGTGCACCACGAGGCGGAGCTGGCCGTGGTGATCAAACGGCTGTGCCGCGAGGTACCGCGCGAGCGGGTCAAGGACGTCATCCTCGGCTACACCTGCGCCAACGACGTCACCGCGCGGGACACCCAGCAGACCGAGAAGCAGTGGGCCCGAGCCAAGGGCTTCGACTCCTCCTGCCCGCTCGGCCCCTGGATCGAGACCGACCTCGACCCCTCGGACCTGGCCATCACCGCGACCGTCAACGGCGACCTGCGGCAGGCCGGCCGCACCGCCCAGATGCTCAACTCCATCGAGGACCTGATCGTCAACATCACCGAGGCCATGACTTTGCTGCCCGGCGACGTGCTGCTCACCGGCACCCCGGCGGGCGTCGGCCCGCTCCACCCCGGCGACGAGGTCGCCGTCACCATCGAAGGCATCGGCACTCTCACCAACAAGGTGATCTCGCGTGGCTAGCGCCCCCTCCACCCCCGGCGACGCGCCCGTCCGCGTCCGCTTCTGCCCCTCTCCGACCGGCAACCCCCACGTGGGCCTGGTCCGCACCGCCCTGTTCAACTGGGCCTTCGCCCGGCACCACCGGGGCACCCTGGTCTTCCGTATCGAGGACACCGACGCGGCCCGCGACTCCGAGGAGTCCTACCGGCAGCTGCTGGACTCGCTGCGCTGGCTGGGCCTGGACTGGGACGAGGGTCCCGAGGTGGGCGGCCCGCACGCGCCTTACCGGCAGTCGCAGCGCACCGCGATCTACGCCGACGTGGCGCGACGCCTGAAGGAGACCGGCCACGCCTACGACTGCTACTGCACCGCCGAGGAGCTGGAGACCCGCCGCGACGCCGCCCGCGCGGCCGGCCGCCCCTCCGGCTACGACGGCCACTGCCGCGCCCTCACCCCCGAGCAGGTCGCCGGCTACCAGGCCGAGGGCCGGCCGGCGATCGTCCGCTTCCGGATGCCCGACCGGCCCGTCACCTTCACCGACCTGGTCCGCGGCGAACTCACCTTCGCCCCCGAGAACGTGCCGGACTACGGCATCGTCCGGGCCAACGGCGCGCCGCTCTACACGCTGGTCAACCCGGTGGACGACGCGCTGATGGAGATCACCCACGTGCTGCGCGGCGAGGACCTGCTGTCCTCCACCCCGCGGCAGATCGCGCTCTACCAGGCACTCATCGAGCTGGGCGTGGCCAAGGGCGTGCCGCGGTTCGGCCACCTGCCCTACGTCATGGGCGAGGGCAACAAGAAGCTCTCCAAGCGCGACCCCGGGGCGTCCCTCAACCTCTACCGGGAACGCGGCTTCCTGCCCGAGGGGCTGCTCAACTACCTCTCGCTGCTGGGCTGGTCCTACGCCGCCGACCAGGACGTCTTCTCCACGGCCGAGCTGGTGTCCCGGTTCGAGGTCGCCGACGTCAACGCCAACCCGGCCCGCTTCGACCTCAAAAAGGCCGAGGCGATCAACGCGGACCACATCCGCCGGCTGGAGCCCAAGGCGTTCGCCGAGGCATGCCTGCCGTGGCTGCGCGCGCCCTACGCCCCCTGGCCCGCCGAGTCCTTCGACGAGGCCGCCTGGCAGGCCGTCGCGCCCTACGCCCAGACCCGGCTGACCGTGCTGTCCGACATCACCGCCAACGTCGACTTCCTCTTCCTGGGCCGGCCCGTCCGGGACGAGGCGTCCTGGGCGAAGGCGATGAAGGACGGCGCCGCGGATCTACTGCGTACCGCGGCCGGGAAACTGGCGACCGCCGACTGGGCCTCGGCCGAGGCCCTCAAGGAGGCCGTACTGGCCGCGGGGGAGGTCCACGGCCTCAAACTGGGCAAGGCCCAGGCGCCGGTCCGGGTGGCCGTCACCGGGCGCACCGTCGGCCTGCCGCTCTTCGAGTCGCTGCAGATCCTCGGCCGGGACCGCTCGCTGTCCAGGATCGACGCGGCGCTGGCCGTACTCACCGGCTGAGCGGGTCGGCGTGAAACCCGTTTTGGAGCGGTGTCCCGGATCGGGTAATGTTCTTCCTGCGCCGCCGAACAGGGCCGACAAGCCCGGCCGGTGAACGCGAGCCGAACCGGTCTCCCTCGGGAGGTCGCGTTCTGGTGGGGTATGGTGTAATTGGCAACACGGCTGATTCTGGTTCAGTTGTTCTAGGTTCGAGTCCTGGTACCCCAGCGCACACAGTGCAAGCCCCCGTTGTGTAGTGGCCTAGCACGCTGCCCTCTCACGGCAGTAGCGCCGGTTCGAATCCGGTCGGGGGTACAGATCCTCTCCATCCATTCCCTTCGGGTCGCACCCGGCCGGAGTGACGCGGGGATCGCCAAGGGCCCCCGTTGTGTAGTGGCCTAGCACGCCGCCCTCTCAAGGCGGTAGCGCCGGTTCGAATCCGGTCGGGGGTACGTATTCGGCCTTCTCCGTTCTTCTCCGCCGCGATCTCCCGCGATTCTCCGGGTTCCTCCGCGCGGGGTCTGCCGGGAGACGTACAGTCTGGAGCCCGTCGCGGTCGCGGCGGGCTCTACGCGTATCCGCGTCGTCACGGCCCGCGGCCGGCCCGGCCGCGCGCTGCGGGCCGCCTGCCGGCCGGGGCGCGGTCAGCCGGTGCGGCGCAGCGCCTCGGACAGCCGGCCGGCCGCGTCCACGACCGCCTGCGCGTGCATCCGGCCCGGATGCCGGGTCAGCCGCTCGATCGGGCCGGAGACGGACACCGCGGCGACCACCCGGTTGGAGGGGCCGCGGACCGGCGCGGACACCGAGGCGACGCCCGGCTCCCGCTCGCCGATCGACTGCGACCAGCCCCGGCGCCGTACCCCGGACAGCGCGGTCGCGGTGAAGCGGGCCCCCTGCAGGCCGCGGTGCAGCCGCTCCGGCTCCTCCCAGGCCATCAGCACCTGGGCCGCGGAACCGGCCTTCATCGGCAGCGTGGACCCGACCGGCACGGTGTCCCGCAGTCCCGACAGCCGCTCCGCGGCGGCCACGCAGATCCGCATGTCGCCCTGGCGGCGGTAGAGCTGCGCGCTCTCGCCGGTCACGTCCCGCAGATGCGTCAGGACCGGCCCCGCGGTCGCCAGCAGCCGGTCCTCGCCCGCCGCGGCGGCCAGCTCGGACAGCCGCGGCCCGAGGATGAAGCGGCCCTGCATGTCGCGCGCCACCATCCGGTGGTGTTCCAGCGCGACCGCCAGCCGGTGCGCGGTCGGGCGGGCCAGGCCCGTGGCGCCGACGAGACCGGCCAGGGTGGCCGGGCCGGACTCCAGCGCGCTGAGCACCAGAGCCGCCTTGTCGAGAACGCCGACGCCGCTAGAGTTGTCCATGCAACGATATTCGCGTCTCACACTATGAAACGCAACCCCATTTTCCCCGGGGACGCGTCAGGCTGGGCGCACACCGCAGAACACACACCGAGTTGGCCCGGCGAAGTGGCTGAGGCCGGAGGGACAGCGATGGGTAGGACACTCGCGGAAAAAGTCTGGGACGACCATCTCGTCCGCCGCGTCGAGGGAGAGCCCGATCTGCTCTTCATCGATCTCCACCTGCTGCACGAGGTGACCAGCCCGCAGGCGTTCGACGGGTTGCGGCTCAACGGCCGGCGGGTGCGCCGCACCGACCTCACCATCGCCACCGAGGACCACAACACCCCGACCCTCGACATCGACAAGCCGATCGCCGACCCGGTGTCCCGCACCCAGCTGGAGACACTGCGCAAGAACTGCGCGGAGTTCGGTGTCCGGCTGCACCCGCTGGGCGACATCGAGCAGGGCGTCGTGCACGTGGTCGGCCCGCAGCTCGGCCTGACCCAGCCCGGCACCACGGTTGTCTGCGGCGACTCGCACACCTCCACGCACGGCGCCTTCGGCGCGCTGGCGTTCGGCATCGGGACCTCGCAGGTCGAGCATGTGCTGGCCACCCAGACGCTGCCGCTGGCCCCGTTCCGGACCATGGCGGTCACCGTCGACGGCGAACTGCCCGACGGCGTCACCGCCAAGGACCTGATCCTCGCCGTGATCACCCAGATCGGCACCGGCGGCGGCCAGGGCTACGTCATCGAGTACCGCGGCTCGGCCATCGAGAAGCTGTCGATGGAGTCCCGCATGACCGTCTGCAACATGTCGATCGAGGCGGGCGCCAGGGCCGGCATGATCGCCCCCGACCAGACCACGTTCGACTACCTGGAAGGGCGCGCGCACGCCCCCAAGGGCGCGGACTGGGACGCGGCGCTCGCGTACTGGCGGACGCTCAGCACCGACGAGGACGCGGTCTTCGACCACGAGGTGCGGATCGACGCGAGCACCCTGACCCCGTTCGTCACCTGGGGCACCAACCCCGGCCAGGGCGCTCCGCTGAGCGCGACCGTGCCGGACCCGGCGTCCTTCGCCGACGCGGGCGACCGCTTCGCCGCCGAGAAGGCGCTGGAGTACATGGGCCTGTCCGCCGGGCAGCCGCTGCGCGAGGTCAAGGTCGACACCGTATTCGTCGGCTCCTGCACCAACGGCCGGATCGAGGACCTGCGGGCCGCGGCCTCGGTGGTCGAGGGCCGCCAGGTGGCCGACGGCGTCCGCATGCTGGTCGTGCCGGGCTCGGTACGGGTCGCGCTGCAGGCCGTCGAGGAGGGTTTGGACAAGGTGTTCACCGCGGCCGGCGCCGAATGGCGGCACGCGGGTTGCTCGATGTGCCTGGGTATGAACCCCGACCAACTGGCGCCCGGCGAGCGGTCCGCGTCCACCTCCAACCGCAACTTCGAAGGACGGCAGGGCAAGGGCGGCCGCACCCACCTGGTCTCCCCGCAGGTGGCCGCCGCCACCGCGGTGCTCGGCCACCTCGCCTCGCCGGCCGACCTGTCCGACGCCCCTGCCCTCGCGGAGGTCTGAGCACCATGGAAGCCTTCACCACCCACACCGGCCGGGCCGTACCGCTGCGCCGCACCAACGTCGACACCGACCAGATCATCCCCGCGCACTGGCTGAAGAAGGTCACCCGCAACGGGTTCGAGGACGGTCTGTTCGAGGCGTGGCGCAAGGACCCGGCTTTCGTCCTCAACGCCCCGGAGCGGGCGGGCGCCACCGTCCTGGTCGCGGGACCCGACTTCGGCACCGGCTCCTCCCGCGAGCACGCGGTGTGGGCGCTGCAGAACTACGGCTTCAAGACCGTGCTCTCGTCCCGGTTCGCCGACATCTTCCGCGGCAACTCGCTGAAGAACGGCCTGCTCACCGTGGTGCTGCCGCAGGAGACCGTCGAGCAGCTGTGGAAGCTGACCGAGGCCGACCCGACCGCGGAGATCACCGTGGACCTGGTGGCCCGCGAGGTCCGCGCCGACGGCGTCACCGCCTCGTTCGAGCTCGACGACAACGCCCGCTGGCGGCTGCTCGAAGGGCTCGACGACATCAGCCTGACGCTGGCCGCCGAGTCCGACATCGCCGCCTACGAGGCCGGCCGGCCGTCCTTCAAGCCCAGCACGGTCGTCAGCGCCTGAACCGGCGGCCGATCCGGCCCCGCGGCCGCGGCCGCCCGATACGGCTCCACCCCTGAGCGCCCCCCGCCCGTCCGCGGGGGGCGCTCAGGCGTGTCCGGGGTCCTGTCCGGCAAGCCGGTTCACCGGCGGCCAAGGGCCCGGTCGAACACCCCCGGAACACCCGGTTGGCCCTGTCGCTCCCGACAACTCGCCGCAGATGGCACAATCGACGCATGGAACGCGACAGCCAACTCATGCTCTACGGGGTTCTGGCCGCGCGTTCGCAGCAGACGCACACCCGCGTCGCCCGTCCCGAAGTCCCTGGTGGGACACGGCGGGAGTCGGGTCGGTGGCTGCCCGCGGTGACCGCGGCGGCGAAGCGCGATCCCGGCGACGCGGTACGGCGTCCGGGCGCGTTAACGGCTGAGTTGGACGACCTCGGAATCCCTGATCGCTGATCACCGGAAGCACCGAGTTCGTTGCGGCACAAGGGTGATTCGCCCGTTTCGTATTTGATTTGCGGTATATATCCGCCTAGCGTGCGAAATCAGCCCGTACTCATTCGCCGGGCAAGTTTCCGATAGGGGAAGACGTGAACAAGGCGCAGCTCGTAGAAGCGATTGCCGACAAGGTGGGTGGCCGGCAGGCCGCCGCGGAAGCGGTTGACGCGGTTCTCGACGCGGTCGTCCGCGCGGTGGTGGCCGGGGAACGGGTCTCGGTCACCGGCTTCGGGTCGTTCGAGAAGGTCGAGCGTCCGGCCCGCTACGCCCGCAATCCCCAGACCGGGGAGCGAGTCCGGGTGAAGAAGACCTCCGTGCCCCGGTTCCGGGCGGGGCAGGGCTTCAAGGACCTGGTCAGCGGCACGAAGAAGCTTCCACGCGGCGGCGAGGTCTCCGTCAAGAAGGCCCCCAAGGGCAGCCTGAGCGGCGGCCCGTCCACCACGGCCCGCACCACCACGAAGAAGGCGGCGGCCAAGAAGGCCACCACCGCAAGGACCGCCGCGGCCAAGAAGACCACCGCCGCCAAGAAGACCACCGCGAAGAAGACCACCACCGCGGGGGCGAAGAAGACCACCACGAAGAAGGCGGCGGCCAAGAAGACCACCGCCAAGAAGTCCTCCCCGGCCAAGAAGGCCCCGGGGAAGCGGACCTCGGCCCGCAAGACCACCGCGCAGCGCGCCGCCGCCGCGAGGTGATAACGGGGCCGGTCGATCGGCCGCGGCACCGCGACGGGCCGGGTCCCCAAGGGGAGCCCGGCCCGCGCCATGTGCGCGGCGGGGCCCCGCTCCGGCCGGGCCCCGCGCTTCCTCGCACCCCGCCCGGTGCTTCCCGGCGCTTCCCGTACTGCCGGGCGGTCCGGGCCGGTCCCGGCTACGCCCCCGGGTCGGGGAACGTCTGCAGCGTGACGAACACCACCCGCCGGGCCGCCGCCGACCCCTCGGTCCGGATCCGCACCCGCTGCCCCGGCCGCAGCAGCCGCAGCCGCCCCGCGTCGAAGGCCGCGGCGTCGAACTCCAGCGGCGTCCCGTCGTCCAGCAGCACGCTGCCGGCCCGGGTCTCAGGATCGAAGGTGAACGCGGTTGCCTGCATGCGGCCCAGCCTAGGGCCCGTCCCCGGCCGTTGCCGCCGACCGGCTCGGTCCGGCCGTGACCGGCCGCGCGCGACCGCGACTGCGGGGGATTCCGGGCTACGCGACCGGGGGCGACAGGGCGGCGAAGGAGGCCGTCCGCGGGCCGACGCCCAGGGACAGCGCCGCCCGCAGATCGTCCCCCGTGTCCACGTCCTGGCGGACCGAGGCCACGTCCGGCAGCAGGATCTCCCGGGCGCCGGAGGCGAGGTGGCGGGCCCGGGAGGGGCCGCCGAAGGCAGGGGCGAGCGGAAAACCCGGCGGCGCGGAGAGCAAGGTTGTCCCCACTCCCGCCGCGTCGGCCAGAAAAGCGCGCTCCTGGGCGCTCGCGGCCGCGCGCAGGACCGTCGACAGCTCGGCGGGCCGCAAGGCCGGGAGATCGCCGTTCAGCGCCGCGACCGCCGCGCCGGCCCGGCGGCCCCTGATCCGCTCGGCGCCGTACCGCAGCGCCGCGTTCAGCCCCGCGGCCGGCTCGTCCGGCACCACGAAAGCCCCCAGCCCGGCCACCTCCGCGCCCGCCACCTCGTCGTCGGTGACCACCGTGACGTCCGCCACCCGGGCGCACGCCAGCGCCGCGGCCACCGTGTCCACCGCGAACGCCAGCGCCAGCGCCGGCCGTACCGGACCCGCCGCCGGGGCCAGTCTGCTCTTGGCCACCGCCAGCGGCTTCAACGGAACCACCAGCGACCACACCACGCCCGTCACATCCACCCGCCCATTGTGCGGGGGCCGCGACCGCGGTGGCGGAAGGTCGTCCCGGTCGGCCGACCGGGGTTCCCATGTACCCGCTGAGCCCGGCAGCGGGGGGCGTACCCTCCTGCGTAGCCGCGACGCCTGCGCGGCTCACCAGCGAACGAAGAGGAGTCCGGGTGTCCCGCCGCAGAATCGGTTTCTGGTACCGCCTGGCGGCCGTCATCGCGAAGCCGCCGCTCATTGTGCTGTTCAAACGGGATTGGCGCGGAATGGAGCACATTCCGGCCGAGGGCGGATTCCTCACGGCGGTGAACCACAACTCCTACCTGGACCCGCTGCTCTACGCGCATTTCCAGTACAACACCGGCCGGGTCCCGCGCTTCCTCGCCAAGGCCTCCCTCTTCAAGCCCTTCTTCGTCGGCGCCATGATGCGCGGCACCGGCCAGATCCCGGTGATCCGGGCCACCACCGACGCAGCCGCCGCGTACCGCGCCGCCGTCCAGGCGGTCAACGACGGCGAGTGCGTCGCCTTCTACCCCGAGGGCACCCTCACCCGCGACCCCGACCAGTGGCCCATGACCGGCAAGACCGGTGTCGCCCGGGTCGCGCTGCTCACCCAGGCACCCGTCATCCCCGTCGCGCAGTGGGGCGGCAACGAATTCCTGCCCCCCTACGCCAAGAAGCCCAGCTTCCTGCCGCGCAAGACGCACCGCGTCCAGGCCGGCCCTCCGGTCGACCTGAGCGCGTACTACGGCAAGGAGCCCTCCGCCGAGGTGCTGCGCGAGGTCACCGCGACCATCATGGGCGCGGTGAAAAACCTCCTCGCCGAACTGCGCGGCGAACCCGCGCCCGCCGAGCTCTACGACCCGCGCAAGGCGGCCAGGCGGGAACGGGAGGGCGCGTGACGGCCCGCTGCGCGGTCTACGGCACCGGATCCTGGGGCACCGCCTTCGCCATGGTGCTCGCCGACGCCGGCTGCCAGGTCTCGCTGTGGGGGCGGCGCCCCGAACTCGTCGCCGCCATCAACCGCACCCGCACCAACCCCGAGTACTTCCCCGGCCTGGAACTGCCCGCCGCGGTCACCGCCACCGCGGACCCGGCCGAGGCCGCCGAGGACGCCGAGTTCGTCGTCCTCGCCGTCCCCTCCCAGTCGCTGCGCGCCAACCTCACCGCGTGGGCGCCGCTGCTGCACCGGGACGCGGTGCTGGTCAGCCTGATGAAAGGCGTCGAACTCGGCACCGCCAAGCGGATGAGCGAGGTCATCGAGGACATCACCCAGGCCGGCCCGGAACGTATCGCCGTCCTGTCCGGCCCCAACCTGGCCCCCGAGATCGCCGCCCGGCAGCCCGCCGCCTCCGTCGTCGCCTGCCGGGACGAGTCGGTGGCCCGCCGGATCCAGACCGCCTGCCACACCGGGTACTTCCGCCCGTACACCAACACCGACGTGGTCGGCTGCGAACTCGGCGGCGCGGTGAAGAACGTGATCGCGCTCGCGGTCGGCATCGCCGGCGGCATGGGCCTGGGGGACAACACCAAGGCGTCGCTGATCACCCGCGGCCTGGCCGAGACCACCCGGCTCGGGCTGGCGATGGGCGCCGACCCGTACACCTTCGCCGGACTCGCCGGCATGGGCGACCTGGTGGCCACCTGCTCCTCGCCGCTGTCCCGCAACAACACCTTCGGCCACAACCTCGGCCGCGGCATGAGCCTGGCCGAGACCATCGCCGCCACCAGCCGGACCGCCGAGGGCGTCAAGTCCTGCGAGTCGGTGGCCGAACTCGCCCGTCGCCAGGGGGTGGACATGCCGATCACCGAGACCGTGGTCGACATCGTGCACAACGGGAAACCGCCGCTGGTGGCCGTCAAGGAGTTGATGTCACGCTCCGCGAAGCCGGAACGGTAAGGTCACGGCGGTATGAGCAACGTGCAGAAGTCCGACCGCAAACCACGGGTGGCCGTCATCTTCGGCGGACGCAGCTCCGAGCACGGAGTGTCGGTGGTGACCGCCGCCAGCGTGCTGCGGGCCATCGACCGCGACAAGTACGACGTCCTGCCCATCGGCATCACCGCCGGGGGCCGCTGGGCGCTCACCGCCGACGAACCCGAGCGGATGGCCATCGCCGAACGCCGGATGCCCACCGTCGAGCAGGTCGCCGACCACGAGGGCGCCGTGCTGCTGCCGGTCGACCCGGCCAGCCGCGAGGTCGTCTACACCGAGGCCGGCACCGTGCCCAAGGTGCTCGGCGAGGTCGACGTCGTCTTCCCGATGCTGCACGGCCCCTACGGAGAGGACGGCACCCTCCAGGGCCTGCTGGAACTCTCCGGTGTCCCCTACGTCGGCTCGGGCGTCCTCGCCTCGGCCGTCGGCATGGACAAGGAGTACATGAAGCGGATCTTCACCTCGTTCGGGCTGGCCGTCGGCCCGTACACGGTGATCAGGCCGCGGGAGTGGGACCGCAGCCCCGAGGCGGTGCGCCGCAAGATCACCGACTTCGCCGGCGCGCACGGCTGGCCGCTGTTCGTCAAGCCCGCCAGGGCCGGCTCCTCCTTCGGCATCAGCAGGGTCGAGGGCCCCGACGGCCTGGACGCGGCGATCACCGAGGCCAGGCGGCACGACCCCAAGCTCATCGTCGAGTCGCTGCTGAGCGGACGCGAGATCGAGTGCGGTGTGCTGGAGTTCGAGGACGGCCCGCGCGCCTCGGTGCCCGCCGAGATCCCGCCCGCCACCGCCCACGACTTCTACGACTTCGACGCGAAGTACATCGACTCCGCCGAGGGCGTGGTGCCGGCCCCGCTCACCGAGCAGCAGACCGCCGAGGTCCGGCGGCTCGCCGTCGCCGCGTTCGAGGCCGCGTCCTGCGAGGGCCTGGTCCGCGCGGACTTCTTCCTGCTGGGCAGCGGCGAGTTCGTGATCAACGAGATCAACACCATGCCCGGCTTCACGCCCATCTCGATGTTCCCGCGGATGTGGCAGGAGAGCGGCGTGGACTACCCCGAGCTCATCGACCGGCTCATCCAGGCCGCGCTGAGCCGGCGGACCGGGCTGCGCTGAGCCGGCGGACGCGGGCCCGCCCGACCCGCGTCCGCCGGGCCGGCCCCGGAGAGGACCCTCCTCAGATCCCCTCCGGGACCGAGCGCCTGACCGGTGCGGCGAGATCCACCAGCGGGCCGGCGTCGTGGGCGTACTCCGGCGGCAGGTACAGCTCCACGTACGCCTTGCGCAGCGTCGTGGTCATCCGGACGCCGCCGTCGCGGTCCTGCTCGAAGGACCACGTCACGCCGCCCACCGAGGCGGCCGGGGTATCCGGATCCGCGTCCACCGCCGGCCGCGGCACCCCGCAGCGCAGCACCACCGTCGGGCGGCCCCACCCGGCGACCAGATCGGATCGCGGCTTGAGATCATGCCTCGGGAGGCCGTTGAGCCTCGACGGCAGCAGAGCGTGCAGCGCGGCGCAGTACCCGGCGGTCCGCCGGTCGGTGACCGGCACCGCTACCTTGTCGTCCGTACCGGTCCGGAACGCACCGGAGCCGGCCGCGTAGGCCGCCGCCGCGCACAGGCATGCGACGGCGGACACGGCGATCCATAGGGCCCTGCGGTGGGGTCTCACCGGCTGAGCATATGAAGAGCCCCCGGAAAGGGGCTCGGTGGGGGACTAGATATGCACGACCGGACAGGTGATGGTTCTGGTGATGCCGTCCACTTGCTGGACTCTGGCGACCACCATGCGGCCGAGTTGGTCGACCGTGTCGGCCTGGGCCCGGACGATGACGTCATAGGGACCCGTGACGTCCTCGGCCTGGATGACTCCGTCGATCTTGGAAATCACCTCCGCTACTGCCGAGGCCTTGCCGACCTCGGTCTGGATCAGGATGTACGCCTGTACCACGGAACCTCCAGGGCGGCTTCGAGGATCATGTGGGAAGGGGGACGCCACGTTATCGCGTCGTCGCGCACAGCGGGGAGACCCGCGCGGTACCCGACCCCCGTATTGCCGGGAAACACCTGCCGGAAGCGGCGTCCGCCGCGACCGGCACCGAGATCGAAGGGGACCAACTGATGAAGGGGACTGTCGGCGAGCTGGGGGAGTTCGGGCTGATCCGGGAACTCACCTCCCGGCTGACCTCGACACCCGCCGTCCAGCTCGGTCCCGGCGACGACGCCGCCGTGATCACCGCGCCCGACCGACGGGTGGTGGCCACCACCGACATCCTCCTGGAAGGCCGCCACTTCCGCCGCGACTGGTCCACCGCCTACGACGTCGGCCGCAAGGCCGCCGCGCAGAACCTCGCCGACATCGCGGCCATGGGCGCGGTGCCCACCGCCGTCCTGCTCGGCCTGGTCGTCCCCGCCGAACTCCCGGCCACCTGGCCGGTCGAGCTGATGGACGGCATCCGCGACGAGTGCCAGGTCGCGGGCGCCGCGGTGGTCGGCGGCGACGTCGTACGCGGCGACACCATCACGGTGGCCGTCACCGCACTGGGTGACCTGCGCAACCGGCCGCCCATCACTCGTTCGGGGGCGCGGCCCGGCAACCTTGTCGCGGTCACCGGCTGGCTCGGCTGGTCCGCCGCCGGACTCGCCGTCCTCTCCCGCGGCTTCCGCTCACCGCGCGCCTTCGTGGAGGCCCACCGCCGGCCCGAACCGCCCTACGACGCCGGTCCCGCCGCCGCCGACCTCGGCGCCACCGCCATGACCGACGTCAGCGACGGCCTGGTCGCCGACCTCGGCCACATCGCCGCCGCCAGTGGTGTGGACATCGACCTGCGCGCCGCCGACATCGACGTACCGGCCCAGATGTCCGACATCGGGCAGGCCGTCGGCGTCGACCCGCTGCAGTGGGTGCTCACCGGCGGCGAGGACCACGCGATCGTCGCCGCGTTCCCCCGCGACGTGAAACTCCCCGCCCGCTGGCGCGTCATCGGCGCGGCCGCGGCGCCGGCCGGCCGCATCCCCCAGGTCACCGTCGACGGCGCCCCCTGGGACACGGCCGGCGGCTGGGACCACTTCGGGGAGCAGGTGTGAGCCGGGACCGGGACCGTACGGGAGGCGGCGGCTTCCCCGGCGGCTTCGTCGTCGGCTTCCCCGGCGGTTTTCCCGGTGGCTTCCCCGGCGGGTTCGGCGGCGGCCCCCCGGCCGGTCCCAGCGGCGGACCGGGCGCCGCCACGCCGGCCCGCGTCCTCACCGTCGCCGGGTCCGACTCCTCCGGCGGCGCCGGTGTCCAGGGGGACCTCAAGACGATGTCCGCCCTCGGCGTGCACGGCATGAGCGTCGTCACCGCCGTCACGGCGCAGAACTCCCTCGGCGTGCACGGCGCCTGGGAACTGCCGGTGGCGGCGGTCCGCGCCCAGTTCCGCGCGGTGGTCGACGACATCGGCGTCCAGGCGGTGAAGACCGGCATGCTGTCCTCCGCCGCGATCGCCGCCACCGTGGCCGACCTGCTCGCCGGGCTGGACGTACCGGTGGTCGTCGACCCGGTCGGGGTCTCCAAGCACGGCGACCCGCTGCTCACCCCCGACGCCCTGGACGTGGTACGCAGCCGGTTACTGCCCACCGCCACCGTCGCCACCCCCAACCTGGACGAGGTGGCGCAGCTGACCGGGGTGGTCGTCACCGACGAGGCCGCCATGCGGACCGCCGCCCGCGTACTGCTCGCCTACGGGCCCCGGTGGGCGCTGATCAAGGGCGGCCACCTGCCGGACCCGGCGCAGGCCGTCGACCTGCTCACGGACGGCCGGCAGGAGCACTGGCTGCGGGCGCCGCGGCACGCCAACCGGCACACCCACGGCACCGGCTGCACCCTGGCCAGCGCGATCGCCTCGTACCTCGCCCTCGGCCACCCGGTACCGGAGGCCGTCGGCCTGGCCAAGACCTATGTCAGCGGCGCGATCGCCGCGGGCTTTCCGCTGGGCGAGGGCACCGGACCGGTCGACCAGGGCTGGCGGGCACGCTGAAAAGCCGGTCCACCCTCGGGTGGACCGGCTTCAGGTAGCCGCAAGGCTGCGCCGCTACGTCAGCGCGAGACCTTGCCGGCCTTGATGCACGAGGTGCAGACGTTGAGCCGCTTCGGCGTCTTCCCGACAACCGCACGCACGCGCTGGATGTTGGGGTTCCAACGACGCGGGGTACGGCGGTGTGAGTGGGAAATGCTGTTGCCGAAGCCCGGCCCCTTGCCGCAGACGTCGCAGTTGGCAGCCACGGGACACTCCAAGACTTCAGATGCATTTACGATGAAAAGCCCGAGAGAGCCCCGGGCAACCGGAGCAGCATACAACGGCCGCTCCCGTACAGCGAAACTACCACGGACCGAGCACCGCCCCCGACCGCGCGCCCGGCCCGGTCCGCCCGGCGGCGCCCCGGCAGACCACGGCGCACCTCCGCGGCGCCCGACCGCGGTGGCGCGCCGCCGCACGGATACCCTCACCAGCAGCAGCCCCACGTTCCGGTGTCCCAGGAGGACCTGTTGCCGCCCTCGCTCGACGCTTCCGCGGTGCGCGCCTGGTGCCGACTGTCCCTCAAGGCGCTGGGGCGGGCCCGCGAGGAGATCGACGCGATCAACGTCTATCCGGTCGCCGACGGCGACACCGGCACCAATCTCTACCTGACCGCCGAGTCCGCCGCCCAAGCGGTCGAGGCGGTCTTCGCGGGCCGCGCCGCCGACCGGCCGCCGACCCTTCCCGAGTGCCTGCGGGCCATGTCCCACGGCGCCCTGATCGGCGCCCGCGGCAACTCCGGCACGATCCTGGCGCAGTTGCTGCGCGGCATGAACGAGGCGTTCGCCCCGCCGGGGGGCGTGGCCGCCGAGCAGCCCGGGGACTGCGATCGGCTCGCGGACCGGGGCCGCGGCCCCTGCCGGCCGGGGGCGGCGGACGGCGGCCCGGCCGCAGGCAGGGGCGCCGGACCGCTGGCGGCCGCGGCCGGTCACCTGCCGCAGGGCCCGGTCGCGGACGACGGGGATCTTTCCGCCGCCGTCCTGCGCCGCGCGCTGCTCGCCGCCGCCGACTCCGCCTACGAGGCGGTCGCCCGGCCGGTCGAGGGCACCATGCTCAGCGTCGCCAAGGGCGCGGCGCACGCGGCCCGCGACACCGGCGGCGGCCTCGCCGAGGTCGTCCGGGCCGCCCACACCGGGGCGCTGGCCGCCCTCGCCGGCACTCCAGGCCAGCTCGGCGTCCTGCGCCGGGCCGGCGTGGTGGACGCGGGCGGCCTCGGCCTGGTGGCCGTCCTCGGCGCGCTGTGCGAGGCGGTGACCGGGCAGGCCCCGGTCGGCCCGGTGCCCGGCGCGGCCGGCGGCGCCGGTACGTCCTTCCGGCACGGGCCCCTGCCCGTCCCCGCGCGGCCGGCCGGCGGCGGGGGAGGGGACGAGGGCGGATCCGACGGGTACGGGGACGCTGACGGCGGCCAGGATGCCGTGCCGGTCTGCACCGAGGAGGACCGCACCGGCCAGGACGGCCCCGCCTTCGAGGTGATCTTCCTGCTGGAGGCCGCCGACCACGAGTCCGTCCGCACGCTGCGCGACCGGCTCGACGCCCTCGGGAACTCCCTGGTGGTGGTCGGCGGCGACGGCCTGTGGCACGTGCACGTCCACGTCGACGACGTCGGCGCCGCCGTGGAGGCCGGCATCGCGGCCGGCCGCCCGTACCGGATCCGCGTCACCCACTTCGGCGCGCAGGCCGACCGCCCTGCCACCGGGCGGGCCCACCGGGCCGTCGTCGCCGTCGTCCACGGGGACGGCCTGGCCGGGCTCTGCGCGCAGGCCGGCGCGACCGTCGTCGCCGTCCGCCCCGGTGAGCAGCCCGCAGGCGGCGAGATCGCCGCCGCCATCCGCCGTGCCCACGCCCGCGAGGTCGTCCTGCTGCCCAACGACACCGAGCTGCGCCACGCGGCCGGCGCCGCCGCGGAGCAGGCCCGCGCCGCCGGGGTCCGGGTCGCCCTCATCCCCACCCGGTCCGCCGTCCAGGGCCTGGCCGCCCTCGCCGTCCACGACCCCTCCCGGCACTTCGACGAGGACGTCGTCGCCATGACGGCCGCGGCCGGCGCCACCCGGTACGCCGAACTCGCCGTCGCCGAGCACCGCTCGTGGACCATGGCGGGCATCTGCCAGGCGGGCGACGTCCTCGGCCTGATCGACGGCGACGTGGCCGTCATCGGATCCGACCTCGCCGGCACGGCCGCCACCGTCCTCGACCGCATGCTCGCCGCAGGCGGCGAACTCGTCACCCTGATCCCCGGCACCGGCGCCGACCCCGGACTCGTCCCCCGCCTGGAGTCCCACATCCGCGCCGCCCACCTCGCCGTCGACACGGTCAGCTATCCCGGCGGCCCGCAGTCCGTCCCGCTCCTGATCGGCGTCGAGTAGCGCGCCGGAGGCACCCTCCGGGGCGGTGCCGGCGCGCTGTCGGTGCGGTAGGCGAAGATGGACGCGATGACCGGCAACCCCATGGACGAAGACCTCCGCAAGCTCGTCGGCGACCGCACCGCGAAGGTGCTGGACGAGCACCTCGGGCTGAAGACCGTCGGCGACCTGCTGCACCACTACCCGCGGCGGTACGCCGAGCGCGGCGAGCTGACCCGGCTCGCCGACCTCCCCGTGGACGAGTACGTGACCGTGGTCGCGGAGATCGCCAAGGCGGACAAGCGGACGTACGGCGGCGGCAAGGGCGTTCGGCTGGAGGTGGTGGTCACCGACGGCAGCGGCTCGCTGACCCTGGTGTTCTTCAGCCGGGCCGCCCACGCGCACGCCCACCGGCTCATCCCGGGGCGGCGCGGGATGTTCTCCGGGAAGGTGTCCGTCTTCAACCGGACCCGGCAGCTCGCCCACCCCGACTACCAGCTGCTGGACGCCGACGAGGGCGAGGACGCGGTCGACGCCTTCGCCAACCGGCTGATCCCGCTGTACCCGGCGTGCAAGCAGATCACCTCCTGGCAGATCGCCCGGACCGTGGACACCGCGCTGAACTCACTGGGCGCCACCGGGTGGGCCGGGGTCGGGGAGCCGCTGCCCGCACCGCTGCGCGAGAGCCGGGGGCTGGGCACC
Source organism: Streptomyces sp. ITFR-21 (assembly GCF_031844685.1). Taxonomy (NCBI): domain Bacteria; kingdom Bacillati; phylum Actinomycetota; class Actinomycetes; order Kitasatosporales; family Streptomycetaceae; genus Actinacidiphila; species Actinacidiphila sp. ITFR-21. The sequence continues at coordinate 5,303,184 of NZ_CP134605.1, forward strand.
CTCCCCGAGGCGCTGGAGAAGATCCACCGGCCGGGCACGAAGGCCGACATCGACGCCGCCAGGACCCGGCTGAAGTGGGACGAGGCGTTCGTCCTCCAGGTCGCGCTGGCCCGCCGGCGCGCCGACGAGTCCGCGCTGCCCGCGGTGCCCCGGCTGCCGCGCGCCGACGGACTGCTCGCCGCCTTCGACGCGCGGCTGCCGTTCACCCTCACCGGCGGTCAGCGGACGGTCAGCGCGGAGATCTTCGCCGACCTGGCCACCGAGCACCCGATGCACCGGCTGCTGCAGGGGGAGGTCGGCTCCGGCAAGACGCTGGTCGCGCTGCGGGCGATGCTCGGCGTGGTCGACGCGGGCGGGCAGGCCGCGCTGCTCGCCCCCACCGAGGTGCTGGCGCAGCAGCACCACCGGTCGGTCACCGAGATGATGGGCGACCTCGCGCAGGCCGGCATGCTCGGCGGCGCCGACCTCGGCACGAAGGTCGTGCTGCTGACCGGCTCGACCGGCACCGCCGCCCGCCGCCGGGCACTGCTGGACCTGGTGACCGGCGAGGCCGGGATCGTCATCGGCACCCACGCGCTGATCGAGGACACGGTGCGCTTCCACGACCTGGGCCTGGTGGTCGTCGACGAGCAGCACCGCTTCGGGGTGGAGCAGCGGGACGCGCTGCGCGCCAAGGGCGGTCAGCCGCCGCACCTGCTGGTGATGACCGCCACCCCGATCCCGCGGACGGTCGCCATGACCGTCTTCGGGGACCTGGAGACCTCCGTCCTGGACCAGCTGCCCGCCGGCCGCTCGCCGATCGCCACCCACGTCGTACCGGCCGCGGACAAGCCGCACTTCCTGGCCCGCGCCTGGGAGCGGGTCCGGGAGGAGGTCGGGGCCGGACACCAGGCGTACGTGGTCTGCCCGCGGATCGGCGACGACGAGGACACCGGGAGGAAGCAGCCGGACGACGGCGAGCGCAGGCCGCCGCTGGCCGTGCTGGAGACCGCCGGGCAGCTCGCCGCCGGCCCGCTGGCCGGGCTCCGGGTCGAGGTGCTGCACGGCAGGATGGCCGCCGACGCCAAGGACGAGGTGATGCGCCGCTTCACCGCCGGCGAGGCCGACGTCCTGGTGGCCACCACCGTCATCGAGGTCGGCGTGAACGTACCCAACGCCACCGCGATGGTGATCATGGACGCGGACCGGTTCGGCGTCTCCCAACTGCACCAGCTGCGCGGCCGGGTCGGCCGCGGCTCCGCGCCCGGCCTGTGCCTGCTGGTCTCCGAGGCGCCCGAGGCCGGCCCCGCCCGGGCCCGGCTGGACGCCGTGGCCGCCACCCTGGACGGCTTCGCGCTGTCCCGGATCGACCTCGAACAGCGCCGTGAGGGCGATGTGCTGGGCCAGGCCCAGTCCGGCAGCCGCTCCTCGCTGCGGGTACTGACCGTCATGGACGACGAGGACGTCATCGCCGCCGCCCGGGACGAGGCCACCGCCGTGGTCGGCGCCGACCCGGAACTGACCGCGCACCCCGACCTGCGCAGCGCCCTGGACAGCCTGCTGGACGCCGACCGCGAGGAGTACCTCGACAAGGGGTGAGGCCGGGGGCAGGCCGGGGGCAGGCCATGGGCAGGCCATGGGCAGGCCATGGGCGGCGCCGGGGGTAGTGTCGTGCGGGTGAGCCGCTCATGACCCGCGTGATCGCCGGCGCCGCCGGCGGGCGTCGCCTGGCCGTGCCGCCGGGCACCGGGACCCGCCCCACCTCCGACCGCGCCAAGGAGGGGCTGTTCTCCGCCTGGACCTCGCTGCGCGGCACCCTGCGGGGCGCCCGGGTGCTCGACCTGTACGCCGGTTCCGGCGCGGTCGGCCTGGAGGCGCTGTCCCGCGGCGCCGAGCACGTCCTGCTGGTGGAGGCCGACCCGCGCGCCGCCCGGGTGGTACGGGAGAACGTGGCGGCGCTGCGGCTGCCCGGCGCCGAGGTGCGCACCGCGCGGGCCGAGAAGGCGGTGACCGCGGCGCCGCCCGGACCCCCGTACGACGTGCTGTTCCTGGACCCGCCCTACGACGTTCCCGGCGAGGAGCTGCGGGAGATCCTGCTCACACTCCTGGCGAATGACTGGCTGGCCGGGGAAGCGCTGGTCACCGTGGAGCGCAGGACCCGGAGCGGCGAGTTCCACTGGCCGGCCGGGTTCGAGGGCCTGCGCTCCCGGCGCTACGGCGAGGCGACTCTTTGGTACGGTCGCGCCGCCGAAGCTGCCGCCGGGTCATGAGCCCGCCCGAGTCGATTCCTAGCGAGGAGCCACTCTTGCGCCGCGCCGTCTGTCCGGGGTCCTTCGACCCCATCACCAACGGACATCTCGACATCATCGCCCGCGCCGCCCGGCTGTACGACACCGTGCACGTCGCCGTGATGATCAATAAGTCCAAGCAGGGCCTGTTCAGCGTCGACGAGCGGATCGCCCTCATCGAGGAGGTCACCGGCGAACTGGGCAACGTCCAGGTCGAGTCCTTCCACGGCCTGCTGGTGGACTTCTGCAAGCAGCGCGACATCCCCGCCATCGTCAAGGGCCTGCGGGCGGTCAGCGACTTCGACTACGAGCTGCAGATGGCCCAGATGAACATCGGACTGTCGGGCGTGGAGACCCTCTTCGTCCCCACCAACCCCGCCTACAGCTTCCTGTCCTCCAGCCTCGTCAAGGAAGTCGCCCAGTGGGGCGGCGACATCTCGCACCTGGTACCGGCGCAGGTGCTGGACGCGCTGACCGCCAGGCTCCGGCAGCAGTAGAGTCTGCGTCGTGGACGTCCAGAAGAAGCTCGATGAGATCGCGGCAGCCGTCGCCGGCGCCCGGTCGATGCCGATGTCGGCCTCCTGCGTGGTGAACCGGGCCGAGCTGCTGGCCATGCTCGACGAGGTCTCCGCGGCACTGCCGACCTCCCTCTCCCAGGCCGAGGAACTCCTCGGCGACCGCGAGCAGATGGTCCAGGAGGCCAGGGCCGAGGCCCAGCGGATCATCCAGGCGGCCCACGCCGAGCGCGGCTCGCTCGTCTCCGACACCCAGATCGCCCGCCGGTCGCAGGACGAGGCCGAGCGGATCGTGGCCGAGGCCCGCCGCGAGGCCGAGGAGATCCGGGCCGAGGCCGACGACTACGTGGACAGCAAACTCGCCAACTTCGAGGTGGTCCTCACCAAGACCATCGGCTCGGTCGACCGTGGCCGGGAGAAGCTGCTGGGCCGCGACCCGTACGCCGACTACACCGAGGACGGCTACGGGCAGGACGACGACCCGGACGCCCCCGAGCGCAGCGCCGACCCCGAGACGCTGCGCCGCCGCGCCGACGAGTACGTGGACACCAAGCTCGGCGCCTTCGAAGCAGTGCTCACCAAGACCCTGGAGGCGGTCGGCCGCGGCCGGCTCAAGCTCACCGGGCACAACCCGATCGACGACCTGGCCGCGCAGATGGCCGCCGCGGACGCCGCCGAGGGCCTCGGCGAGCAGGTCGGCGGACACCACCAGAGCGACGCGGAGTACATGGCGGGCCTGGCCGCCCCGGTGCCCTCCGGGCAGGCCGAACTCAGCCAGTACGGCTACGCCCCGGCCGCCGCCCAGGCCCCCGTCCCCGCCCAGGCCGACCCGTACGGCCAGCAGCCCTATCCGCAGGATCCGGCCGCGCCCTACGGCTACGACCGGCAGGACTACCCGCAGCAGCCGCAGCAGCAGGAGTACGCGCAGCAGGCCGGATACGCGGCCGACCCGTACACCCCGCAGCAGTCCTTCCCGCAGGATCCGGCCGCGCCCTACGGCTACGACCAGGAGCAGGGCTACGAGCAGCAGCAGTACCCGCCGCAGCTCCCGTACCAGCCGCAGGAGGGGTACGCGCCGCAGCCCGCGGCGCTGGACGAGACCAGCTTCTTCGACACCGGCCTGATCGACCTCAACCGGCTGCGGGAACTCGAACAGGGCCGCTGACCGCGGTCGTCCGGGCCCCGTACCGGCTCTGTTTGGGCCGGGGCGGCGCGTCCAGTATCCTGTGAGCTCCAGCCGTGTGAATCGCCGGCGCTTCGGCCTGCCCGCCCGCAAGGGCGCGCACCGGCCGTACCGATGAAAGCAGGAAGCCCTGAACACCCGCCTCGACCACCGTGACCCGCTCGTGTTCGACACACGCGAGCTGGGCCGTCGTCCTGGCGCGATGAAGAAGGTCTCCCGGTCGGTGCCCGCCCCCAAGGACCTCGGCATCATCGACGTCATCGGGGTGCCGGAGGGCGCCGCCGTCGTGCTGGACCTCCGCCTGGAGTCGGTCATGGAGGGTGTGCTGGTCACCGGCACCGTCCGCGCGCCGGTGACGGGGGAGTGCGTAAGGTGCCTGGAGCCCGTACGGCGCGAGCTGGACACGGACTTCCAGGAGATGTTCTCCTACCCCGACGCCGACACCAGGACCGCCCGCAGGGACGAAGCCGGTGACGACGCCGAGGACGAGGACGTGCTTGAGCTCGAAGACGACCTCTTCGACCTCGAACCCGTACTGCGGGACGCGGTGGTGCTCGCACTGCCGCTCCGGCCGGTGTGCCGGGACGACTGTCCGGGCCTGTGCTCCGAATGCGGGGCCCTGCTCGCCGACGACCCGGACCACCACCACGAGGTCACCGACATCCGTTGGGCGGCCTTGAAGGATCTGACCAAGGATCTCCATCCGCACAGCGGTGCCGGAGACGACACCGACGAGAACCAGGAGAAGTAGCCGTGGCTGTTCCCAAGCGGAAGATGTCGCGCAGTAACACGCGCCACCGCCGTTCGCAGTGGAAGGCTGCGCCCGTGAGCCTGGTGGCGTGCGAGCGCTGCCACGAGCCGAAGCTCCAGCACATCGCGTGCCCGAGCTGCGGCACCTACAACCGTCGTCAGGTCCTCGAGGTCTGATCGGCGGGTGACAGGCACCGTGTCCTCAACGTCCCCCACGTCCTCCCAACCCGACGCACCGGCGTCGCAGAAGGCCGCGGACGCCGCGGACAAGGCCTCGTCCCACGCGCTCCTGGAAGGGCGGCTCGGGTACCACCTCGACCCCGCCCTTCTGGTGCGCTCGCTGACCCACCGCTCGTACGCGTACGAGAACGGCGGGCTGCCCACCAACGAACGGCTGGAGTTCCTCGGGGACTCCGTGCTCGGGCTGGTGGTCACCGACACCCTCTATCGCACCCACCCCGACCTACCCGAGGGCCAACTGGCCAAGCTGCGGGCCGCGGTGGTCAACTCGCGGGCCCTGGCGGGCGTCAGCCGCGGGCTCGACCTGGGCGCGTTCATCCGGCTCGGCCGGGGCGAAGAGGGAACCGGCGGCAGGGACAAGGCGTCCATCCTCGCGGACACGCTCGAGGCGGTGATCGGGGCGGTCTACCTCGATCAGGGCCTCGACGCGGCCTCCGAACTGGTCCACCGGCTCTTCGACCCCCTGATCGAGGAGTCCTCCAACCTGGGCGCCGGCCTGGACTGGAAGACCTCCTTGCAGGAACTCACCGCCTCCGAGGGCCTCGGCGTCCCCGAATACGGTGTCACCGAATCCGGCCCCGACCACGAGAAGACCTTCACGGCTGCCGCCCGCGTCGGTGGTGTCGAGTACGGCACCGGCACCGGCCGCAGCAAGAAGGAAGCGGAGCAGCAGGCCGCCGAGGCGGCCTGGCGCAGCATCCGCAAGGCGTCGACCTCCCCGGCGAGCTGAGCCGGCCTCGCGGGGCGCCCCTTCGGGGGCGTCCCGCTCCCGTACCACGAGGAGAGCCGTGCCCGAACTGCCGGAAGTGGAAGTCGTTCGGCGCGGGCTGGCCCGGTGGGCGAGCGGCCGGACCGTCGACGAGGTGACGGTGCTGCACCCGCGGGCGGTACGGCGGCATCCCGCGGGGGCCGACGACTTCGCCAAGCGCCTGCGGGGCGCGGTGCTCGGGCCGGCCCACCGCAGGGGCAAGTACCTGTGGGTGCCGCTGGACGAGGACACCGCGATGGTCGCCCACCTGGGCATGAGCGGGCAGTTCCTGATCCGGCCGGCGCAGGCCCCGCCGGAGACGCACCTGCGGGTCAGGCTGACGTTCGCCGACAGCGAGGGCACCGACCTGCGCTTCGTGGACCAGCGGACCTTCGGCGGGGTCTCGCTGCACGAGACGGTCGCCGGCGACCGGGAGAACCTGCCCCAGCCGCTCGCGCACATCGCCCGCGACCCGATCGACCCGGCGTTCGACGACGACGCCTTCCACGCGGCGCTGCGCCGCAAGCGCACCACCGTCAAGCGCGCCCTGCTCGACCAGTCGCTGATCAGCGGCGTCGGCAACATCTACGCCGACGAGGCGCTATGGCGCACCAGGCTGCACTACGAGCGGCCCGCCGCGACCATGACCCGCCCCCGTACCGCCGAACTCCTCACGCACATCCGCGAGGTGATGGGCGACGCGCTGGCCGCCGGCGGCACCAGCTTCGACAGCCTGTACGTCAACGTGAACGGCGAATCGGGCTACTTCGACCGGTCGCTGGACGCCTACGGCCGGGAAGACCTGCCCTGCCGGCGGTGCGGCACCCCGATCCGGCGCCGCGCCTGGATGAACCGCTCCAGCTACTTCTGCCCGCGCTGTCAGCCGGAGCCGCGGGCCGCGTCGTAGGAGCTGCGGGCGGCCAGCACGTCCGGCATCCGGCGCTCCAGAAGCCCGATCAGCTCGCGCAGCGGCCGGGCGGTGGCCGCGCCGAGCGGGCTGAGCCGGTACTCGACGTGCGGCGGATTGGTCGGCCGGGCGTCACGCAGCACCAGCCCGTCGCGCTCCAGCGCGTGCAGGGTCTGCGCCAGCATCTTCTCGCTGACCCCCTCCACCCGGCGCCGCAGCTCGTTGAACCGCAGGGTGTCCCCGTTCAGCGCGCACAGCGTCAGGGCGCCCCAGCGCCCGGTCACATGCTCCAGTGTGCCGCGCGACGGGCACCCCCGGACGAATACGTCGAACGCCTCCCCGGGCGCCGCCCCCGCAGCAGCGTCGAGCACCCCGGCACTCCCGGCTCCTTCCCCCACCCCGGCGCCCGTCCCGCCCCTCAGCTCGCTCATCTTCCGAGAATACCGCCCCTTTTTTGCCGCCTTCTCGCCGCCGAGCGGGTCGGTGCCCCAGGGGGATGCCGTCGGGGGTGATGGTGCGGTGGGGTGGGTGCCCGGCGGGGTGGGGGCGCCCACCCCAGGGCGCCCCCACCCCGCCGGGCACCCACACCCGTTGGCGAGAAGGCGGCCCCCAAGGGACCCCCTCAGAAGCCGAAGAAGTGACGCGGGGTCCCGCTGACCTGGGGCCTTGTGGGTGACCAACGCTGTGACCTGCGGCCGAGCCGTCAACGGTTGTCAGCGTTGGTCGCCGCTGTGCTACCTCGGACGGCCCGGGGACGGCCCGTGAGCGCGCTGCTGGGCTTGAGCGGCGCGGCGTTGTGTGCTGGCGATCCGTAATCTACATAGGTATAGTACGAGATATGCGAAAGACTCACGCCTTGATCCAAGTGATCTTGGCACTGATGGAGGACCCAGAGGGTCGCCACTGGGGATACGAGTTGTCGAAGCAGGCGGGCGTCCGGTCCGGCGTTCTCTACCCCATGCTCAGGCGCATGCTGGAAGATGGATGGGTCGAGGATGGTTGGGAAGATCCGGCTGAGATCGAGGACAAGCGGCCTCCGCGTCGCTACTACACGCTCACGGGTGAAGGACAGGTCGCAGTAACTGCGATCCTTCGGGATGCTCAGCGTGACGAGCGATTCCGTGCACTTGTCGGGAGGCCCGCCCAGTGATTGCTGAGCTTGTCGGCGCTGTGGCGTCGTGGCCGCTCCTTGTCGCCGCCCTTGTCGTCTTCGGGTTTGCCCCGGGTGCACTGCTTCGCCTGGTTGTCCTGGCCTTTGAGCGGGACGATCCACGACGGGCTGAGTTGCGTGCGGAACTGACTGCTGTTCCTCGCGTTGAGCGACCCTTCTGGGTGATTGAGCAATTGGAGGTGGCCCTCTTTGACGGGCTCTGGCCCCGTCTGCTGTGGGCTGCAACTGGACGCGTCATCGATCGCTGGCACCTGACCTCTGGAGTTAAGTCCAACCGCCGGCACCCGCAAAGCTTCTGGATTCCTTCCGCTGAGGAGAAGCGTGCGCTGAGGCCCGGTATCGCGGTGAAGCTCATGTTCAACATGCGGGACGGCTGGGGGGAACGCATGTGGGTCGAGATCGTTGCGATCAAAAAGCGCAAGATCGTCGGTGTGCTACACAATCAGCCGATTGGGATTCCCCGCCTATACCACGGGGACAAGGTCCGCTTCAAGTACGACCATATTATTGACATCGACTGGGACGACGACAGCACCCAACTCTGTCAGGGTCCGAGCGCTCCGAACTTGCTTGAGGAAACGTAGTTCGGCGGAGCGGCTTGGGTTTTTTGATTCGCAGGCAGCGGGGCCCTGTGGCCTTATGCGGGCCAGTTTGCTGGATAGTCCCCAAGCCTCGCCCCTGCTTCCATCCCGTCTGCCGTCGGCCCGCACTTTTGTGGAGCGGGCGTGGTTCAGGGCGTCAAGGTGGAGCGCCCTGCTGGACGTACGACCTTGACGCCCTGGGCCGCGACTGCTCGGCTTGCCCGGGTCGATGGCAGGTGGGATGGAAGCCTCCTCCTGCACCCCCACGAACGTGCACTCGCCGGCGGTGCCCCCTCCATCTCGGAGCCTGAGCGCCCCCGCCGGAGGCACATCCCCCCACTCACCTGCCGCTTTCTTCTTCCTGTTCCGACCTCTGCGCGGGTTGTTGCCCTGGCGTGGTCGGTGGTGCCGGTCCGGGCTGGTCGTGGGTGCTGGCTGTGGTGGTGGGGTTCGGGGTGTGTGCTGGTGTCCGGGTTGTGGTGCTGCCTGGCCGGGGGTTCGTGTTCTGGGCGGGTGATATTGGTCCAGGGTCCGGTAGGTGGAGGGCAGGGCAAAGCGTGTAGCGGGGATCCCGTGTCTGCTCTGCGGGCACGGGGCCGGGGGCCGGGCCGCCGGCCGCCGAAGGCAGGGCCGGGGGTCCGAGCCCCCGAGCCCCGGGTGGCCGGCATTGGCCGGCCGACTGGTGGTCTCCGTAGCGACGGCCTTGGGGCCGATTGCCCCACCGCTGCCGGATGCCCGGAAGGGCAGACCCACCCGATCCGCGGGACTTCGACCCCGGCGCGGGCCGGGCAAGAACACCCCCGGCCGGCCGGCCAACTGTCCCTCGTACTCAGGCGATCCAGGCGGTTCTGCCCAGCGGGCTTGATCCCGTGCCCCGTTTTCCTGCCGTACCGTACGTCTGTGGCCGGCCGAACGGCCGCTCCCGCACTGTTGCGGTCCCTCCTGGTGGGCCCCACAGCGGTCCCCCTCTCCCCTCCTCCGCCCGGCACGGGCGGAGCTTGATGAGGTAGGGAAACCTGTAACCGGATCATGCGTGTGCGGTCGGGCTACTCAAGGTCGTAGTCGGCGGCAAGCTCGCGGTCGGCACCCATGAAATCGCGGGCGTACTCGGTGACGTGGCCGTGCTGGTCCCAGTACGTGTTGGCCATGCTGAGGGCCAGACTTCCGGCCTCGACGTTCAGCAGCGGAGCAACATCTTCGGGTACGGGACAGATCGACACGACATCGCGCCGCTTCACTGCCCGGCGCCCGGTCCGGTCCTCGATCAAGCCGAACGTCATCTTCGGCAAGGGGCCCGTCGAGATCAGCTCCGGGGCGGCTTCTCCCAACTCCTTTGGCAGCCACGACGTGGACAGGGCAATCACCCCCTCCTCGTCCAGATACCTCCTCCGCCGCTGCACTACGGAGCTTCCCTCATCGACTTCGAGCGCGTCGGCGACTTCCGCGGATGCGGGGGCCATCTCCGCGCTGACGATCTCGACCCGTTCCCCCGGCCGGAATCCGCTCCCGGTGGTCCGCTGCAATTGGAGTCGGTCAGGGCCGGTCGTGATCTTGCTGGGCATACGCGCCACCGTTCCAATCCCGGGGATGGTCTCTGCGTAACCCTCTGCCCGCAGTACCGCCGCTACTCGGGTGGCTGTCGCGACCGACACGTTCTCGTCGCGGATGATGTCGCGGACAGACGGGATGCGGTCTCCCGGGCGCAGCTCCCCGCGCTCGATCTGCCCTTTGATCTGCGCAGCAATGCGCTGGTAGGGCGGCAGGGCAGGCACGTTCCGGGGCATCGACATAGCTCCTGTTCTAAAGCACTTCAGTACACCCCTTGACGGGTGCGGTGCTCTAGAACACTATAGAGCTGTGCCCCACCGCTTCAACAGGTGGGAATCGGCACATGTCATTTGCCCGAGAACGGCGCTCCTACCGCCAAGCAAGCGCGCCGCTCCCGGTCCCACTGAGGGAGCTTCCATCATGCCTGTTTCTGTTGTGCTCGCGCCGGTCGTCGCGTTACCTGCCACCCGTCTGGAGCCTGTTCGTTTGGTGATGTCGGGCCGTGGCTGCCCGGCCTGTGGCGGCTCGTACTGCTTCGCCCCGGCGGAGTGCCTGAGTGACCTGATGTCCCGTGCGTGGGGTGACTGCGACTGGTGCGAGGGCTTCGGCTGGGCCGGTGACGACTCGCTGTCGGTCTTCTGCGAGGGGTGCGGCGGCTCGGGTCTGGAGGAGCATGACCCCGGCAGCCTGCCGCGCCTCGGTGCCGCTGCTTCCGCCCGCTTGGCCGCGCACATCGATCGGCTTCGCGCCCTGGTGGGGGTGGCTGCGTGATGGGCTTCTTCGGCCGGAAAGACAATGACGGCGAGAGTGGCGACGACGCGATCGACCGGCAGGAGATGGAATGGGAGCACTTCAAGCAACTGCGTCGTGACGAGCGTGCGGCCCGGAGCTTCCACCTGTACCACGAAGTCCCGCACCTTGAGGCGTACGAGGAGGGTGGCGACCGGAAGGACAGGCGCACGGCTTCCGGGCCTGCGTGCCCCACGGCCAGCACGCCCAAGCGGGGGCGGCGCTGGTGAACATCTTCCCCGTTTCCCCGGTGGAGGTGGCCCCCGTGGCTGCCTCGGTCGGCACCGACCCGGTGACCATGGCCGACCTGCTGCGTGTCGCCAACAGCCCCGGTTTCGAGCGGTGGCAGGAGCAGGTGCGCCGTACCGGTGGCTGCTCCGACCCCATCCACCTGTCGGGCCTGACGGTCACCCGCGACCGCGCCACGGGCGATGTCCTGTACTCGTACGACACGGCTGGGGAGCCCGGTGGCCGGTTACGGGTGGCGTGCGGCAACCGCCGTGCCTCGCGCTGCCCCTCGTGCGCCTGGCTCTACGCCGGGGACACCTTCCACCTGATCCGCGCCGGGCTGACCGGCGACCCGGCCAAGGGCACCCCGCGCACCGTACGGGCCCACCCGAAGGTCTTCGCCACCCTCACCGCCCCGTCCTTCGGCCCGGTCCACAACCGCCCCACTGCGGGCCGCTGCCGCTGCGGCACCGCCCACACCGAGACCGCTCCGGAACTGGGCACGGCCCTGAACCCCGCTTCGTACGACTACGCCGGGGCGGTGCTGTGGAACAACCACGCAGGGGACCTGTGGCGCCGCTTCACCATCTACCTGCGCCGGGAACTGGCCGCCCGCACCGGCATGACCCAATCCGCCCTGACCGACGTGTGCCGGGTCTCCTTCGGGAAGGTCGCCGAGTTCCAAAAGCGCGGCGCGGTCCACTTCCACGCCATCGTGCGCCTGGACGGCCCCGCCGGACCTGAGGACACCCCTCCCGCCTGGGCCAGTACCGGCCTGCTCGGTGACGCCATCAAGGCCGCCGCTGCCCGCGTGTCCGTACCCGTCCCGGCCGCCGGGGACCGCCCCGCCCTGGTCCTGCGCTGGGGCGCACAGGTGGACGTCCAGCCCATCGGCACCACCACCACCGACGGCGAGGAACTGACCGAGCAGGCCGTGGCCGCGTACGTGGCCAAGTACGCCACCAAAGCCGCCGAGACCACCGGCACCGTTGACCGCCGCATCGGGGAACTCCCCGAGCTGGACAAGCTGCCCGGCCTGCCCCCGCACGCCCGGCGCCTGATCGAAGCCTGTTTCGACCTCGACGGCGACTACCCCGAACGCAAGCTCGCCCAGTGGGCCCACATGCTCGGCTTCCGCGGGCACTTCTCCACCAAATCCCGCCACTACAGCACGACGCTGGGAGCCCTGCGGCAGGTCCGCGCCGACTACCGGGCCCGCCAGGAACGCCACCAACGGGGCCTGCCCGACCCGGACGACGCACCGGAGGGCTCCACACTCACCCTCGCCCACTGGACCTATGCCGGACACGGCCACACCCCCGGCGAATCCTGGCTCGCCGCCACCATCGCCCGCGACCTCGCCGCCAGCCGAACCGCAGCACGCGAAGCACGCACCGAGTTGGAAGACGACTGGGAGGTGGCTGTCTGATGTCCCGCTCGCTTCCCGACCGGTACCTGACCCCGCTGGACCTGGCTGACCTGCTCGGCGTCCCGCTGGAGACCGTGTACCAATGGCGCCGCAAGCACACCGGACCGCGCGGATTCCGCGTCGGCCGCCACCTCCGCTACGACCCCGAAGACGTACGCCGCTGGATCTCCTCACTGATGGAAGGGGCCGCGTAATGGCTGGACACATCCAAGACCGCTGGTACAAGACCGAGATTAGTCCCAACGGCAAGACGGTCAAGGTCAAGACTGATCGCTACGGGACGGGTCTCCGCTACCGGGCGCGTTACGTGGGTCCCGATGGGACCGAGCGGAGCCAATCCTTCCCGGACAAGCAGAAGCGTCGGGCGGAGGTGTGGTTGTCCAACGTCGAGGCGGACATGTCCCGTGGCGACTACGTGGACCCGGTTGCCGGGAAGGTGACCTTCGAGCAGTACGCCGTGAAGTGGATGGCGACACAGGGCACGGACCCCTCGACGCGGGAGTCGGTGGAGTCGCGGCTTCGGCTGCATGCGCTTCCGCACATCGGGTCGCGGCCGATCGGCTCGTTCACGCCAACACACCTGCGGGCTTGGATGCGGCTCCTGGAAGACGCCAAGCTGTCGCCTGCGTACAGGCGGGGCATCTTCGCGCACGTCTCAACGGTGTTCACCGCTGCCGTGGAAGACCGCATCATCCGTGTGAATCCATGCAGCGCGCGATCGGTCAAGGCTCCGCGGCTGGATCCTCGGAAGGTGAAGCCCTGGCCGGCCGAGCGTGTGATGGCTGTCCGCGCGGCATTGCCGGACCAGTACCGTGCAATGGTCGAGCCTGCCGCCGGATGCGGGCTGAGACAAGGTGAGGTCTTCGGCCTGGCGCTGGAGGACGTGGACTTTCTAGACGGGACTGTGCACGTGGTGCGGCAAGTAAAGCTGCTCCGGAACCGTCCGGTGTTCGCCCCGCCCAAAAGCGGCAAAGAGCGGGACGTTCCACTGCCGGAATCGGTGGCCTTCGCGCTGGCTGCCCACCTTACGAGCTTCCCCGCCCGGGAGGTCACGCTGCCGTGGCGGACGCTCGATGGGCCCCCGGTCACCGCGACGCTCATATTCACCAGTGCCGAGGGGCTGTCGCTAAACCGGAACCGCTTCAACGATCGGGTATGGCGGCCTGCGGTTCGATCGGCTGGCGTGGTGTCGGGGCGGGACAACGGCATGCACGCGTTGCGGCACTTCTACGCCTCGGTGCTGCTGGACGCGGGGGAGAGCATCAAGGCGCTGAGTGAGTACCTCGGGCACCACGACCCCGGTTTCACGCTGCGGACGTACACGCACCTGATGCCGGCCAGCGAGACGCGTACTCGGGCCGCCGTGGATCGAGTCTTCGGGGTTCCTGGGTCGACGGAAGACGGCCCGGACACGGCCCGGGGGAGTGGGCAAGCTTCTGACCTGGGAGGTTCTCAGAAGCCGAAGTCCTGGGTCCACCACGGGCCGCCCGGGGCGAAGTGGATGCCGACGCCGAGGGTGGTGTAGTCGCAGTTGAGGATGTTCGCGCGGTGGCCGGGGCTGTTCATCCAGGCGTCCATGACGGCTTGGGCGTCGGCCTGGCCGCGGGCGATGTTCTCGCCGCCGAGGTTGGCGATGCCCAGGGCCTTGGCGCGGTCCCAGGGGGTGCGGCCGTCGGGGTCGGTGTGGTCGAAGAAGCCGCGGGCGGCCATGTCGTCGCTGAAGCTCTGGGCCAGCTGGTCGAGAGCGGAGCTCGCGGTCAGCGGCTTGCAGCCGGCGGTGGCCCGCTGGTCGTTGACCAGGGCGAGGATCTGGGCGCGGGCCGCGGTCACCGCGTCGGGGGAGGCGGGAGCGGTCGCCGGGGTGGTACGGGCCGGGGCGAGCGTCACCACGGGGGTGGTGGGGGCCGCGGTGGTGCGGGTGGGTGTCGGCGCCGCCGGCGTGGCCGTTCCCGCCGGGGCGCTGCCGCCGGGGGAAGCGAGCGGCCGGGACGCGGACGTGCCGCCGCCGGGGGCGCTCACCGACGGGCTGCCGGGTGCGGTGGTGGCACCGGGCGCGGTGGGAGTGGTGGCGCCGCGGCCGGCCGGCGTGGTGCTCTCGCCGAGCGGCGAGGGGATGTCGCCGCTGGGCACGGTGGGCACCGGGCCCGCCGCCTGGGTGCCGCCGCCAGCGCCGCCCTGGTACGGCAGCTTGCCCGCCACCCCGGACAGCAGCCCGGAGGAGGCGGCCACCGCGCCGACCGCCATCGCCGCCGAGGACGCCAGCAGCCCGGTACGCATCGGGTGGTGCCTGCGCCGGCCGCGGTGACCGCGGGGGCCGGGCTGCGGTGCCGCCGGCTGCGCAAGACGGCCGTGTCGCCCCATTTGCCGCGCTCCTCACTGCTCCGCTCGCCGCCCAGGCTGTGTAACCCGAACGAGTGAAACCCGTCGGTGGGCGACTGTAGCGAATGACGCCCGCAGGCGACGTGATCCGGTCGGAGGAAGAGGGATGCAGGAGAGATAGCGTGCGTACATGAACGAAAATGTCCGGCTCACCGTGTGGGTGCGCGGCCGGGTCCAGGGTGTCGGCTTCCGCTGGTGGACCCGCGCCACCGCGTTGGAGATCGGCGGACTGTCCGGCTACGCCGGCAACCTCGGCGACGGCCGGGTCCAGGTCGTGGCGGAGGGGGTCCGCGACCAGTGCGAACGCCTGCTCGACTGGCTCCGGCACGGCGACACGCCCGGTCACGTCGACGGGGTGACCGAAATCTGGGGGACACCGCGCGGTGGATACGAAGGATTCGAGATCCGCTGAGCACAGCCTGTTGCCATATGACGGATGCCGTGTCAGGCTGCCCCCATCGAGGATGATCTCGAAGCCCTGCGGGCAGCCCGCGGCGCCGTCAGCGCCGTGTTTTCTGAGGCGCACCCGACGGTTGGGCTGTGATCGTGTTGACCGTCCCCCTAAATGGTGAGACGCTAAAAGCCCCGCGCGGCGTGGCCCCAAGGAACGCAGACGGTGGTCGCGGTGTATTCCCGCTTACCGCGCGTGGGAGCGTTAGAGACCCTCACCCACGACCTACCCCGCTACGGTCGGTCACTCAGCGTGGAGGACCATCCATCATGGCAAAGGCGCTTCTCGGTTACGTCGGCGGTCCCGACCCGCGACTCCTCGCCGAGATGCGAAGGCTCCAGCAGCGCGTCCAGGACCTGGAATCCGAGCTCATCCGGATGCAGGCGGAGAACGACTCGCTGTCGGTCGCGTCGCATGAAGAGTCGCTGCTCAGCAGCCTCGATGTAGTCCGCGCGGAGCCCGTGCCCGCCTGATCCGGCTCGATCCGCCGGACGGGTGTATCCCGGACACCGCGTGAAACGGTATAACAAGGGACGCCTCGGCGTCCCTTCGCCTTTTCCGGCCTGTTGTTCGCCTGCTGTAGCCTGCTCGTCGGCCTCGGCCACCCCTCCCGTACCCCGAACCGCCCCGCTCTACGTCTGGTCTGCCCTGCGCGTTCACGGGTGAAACCGGGCGGCCCTAGTAGAGTCGACCGGCGTGCATCTGAAAAGCCTCACGTTGCGCGGTTTCAAGTCATTCGCCTCGGCGACGACACTGCGCTTCGAGCCCGGAATCACCTGCGTCGTCGGCCCCAACGGGTCCGGAAAGTCCAACGTGGTCGACGCGCTGTCCTGGGTCATGGGCGAGCAGGGTGCCAAGTCGCTGCGCGGCGGCAAGATGGAGGACGTCATCTTCGCCGGCACCACCGGCCGCCCCCCGCTGGGCCGCGCCGAGGTGTCGCTGACCATCGACAACTCCGACGGTGTGCTGCCGATCGAGTACACCGAGGTCACCATCACGCGGATCATGTTCCGCAACGGCGGCAGCGAGTACCAGATCAACGGCGACACCTGCCGGCTGCTCGACATCCAGGAACTGCTCTCCGACTCCGGCATCGGCCGCGAGATGCACGTCATCGTCGGCCAGGGCCAGCTCGACTCGGTGCTGCACGCCGACCCGATGGGTCGCCGCGCCTTCATCGAGGAGGCGGCCGGCGTCCTCAAGCACCGCAAGCGCAAGGAGAAGGCGCTGCGGAAGCTGGACGCGATGCAGGCCAACCTGGCCCGGGTCAGCGACCTCACCAGTGAGCTGCGCCGCCAGCTCAAACCGCTCGGCCGGCAGGCCCAGGTCGCCCGCCGGGCCGCCGTCATCCAGGCCGATCTGCGCGACGCCCGGCTGCGGCTGCTCGCCGACGACCTGGTGACGCTGCGGGAGGCGCTGCGCGCCGAAGTCGCCGACGAGGCCGCGCTCAAGGAGCGGCGGGGCGCCGTGGAGGCCGAACTCGCCGACTCCCTGCGGCGCGAGGCCCGGCTGGAGGAGCAGGTCCGCGCCCTCACCCCGCGGGTCAACGAGGCCCAGGCCACGTGGTACGCGCTGTCCCAGCTCTCCGAACGGGTGCGCGGCACCATCGGCCTGGCGGAACAGCGGCACCGGCACGCCACCGGCCAGCCCGCCGAGGAGCGCAGGGGCCGCGACCCGGAGGACACGGAGCGCGAGGCCGCCCGGATCCGCGAGCAGGAGGCCGAACTGACCGAGGCGCTGGAGGCCGCCCAGCGTGCCCTGGACGACACCGTCGACCACCGCGCCGAGCTCGAACGCCGTCTGTCCGACGAGGAGGCCGGGCTCAGGGCCGCCGCCCGCGCCATCGCCGACCGCCGCGAGGGACTGGCCCGGCTGAGCGGCCAGGTCAACGCGGCCCGTTCCAAGGCCGCCGCCGCCGAGGCCGAGATCGGCCGGCTCAGCGCCGGCCGCGACGAGGCCCGCGACCGGGCGGAGTCCGCGCAGGCCGAGTACGAGGAGCTGCGCGCCCAGGTCGAGGGCCTGGACGCCGACGACTCGGAACTGGAAGCCCGCTACGAGAGCGCCCGCGCCGCACAGGTCACCGCCGAGGAGGAGTTCAGCGCCGCCCGCGAGGCCGCCACCGCCGCCGAACGAGGCCGCGCCGCCGTCGCCGCCCGCCGCGACGCCCTCGCCCCGGCGCTGCGCCGCAAGGACGGCACCGGAGCGCTGCTCGGCGACGGCCGCCCGGCCGGAGTGCTCGGCTCGGCCGCCGCCCTGCTCCGGGTCGCCCCCGGCTACGAGATCCCGGTCGCCGCGGCGCTGGGCGCCGCCGCCGACGCGGTCGCCGTCACCGGCCCCTCGGCCGCCGCCGAGGCGCTGCGGCTGCTCCGCGCGGGCGACGCCGGCCGCGCCGCGCTGCTGCTGGCCGGCGCCCCCGAGCCCCCGGCGGGCCACGCCGGACCCGAACTCCCGGCCGGCCCGGCCGGACCCGCCCTCCCCGACGACCTCCCGCCGCCCGCTGTGCCCGGCGCCCGGCTCGGCGCGCCCGGCCCGGCGCCCGGCGCCGGCTCTCCGGCCACCGTCGGCGCCGTGCCGGTCCCCAGGACCGCCCTCGCCGGGACCGCCCTCCCCGAGGGCGCCCGGTTCGCCGCCGACCTGGTGACGGCCGGCGGCGACCTGATGCCCGCGGTGCGCCGACTGCTGCGCGAGACCGTGGTGGTGCGGACCCTGGACGACGCCGAGGCGCTGGTCGTACGCCATCCCGCGCTGACCGCGGTGACCGCGGACGGCGACGTGCTGGCCGCGCACCTGGCGCAGGGCGGCTCGGCGAAGGCGCCCAGCGTCCTGGAGGTCCAGGCCCAGGTGGACGAGGCCACCGCGGAACTGGCCCGGCTGGAGGCGCTGTGCGGCGAGCTGGCCGGGCAGCAGCAGGCCGCCAAGGAACGGCGGGCCGCCGCGGTCCGGGCGGTGGAGGAGCTGGCGCAGCGGCGGCGCGCCGCAGAGAAGGAGAAGTCGGCGGTCGCCCAGCAGCTCGGCCGGTTCGGCGGGCAGGCGCGCGCCGCCGCGGGGGAGGCCGACCGGGCGGCGGCGGCCGTCGTACGCTCGCAGGAGGCGCTGGCCGCCGCGCGTGAGGAGTTCGAGGAGCTGTCGTACCGGCTCGGCGAGGCCCAGGAGGAGCCCGGCGACGAGGAGCCCGACACCTCCGTCCGCGACCGCCTCGCCGCCGACGGCGCCAACGCCCGGCAGACCGAGATGGAGGCACGGCTCCAGCTCCGAACCCACGAGGAGCGGGTCAAGGCACTGGCCGGGCGCGCCGACGGCCTGGACCGGGCGGCCCGCGCCGAACGGGAGACCAGGGCCAGGGCCGACAGGCGCAGGGCCCGACTGGCCTACGAGGCGTCGGTCGCCGCCGCCGTGGTGGCCGGCACCCGCGCGCTGCTGGAGTGCGTACAGGTCTCGCTGACCCGGGCCGAGGCCGAGCGCGCCGCAGCCGAGCAGGCCAGGACCGAGCGGGAGGCGGCGCTCGGCCAGGAGCGCCGCCGCGGCCGGGAGCTCAAGGGCGAACTCGACCGGCTGACCGGCGACGTGCACAAGGGCGAGGTGCTCGGCGCCGAGAAGCGGATGCGCATCGAGCAGCTGGAGGCCAAGGCGCTGGAGGAGCACGGCATGGAGCCGGCCGGGCTCGTCGCCGAGTACGGCCCCACGCTGCCGGTACCGCCGTCGCCGCCCGCCGAGGGCGAGGTGCTGCCCGAGGATCCGGCCCACCCGCGTAACCAGCCGGTCCGCTACGTACGGGCCGAGCAGGAGAAGCGGCTGCGGGCCGCGGAGAAGGCGTACGCCCAGCTGGGCAGGGTCAACCCGCTGGCGCTGGAGGAGTTCACCGCCCTGGAAGAGCGGCACAGGTTCCTCACCGAGCAGCTGGAGGACCTGCGCAGGACCCGCGCTGACCTGCTCCAGGTGATCAAGGACGTGGACGAGCGGGTCGAGCAGGTGTTCAGCGCCGCCTTCCACGACACAGCCCGCGAGTTCGAGGGCGTGTTCTCCCGGCTGTTCCCCGGCGGCGAGGGCCGGCTGCTGCTCACCGACCCGGACAACATGCTCACCACGGGCGTGGACGTCGAGGCCAGGCCGCCCGGGAAGAAGGTCAAGCGGCTGTCGCTGCTGTCGGGCGGCGAGCGCTCGCTGACCGCGGTGGCGATGCTGGTGTCGATCTTCAAGGCCCGGCCGAGCCCGTTCTACGTGATGGACGAGGTCGAGGCGGCGCTGGACGACACCAACCTGCAGCGGCTGATCCGGATCATGGAGGAGCTCCAGGAGAGTTCGCAGCTGATCGTCATCACCCACCAGAAGCGCACGATGGAGGTCGCCGACGCCCTGTACGGCGTATCGATGCAGGGCGACGGGGTGTCCAAGGTGATCAGCCAGCGGCTGCGGGAAACCAGGAGTCGGCCGGTCCGCGGCGCCCGGGAGGCGGCCGCGCCGTCCCCCGGCGAACCGGCGGACACCGCCGCGTCCTGAGGGACTGCGCGGTCCGGGCGGTTCCGGTGGCGGTCCGGGAGGCGCTACCGGCTTCCCCCGCGGTCGTCGTCCGGGCCCTCGGCGTCCGAAGACCGGCGGCATGATCTCGCGGATGATGCCGAAACGTTCGAGTGGTGGCCCGTGCCCGGTCACTCGACACTTGAAGATCCAGACCCTCATCTGAGGACTCACCGCCGAGCCCGGGGAGACCACCTTGACCAGTACCGCACAAGCGGCAGGAACGGCGGGCCACACCCCGCCGCAGTCCGGACACCTCGGCCACATCGTCTTCATCACCGCTGCCGCCGCCATGGGCGGCTTCCTCTTCGGCTACGACAGCTCGGTCATCAACGGCGCCGTCGAGGCCATCCGGGACAAGTACCACATCGGCTCCGGCGAGCTGGCGCAGGTCATCGCCATCGCCCTGATCGGCTGCGCGATCGGCGCCGCCGTGGCCGGCCGGATCGCCGACCGCATCGGCCGTATCCGCTGCATGCAGATCGCCGCGGTGATGTTCACGATCAGCGCCGTCGGCTCGGCGCTGCCCTTCGCGCTGTGGGAACTCGCCCTCTGGCGGATCGTCGGCGGTTTCGCGATCGGCATGGCCTCCGTCATCGGCCCGGCCTACATCGCCGAGGTCTCCCCGCCCGCCTACCGCGGCCGGCTCGCCTCCTTCCAGCAGGCCGCCATCGTGCTCGGCATCGCCGTCTCCCAGCTGGTGAACTACGCCATTTTGCAGGGCGCGGACGGCGACCAGCGCGGAAAGATCATCGGCCTGGAGGCATGGCAGCTCATGCTCGGCGTCATGGTCGTCCCCGCGGTGGTCTACGGGCTGCTGTCCTTCGCCATCCCCGAGTCGCCCCGCTTCCTGCTGTCGGTGGGACGCCGCCAGGACGCCAAGGGCGTGCTCGCCGAGGTCGAGGGCGGGGAAACCGATATCGAGACCCGGATGAAGGAGATCGAGCACGCGATGCGCCGTGAGCACAAGGCGAGCTTCCGCGACCTGCTCGGCAGCCGGTTCGGGTTCCTGCCCATCGTCTGGATCGGTATCGGCCTGTCCGCGTTCCAGCAGCTCGTCGGCATCAACGTGGCCTTCTACTACTCCTCCACGCTGTGGCAGTCCGTCGGCATCAATCCGACCAGCTCCTTCTTCTACTCCTTCACCACCTCGATCGTGAACATCATCGGTACGGTGATCGCGATCGTCTTCGTCGACCGCGTCGGCCGCCGCCCGCTGGCCCTGATCGGCTCCGCCGGTATGGTGGTCGCCCTGGCCCTGGAGGCGTGGGCCTTTTCCTACAAGAGCGGCGTCACTCTGCCGAACACCCAGGGCACGGTGGCACTGGTCGCCGCCCACGTCTTCGTGCTGTTCTTCGCCCTGTCCTGGGGTGTCGTGGTGTGGGTCTTCCTCGGTGAGATGTTCCCGAACAAGATCCGCGCCGCCGCACTCGGCGTGGCCGCCTCCGCCCAATGGATCGCCAACTGGGCGATCACCGCGAGTTTCCCGAGCCTGGCGGGCTGGAACCTCTCGGGCACGTACATCATCTATACGTGCTTCGCGGTGGCCTCCATCCCGTTCGTCCTGCGATTCGTGAAGGAGACGAAGGGCAAGACCCTGGAAGAGATGGGTTAAGGTCACCCCGGCCCTCGTACGTTCACCACCGGCCTCAGGCGAAGCCGCGGCACACAAGACAGATACTGGGGTGGTTATGGAAATTGTGATCCTTGTCGTCGTCATCGCCGTGGTCGTGGTTCTCGGGGCCGGCGGGCTGGTGGTCGGCAGCCGCCGCAAGAAGAAGCAGCTGCCGCCCGCGCCGCCGAGCCGCCCGACGGTCACCACCCCGCCCGCCGAACCGCACATCGGGGACGAGGCGGCCCCCCCGCGGGAGGAACCCCGCCGGACCATCGAAGAAGTGCCGCTGCCCGAGGCGACCGCCGCCCCCGAAGCCGCGCCGCCGGTCGCGGTCGAGCAGCCGGAACCGGCCGCCGGGCGGCTCGTCCGGCTGCGGTCCCGGCTCTCCCGGTCGCAGAACTCGCTCGGCAAGGGCCTGCTCACCCTGCTGTCCAGGGAGCGGCTCGACGAGGACACCTGGGAGGCGGTCGAGGACACCCTCATCACCGCCGACATCGGCGTGACGCCCACCCAGGAACTCGTCGAGCGGCTGCGCACCCGGGTGCGGGTGCTGGGCGCCCGCAGCCCGGAGGAGCTGCGGGCGCTGCTGCGCGAGGAACTCCTCACCCTGGTCGACCCGACGCTTGACCGCACCCTGCGCACCGGCGGCCACGAGGACACCCCGGCGGTCGTCCTGGTCGTCGGCGTCAACGGCACCGGCAAGACCACCACCACCGGCAAGCTCGCCCGGGTACTGGTCGCCGACGGCCGCAGCGTGGTGCTCGGCGCGGCCGACACCTTCCGCGCCGCCGCCGCCGACCAGCTCCAGACCTGGGGCGAGCGGGTGGGCGCGCGGACCGTACGCGGGCCGGAGGGCGGCGACCCGGCGTCCGTCGCGTTCGACGCGGTCAAGGAGGGCATCGCCGCGGGCGCCGACACCGTGCTCATCGACACCGCCGGCCGGCTGCACACCAAGACCGGCCTGATGGACGAGCTGGGCAAGGTCAAGCGGGTGGTGGAGAAGCACGGCCCGGTCGACGAGGTACTGCTCGTCCTGGACGCCACCACCGGCCAGAACGGCCTGGTCCAGGCCCGGGTCTTCGCCGAGGTGGTGGACATCACCGGCATCGTCCTCACCAAGCTCGACGGCACCGCCAAGGGCGGCATCGTCGTCGCCGTCCAGCGGGAACTCGGTGTGCCGGTGAAGCTGGTGGGCCTGGGCGAGGGCGCGGACGACCTGGCGCCGTTCGAGCCGGAGGCGTTCGTGGACGCGCTGATCGGCGAGTAGCCCGGCGAGCGGCCCGGCCCGGGTCACGTCCCCGCGGACGGCGCCCGCGGGCCACCTGCCACCCATCACCCGCGACGCCCGTGGTCGGGTACCGGCGAGGACGGGTACGGACAGGGGTAAGGGGCGCCACCCCGGGGCGGGCGCTCCTTACCTGTGCCCTCAGGCGTACGTACGGTCCCGGTGGCTCACGTACGCCAGGGTGCCCAGAAGCAGCCGGGCCTCCGGGGGATGCGGGGCCGCCTCGGGGCGGGGCTCGCGCAGCCAGCGGACCGGGCCCAGGCCCGCGAGGTCGGAGGGGGGCGCGGTGACGTGGTCGCCGGAGCCCAGGCAGCGCAGGTCGAGCCGGGTGCCGTCCCAGCCCATCCGGTAGAGCAGCTGGGGGAGTTCGGCGGCGGCGCCCGGGGCCACGAAGAACTGGACCCGCCCGGTGGGGGTGAGCAGGACCGGGCCGAGCCGCAGCCCCATCCGCTCCAGCCGGACCAGCGCCCGGCGGCCCGGCGCCTCGGCCACGTCGATGACGTCGAAGGACCGGCCGACCGGCAGCAGCACCGCCGCGCCCGGCACCCGGGCCCACGCCTCCACCGCCTCCTGCGGGCTGGCCCCGGCCGGGATCTCGCCCGCGAAGGTCAGCGGATGCGCGCCCGGCGCCCGGCAGCGGGTGTCCCCGCACGAGCAGGCGCCGCCGCCGCGGGCGGCCCGTGCCCCCGGCACCACGGCCCAGCCGCACCGCCCGGCGTACTCGGCGACGATGAGGCGGACCGCCCCGAGCGTCCTGCGCCGGGCCCCGGTCCGGGGCCCGGTGAGCACCCCGAGTCCGGCGGCGTTCCGCTCGCCGGCCCGCTGCCGCCGGACGTCCCGGATGGCCCGCATGCTGCCGATCGTGAACACCATGACCCCTCCAACGGTTCTCCGCAGCCGATGGTTACGCGCCTGCCTGCCTCTCACCTGATCCTCATGTGTCAAGTGAATCGTCTGTTACGGGAGTCGAGTTCATTCGAAGGGGTGGCGAATGGTGGCGTTTTCGCAACATCGGTCGCCGGATGGGTGATCGTAGGACTACGTTCAGTCGACGAGTCCCAGTGGTCGGGCCGTGCACGCCCCGGTTTATGCCGGAGGCATCAGCGCCTCGCACGTTCGGCCGTACCGATCCCGGGATGTCCGCGACAGGACTCAACGTCCCCTGGTATCCATGGGGCTGACGGAAGCGGGATGGGGGCTTGGCCGTGGGCGCCACAGTGGAGAAGCAGCCCAACGCGCAGCTGAACTCGTGGTTCATGCGCAGTGGCTGGTCCAAGGGCGAGCTGGCGCGCCAGGTCAACCGCCGGGCCCGCCAGACGGGCGCCCACCACGTCAGCACCGACACCTCCCGGGTACGCCGCTGGCTCGACGGCGAGCAGCCGCGCGAGCCGATCCCGCGCATCCTGTCCGAGCTGTTCTCCGAGCGCTTCGGCTGCGTCGTCCCGGTCGAGGACCTCGGCCTGCGCTCGGCCCACCAGCCGTCGGCCGGCGGCGGCGTCGACCTGCCGTGGACCGGCCCGCAGACCGTCCAGCTGATCAACGAGTTCTCCCGCAGTGACCTCATGCTGGGCCGCCGCGGCTTCCTCGGCGCCTCGCTCGCGCTGTCCGCCGGCCCCGCCCTGCTGGAGCCGATGCAGCGCTGGCTGGTGCCCGGCGCGCCGGCCGGTCCCGCCGGCGGCCCGGTGTCCGGCGGCGCCCGCGACGGCGGCCGGCCGTCCCGGCTGTCCGAGCAGGAGCTCCAACTGCTGGAGTCCACCGCGGTGATGTTCCGCGAGTGGGACAACCAGTGCGGCGGCGGCCTGCGCCGCAAAGCCGTCGTCGGCCAGCTGCACGAGGTCACCGACCTGCTCCAGGAGCCGCATCCCGAGCCCGTGGCCCGCCGGCTGTACCGGATCACCGCCGACCTCGCCGCACTGGCCGGCTG
The DNA here is from genome assembly GCF_031844685.1 of Streptomyces sp. ITFR-21. Lineage (NCBI taxonomy): Bacteria > Bacillati > Actinomycetota > Actinomycetes > Kitasatosporales > Streptomycetaceae > Actinacidiphila > Actinacidiphila sp. ITFR-21. The sequence goes on from NZ_CP134605.1 coordinate 5,327,709, forward strand.
GATGAGCTACGACGTGGGACTGCAACCCACCGCCCAGAAGTACCTGGTGCTCGCGCTGCACGCGGCCAGGGAGGCCGGCGACCGGCCGCTGGGCGCGTTCATCCTGTCCTCGATGAGCCGGCAGATGATCCACCTGGAGCGCCCCGACGACGCCCTGGAGCTCATCCACCTCGCCCAGTACGGCAGCCGCGACTCCGCCAGCGCCACCACCCAGGCCATGCTGCACGCCCTGGAGGCCCGCGCGTACGCCAACATGGGCCAGGTCAACAAGTGCCACCGCGCGGTCCGGCTGGCCGAGGACACCTTCGCCGACGCCCGCCCCGGCGAGGACCCCTCCTGGATCAGCTTCTTCACCGAGGCCGAGCTGCACGCGGAGAACGCCCACTCCTACCGCGACCTCGCCTACGTGGCCGGCCGCAGTCCCACGTACGCCACCTTGGCCCACCCCGAGATGACGAAGGCGGTGGAGGGGTTCCGTGACGACCGGGTGCACCAGCGGGCCTATGCTCTCAACCTGGTCGGCATGGGCACCGTCCAGCTGCTGATGCGGGAGCCGGAAGCAGCGGCCAAGTTCACCGAAGAGGCCATAACCGTCGCCAAACGGGTCCGCTCCGAACGCGTCAGCACCCGCATCCGGAAGACCACCCACATCGCGCTCCGGGACTTCGGCGACGTGCCCGCCGTGCTCGGTCTCGCCGACCGCCTCTCCGAGGAACTCCCCGAAGTCGCCGAGTCCGCCTAGCCCCACCCGTAACCCGTATACATCCTTCACCACCGTACGGGACGGTTCATCGTCGCGTAACACGCACGACTTCTTCGTCACGATGTCGAAACACGCTACGGCATTGACGGAAACCCGGCTGAGCCAACCTCATGGCGAAAACCGGCCCACCCCTTGCACCGCCCGCACGGGCCGTTCGGATGACGAGGAGACGCCGATGGCACCAGCCATCATGACGCTGGCCGCTGATGCGCCCAAGCTCGATACCGGAAGTACGGCGTTCATGCTGATCAGCGCCGCCCTGGTGATGGTGATGACCCCTGGTCTCGCCTTCTTCTACGGCGGGATGGTGCGGGTCAAGAGCGCCCTGAACATGCTGATGATGAGCTTCATCAGCCTTGGCATCATCACCATTCTCTGGACCCTGTACGGATTCGGGCTCGCCTTCGGATCCGGTACCGGTTTCATGGGTGGCACGCACTGGTTCGGCATGCGCCACATAGGGATCAGCGAACTGTGGCCCGGATACGGCATTCCGATCTACGTATTCGCCGTCTTCCAGTTGATGTTCGCGATCATCACCCCGGCGCTGATCAGCGGCGCCCTTGCCGACCGGGTGAAGTTCACCGCCTGGTCGCTGTTCATCACCCTGTGGGCGACGGTCGTCTACTTCCCGGTCGCGCACTGGGTGTGGGCCTCGGACGGCTGGCTGTTCAAGAAGGGCGTCATCGACTTCGCCGGTGGTACCGCGGTGCACATCAACGCCGGTGCCGCGGCCCTCGGCGTGATCCTCGTCATCGGCAAGCGCAAGGGCTTCAAGCGCGACCCGATGCGCCCGCACAACCTGCCCCTGGTGATGCTCGGCTGCGGTCTGCTGTGGTTCGGCTGGTTCGGCTTCAACGCCGGCTCCTGGCTGGGCTCCGACGGCGTCGCCGCCGTCGCCTTCACCAACACCCAGGTCGCCACGGCCGCCGCGATGCTCGGCTGGCTGATCTACGAGCGCCTGCGGCACGGCTCCTTCACCACCCTGGGCGCCGCCTCCGGCGCGGTCTCCGGCCTGGTCGCCATCACCCCGGCCTGTGGTTCGGTCTCCCCGCTCGGCGCCATCGCGGTCGGCCTCATCGCCGGCGTCGTCTGTGCCGCGGCGGTCGGCCTGAAGTACCGCTTCAACTACGACGACTCGCTCGACGTGGTCGGCGTCCACATGGTCGGCGGCATCATCGGCTCCCTGCTCATCGGCTTCTTCGCCACCGGTGGTGTCGGCCAGACCGCCAAGGGCGTCTTCTACGGCGGCGGCTGGCACCAGCTGGGCCTGCAGTTCATCGGCGTCGGCTCGGTCCTCGGCTACTCCCTGGTGTGTGCCGCGATCCTGGCCAAGCTGATCGACGTGACCATGGGCTTCCGGGTCACCGAGGACGAAGAAATCACGGGCGTCGACCAGGTCCTGCACGCCGAGACCGCCTACGATTTCGCCGGGGTCGGTTCCTTCGGCACGGCGGCCGGTCTCGACAGTGAGGCGAACGCCTCCCCCAGCAAGAAGGTGGACGCGTGAAGCTCATCACCGCGGTCGTCAAGCCGCACCGGCTCGACGAGATCAAGGAAGCCCTCCAGGCGTTCGGCGTCCACGGCCTCACCGTCACCGAGGCCAGCGGCTACGGCCGCCAGCGCGGTCACACCGAGGTCTACCGGGGTGCGGAGTACACCGTCGACCTGGTCCCGAAGATCCGGATCGAGGTCCTCGCCGAGGACGCCGACGCCGACCAGCTCATCGAAGTGATCGTCAAGGCCGCCCGAACCGGCAAGATCGGTGACGGCAAGGTGTGGAGCCTCCCGGTCGACACGGCCGTCCGGGTCCGCACCGGCGAGCGCGGGCCCGACGCGCTCTGACCTTCTGAAAAATTCCAGCGCTGGAGCACGAGTGACCGAAAGCGTCGAAGCGCAGGACGGCAGTTACGCGGCGGCCCGGCTGCGCCTCCTCACCGAGGAGGTGCAGTCCGGGCCGCCGCGCCGCGCCGCCCTGGCCACCCTGACCGACCAGTGGCTGGCCTCCCTCGCCACCCAGGCGGCGCAGGCCACCGGCATCCACGGCTGGGCCCTGATGGCCGTCGGCGGCTACGGCCGCGGCGAACTGTCCCCCCGCAGCGACCTGGACCTGGTCCTGCTGCACGACTCCGAGAAGTCGGTGGCCGCCCTCGCCGACCGCATCTGGTACCCGGTGTGGGACCTCGGCGTCGCCCTCGACCACTCGGTTCGCACTCCCGCGGAAGCCCGCGCGACCGCCGCCGAGGACCTCAAGGTCCAACTCGGCCTGCTCGACGCCCGGCACATCGCCGGCGACCCCGCGCTCACCTCCACCCTGCGCAGCGTCGTCCTCACCGACTGGCGCAACCAGGCGTCCAAGCGGCTGCCCGCCCTGCACGAGATGTGCGTGGAGCGCGCCGAACGGCAGGGGGAACTGTCCTACCTGCTCGAACCCGACCTCAAGGAGGCCCGCGGCGGCCTGCGCGACGCCACCGCACTGCGCGCCGTCGCCGCCTCCTGGCTCGCCGACGCCCCCCGCGAGGGCCTCGAAGAGGCCCGCACCCGGCTGCTGGACGCCCGCGACGCCCTGCACCTGGTCACCGGCCGCGCCACCGACCGCCTCGCCCTCCAGGAACAGGACCAGGTCGCCGCCGCCCTCGGCCTGCTCGACGCCGACACCCTGCTGCGGGAGGTCTACGAGGCCGCCCGCCGGATCGCCTACGCCTCCGACGTCACCTGGCGCGAGGTCGGCCGCGTGCTGCGCGCCCGCGACGCCCGCCCGCGCCGCCGCGGACTGCTGGGCCTGGGCCGCACCGCCCCGGAGACCGCCCCCGAGCGGGTACCGCTGGCCGACGGCGTCGTGGAGCTGGAGGGCGAGGCCGTCCTGGCGCTGACCGCCAAACCCGACCGCGACCCCGTACTGCCGCTGCGCGCCGCCGCGGCCGCCGCCCAGGCCGGCCTGCCGCTGTCCATCCACGCGGTACGCCGGCTGGCCACCACCACCCGGCCGCTGCCCGTGCCGTGGCCCGCCGAGGCCCGCGAACAGCTCGTCACCCTGCTCGGTGCCGGGGAGTCCACCGTCCCGGTCTGGGAGGCGCTGGAGGCCGAGGGGCTGATCACCCGGCTCATCCCCGACTGGGAGCGGGTCCGCTGCCGGCCCCAGCGCAACGCCGTGCACCGCTTCACCGTCGACCGCCACCTGGTCGAGGCCGCGGTCCAGGCCGCGGGACTGACCCGCCGGGTCGGCCGCCCCGACCTGCTGCTGACCGCCGCGCTGCTGCACGACATCGGCAAGGGCTGGCCCGGCGACCACAGCGAGGCCGGCGAGGTCATCGCCCGCGACGTCGCCACCCGGATCGGCTTCGGCCCCGCCGACGTGGAGACCCTCGCCCTGCTGGTGCGGCACCACCTGCTGCTCATCGACACCGCCACCCGGCGCGACCTGGACGACCCCGAGACCGTACGCGCGGTCGCCGAGACCGTACGCGACACCTCCACCCTGGAACTGCTGGCGGCGCTCACCGAGGCCGACGCGCTCGCCACCGGGCCCGCCGCCTGGAGCACCTGGCGGGCCTCGCTGCTGGCCGAACTGGTCGACCGGGTGGCCGGCGCGCTCGACACCGGCGCCCTGCCCGACAGCGGCGAGAGCGCGCCCACCGCCGAGGAGGAGCGGCTGGCCATCGAGGCCGCCCGCACCGGCGGCCCGGTCCTGGCCCTGCACGCCCAGACCGAGCCGGAAGGAGAGGGCGAGGCACGCGAGGAGGCACTCGGCGTGGAACTGCTGCTGGCCGCCCCCGACCGGCCCGGCCTGATCGCCGAGGCCGCCGGAGTGCTCGCCCTGCACCGGCTCACCGTCCGCGCCGCCGACCTGCGGTCCTTCGACCCCATCGGCGAGGGCCACGTCGCCCTGCTGAGCTGGCGGGTCTCCGCCGAGTACGGCACGCTGCCCGAGGCCGCCCGGCTGCGTACCGACCTGGCCAGGGCCTTCGACGGGAGCCTCGACATCGAGTCCCGGCTGGCCGAGCGCGAGGCCGCCTACCCGCGGCGCCGCGGCATCACCCCGCCGCCGCCCCGGGTCACCGTCGCCCCCGGCAGCACCTCCCAGACCGCCACCGTCCTGGAGGTCCGCGCCCACGACGCCCCCGGGTTGCTGCACCGGATCGGCCTGGCCCTCACCGCCACCGGCACCGCCGTCCGCTCCGCCCGTATCTCCACCCTGGGCGCCAACGCCGTCGACGCCTTCTACGTCGTCGACAAGGACGGCAACCCGCTGTCCGCGGCCCGCGCGACCGAGGTGGCCCACCAGGTGGAGGCGGCGCTGCGCTGACGCCGCCGGCGCCCTTCGGGCGTCCCGGGGTCCCGCGTGCCCCTCGCGCCCGCGCCCGCCGGTTCCGGCGGGCGCGGGCTGCTCGGCCGCCGGGCCGGATACCCTGGAGAGCGACTGTCTCCGCTCCCGACCACAAGGATCTGCGACCGACGTGTTCGATACCCTCTCCGATCGCCTCGCGAATACCTTCAAGACCCTCCGGGGCAAGGGGCGCTTGTCCGAGGCGGACATCGACGCCACTGCCCGCGACATCCGGATCGCCCTGCTCGAAGCCGACGTGGCCCTCCCGGTGGTCCGGGCCTTCATCGCCAACGTCAAGCAGCGCGCCCTGGGCGCCGAGGTGTCGCGGGCGCTGAACCCGGGACAGCAGTTCGTCAAGATCGTCAACGACGAGCTGGTCACGATCCTCGGCGGCGAGACCCGCCGCCTGCGCTTCGCCAAGCAGCCGCCCACCGTGATCATGCTTGCCGGCCTCCAGGGCGCCGGCAAGACCACCCTGGCCGGCAAGCTCGGGCAGTGGCTGCACAAACAGGGCCACACCCCGCTGCTGGTCGCCTGCGACCTCCAGCGGCCCAACGCGGTGAACCAGCTGTCCGTCGTCGCCGAACGCGCGGGCGTCGCCGTCTTCGCGCCCGAGCCGGGCAACGGCGTCGGCGACCCGGTGAAGGTCGCCAAGGACTCCATCGAGTACGCCACGGCACGGCAGTACGACATCGTGATCGTCGACACCGCAGGCCGGCTCGGTGTCGACCAGGAGATGATGCGGCAGGCCGCCGACATCCGGGACGTCACCCGCCCCGACGAGATCCTGTTCGTCGTCGACGCCATGATCGGCCAGGACGCGGTGAACACCGCCGAGGCGTTCCGCGACGGCGTCGGCTTCGACGGCGTGGTGCTGTCCAAGCTGGACGGCGACGCCCGCGGCGGCGCCGCGCTGTCCGTCGCGCACGTCACCGGCAAGCAGATCATGTTCGCCTCCAACGGCGAGAAGCTCGACGACTTCGACGCCTTCCACCCGGACCGGATGGCCTCCCGCATCCTCGGCATGGGCGACGTGCTCTCGCTGATCGAGCGGGCCGAGCAGACCTTCAGCCAGGCCGAGGCCGAGAAGATGGCGGCGAAGCTGGCGAAGGGCCCCAAGGAGTTCACCCTCGACGACTTCCTGGAGCAGATGGAGCAGGTCCGCAAGATGGGCTCCATCTCCAAGCTGCTCGGGATGCTGCCGGGAATGGGCCAGATCAAGGACCAGATCAACAACCTGGACGAGAAGGACGTCGACCGCACCGCGGCGATCATCAAGTCGATGACCCCGGGGGAGCGGGCCGACCCGCACATCATCAACGGTTCCCGCCGCGCCCGTATCGCCCGCGGCTCCGGCGTCGAGGTGGGCGCCGTCAAGGGCCTGGTGGAGCGGTTCTTCGAGGCCCGCAAGATGATGTCCCGGATGGCCCAGGGCGGCGGCATGCCGGGGATGCCCGGCATCCCCGGCATGGGCGGCGGCCCTGGCCGGCAGAAGAAGCAGCAGAAGCAGGCCAAGGGCAAGCGGCAGAGCGGCAACCCGATGAAGCGCAAGCAGGAGGCCGCCGCCGCCGCGGCCCGGCGCGAGCAGCAGCAGAACCAGGACCCGGCCAAGGAGTCGGGCGGCAGTCCGTTCGGGCTGCCCGCCGGTGGCGGCGGCCAGGACTTCGAACTGCCCGACGACTTCAAGAAGTTCATGGGCTGATGCGGGTCTCGATCCACGAGCCCCGGCCGGCCGACGCCGACGCGCACCGCGCGGCGGTGCTCCGGTCGGTGGACCACCTGCGGCCGTGGAACCCGGTGGACCCGGACGGGTTCCCCGAGCTGCTGCGCCGGCAGGGGCCCGACCTGCGGACGTTCCTGATCGTCAACGACGAGGACGGCGGCATCGTCGGCAAGTGCAACGTCGCCAACATCGTCCGGGCCCGCTTCCGCAACGCCGCGCTCGGCTACGACAGCTACCTGCCGTACAGCGGCACCGGCCGGATGACCGAGGGCCTGCGGCTGGTGGTGGACCGCTGCTTCAGCGGCTACCCCGACGGCCTGGGACTGCACCGCCTGGAGATCAACGTCCAGCCGGACAACACCCGTTCGCTGGCCATGGCCGAGCGCCTCGGCTTCCGCCACGAGGGCTTCTCACCCCGGATGCTCTTCATCAACGAGGCATGGCGCGACCACGAGCGCTACGCCCTGACCGCCGAGGAGTGGCCGGGCCCGCTCAGCTGAACAGGGCAGAACGGGTCCGACCGCCCCGGCCGGGTACCGGCGGCGGCCGCGGGTGCGCCGCGGTGCCGCCGGCGGACCGGGACGGACCGGGCCGTCACATCCGGGCGATGAGGTAGCGGAAGACGTTGTCCATCCGGACGGTGCCGTCGGGGCGCCGATAGGGGCGGAGGGCCGCGGCCAGCTCCTTGCCCACCCGGTGGCGGTCGGCCGCGTCGACAGCCGCGTCGAACAGGCCGGTGGAGAGCAGGCCGCGTACGGCGCTGGGCAGGTCGGGGTAGCCGAAGGGGCAGGAGACCCGGCCGGAGCCGTCGGGGCGCAGGCCCGCCCCCCTGGCCAGGTCCTCAAGGTCGTCGCGTCCGCTGAGGCGGATGTCGTGCAGGCGGGAGCCGCGCGTTTCGGCCGGGCGTACGGCCGCCCGCAGCACCCGCGAGGTGGCGCAGCGCTCCGGCGGGCCCCAGCCGGCCAGCACGACCGCGCAGCCGGGCGAGGCGGTGGCGGCCACGGCGGCGAGCGCGGGTTCCAGGTCGGCGGCGGGCATCGCCGGATCGAAGGCGGTGACCACGTCGAACCCGCCGTCGGCGGAGTCGGCGGCGCCGGGCGTGTCGGGGAAGCCGGAGAGGTGGTCCTGGGGGCCGCCGAGCAGCAGCCGGGTCGTACGGGTCACGGGACCGCGACCGGTGTCGCGGACACTCCAGGCGGGATCGGGCAGCAACCGGTCGCGGGCCACCGCCAGCTTCGTCGCGTCGGGGTCGCAACCGGTGACCACGGCGCCTCGGCCGGCCGCCAGCAGCAGCGCCAGACCGGTCCCGCAGCCCAGTCCCAGCAGACGGGTGTACGGGCCGATGCCGAGCCGGTCGTACACCGTCTCGTACAGCGGAACGAGCATCCGTTCCTGGATCTCCGCCCAGTCCCGCGCCCTAGCCTGCGCACCGGGTCTGGTTCCGCGATAGAGCGTAGGTGCCATCGAAGCCCCAATCAGCAGCGTCGTACGCCATTCCCCCGGGTTCCCGCCTGCCCGCACTCGCCCCTGACAGTCAGCCAACTGCTGAATCCGGCCGCAGTCCAGTGGCCGGAAGTACCGTTCCCGGTGATTTCCGCCCCCGGCCGCCCGCCGTAAACCGATTCACGGTGCGCCCACGGGGGGCCGTACCATCGCCTCCATGGCAAAGGCTCCCGTTCTCACCCCCCAGGCGGACGACTTCCCGCGCTGGTACCAGGACCTGATCAGCAAGGCCGAACTGGCCGACAACGGCCCGGTGCGCGGCACCATGGTCATCCGGCCGTACGGCTACGGGCTGTGGGAGCGGATGCAGCAGGACATGGACGCGCGGATCAAGGCGGTCGGCGCGCAGAACGCGTACTTCCCGCTGTTCATCCCGCAGTCCTACCTGACCAAGGAGGCCGAGCACGTCGAGGGCTTCGCGCCCGAGCTGGCCGTGGTCACGCACGCCGGCGGCAAGGAGCTCGACGAGCCGGTCGTCGTCCGGCCGACCTCCGAGACGATCATCAACGAGTACTTCTCCAAGTGGGTCCAGAGCTACCGCGACCTGCCGCTGCTGATCAACCAGTGGGCGAACGTGGTCCGCTGGGAGCTGCGCCCCCGGCTGTTCCTGCGCACCACGGAGTTCCTCTGGCAGGAGGGGCACACCGCCCACGCCACCTACGAGGACGCCCGCGACTTCGCCGCCCGGATCCAGCACGGCGTCTACGCCGACTTCATGGAGAACGTGCTGGCCATGGACGTGGTGCCGGGCCGCAAGACGGCCAAGGAGCGGTTCGCCGGCGCCATCAACACCCTCACCCTGGAAGGGATGATGGGCGACGGCAAGGCTCTGCAGCTGGGCACCAGCCACGAACTGGGCCAGAACTTCGCCAAGGCGTTCGACACCCGGTACCTGTCCAAGGACGGGGCCCAGGAGTACGTCTGGCAGACCTCCTGGGGCAGTACCACCCGGATGGTCGGCGCCCTGGTGATGATGCACGGCGACGACAACGGGCTGCGGGTGCCGCCGCGGCTGGCCCACGTCCAGGTCGTGGTCCTGGCGATCAAGGACGACGAGGCGGTCGTCGCCAAGGTCCGCGAGGTCGGCGCCCGGCTGAGCGCGGCCGGCCTCAAGGTCGTGGTCGACGACCGCACCGACACCCCCTTCGGCCGCCGCGCGGTGGACTGGGAGCTCAAGGGCGTACCGGTACGGGTCGAGATCGGGCCGCGCGACCTGGAGGCGGGCACCGCGATGCTGGCCCGCCGGATCCCCGGCGGCAAGGAGCCGGTCGCCATCGACAGCCTGGCGGCCCTGCTGCCCGGGGTGCTGGAGGAGGACCAGGCGCGGCTGCTGCGGGAGTCCCGCGAGCGCCGGACGTCCCGCACCGTGGACGTCGCCACCATCGGCGAGGCGGCCGAGGCCGCGGCCACCGGATGGGCGCGCATCCCGTGGGCCGACCTGGGCCCGGAGGGCGAGGCCAAGCTCGCCGAGCAGGGCGTTTCGGTGCGCTGCCTGGTCGCCGAGGACGGTTCGGTGCCGGTCGCGGACGACGCCCCCGGCACCGTCGCGGTGGTCGCGCGGGCCTACTGACGGCGGCGGCGCGTCCGCTGACCGAAAAACGGTGTACGGAATACGTTGAACGTCCTGCCATGGGGCGGGTGCGATGGTTCTCCGGTGTTCGCCGGGGTCCTCCGCACCCGCCCTGCGTCATGCCCATCAAGGCGCATCCTCCGGAACTGACCGATCAGTGCAAATTAAATGGGCTAGCCCCAAATCGGAACACCGGGAGCGTCCGGCTCGTTGTCACGGCGTGAGCACGACACCACCTGTTCTGGCCGCCGAGCTGGCAGTGGCATGGGCCGACATTCAACGGCACCATCCCGAACTGCCCGACCTGGCCGCGCCCGAGTCCCTCATCGGTGAGTCCTCGTCCGCCTGTGGCAACGAGCTCTCCTTCGAAAGGCTGCTGCACGAGGCCGTCCACGGCATCGCCGCCTCCCGCGGTATCCGTGACACCTCGCGCGCCGGCCGCTACCACAACCGTCGATTCCTCGCGATCGCCGACGAACTGGGCCTCGACCACGCCGAGGAACCCCACCCCAGCAGCGGCTTCTCCCTCGTGGTGATGCGTCCGGACACCCGGAAGCGTTACCGGGCCACCATCGACCGCCTCCAGCGCGCCCTCAAGGCGCACACCGTGGCGACCACCGAGGACACCGCCCGCTCCTTCCGCGGACCTGCCGCCCGGCACGGCTCCTCGGGCGGCGGCGTCCGTGTCAAGGCGGTCTGCGACTGCGGGCGCAACGTGCGCGTGGTCCCGTCCGTCCTGGCCCAGGCGCCCATCATGTGCGGGGCGTGCGGCCAGCCGTTCCGTATCCCGGAGGTCGTCGGGGTCGGCTGAGTCCGGTGAACCAGGCCAGGGGGAGCGGCCTGGTTCACCGGGTCAGGCGGAGTGTGGCAGAATGTTCAGCTGAGTACTCGACAGCCGTGCAGGAACCCTCTCTCCTTCGGCTGACGCGTCCATCGGGCGCACGACTCCCACAACCCCACGTGGCTGTCCACCGTGCCCAAACACGTCAAATTCCAGGAGAACCCGCTCCCGTGGCAGTCAAGATCAAGCTGAAGCGTCTGGGCAAGATCCGTTCGCCTCACTACCGCATCGTCGTCGCCGACTCCCGTACCCGCCGTGACGGCCGGGCCATCGAGGAGATCGGTCTGTACCACCCGGTGCAGAACCCCTCGCGCATCGAGGTCGACTCGGACCGCGCGCAGTACTGGCTGTCCGTCGGCGCGCAGCCGACCGAGCCCGTACTCGCCATTTTGAAGCTCACCGGCGACTGGCAGAAGTACCGCAACGAGCCGGCCCCCGCGCCGCTGCTCGTCGCCGAGCCCAAGGCCGACAAGCGCGCCGTGTTCGAGGCCGCGGCCAAGGACACCGCCGATGAGTCCAAGGGTGAGGCGATCACCCCCCGGGCGAAGAAGTCCGACAAGAAGGCCGATGACGCCGAGGCCGCGGCCCCGGCCGACTCCACCGAGGCCTGAGGATGCTTGAGGAGGCCCTCGAGCACCTTGTGAAGGGCATCGTCGACAATCCCGACGACGTGCAGGTCGACCTGCGCACCCGGGGCCGCGGCAGCGTACTGGAGGTCCGGGTGCACCCCGAAGACCTCGGCAAGGTGATCGGCCGCAACGGCCGTACCGCCCGTGCGCTGCGTACGGTCGTGGGGGCGCTCGGCGGGCGCGGCGTCCGCGTCGACCTGGTGGACGTCGACCAGGTGCGCTGAGGCGGACCAGGTTCTGTGCACACCCGGCGCGGGCCGGGAGCGGTCTCCACCGCTCCCGGCCCGCGCCGTACGTCGTACCGCGCCGGTACGTCTCCGGAACTGGAAAGGTGAACGCGCTCCATGCAGCTGGTAGTCGGCAGGATCGGCCGCGCCCACGGCATCAAGGGCGAGGTCAGTGTTGAGGTGCGCACCGACGAGCCGGAACTGCGGCTCGCGCCCGGTGCCGTCCTCGCCACCGACCCCGCCGCCACCGGTCCGCTGACCATCGCCACCGGCCGGGTGCACAGCGGCCGGCTGATGCTGCGCTTCGAGGGCGTCTCCGACCGCACCGGCGCCGAGGCGCTGCGCAACACCCTGCTGATCGCCGAGGTCGACCCGGAGGAGACCCCGGAGGACCCCGAGGAGTTCTACGACCACCAGCTGATCGACCTGGACGTGGTCACCGTCGACGGCCGTGCGATCGGGCGGATCACCGAGATCAGCCATCTGCCGTACCAGGACCTGCTGGTGGTGGAGCGGCCTTACGGCGGCGAGGTGCTCATCCCGTTCGTCGCCGAGATCGTGCCGGAGATCGACCTGGAGGAGCAGCGGGCGGTGATCGACCCGCCGCCGGGCCTGCTGGAGGACCTCCCCGAGCCGGGCCGCGACGCCGACGACGGGGAACGGTCCGAAGACGGCGGACACCCCGGGGACGCCGCAGCCGACGGGACCGGCAGCGGTGACAGCGCCGACCGGGACCGCAGGGGCGGCGGGGACGGCGTCTGAGATGCGGATCGACGTCGTCACCATTTTCCCCGAGTACCTCGAACCGCTGAACGTCTCCCTGGTCGGCAAGGCGCGCGCCGCAGGCCGGCTGGACGTCCGCGTGCACGACCTGCGCGACTGGGCTGACGACCGGCACAACACCGTGGACGACACCCCGTACGGCGGCGGTCCCGGCATGGTCATGATGACCGGGCCGTGGGGCGCGGCCCTGGACGAGATCCTCGCCGACGGGTACGAGGCCGGCGCGCACGGGCCGGTCCTGGTCGTCCCCACACCCGGCGGCCGTCCTTTCACCCAGGAACTGGCCGCCGAACTGTCCGCCCGCCGCTGGCTGGTCTTCACCCCCGCGCGCTACGAGGGCATCGACACCCGGGTCACCGCCGAGTACGCGACCCGGCTGCCGGTCCTCGAAGTCTCCATCGGCGACTACGTCCTGGCCGGCGGGGAGGCCGCGGTCCTGGTGATCACCGAGGCGGTGGCCCGGCTGCTGCCCGGCGTCCTCGGCAACGCGCAGTCGCACGCCGACGACTCCTTCGCCCCCGGCCCGATGGCGAGCCTGCTGGAAGGCCCGGTCTACACCAAGCCGCCCACCTGGCGGGGCCGCGGCATTCCCGAGGTGCTGCTCAGCGGCCACCACGGGAAGATCGCCCGCTGGCGCCGCGACGAGGCGTTCCGCCGTACCGCCGCCAGCCGGCCCGACCTGATCGAACGCGCCGACCCCGCCGCCTTCGACAAGCACGACCGCGAGATGCTCAGCATCCTCGGCTGGCAGCCCGGCCCCGACGGCCGATTTGGGCGCACCCCGGATGCCGTGGAAGAATGAGCGGCTGTCACCCGTCCGCCGCGCGCCCCTGCCACAGGGGGAACGACGCCGGCGGCACCGGCGACCACCCCGGACACCCATGACGACGTTCCGTCGATGGCCTGTGGCATCGGCGAGGAAGCAGACACCGTATGACCAATCTCATCGAGGGCCTCAACAGCGCATCCCTGCGCGACGACGTACCGGCCTTCCGCCCCGGCGACACCGTCAACGTCCATGTGCGTGTCATCGAGGGCAACCGCTCCCGTGTGCAGCAGTTCAAGGGCGTCGTCATCCGCCGACAGGGCGCGGGCATCAGCGAGACCTTCACGGTCCGCAAGGTCTCGTTCTCCGTCGGCGTCGAGCGCACCTTCCCGGTGCACACCCCGATCGTGGAGAAGATTGAGGTCGTGACCCGCGGCGACGTCCGTCGCGCCAAGCTCTACTACCTCCGTGAGCTGCGCGGCAAGGCCGCGAAGATCAAGGAGAAGCGCGACTAGGACCGCGACCGGCACGTGGCCGCAGGCCGCCCGCCCGTTTTTCCCGGGCAGGCGGATAAGCTCTGGCCTCGATGGACAGCGAAGCAGTCGTTCCCGGACGCGACCGCTCCCCCGCCGCCGCTGAGGCGCAGTCGGAGGAGCGGTCGCGTTCCGTCGTGTCCGGGGCCGCCACCGGGCCGGGCGGCGGAGCCTCTTCGGGGTCGGCGCCGGCGTCGGACGCCGCCCCTCCGGCGGCGGCCCCGGCCTCGGCGGCGGCCTCGGCGGCGGGCTGGTGGGCGCAATGGCGGCCCACGGTCCTGCTCGCGGCCGGCTGCGTCGCGGCACTGCTGCTCGTCAGCCACTTCGTGGTGGAGCCCTTCCAGGTTCCGAGCACGTCAATGGAGGGCACCCTGCGAGTGGGTGACCGGGTGCTGGTCGACAAGCTGGCGTACCGCTTCGGCGGAACACCCCAGCGGGGGGACGTGATCGTGTTCGACGGTGACGGGTCGTTCCAGCAGACCGGCGGGACGGACTACGTGAAACGGGTGATCGGCGTCGGCGGCGACCGGGTGACTTGCTGCGACGACCGAGGACGTATCACCGTCAACGGCCGCGCGCTGGACGAGGCGTATCTGCACCCCGGCGACGCCCCCTCCCGGGTGCCGTTCGACATCGAGGTGCCGGTGGGAAGGCTGTGGGTCATGGGCGACCACCGCGACGACTCCCGCGACTCCCGCGACCACCTCGGCGATCCCGGCGGCGGCACCGTACCGGTGGGCCGGGTGATCGGCCGGGCCGAGTGGATCGGCTGGCCGGCGGGGCACTGGACGAAGCTGCGCCGGCCGGCCGCGTTCGCCGCCGTCACCGCGCCTCCGGCCGGCCGCCGTGGGTAACCGCGGCAAGCCGCGCTCCGGACACTCCCGGGTGGATCCCGCCCCGGGCCACGGTCCCGGCTCCCACACCGGCGGCGGCTCCTTTTCCGGCAACGGCTCCCGGTCCGGCGGCGGCCCGCACCCCGGCAGCGGTTCCGCTTCCGGTCCCGACCGCCCGGCCAGCCCGTCCGACGCGCCCCCGCCGGCCGGCAGCACCCGGATCGAGCGGCGCAGACTGGCCCGCAAGATCAAGCGCAGACGGCGGCGTTCACTGATCACCGAGGTGCCGCTGCTGGTCCTGGTGGCGCTGCTGATCGCCCTCGTACTCAAGACGTTCCTGCTCCAGGCGTTCGTGATCCCCTCCGGATCGATGGAGCAGACCATCCAGATCGGCGACCGGGTGCTGGTCGACAAGCTCACCCCGTGGTTCGGCAGCAAGCCGCAGCGCGGGGACGTGGTGGTCTTCAAGGACCCCGGCGGCTGGCTCACGGGCGAACCCGCGCCCAAGCCGTCCCCGGTGGTCGTCAAGCAGGTGAAGCAGTTCCTCACCTTCATCGGACTGCTGCCGGCCTCCGGTGAACAGGATCTGATCAAGCGGGTGATCGCCGTCGGCGGGGACACCGTCGAATGCTGCGACCGGAACGGCCACCTGCTGGTCAACGGCAAGCCACTGGACGAACCGTATCTGTACCCCGGTAATCCACCCTCAATGATGAAATTCACCGTACACGTGCCGCCCGGACGGCTGTGGGTGATGGGTGACCACCGGTCCGATTCGGCCGATTCGCGGTACCACACCGACAAGCCCGGAGTCGGCACGATCCCGGAGAAACTGGTGGTCGGAAGGGCTTTCGTGATCGCCTGGCCGATCGGCCACTGGGCCCGGCTGAGGGAGCCGGGAACCTTCTCCTCGGTGCCGGACCCGCCGGCGCGGAACGCGGCGGCCACAGGCTTGCCCACTATGGTGGGCTCCGCCAACGGTCGAAGGACCGACCAGCTGCCGACTCCTGCGGAACTCCCGCTCGTTATGGGATTGGTGGGCCTGCGTCGAAGTCGGGGCAGGCGGAAGTCTGAAGTGAGGAGTGGACGTGGGGGACCTCGTGGTCGGCGCACGGTCTGGATCCGGCGAACCCGAAAAGGGGGATGTCGAGGTACCGCCGGTGCCGTCGGCTCCTCCGGCGCCCCCGGTGCCCCCGGCATCCGCTCCGGCCGACGGTCCGGGGGGTGGCGGGGTGGCGGGCTCCGAGTCCCAGGGCGCCTTTCCCGGACACCGGAGCCACGGGCCGGGCGGCGTGCACCCCGCGGACCCGGCCGGGCCGGGGAAGCCGACCGGCCCTGACGACGACGAAACCGACGACTCCCCGGGACCCGACCGGGGCGCCAGGCAGCGTTCGTTCTGGAAGGAACTCCCGCTGCTGGTCGTCATCGCCCTGGTGCTGGCGCTGATCATCAAGACCTTCCTGGTCCAGGCGTTCTCCATCCCCTCGGACTCCATGCAGAACACGTTGCAGCAGGGCGACCGGGTGCTCGTCGACAAGCTCACCCCGTGGTTCGGCTCCAAGCCGAGCCGCGGCGAGGTCGTCGTCTTCCACGACCCGGGCGGCTGGCTGCCGGAGAACCCGCCGGCCAGCAACAACCCGCTGGTCCGAGGCTTGCAGAAGGGCCTCAGTTTTATCGGCCTGATGCCGTCGGCCGACGAGAAGGACCTGATCAAGCGCGTCATCGGCGTCGGCGGCGACACCGTGAGCTGCGACGGCACCGGCCCGGTGGAGGTCAACGGCAAGGCGCTCGTCGAGCCGTACGTCTATCCCGGCAACACCGCGTGCACCCCGGACAAGCCGTTCAAGATCACCGTGCCCAGGAACCGGATCTGGGTGATGGGCGACCACCGGCAGGACTCACTGGACTCCCGCTACCACATGGACATGCCCTTCGGCGGCACCGTCTCGGACGACGACGTGGTCGGGCGCGCGATCGTGGTGGCCTGGCCGGTCAACCGCTGGGACGTGCTGTCCATCCCGGCGACCTTCTCGCAGCCCGGGATCAACGCGGCGGGGGTCGCGGTGCCGGCGGCGGCGGGCCTGGCCGGCGCGCTGCCGCTGGTGCTGCTGCGCAGGCGGCGGCTGCTGCGCGAGGACGGGACCGGTGGCGCCGGTGAAGGTGCCGCGGCGGGCGAGGGCACGGCGGCCGGCGGGGTCGGTGACGCGGCCGGGACCAGCGGCGGCGCCACGGCCGGCGACCGGGCGTGAGGCGGGGCGAGCGGGCTGACCGCGGACGTACCGACGGGTAGGGTGCTGGTCCATGAGCGGTTCCACCAGTACCGTCGGCGGTGCGATACGCAGGGACGGCGCCATGGCCGGCAGCCGGTTGGGACGCACCCTGTCCGGACTGGCCGTGGCGCTGGGCTGTGTGCTGTTCCTCGGTGGGTTCGTCTGGGCGGCCGTGGCCTACCGGCCGTACACCGTGCCGACCGACTCCATGAAGCCCACCGTGAACCCCGGGGCCAAGGTGCTGGCCCAGCGGGTCTCGGGCGCCGACGTGCACCGGGGCGACGTGGTGGTCTTCGAGGACCAGCTGTGGGGCGATGTACCCATGGTCAAGCGGGTCGTCGGCGTCGGCGGCGACGTGGTGGCCTGCTGCGACAAGCAGGGGCACCTGACCGTGAACGGCAAGGCGGTCGACGAGGACTACCTGCGCGGCCACGGGCCCGCCTCGCAGGAGAACTTCCGGTCCGCCGTGCCCCGGGGCGAGCTGTTCCTCCTCGGCGACAACCGGGACGTCTCGCTGGACTCCCGGGTGCATCTGGAGGACACCGAGAAGGGCTCGGTGCCCGCGAGCGGCGTCAGAGCCCGGGTGGCCGCGACGGCGTGGCCGCTGGGGCGCGCCGGCATGCTGCCGCGGACCGCGGCGTTCGCGGGGCTCGCCGGGGCCGCCGCCGGACCGTCGCCGCAGGGGCCGCTGAAGTGGCTGGTCTTCTCGGTGATCGCCGGGGCGGTGCTGATCCTGGGCGGGGCGGCGTACGGGCCGCTGGCCGGAGCGGCGAGGCGGCGGCGGTGAGCGGTACGGCCGCGGCGCCGCACGACGCGGCTGCCGGGCGCCGCCGGGTCGCCCGGGTGGTGCTGCTGGATCCCGCCGACAGGATTCTGCTGATGCACGGCTTCGAACCGGCCGATCCCTCGCTGAACTGGTGGTTCACCCCCGGCGGCGGGGTGGAGGGCGCGGAGACCCTGGAAGAGGCGGCGCGGCGGGAGGTCGCGGAGGAGACCGGCATCAGCCGGCTGAGCCTCGGCCCGGTGCTGTGGCGGCGCACCGCGTCCTTCCCGTTCGACGGTCGGGCCTGGGAGCAGGACGAATGGTATTTCCTGGGCCGTACCGAGACCCTCGACGTGGACACCGGCGGACACACCGACCTCGAGCGCCGCAGCGTCGACGGTCTGCGGTGGTGGTCGTGCGAGGAACTTCTCGGTACTCGTGAGACGGTGTATCCGATCAGGCTCGCCGGGCTGCTGCGTACGCTGCTCGACGAAGGCCCCCCGCTATCTCCGATCCTCCTGGGCACGGAGCGCGGCTGACGCACAATGGGGGGCACGTACGGCTGAAGGGGAACATGCCATGAGCGCCGAGGACCTCGAAAAATACGAGACCGAGATGGAGCTGAAGCTCTACCGGGAGTACCGCGACGTCGTCGGCCTGTTCAAGTACGTGATCGAGACCGAGCGGCGGTTCTACCTCACCAACGACTACGAGATGCAGGTGCACTCGGTCCAGGGTGAGGTGTTCTTCGAAGTCTCGATGGCGGACGCGTGGGTGTGGGACATGTACCGGCCGGCTCGCTTCGTGAAGCAGGTGCGGGTGCTCACGTTCAAGGACGTGAACGTCGAGGAGCTGAACAAGGCGGACCTGGACCTGCCGCAGGACGACCCGGGGTTCAACGGCTGAGGGCGGGCTCCGGCGGCCCGGGTGCTGGCGGGGTGCCGGTGGGGGCGGACCGGGTCCGGTCCGGGCCGGCTCGGCTGTCGCTGAGGTGTGGCCGGGCGCCGCCGGGGGCCCTGCCGGGCCGCGGTTTCGGGCCGGGCGGGTGAGGCGGGGCAGCTGCGTCGGGCGGTCGCGCCGGACCGCCGCCGGGCCAAGCGGGGCCGTGGCGCGGGCGGGATCCGGCGGCGGGCTCCGAAGTTATCCACAGGGTCGGCTTCACGATCATCTTCGGCGGGGCCATCTCTGTCACAGTCGGTGACGGAGGTGGTACGCATGAACGCACGAGGTGCGCTCGGGCGCTACGGCGAGGACGTGGCGACCCGGATCCTGGAGGACGCGGGACTGACCGTGCTGGACCGCAACTGGCGGTGCGGACGGCGGGGCGAGATCGACATTCTGGCGTCCGAGGGCGACGCTCTGGTGGTGTGCGAGGTGAAGACCCGCCGGGAGGGCGCCTTCCAGCACCCCATGGCCGCGCTCACCCAGCGGAAGACCGCACGGCTGCGCTCGCTCGCCGAACGCTGGACCGCGGAACACGGCGGCGCCCCACCGGGAGGCGTCCGGATCGACCTGGTCGGCGTCGTCCTGCCCACCCGCGGCGCGGCCCGGGTGGAACACGTGCGGGGGGTGGCGTGATGGGATTCGCCCGTACGTGCTCGGTCGCGCTGCTCGGCGTCGAAGGGGTCGTGGTCGAGGTCCAGGCCGACCTCGAACCCGGGGTGGCCGCCTTCGCCCTCGTCGGCCTGCCTGACAAGAGTCTCACCGAGAGCCGTGACCGGGTCCGCGCCGCCATCGTCAACAGCGGCGAGACCTGGCCGCAGAAGAAACTCACCGTCGGACTCAGCCCGGCTTCGGTCCCCAAGGGCGGCTCGGGGTTCGATCTCGCCGTCGCGTGCGCCGTACTCGCCGCCAACGACCGGATCGCGCCGAAATCCATCGCCGATCTGATGATGATCGGAGAGCTGGGCCTCGACGGCCGGGTCCGCCCGGTGCGCGGGGTGCTGCCCGCGGTGCTCGCCGCCGCCGACGCGGGCTACCGGCATGTCGTGGTGCCCGAGCGGACGGCGGCGGAGGCCGCCCTGGTCCCCGGTATGGCGGTGCTCGGCGTCCGCAGCCTGCGGCAACTGGTGGCGGTGCTCAACGACGAGCCGGTCCCGGAGGAGGACGAGGAAGGGGCCGACTCCGCCGGGCGGCCCGACCCGATGCTGGCCGGACTGACCGTGCCCGGCGGGGGAGTGGGGACCGGGCTCGCCATCGCTTTCGGCGGCACGGCCAGGGTCGGCGCGGCGACGGGCTCGGGGCCCGCGGGTTCCGGGCTCGCCGTCCCCGGCGTCCCCGACCTGGCCGATGTGGCCGGACAGCGGGTGGCCAGACTCGCCCTGGAGGTCGCCGCCGCCGGAGGCCACCACCTCTACCTCAAGGGGCCGCCGGGAGCCGGGAAGACCATGCTCGCCGAACGGCTGCCCGGCATCCTCCCGCCGCTCAGCCGGCAGGAGTCCCTGGAGGTCACCGCCGTCCACTCGGTGGCCGGCATCCTGCCCCCGGGCCGCCCGCTGGTCGACTCGCCGCCCTACTGCGCCCCGCACCACTCCGCCACCATGCCGTCCCTGGTCGGCGGCGGAAGCGGCCTGCCACGGCCGGGAGCGGTGTCCCTGGCCCACCGCGGGGTTCTCTTTCTGGACGAAGCGCCGGAATTCAGCGGGCAGGCGCTCGACGCCCTGCGGCAACCGCTGGAGGCCGGGCACGTCGTCGTCGCCCGCGCGGCCGGCGTGATGCGGCTGCCCGCCCGGTTCATGCTGGTGCTCGCCGCCAACCCCTGTCCCTGCGGGCGGTACTCGACGCTGGGCGGCTGTGACTGCTCGCCCGGCGCGGTGCGCCGCTACCAGTCCCGGCTCTCCGGGCCGCTGTTGGACCGGCTGGACCTGCGGGTCGAGGTCGAGGCGGTCAGCCGCAGCGACCTCGTCGGCGGCGGCAGGGCCGAGTCGTCGGCGGTCGTCGCCGCCAGGGTCCTGGAAGCCAGGGGCCGCGCCGCCGCCCGGTACGCCGAGACCCCCTGGCGGGCCAACAGCGAGGTGCCCGGCCACGAACTGCGTACCCGCTGGCACGTGGCCCCCGGCGCCCTGCTCACCGCGGAACGGGAGATGGAGCGCGGCACCCTCACCGCCCGCGGCCTGGACCGGGTGCTCCGCGTCGCCTGGACCCTCGCCGACCTCGCTGCCCATCCCCGCCCCGACCCCACCGACGTCCTCCAGGCCCTCCAACTGCGTACCGGCGTCAACCGCGGCGCGGTACTGGCGAGCACGTGATGGAACCGCGGCAGGAGCGGCAGCACGGGCTGCCGGCGGGGGCGCCCGAGGTATCAGGTGCGGCCGGAGCCGCGCACGCTCCGGTAGGGCCCACGCGGCCGGGAGTGCCGGGACCCTCAGGGGTTCCAGGGGTTCCAGGGGTTCCAGGGGTTCCAGGGGTTCCAGGCGGGCCGGGGGCGCCGGAGACGTCGGAGACGTCGGGTGCGCCGGGAGTGCAGGGAGCTCCGGTAGCGCCGGGGCGGCCGGGGGTGCCGAGGCCGCTGGAGGTTGCGGGGGTGTTCAGGGAGCCGGGGGCGCCGGAGACGCCAGGCATGGCGGGGGCCGTGGGAGGGCAGGCGTCGAGCGCTCCGGGGTGGTCGGGAGCGGTGGGGCTGGCAGGGGCGCCCCGGGAGTCCGGGTCGCGGGTGGGCGGCGCTGTCGAGGCCGAGCTGCGGCGGCTCTACCGGGTCCGGCGGCCCGGGAGGTCCGGAGAGCCGGGAGAGGCCGACGGGTTCGGAGAGCGTGGACAGCCCGGAGAGGGGGAAGCGCTCGGCTACGCCGTGCCGTGGCAGGAGCGGGTGGCCCGGGTGGCGCTGACCAGGATCGCCGAACCCGGGGACGAGGTGATGGGCCGGGCGCTGCGGGACCGCGGAGCGGAGGAGGCACTGCTGGCGGTACGCGCGGGGAAGACGTTGCCCCGCGCGGGAGCGGTCAGGACCGAGGGCTACGCCGTCAGGGCCGCCGCCGCCGACCCGCTCGCCGATCTCGCCGCCGGGTGGGCGGCCGGAGCCCGCTTCCTGTGTCCGGGCGACGGCGACTGGCCCCGGCAGCTCGACGACCTCGGCCTCCAACAGCCGTACGGCCTGTGGGTGCGCGGCCGGCCCTCGCTGCGGCTGTGGGCGCTGCGGTCCGTGGCCGTGGTCGGCGCCCGCGCCTGCACCGACTACGGCGCCCACATGGCCGTCCGGCTCGGGGCCGGACTGGCCGCCGCGGGCTGGACGGTGGTTTCCGGCGCCGCCTACGGCATCGACGCCGCCGTGCACCGCGGCGCCCTCTCCGCGGGCGGGGCCACCATCGGCGTGACGGCCGGCGGCATCGACCGGCCCTATCCGCCGCGCAACGCCCGGCTCATCGCCGACATCGCCGAACACGGCCTGCTGGTCGGCGAGTTGCCGCCGGGTGACCATCCGACCCGGAGCAGGTTCGTGCTGCGCAACCGGGTCATCGCCGCCCTCACCCGCGGCACGGTGGTGGTCGAGGCCCGCTACCGCAGCGGTTCCCTGATCACCGCTCGGCGGGCCGCCGCGCTCGGCCGGGTCACCATGGGCATCCCCGGTCCCTGCACCAGCGGACTGTCCGAGGGGGTGCACGAACTCCTGCGCGGTGAGGCGGCCGTGGTCACCGACGCCGCCGAAGTCGCCGAGCTCGTCGGGGAGATCGGCGCCGACCTCGCCCCGGTCCGGCACGGGCCGATCCTGCCCCGCGACCGGCTGCCCCCGGCGACCGCCCGCGTCCTGGAAGCGCTCCCGGGCCGCGGTGACGCGGACCCCGAGGATGTCGCGCGGGCCGCCGGTGCCGCCACGAGGGACACGCTCGGCCGCCTCTACGAATTGCAGGCCCTCGGCTTCGCCACCTGCGCGGCCGGCCGCTGGACGCTGGTCCGTACCGACTGAGCCGGCCCGCCGCCCCGGCGCGGCTGACACCGTCGACACACCATCAGGTGACAGCGGAACGCTGTGACCTGGGACGACCGCGGGACCGACCACCCGGGGCCCGGCGGCGCCGGATGATGGCGCGCGGGTGGGCGGCCTTGACCCCGCGCCGGGTCCGCCACCCGGGCCGGCACCACCGCGACCGCAGCGGAACGTATCTGCGCATGTTCACCACGGATGCCGTAGCAATGAGCGACACTGTGGTCACGCTACGCTCGCGGAGGCTCGATTTTCCGACAACCCCCGTGACAACGCCCCGGCAGAACGGCTCACAACGACGCATGCCCCAGCACACCCCCGGGTCGCAGCGGGCGACGGCAGCGACCGCCGCCCCCACGGCCACCCGGCCCGCCGCCCCCACCTCGCTCGACGCGTTGTGGCGGACCTACAAGTCCACGGGGGACGCAAGGCTGCGGGAACAACTGATCCTGCACTACTCGCCGCTGGTGAAGTACGTGGCGGGACGGGTCAGCGTCGGGCTGCCGGCCAACGTCGAACAGGCCGACTTCGTGTCCTCCGGAGTCTTCGGACTCATCGACGCCATCGAGAAGTTCGACCCCGAGCGCGCCATCAAGTTCGAGACCTACGCGATCACCCGCATCCGCGGCGCCATGATCGACGAACTGCGCGCGCTGGACTGGATCCCCCGCTCCGTCCGGCAGAAGGCCCGCGCGGTCGAACGCGCCTACGCCACGCTCGAAGCGAAGCTGCGCCGCACACCCAGCGAACCCGAGGTCGCCGCCGAGATGGGCGTCGGGCTGGAGGAACTGCACGGTGTCTTCAGCGCGCTCTCGCTCGCCAACGTGGTCGCGCTGGAGGAACTGCTGCACGTCGGCGACGGCGGCGGCCGGCTCAGCCTGGTGGACACCCTCGAGGACACCGGCGCCGACGACCCCGTCGAGGTCGCCGAGGACCGCGAACTACGCCGGCTGCTCGCCCGCGCGGTGAACACCCTGCCCGAGCGCGAGAAGACCGTCGTCACCCTCTACTACTACGAGGGGCTCACGCTCGCCGAGATCGGACAGGTACTGGGCGTCACCGAGAGCCGGGTCAGCCAGATCCACACCAAGTCGGTTCTTCAACTCAGGGCAAAGCTGGCCGACGTGGGCCGGTGACCACGACCGGGTGTCTACAGTGGGGTAATGCCCAGGATTCGAGCGGCCTCGGTGGCCGAGCACCGGACGATGCAGCGCCGTGCCCTGCTGGACGCCGCACGGGCGCTGCTGTCCGAGGGCGGCACCGAAGCCCTGACCTTCCCCGCCCTGGCCGAGCGCACCGGGCTGGCACGTTCCTCGGTCTACGAGTACTTCCGCTCCCGCGCGGCGGTCGTCGAGGAACTGTGCGCCGTCGACTTCCCGGTCTGGACCGCCGAGGTCGAGGCCGCCATGGCCGCCGAG
The DNA here is from genome assembly GCF_031844685.1 of Streptomyces sp. ITFR-21. Lineage (NCBI taxonomy): Bacteria > Bacillati > Actinomycetota > Actinomycetes > Kitasatosporales > Streptomycetaceae > Actinacidiphila > Actinacidiphila sp. ITFR-21. The sequence goes on from NZ_CP134605.1 coordinate 5,351,576, forward strand.
GACACCCCCGAGGCCCGGATCGAGGCATACGTCCGCGCCCAGCTCAACCTGGTCGGCGACCGCAGGCACCGCGCGGTCGTCGCCATCTCGGCCGGGGAGCTGGACGCCGGCGCCCGGGAGAAGATCCGAGCCGCGCACGGCGGCCTGATCGCCATGGTAGTCACCGCTCTCGCTGACCTCGGCCACCCCGAACCCCGCCTGATCGCCATGCTGCTTCAGGGCACCGTCGACGCCGCGGTCCGCCGCATCGAACTCGGCGCCGCCGAGGACCCCGAGCGCATCATCGACGCCGCGGTCGGCGTCGCGCTCCACGGTGTGTCCCGCTAGGGCCCGTCGTTCGGATCTTCGCGGCGTCGCGGGTCCGGTGCGCTCGCCTGCCGTGGCCTCGTCGGTCGACGACACACCGCGTCGCCTCCCACCTCGGCCTCGCACGGGCACGCAACCGGACCCCGCTCCTCGACCCGCGCAGATGCACGCGACAGGCCCTGGCCCGGCGCTTCCCCGCGCAGCGGCAGCAGCCGGGAGGGGCCCGCTCGGCGCAGGGCGGCCGGGAGGAGCGACAGCGGGTCCAGGTAGGTGTCACCGGCCAGCAGCCCCCAGTGCAGGCAGCCGGCCGGGCAGTGCGGCAGGGCGCCGGTGAGCACGCCCACCGGGCGGCCGGCCGCGACAGGGGCGCCGACGGGAAGAGCGCCCCGGACGGGTTCGTAGGTGGTGCGCAGGCCGCCCGGATGCCGGAGGACGACGACGGGGATGCCGCCGACCGGTCCGGTGAAGGCGACGCGGCCGGGAGCGGCGGCGCGCACCGGGATGCCGCGGCCGGCCCGCAGGTCGACACCGCGGTGGCCGGCCGCCCACGGGGCCGCGGGCGGGGCGAAGGCGCGCAGGACGAGCGGGCGGCCCCGTGGGCCCGGTCCCGCCACCGGCCAGCAGCGGTCGGCCGCGCACCCCGCGGCCGGGGCGGCGGAGGCGCGCGGCCCGTGCGGGACGGCGGCAGGGCGCGGGGCGCCGGCCGAGGGCAGGGCGCCGGCCGGGCGGCGGGCGGGGGCGCCCGGGGCCGTGGTCAGGAGGGCCGCGGTCACCGCGAGGACGGCCGGCCACGTTGCCGTGAAGGTCATGCGCTCACGATGGCCGATCCGCCCGCAGCCGCGATGATCTTGGTCCGTGACCTGTGGATAACTCGGGTGTCGCCTGGTACTCCGCCCGTCCCGTACACTTCCCATGGCGATTCGGGTCACCGGATCGACTTCGCACGCCCCGCCACCTACCCCCGTTCAGGGGCGGTGGCCGCGCCCCTCGGTCCCTCGTGGCACGGCGCGTCGGGGCGTCAGGCGTGGCCGCCGTCCGGTGGCCGCGATAACCGAGCACCTCAAGGAGTACGGCCATGGCCGTCGTCACGATGCGGGAGCTGCTGGAGAGCGGCGTCCACTTCGGGCACCAGACCCGCCGCTGGAACCCGAAGATGAAGCGCTTCATCTTCACCGAGCGCAACGGCATCTACATCATCGACCTGCTCCAGTCGCTGTCGTACATCGACCGCGCTTACGAGTTCGTCAAGGAGACCGTCGCGCACGGCGGTTCCATCATGTTCGTCGGTACCAAGAAGCAGGCGCAGGAGGCCATCGCGGAGCAGGCGTCCCGCGTCGGCATGCCCTACGTCAACCAGCGCTGGCTGGGCGGCATGCTCACCAACTTCTCGACCGTCTACAAGCGCCTGCAGCGCCTCAAGGAGCTTGAGGAGATCGACTTCGAGGACGTGGCCGCCTCCGGCCTCACCAAGAAGGAGCTGCTGGTCCTCTCCCGCGAGAAGGACAAGCTGGAGAAGACCCTCGGCGGCATCCGCGAGATGCAGAAGGTTCCCAGCGCCGTCTGGATCGTGGACACCAAGAAGGAGCACATCGCGGTCGGTGAGGCGCGCAAGCTCCGTATCCCGGTCGTCGCGATCCTGGACACCAACTGCGACCCTGACGAGGTCGACTACAAGATCCCCGGCAACGACGACGCGATCCGCTCCGTCACGCTGCTCACCCGGGTGATCGCCGACGCCGTCGCCGAGGGCCTCATCGCCCGCTCCGGCGCCGCGCTGAACGACAAGAAGGTCGAAGGCGTCGCCGAGCCGCTCGCCGAATGGGAGCGGGACCTCCTTGAGGGCGAGAAGAAGGCGGACGACGGCGAGACCGCCGCCGCTGGGACCGCCGAGGCCGACGCCCCGGTTGCCGACGCCCCCGTCGAGACCCCGGCCGCCGAGGCTCCTGCCGTCGAGGCCGCCGCCGAGACCCCTGCCGCCCAGGACGACGCCGAGCAGGCCTGAGCCTCCCGGTACCGCCCTGCCCGCGCAGCCGCTCAGGCCGCGCGGGCAGTACGGCGAGACCGCCGAGAACGACGAGAAGCACGTGTGACGACGGCGGGGGCCCACGCCCCCGCCGTTGACCCGTGAATCCACCGACCATTCGGGAAGAGACCACAACCCATGGCGAACTTCACCGCCGCCGACGTCAAGAAGCTCCGCGAGCTCACCGCCGCGGGCATGATGGACTGCAAGAACGCCCTCACCGAGGCCGAAGGCGACCTGGACAAGGCCGTCGAGATCCTCCGCGTCAAGGGCCAGAAGGGCGTCACCAAGCGCGAGGGCCGCTCGGCCTCCAACGGCGCCGTCGTCTCCCTGATCGCCCCCGACAACACCGAGGGCGTCCTGGTCGAGCTCAAGTGCGAGACCGACTTCGTCGCGAAGGGCGACAAGTTCGTCGCCCTCGCCAACGCCATCGCCGAGCACGTCGCCGCCAGCAAGCCGGCCGGTATCGAGGCGCTGCTCGGCTCCGAAATCAAGGACGGCCAGACCGTCCAGGCCTTCGTGGACGAGGCCAACGCGACTCTCGGCGAGAAGATCGTGCTCGACCGCTTCGCCCAGTTCAGCGGCGGCTACGTCGCCTCCTACCTGCACCGCACCAGCCCGGACCTGCCCCCGCAGGTCGGCGTGCTGGTCGAGCTGGACAAGGAGGACGCCCAGACCGCCAAGGACATCGCCCAGCACATCGCCGCGTTCGCGCCGACGTTCCTGAGCCGCGACGAGATCGACGCCCAGACGGTGGAGAACGAGCGCCGGGTCGCCGAGGCCACCGCCCGCGAGGAGGGCAAGCCCGACGCCGCCCTGCCGCGGATCGTCGAAGGTCGGCTGAACGGCTTCTTCAAGGAAAACGTCGTCGTGGAGCAGGCGTTCGCCAAGGACGCCAAGAAGACCGTCCAGAAGGTCCTGGACGAGGCCGGCGTCAAGCTCCAGCGCTTCGCCCGCTTCCGCGTCGGCGTCTGACCACCGCGGCGGCGGACACTCCACGGAGGCGTCCGGCCGCCGAATGTCCGACGGCCCCGCTAGGGTCGTAGTCGGCCGCCCGCCGGCCGGCCGCAGATGTCGAGGAGGCCATTGCCGTCCAGGGAACCCACGAGGACCCGCGGCAATGGCCTCCTTTGTACGTGCACGAGGAGAAGACCCCCATGGACGACGGCACCGACCAGCCCCGAGCCGACCAGACCCGCACCACCGACACGGGCACCCGCAAGGGTGCCGCGCACCGCCGCCGCTACCTGCTGAAGCTGTCCGGAGAGGCGTTCGCCGGAGGAGGGGGCCTCGGCGTCGACCCCGACACCGTGCACGCCATCGCGCGGGAGATCGCCGCGGTCGTCCGGGACGGCTACGAGATCGCGCTCGTCGTCGGCGGCGGCAACTTCTTCCGCGGCGCCGAGCTCCAGCAGCGCGGCATGGACCGGGCCCGCTCGGACTACATGGGGATGCTCGGCACGGTGATGAACTGCCTGGCCCTCCAGGACTTCCTGGAGAAGGAGGGCATCGAGACCCGGGTGCAGACCGCGATCACCATGGGCCAGGTCGCCGAGCCGTACATCCCGCTGCGCGCCGTCCGGCACCTCGAAAAGGGGCGGGTGGTGATCTTCGGCGCCGGGATGGGCATGCCGTACTTCTCCACCGACACCACCGCCGCCCAGCGGGCCCTGGAGATCGAGGCCGCGGCGATGCTGATGGGCAAGAACGGCGTCGACGGGGTCTACGACTCCGACCCGAAGCTCAACCCGGACGCGGTGAAGTTCGACGCCCTGGAGTACAGCGAGGTCATCGCCCGCGACCTGCGGGTCGCCGACCTCACCGCGATCACCCTCTGCCAGGACAACAAACTGCCGATCCTCGTCTTCGAGCTGCTCGCCGAGGGCAACATCGCCCGAGCCGTCAGGGGTGAGAAGATCGGCACGCTGGTCAACGACCAGGGCACCCGGGCGTGATGGCGGCCCGGACGCCGGACACCGGACCTGTCCCCGGCTTGCCCGGAACGGGGATGGACAACTCGCTGCCGGTCGGACACCGTGCAGGAAAGACGCGCGCAGGGGCCCCGACTCGATGGCTCCGCCTTCTGAATACCAGGAGCACATGGTGATTGAAGAGACCCTCCTCGAAGCCGAGGAGAAGATGGAGAAAGCCGTCATTGTCGCCAAGGACGATCTGGCGGCGATCCGGACGGGCCGTGCGCACCCGGCGATGTTCAACAAGATCGTGGCCGAGTACTACGGCACCGTCACCCCGATCAACCAGCTCGCCTCCTTCTCGGTGCCCGAGCCGCGGATGGCGGTGATCACCCCCTTCGACAGCAGCAGCCTGCGCAACATCGAAGAGGCGATCCGCAACTCCGACCTCGGCGTCAACCCGGGCAACGACGGCCGTATCATCCGGGTGGTCTTCCCGCAGCTCACCGAGGAGCGCCGCCGGGAGTACATCAAGGTCGCCAGGGCCAAGGGCGAGGACGCGAAGATCTCCATCCGCAGTGTCCGCCGCAAGGCCAAGGAGACGCTGGACAAGCTGGTCAAGGACGGGGAGTCCGGCGAGGACGAGGTGCGGCGCGCCGAGAAGGAGCTCGACGACACCACCGCCAAGTACGTGGCGCAGGTCGACGAGCTGCTCAAGCACAAGGAAGCGGAGCTGCTGGAGGTCTGACCGGCCGTCCGTCACCGTCCCGAGTCGGCCGTCCGTTCACGCCGGCCCCGTCATCGCGTACCCCCCCGTACGCACCCGCACGCGCAACCCATCCCCCTGACCCACCCATGACAACGACGACGCGAGGCGAAGCTCCGTGAACGACTCTTCCTGGGGCGCTTCGCCGCGCACCGGCCATGCGGTGGGAGCTCCGCACGCGGCGGGTTCCGCGACGGGGACGGGGGCCAGGAGGAAGACTCCTTCCATGCCGTCTCCCCCGCCACCCTCCTCCGACCGGCCGCAGCCGCCTCCCGCACCCGCCCCCGCTCCAGCGAAGAAGTCGGCGGGGCGGGATCTGCGGTCGGCGATAGGGGTGGGCGTCGGGCTCGGCGTGGTGGTGCTCGCCGCGCTGTTCGTCGTCAAGGCGGTCTTCGTCGGGGTGGTGGTCGCCGCGGTCGTGGGCGGTGTGTGGGAGCTGACCTCCCGGCTGGCCGAACGCAAGGGGATCCACGCGCCGCTGGTGCCGCTCGCGGTGGGGGGCGCTTCCACGGTGGTCGCCGGCTACGTCCGGGGCGCCGAGGGGGCGTGGACGGCGATCGCGCTCACCGCGCTGGCCGTCCTGGTCTGGCGGATGGCCCGCCCGCCCGAGGACTACCTCCGGGACGTCACGGCCGGCGTCTTCACCGCCTTCTACGTCCCCTTCCTGGCCACCTTCGTGGTGATGATGCTGGCCGCCGACGACGGCCCCCGGCGGGTGCTGGTCTTCCTCATCCTCACCGTGATCTCCGACACCGGCGCCTACGCGGTCGGCTGGCGCTTCGGCAGCCACCGCCTCGCGCCCCGGATCAGCCCCGGCAAGACCCGCGAGGGCCTGGTCGGGGCGATGTCCTTCGCGATGGCCGCCGGCGCGCTGCTCATGCAGTACGTCATCGACGACGGCCGCTGGTGGCAGGGCCTCCTCCTCGGGCTCGCCGCGGCCACCAGCGCGACCCTGGGCGACCTCGGCGAGTCCATGATCAAACGCGACCTCGGCATCAAGGACATGGGCTCCCTCCTCCCGGGCCACGGCGGCATCATGGACCGCCTCGACTCCCTCCTGCCGACCGCCCCGGTGGTGTGGCTGCTGATGGTGGTCTTCGTCGGCCAGGGCTGACCCGGGGCCGCCCGCCCCGCGCTCCCCGGGCGCCCGCGCCCGGACCATCCCTGCACGGCCCCGGCGCCGGGGCCGGCCCCGGCCCCGGCGCCCGGCAGGGGAGGCAGCGGTGAGGGCCGCAGGGGCAAACGGCACACCCCCGGGTCTGCGACACTGGAAGGCATCATGCCTGTGCCCGGAGAACTCACCTTTGCCGTGCCGCGCGGAGCCAAGAAGCCGCCGCGGCACCTTGCCGACCTCTCGCCCGCGGAGCGGAAGGAGGCGGTGGCCGCGCTCGGGGAGAAGCCGTTCCGGGCCAAGCAGCTGTCCCAGCACTACTTCGCCCGGTACGCCGACGACCCCGCGGCGTGGACGGACATACCGGCCGCGGCCCGCGGGAAGCTCGCGGGGGACCTGCTGCCGGAGCTGATGACGGTGGTGCGGCACGCTTCCTGCGACGACGGCGACACCCGCAAGACGCTGTGGCGGCTGTTCGACGGGACGCTGGTCGAGTCGGTGCTGATGCGGTACCCGGACCGGGTGACGATGTGCGTCTCCTCACAGGCCGGGTGCGGGATGAACTGCCCGTTCTGCGCCACCGGTCAGGCCGGTCTGGACCGCAACCTGTCCACCGCCGAGATCGTCCACCAGATCGTCGCCGGAATGCGTTCGCTGCGCGACGGCGAACTGCCCGGGGGCGCCTGCGCGGCCGACGGCTCCGGGGCGGGCCCGTCGCGGCTGTCGAACATCGTCTTCATGGGCATGGGGGAGCCGCTGGCCAACTACAACCGGGTGGTCGGCGCCATCCGCCGCCTCACCGACCCCGAGCCGGACGGCCTCGGCCTGTCGCAGCGCGGCATCACCGTGTCCACGGTCGGCCTGGTTCCGGCCATGCACCGGTTCGCCGACGAGGGCTTCAAGTGCCGCCTCGCGGTGTCCCTGCACGCCCCCGACGACGAGCTGCGCGACACCCTCGTCCCGGTCAATACCCGCTGGAAGGTCCGCGAGGTGCTGGACGCCGCCTGGCACTACGCGGAGGTGTCCGGCCGCCGGATCTCCGTCGAGTACGCCCTGATCCGCGACGTCAACGACCAGGCGTGGCGGGCCGACCGGCTGGGCCGGCTGCTGAAGAACCACCGGGTGCACGTCAACCTGATCCCGCTCAACCCGACCCCGGGCTCCCGGTGGACGGCCTCGCGGCCCGAGGACGAGCGCGCGTTCGTCGCCGCGCTGGAGGCCCACGGCGTGCCCGTGACCGTACGGGACACCCGCGGACAGGAGATCGACGGCGCCTGTGGACAACTGGCGGCGGCCGAACGCTGACCTGCTGCTACCGTGCACTCGTACAAGTGAACACTCCGACAGGGGAGCGCCTGAGACGGCGCTGAGAGTGCGGCCCCCGAGACCGCAGACCCTCGGACCTGATCCGGGTCGTACCGGCGTAGGGAGTCAGCAGATGAAGAGCGTTCGTCGGCGTGCCATGGGCGCGCTCGTCCTCGCCACCGCGGGAGCCGTGGTCCTGGCCGCGTGCGGCGGCGGCTCCGGATCGGGTTCCGGAACCGGGCCGGGCGCCGGCGCCCCGGCCGCCAGCGGCGGGACGAAGTCCAAGACCGTCACCCTGGTCAGCCACGACTCCTTCGCCGCCTCCAAGGAGGTGCTCGCGGAGTTCACCGAAAAGACCGGCTACACCGTCAAGGTGCTGCGCGGCGGCGACGCGGGCGCGGCCGTCAACCAGGCGATCCTCACCAAGGACCACCCGCGCGGCGACGTCTTCTTCGGGGTCGACAACACCCTGCTCTCCCGCGCCCTGGACAACGGCCTGTTCGACCCCTACACGGCCAGGGACCTCGACCAGGTCGCCTCCGACGTCCAACTCGACGCCGCAGGACACCGGGTCACCCCCATCGACTCCGGCGACGTCTGCGTCAACTACGACCGCGCCTACTTCACCGCGCACCGGCTCGCCCCGCCGCAGACCTTCGCCGACCTGGCCAAGCCCGCCTACAAGAACCTGCTGGTCACCGAGAACGTCAGTACCTCCTCCCCGGGCCTGGCCTTCCTGCTCGGCAGCGTCGCCGCCTACGGCGGCGACGGCTGGCAGGCGTACTGGAAACAGCTGCGGAAGAACGGCGTCGAAGTCGTCGACAGCTGGGAGCAGGCGTACAACGAGAGCTTCTCCGGCTCGGGCGCCGGCAAGAAGGCCAAGGGCGACCGGCCGCTGGTGGTCTCCTACGCCTCCAGCCCGCCCGCCGAGGTGATCGGGGTCAGCCCCGCGCCCGCGCAGTCACCGGTCGGCGTGTCCACCGGGACCTGCTTCCGGCAGATCGAGTTCGCCGGGCTGCTGCACGGCGCGAAGAACCCCGCGGGCGGCAAGGCGCTCATCGACTACATGATCGGCAAGGCGTTCCAGGAGGACATGCCCCTCCAGATGTACGTCGACCCGGTCCGCAAGGGCGCCGTCGAGCCCGAGGTGTTCGTCAGGTACGGCGCGCGGATCGACCACCCGACGACGCTGCCCCCCGCCACGATCGCCGACAAGCGGGACGACTGGGTGAAGGCATGGACCTCGATCGTCCTCTGACGGCGGCCGCTCCCCACCTCCCGGCCCCCCGCCGCCTCCCGCACCCCACCCGCGCCACCACCGTCCGGCTCGCGCTGATGGCGCCGCCGCTCGTCTTCTTCGCCGTCTTCTTCGCCTACCCGGTCGCCTCCATCGTCGGCCGCGGACTGCGCCGGGACGGCGGCTGGCACCTCGGCGCGGTCGGCGACGTACTCGGCGACGGCTCGATCCGGCACGTGCTGTGGTTCACCTGCTGGCAGGCCGCCGCCTCCACCGGCCTGACCCTGGCGCTCGCGCTGCCGGGCGCGTACGTCTTCGCCCGGCTGGACTTCCCCGGCAAGCGGCTGCTGCGGGCGGTGGTGACCGTGCCGTTCGTGCTGCCGACGGTCGTGGCCGGCACCGCCTTCCTGGCGCTGCTCGGCCGCGGCGGCTTCAGCGACGACCTGCTGGGCTTCCGGCTCGACACCAGCGTCTGGGCGATCCTGACCGCCCACGTCTTCTTCAACTACGCGGTGGTCGTCCGCACCGTCGGCGGCCTGTGGGCGCAGCTCGACCCGCGGCAGGAGGAGGCCGCCCGGACGCTCGGCGCGGGCCGGTTCGCGGCCTGGCGCCGGGTGACGCTGCCCGCGCTCGGGACCTCGGTGGCCGCCGCCGCGCTGCTGGTGTTCCTGTTCACCTTCACCTCCTTCGGCGTGATCCAGATCCTCGGCGGGCCCACATACTCCACCCTGGAGGTGGAGATCTACCGGCAGACCGCCGAACTCCTGGACCTGCCGGCCGCCGCCGTGCTCACCCTGCTCCAGCTCGCCGCGGTGGCCGCGATCCTGGCCCTGCACGCCTGGACGGTACGGCGCCGCGAGGCGACCCTGCGGCTGGTCGACGCCGCCGGCACCGCGCACCGGCCGCGCGGCGGCGAACGGGTCCTGCTGGCCGCCGTGCTCGCCGTCGTCGCGCTGCTGATCCTGCTGCCGCTCGGTGTGCTCGTCGCCCGCTCCCTGGACGGCCCCGGCGGCTACGGACTCACCTACTACCGCGGTCTCGCCTCCGCCGACGCCGACGGCGGTACGTTCCTGGTCGCCCCGCTGGAGACGGTCTGGAACTCGCTGCGCTACGCAGCCGCCGCCACCGTCGTCGCGCTGCTGGTCGGCGGGCTCGCCGCGGCGGCCCTGGTCCGCAGGGCCGGCCGGCTGGTACGCGGCTTCGACGCGCTGCTGATGCTGCCGCTGGGCACCTCGGCGGTCACCGTCGGCTTCGGTTTCCTGATCACCCTCGACAAGCCGCCGCTGGACCTGCGGGACTCCTGGCTGCTGGTGCCGTTCGCCCAGGCCCTGGTCGGGGTGCCGTTCGTGGTCCGGGTCATGGTGCCGGTGCTGCGGGCCGTGGACCACCGGCTGCGGGAGGCCGCCGCGGTGCTCGGTGCGTCACCCGCCCGGGTCTGGCGGGAGGTCGAACTGCCCTTTGTCGGGCGGGCGCTGGGTATCGCCGCCGGGTTCGCCTTCGCGGTGTCCCTGGGCGAGTTCGGGGCGACCGTCTTCATCGCACGCCCCGACAGCCCGACCCTGCCGGTCGCCGTCGCCCGCCTGCTCGGCCGGGCCGGCGCCGCCAACTACGGCCAGGCGATGGCCCTGAGCACCGTCTTGATGCTGGTGTGCGCCGCCTCGCTGCTGGTCCTGGAGAACCTCAGGACCAGCGCCGACTCCGCCGGGGAGTTCTAGATGACCCGCCCGCTGCTGCGCCTGGAGGCCGCGACCGTACGGTTCGGGGAGCGCGCCGCGCTCGACACGGTGGACCTGGAGGTCGCAGCCCACGAGATCGTCTGCGTGCTCGGGCCCAGCGGCAGCGGCAAGTCCACCCTGCTGCGGACCGTCGCCGGACTCCAGCCGCTGGACGGTGGCCGGGTGCTGCTCGACGGCGCCGACCAGCGGGCGGTGCCCGCGCACCGGCGCGGGGTCGGCCTGATGTTCCAGGACCACCAGCTCTTCCCGCAGCGCGACGTCGGCGGCAACGTCTCCTTCGGGCCGCGCGTGCACAGGATGCCGCGCGGGCCGCGCGACCGGCTGGTCGCCGAACTCCTCGCGCTGGTCGGCCTGCCCGGCGCCGCCCGCCGCGCGGTCGCCACCCTCTCCGGCGGCGAGCAGCAGCGCGTCGCCCTCGCCCGCGCACTGGCCCCCGAACCGCGGCTGCTGATGCTCGACGAACCGCTCGGCCAGCTCGACCGCTCGCTGCGTGAACGCCTGGTGGTGGAGCTGCGCCGGATCTTCGGCCGGCTGGGCACCACGGTGCTGGCCGTCACCCACGACCAGGGTGAGGCGTTCGCGCTCGCCGACCGGGTCGTGGTGATGCGGGACGGCCGGATCGCCCAGTCCGGTACGCCCCTTGAGGTCTGGCAGCGCCCCGTGTCGGAGTTCGTCGCCCGCTTCCTCGGCTTCGACAACATCACCGACGCCACTGTCGAGGGCGCCGTCGCCGTGACCCCGTGGGGCGAGCTGCCCGTCCCCGACGGCACCCCGGAAGGCCCCGGGCAGCTGCTGGTGCGGCCCACGGGGGTACGGCTCGGGCCGCCGGACACCGGACTCGGCTGCGAGGTCGTCGCCCGCACCTTCCGCGGCGGCGGGCACGTCGCGGTGACGCTGCGGCCCGAGCACGGGCCGGAACTGGAAGCCGAGTGCGGGCTGCGCGACGCGCCCGGGGAGGGGGCCCGGGTCGGCGTCGCCTTCGACGCGGCCGACATCGTGCCCCTCGGGTCCGGCGCCGGCCGCTGAGGTCCCGCCCTGCCGGCAGCCGCCGGGTCAGGCCGCGGCGAGCCGGTCGAGCGCGGCCGGCACCTCGGTGACGCTGTCGACCAGCTCGATACGGCGGCCCATCGGCCGGTCCGCCGCCAGTGACCGCAGCAGCGGCCACACCGGCAGCCGGGTCGTCCAGTGCGCGCGGTCCACCAGCACCATCGGGGCCGGCTCGCCGCGGGACCCGTAGTAGTTCGGCGTCGCCGCGTCGAAGACCTCCTGGACGGTGCCGGCCGCCCCGGGCAGGAAGACGACGCCCGCCGTGCAGCGGGACAGCAGGCCGTCCTCCCGGGTGGCGTTCGCGAAGAACTTCGCGATGTGCGCGGCGAAGGCGTTCGACGGCTCGTGCCCGTAGAACCACGTCGGCAGCCCGTACGAGGGGCCGCCGTCCGGCCACCGGTCGCGTACCGCCAGGGCGGCCGCCGCCCAGCCCGCAACCGACGGGCGGAAGTCGGGGACGCCGGCCAGCACGGTCAGCGCCTTGCCGAGCATCACGTCGTCGTACGGGGCCGCGTACGCGCCGAAGTTGGCGGCCTCCATCGCGCCCGGACCGCCGCCGGTCGCCACGGTCAGCCCGCGCCGGGCCAGCTCCCGGCCCAGCCGGGCGGCCCCCGCGTAGGCGGCGCCGCCGCGCTCCATCGCGTGCCCGCCCATCACGCCCACCACGCGCCGGCCGAGCAGCCGCTCGTCCAGCGCGTCGGAGACGGCGTCGTCGTGGATCGAGCGCAGCATCGAGGCGAGTATGTCGCCGTCGGCGGCGGTCCGCAGGTACCAGGCGTACGTCCGCGCGTCCGGGGTGCCCGGGTAGCCGGCCTCCTCCAGGCCCTCGTACAGCTCCCCCGGCGCGTAGAGCGCCGCCCGGTACGGGTCGAAGGGCAGCTCGGGCACCGGCGGGAACACCAGGGCGCCGCCCGCCCGCACATGGGCGAGCGCCTGCGGCTCCATCGGGCAGCCCAGGAACACCGCCTGCGAGGTCTGCGCGACCAGCAGCGCGAAGGTGCGGTCCCGCAGGTCCACCGCCTGCACGCGGTATCCGGCGAACGACCCCGTGACGGCGACGCGGTCGAACTCCTCCAGGGTCTGGATCTCCTTCGGGGCGGGCTGCGCCGGCTCTTCTTCGGCGGGCATCGGCGGTACGTCGGCGGAAGGCGTCTCGGCTGGCACGTCCAGCACCTTAGCCCGCCGGACGCCGGCCGTGGTCCGCGGCGCCCCGGCGTGCCCGTGGCGCCCGCCGTGGGACCGCCGCACCGCGCGCCGGACCCGCCGGCCGCCGCCGGCCGCCGCACGGCGGAAAGAGGCCGCAGCGGGCTCAGGCGGCCGGGATGGAGGAGAGGGCGGCCACCAGGACGGTGGCGGGCAGCAGTGCGGCCACCAGGGCGGTGGTGCGCAGGGCCGACGCGGCGCGCAGCAGGGCGGGGGAGGCGGCGACGGCGCGCAGGGCGGCGGTGGCCTCGGTACGGGTGTGCCGGGTCTCGCGGAAGGCGAGGGCGGCGGTGGCCAGCACGCACACGGCGATGAGGGCGGCGGCGAAGACGGTGACCGGCCCGAGCGGGTGGTCGCCGCCGCGCTGGAAGCCGTAAGCGGCCACGGCCGCCGCGGCGGTGGCGCAGAGCAGGCCGAGCGGGCGGCCGAGCGCGTGGGACTCGCGCTGCAGGGCGCGGCCGGCCAGCAGACGGAGGGCGCCGGGGCGGTAGCAGGCCAGCACCCGCCCGCAGGCGTGGATCAGACCCGGCCCGGCCGTCATCAGGCCCGCGGTGGCGACGATCCAGCCGCCGACCGCGCCGGGCGGGATTGAACCGAGGCCGCTGGGCAGCGGGAGGGCGCCGCCCTCGGTGGCGGTCACCTCGGTGGCCAGCCCGATCGCGACGAGGGCGATCCCCCAGGGCAGGCCGCGGGGCGCCTCGATCGCGGCGGCGGGCCGCGCCCGCAGACCGGCCGCGACGGTGGCCGCCGCCGCGGCCGGCACCAGGGCGAGCAGGGTGACCGCCCCGGCCAGCGGCAGCGGCCTGCCCGCGGCGAGCAGACCGGGCCCGACACCGTCGAAGGGCACCCCGGTGACATCCCCGCGCAGTTGGAGGAAGGCCGGCAGCGCGAGCGCGCTGCCGGCCGCGCAGACCACCGCCGTGGTCGCGGCGGTCAGCAGGACGAGTCCGGTCCGCCCGAGCCCGGCTCCGGCCAGCCCGGCCCCGGGCCACCCGGCCGGCTGCGTCCGGCCGACCGCGACGGCGAGCTGCACCGTCACCACTACCGGGACCACGCACCACCCCAGCCGTACCAGCGCGTCGGCCGTGCCGTGCCCGGGGTGGGCCAGCGCCCAGCCGAGCGCGGACAGCAGCAGCAGGCCGGTGCCCGCCGCGGCGGCGGCGACCAGCGCCCAGCGGCCCAGCGCCGCCGGCCGGCTCCCGCGCAGCACCCGCAGGCTCAGCACCCCGCCACCGCCGTCGGGAAGGCGCCCCGTGGGGCCGCCGCAGCGCCGCTCACACCGAGGCCGGTGCGGCGAGGTCGCGGTCCCGGGCGGACGCCGCCGTGTCGGGGCGGCCGTCGACGAGGGTGACGGTGCGGTCCGCGTGCCGGCCGGTCTCCGGGTCGGCGGTGCCCAGCACCACCGTGATGCCGTGCGAGCGGGCCGCACTGGTCAGCGTGCGCAGCAGGTGCGCGCGGTCGGCGCGGTGCAGCAGCGCGGTGGGCTCGTCGGCGAAGACCACGTCGGGCCCGGTGACCAGGGCCCTGGCGACCGCGATCCGCTGCTGCTGGGACGGGACGAGTTCGGCGGGCCGGCGGCGTGCGACATCGCCGATGTCCAGCCGTTCCAGCCATTCCAGCGCCGCCGCCTTCGCCGTCCGGTGGCCGTCACCGCGCATCAGCAGCGGCAGCGCCGCGTTCTCCCACCCGGTCAGCTCGGGCACCAGTTGCGCGCCCGCGCCGACCCAGCCGAAGCGGTTCCGGCGCAGCGCCTCCCGGGCCGCCTCCGGCAGCGTGTGCACGGGCGCGCTGTTGAACCAGACCTCGCCCTCCTCCGGCACCAGCTGCCCGGACAGGCAGTGCAGCAGCGTGGACTTCCCGGCGCCGCGGGCCCCGGCCACCGCGAGGATCTCGCCGGCCCGGACGCTGATCGAGACGCCGAGCAGCGCCGGCGAGCCCTGGTGGGAATGGCGCAGGGCACGGGCCCAGAGCACGTCGTTGTCGGGCGGGGTCACCATGGCGTTCCTCCGCGGGTCGTTCCCCGGCGCGTGCGGCACGGGCGCCGGACGCGCTGCGTCGGGCCGACGCACTCCGTCAAACGAGCCGGGGGAAGGGCGGTCACTCCCGGCACCGTAGGCCCGGTGCCGGCAGTGACGCCCGCAGGCGCGGCGGCCGACGGTTCGGCGCGCCGGCCGGTTACCCCGTACGGCCGCACCCGGGGGCCGCGGGCGGCGGGCTCAGAGCTTGGCCCACGCCTCGGTCAGCACGCCCCGCAGGATGCCCTCGATGTCGCTGAAGAGCGCCTGGTCGGAGATGAGCGGCGGCGCCAGCTGCACCACCGGGTCGCCGCGGTCGTCGGCCCGGCAGTACAGGCCGTTGTCGAACAGGGCCTTGGACAGGAAGCCGTACAGCACCCGCTCGGTCTCCTCGGCGGTGAAGGTCTCCTTCGTCGCCTTGTCCTTGACCAGCTCGATGCCGTAGAAGAAGCCGTTGCCGCGGACGTCGCCGACGATCGGCAGGTCGTGGAGCTTCCTCAGGGTGTCGAAGAAAGCGCCCTCCTCGTCCAGGACGTGCTGGTTGAGGCGCTCGCGCTCGAAGATGTCGAGGTTGGCCAGCGCGACCGCGGCCGACACCGGGTGGCCGCCGAAGGTGTAGCCGTGCAGGAAGGTGTTGCCGCCGCGGTAGAAGGGCTCGGCCAGCCGGTCGGAGACGATGCACGCGCCGATCGGTGAGTAGCCGGAGGTCATGCCCTTGGCGCAGGTGATCATGTCCGGCACGAAGTCGAACTTCTCGCAGGCGAACATGGTGCCGACCCGACCGAAGGCGCAGATCACCTCGTCGGAGACGAGCAGCACGTTGTGGCGGTCGCAGATCTCCCGGACCCGCTGGAAGTAGCCGGGCGGCGGCGGGAAGCAGCCGCCGGCGTTCTGCACCGGCTCCAGGAAGACCGCGGCGACCGTGTCCGGGCCCTCGAAGAGGATCTGCTGCTCGATCTGGTCGGCGGCCCAGCGGCCGAACGCCTCCGGGTCGTCGCCGTACTGGGCGGCCCGGTAGATGTTGGTGTTGGCGACCTTGTGGGCGCCGGGCACCAGCGGCTCGAACGGCGCCTTGAGGCCGGGCAGCCCGGTGATGGACAGGGCGCCCTGGGTGGTGCCGTGGTAGGCCACCGCCCGGGAGACCACCTTGTACTTGCCGGGGTTCCCGGTCAGCTTGTGGTACTGCTTCGCCAGCTTCCACGCCGTCTCGACGGCCTCGCCGCCGCCGGTGGTGAAGAAGACCTTGTTCAGGTCGCCGGGCGCGTAGTGCGCCAGCCGCTCGGCCAGCTCGACGGCCTTGGGGTGGGCGTAGCTCCAGATCGGGAAGAAGGCCAGTTCCTGGGCCTGCTTGTAGGCCGTCTCGGCCAGCTCGTGGCGGCCGTGCCCGGCGTTGACCACGAAGAGCCCGGACAGGCCGTCGATGTACCGTTTGCCGTTCTCATCGAAGATGTACGTGCCCTCGCCGCGCACGATGGTGGGCACGGGGGCGTTCTCGTAGGACGACATGCGGGTGAAGTGCATCCACAGGTGGTCGTACGCGGTCTTCGACAGCTGAGACTGGTCCGCGTTCATGGCTATCGGGTTCCCCAGGTGTAGGTCTGCTTGCGGAGCTTGAGGTAGACGAAGCTCTCGGTGGAGCGCACGCCGGGCAGCGCGCGGATCCGCTTGTTGATCATCTCCAGCAGGTGGTCGTCGTCCTCGCAGACGATCTCCACCAGGAGGTCGAAGGAGCCCGCGGTGATCACCACGTACTCCACCTCGTCCAGCGCGGCGAGCGACTCCGCGACCGGGTCGATGTCGCCCTCGACGTTGATGCCCACCATCGCCTGGCGCTGGAAGCCCAGGGTCAGCGGGTCGGTGACCGCGACGATCTGCATGACGCCCTGGTCCAGCAGCTTCTGCACCCGCTGCCGCACCGCCGCCTCCGACAGGCCCACCGCCTTGCCGATCGCCGCGTACGGGCGGCGGCCGTCCTCCTGGAGCTGTTCGATGATCGCCTTCGACACCCCGTCGATGGACGACAGGACGCCGTTTCTGTCACGAGTGGCCACCCGCACCACTGTGCAGGAGAGTTCGTCGGTCCCGCAAGCCCCGGACGATGAAATTCGTTGCCGTCGACGATGCGGGAAACCGAATCGGTTGTCCTGATCGAGTAGGTGTGCCGAATACGGCAGTGCTCCGGTTAAGCTGGGGGCGTCTCAGCACGTGGACATAACCAGGCAGGGAGCCAGCGCCGTGACCGAACTCCGTACTCTGCGCAACTACATCGACGGAGAATTCCGCGACGCCGCCGACGGACGGACCACCGAGGTGGTCAACCCGGTGACCGGACAGGCGTACGCGAAGGCACCGCTGTCCGGGGCGGCGGACGTCGACGCGGCGATGACCGCCGCCGCGGCGGCGTTCCCCGGCTGGCGCGACACCACGCCCGCCGAGCGGCAGCGGGCGCTGCTGAGGATCGCCGACGCGGTGGAGGCGCGGGCCGAGGAGCTGATCGCGGTGGAGAGCGAGAACACCGGCAAGCCGCTCGGGCTGACCGCGAGCGAGGAGATCCCGCCGATGGTCGACCAGATCCGGTTCTTCGCGGGCGCCGCCCGCATGCTGGAGGGGCGCTCGGCGGGGGAGTACATGGACGGCATGACCTCCTTCGTGCGCCGTGAGCCGATCGGGGTCTGCGCGCAGGTCGCGCCCTGGAACTACCCGATGATGATGGCCGTCTGGAAGTTCGCGCCCGCCCTCGCGGCCGGCAACACGGTGGTGCTCAAGCCGTCGGACACCACCCCCGCCTCCACCGTGCTGCTCGCCGAGATCCTCGGGTCCGTGCTGCCCAAGGGCGTCTTCAACGTGATCTGCGGCGACCGCGACACCGGCCGGGCGATGGTCGAGCACCCGGTGCCCGCGATGGCGTCCATCACCGGCTCGGTACGGGCCGGCACCGAGGTCGCCGGGTCCGCGGCCAAGGACGTCAAGCGGGTGCACCTGGAACTCGGCGGCAAGGCGCCGGTCGTCGTCTTCGAGGACGTCGACATCGCCAAGGCGGTCGAGGACATCGTGGTCGCCGGCTACTTCAACGCCGGCCAGGACTGCACGGCCGCCACCCGGGTGCTGGTGCAGGAGTCGATCCGCGAGGAGTTCACCCAGGCGCTGGCCAAGGCGGCCGGCGAGACCAAGACGGGGCTGCCCGACGACGAGGACGTGCTGTACGGGCCGCTGAACAACGCCAACCAGCTGGCGCAGGTCACCGGCTTCATCGAGCGGCTGCCCGGCCACGCCAAGGTCGAGACCGGCGGCCACCGGGTCGGCGGGCAGGGCTACTTCTACGCGCCGACCGTCGTCTCCGGACTGCGGCAGGACGACGAGATCATCCAGCACGAGGTTTTCGGCCCGGTCATCACCGTGCAGTCCTTCACCGACGAGGAGCAGGCGGTGGAGTGGGCCAACGGCGTCGACTACGCGCTCGCGTCGTCGGTGTGGACCAAGGACCACGGCCGGGCGATGCGGATGGCCAGGCGGCTGGACTTCGGCTGCGTGTGGATCAACACGCACATCCCGCTGGTGGCGGAGATGCCGCACGGCGGCTTCAAGAAGTCGGGCTACGGCAAGGACCTGTCCGGCTACGGCTTCGAGGACTACACCCGGATCAAGCACGTCATGACGTCCCTGGACTCGTGAGCCGGCCGGTGCCGGGGCGGCGGACGCGCCGCCCCCGCCCGGTGACGCCGGGGGCGGCCCCGCCCCGTACCCCCGGCGCCGCGTCCGGTCAGGGGCGCCCGGCGGCGAGCACCCGTTGCAGCGTCTCCAGCCGGTTGGTGGTGATGCCGTCCACGCCGTACGCGACCAGGCGGGCCATCGAACGCCTCCAGTCGGCGGTCCAGGCCCCGACCAGCAGGCCGTGCTCCCGGGCCCAGCCGACGGTGGCCGGGTTCACCAGGCCGAAGCGGAAGTTGATCCAGCGGGGGGCGAGGTCGGCGACGAGCGACTCCGGGGGGCGCCGAGAGGTCTTCCAGGTCATGGAGATCTCGGCGGCCGGGTCGTGGACCCGGGTGGCCACCAGGGCCGGCAGCTCGCCGCAGTAGAAGACCCGCTCGGCCGCCCCGGCCGCGCGGACCGCCGCCACCGAGGGCCCGGCCTGGTCCTCGCCCGTCAGGTCGAGCAGCATCCGGCCGGCCCGGTGCCGCCCCAGCTCCGCCAGGGCCGCGGCCAGCGTCGGCACGCGGTCGCCGGTCAGCTCGGCGAGCTCCGCCGCGGTCAGCGCCGCCACCGGCTCCGGGCGCTCCCACAGCCGCTCCAGCGTCGGGTCGTGCAGCAGCACCGGCACCCCGTCCCGGGTGATCCGGACGTCGACCTCCACCACGTCCGCGCCCTTGAGCAGCGCCGAGCGGATGGAGGGCAGGGTGTTCTCGCGGTGGTGGTACGGGTCGCCGCGGTGCGCGATGGCCTGCGCCGTGAGCCGGAAGTTCACCATGGTCAGCCGCCCCAGGAGGTGGTGTACGCGGCGATCTCGGCGGCCAGCGCCCGCTTGCCCGCCGGGTCGAGGAAGGACGCCTCGACCGCGTTCGCCGCCAGCGCCGCCACTCCGGCCGGGTCCAGCTCCAGCAGCCGGGCCGCCACCGCGTACTCGGTGTTGAGGTCGGTGCCGAACATCGGCGGGTCGTCGCTGTTGACGGTGACCAGCACGCCCGCGTCGGCCAGCCGCCGGATCGGGTGCTCGTCCAGCGAGGCGACCGCCCGGGTGGCGACGTTGGAGGTCGGGCAGACCTCCAGGGGGATCCGCCGCTCGGCCAGGTGGTCCAGCAGCCGCGGGTCGCCGACCGCGCTGGTGCCGTGGCCGATCCGCTCGGCGCCGAGCACCTGGAGCGCGTCCCATATGGTCTGCGGCCCGGTGGTCTCGCCGGCGTGCGGCACGCTGTGCAGGCCGGCGGCGCGCGCCTGGTCGAAGTACGGCTTGAACTGGGGCCTGGGCACGCCGACCTCCGGCCCGCCCAGGCCGAAGGACACCAGCCCGTCGGGCCGCAGGTCCAGCGCCAGCCGCGTGGTCTGCTCCGCCGCCGCGAGCCCCGCCTCGCCCGGAATGTCGAAGCACCAGCGCAGCGTCACGCCCAGCTCGGACTCCGCGGCCTTCCGCGCGTCCTCGATGGCCTCCATGAACGCCCGGCCGGGGATGCCGCGCCGGGTCGAGGAGAACGGCGTCACGGTCAGCTCCGCGTACCGGATGTTCTGCCGGGCCATGTCCCTGGCCACCTCGAAGGTCAGCAGCCGGACGTCCTCGGCGTCCCGGATCAGGTCCACCACCGACAGGTAGACCTCGATGAAGTGCGCGAAGTCGCGGAAGGTGAAGTAGTCCGCCAGTGCCGCCGGATCGGCCGGCACCGCCGAGTCGGGGTGCCGGGCGGCCAGCTCGGCGACGATCCGCGGGGACGCGGAACCGACGTGGTGGACATGCAGCTCGGCCTTCGGCAGCCCGGCGATGAAGCCGTCCAATCCGCCGCCCCCGCCCCGCCCCGGAGCGGGTGCCTGGCCGGTCGCGATGTCGGGCATGCGGGGTGTCCTTCCACGGGGCAGCTCTTGGCCTCATCCTAGGTCGCCCGTCCGACAACCCGGCCTGCCGCCGCGACCCGCCGGGTAAGCGCGCCGGCCGGCGCGGGAGGGGGCCGCGGGCCGGTACGGGTGCAGGTCGCGCGACAGGCTGGGCACAGAATTCGTCGCGTAACCAAAAGGCAACAACGGAATCCCTTGTTGGAGGAATGTTCCTCTGTCAGGATCAGCGACCAATCCAGGCTTTTGCCACGTTGACGACGGCGGGGCGCGGAGGCGAGGAGAGGCGTTGATGCACCAGGTGACGGGCGCCCCGGAGCGGTTCGGCGGCTCCGCCCAGTACATCGCGGGCGGCCTGCGGGAGGGAAGGGGCACGGAGACCTTCTCCGTGGTCGACCCCGCGACCGGACGGGCCGTGTGGGCCTACCGGACGGCCGGCCCGGCGGACGTGGACGCCGCGGTGGCCGCGGCCAAGGCCGCGCTGCCCGGCTGGGCGGCGGCGACCCCGGCTGAACGCTCCGGGGCGCTGCACCGGCTGGCCGGCGTACTGGCCGACCGCGCCGCGGAACTGGCCGCCGCCGAGTCGCTCCAGTGCGGCAAGCCGATCCGGCTGAGCAGCGGGTTCGACGTGCCGGGCACCGTGGACAACGCCGCGTTCTTCGCCGGTGCCGCCCGGCAGCTGGAGGGCAGGGCCGCCGCCGAGTACAGCCCGGACCACACCTCGTACGTGCGGCGTGAGCCGGTCGGAGTGGTCGGCTCGATCGCGCCGTGGAACTACCCGCTGCAGATGGCCGCCTGGAAGATCCTGCCGGCCGTCGCGGCGGGCAACACCGTCGTGCTCAAGCCCGCCGAGCTGACCCCGCTGACCACCCTGATGCTCGCCGAGGCGGCCACCGAGGCCGGGCTGCCCGCCGGCGTGGTCAACATCGTCACCGGAACCGGCAAGGGGGCCGGCGAGCACCTGGTCACCCACCCGGACGTGGCGATGACCTCCTTCACCGGCTCCACCGCGGTCGGCCGCCGGATCGCCGCGCTCGCCGCCGGCACCACCAAGCGCCTCCACCTCGAACTGGGCGGGAAGGCGCCCTTCGTGGTCTTCGACGACGCCGACCCGGAGGCCGCCGCCCACGGCGCGGTCGCCGCCGCGCTCATCAACAGCGGCCAGGACTGCACCGCCGCGACCCGCGCCTACGTGCAACGGCCGCTGTACGACGCGTTCGTGGCCGCGGTCGCCGACCTGATGGCGGGCGTGGTCCTCGGCGACCCCTTCGACCCGGCGACCGACCTCGGCCCGCTGGTCTCCTTCGCGCACCGCGACCGGGTCGCCGCCGTGGTGGACCGGGCCCGCGGCTACGCCACCGTCGTCACCGGCGGGGCGGCGCCCGGCGACGGGCTCGCGGCCGGCGCCTACTACCCGCCCACACTGATCACCGGCGCCGCCCAGCACAGCGAGGCCGTGCAGGACGAGATCTTCGGACCGGTGCTGACGGTGCTGCCCTTCGACGAGGACGACGAGGGTCTGGCGCTGGCGAACGACACCCCCTACGGTCTGGCCGCGTCCGCCTGGACCCGCGACGTCTACCGGGCCGGGCGCGCCACCCGGGAGCTGCGGGCCGGCTGCGTCTGGATCAACGACCACATCCCGATCATCAGCGAGATGCCGCACGGAGGCGCCAGGTCCTCCGGCTACGGCAAGGACATGTCCGTCTACTCCTTCGAGGAGTACACCCAGGTCAAGCACGTTATGTACGACACCACCGCGGTCGCCCGGAAGGACTGGCACCGCACCGTCTTCGGCGACCGCCGCCCGTAGCACCGCCGTCCACAGCACCGCAGACCGCACCCGCACCCGCAGACCCCCCGTCCCAACCCGGCGTCCCCCCCGGCCGGTCCCTCGGAAGGGCACCACCCATGGAGCAGTTCGAGCCCCTCTCCCCGCCACTGCGCGCGGCGACGATCCGCAGTATGACCAACGGCCGCGGCGCACTGGCCCGCCGGTCGCTGCTGCGCGCCGGGGCACTCGGCGCGGTCGCCGCCGGTCTCACCGCCTGCGGTATCCCGGCCGCCGGGCGGCAGGGCGGCACCACCGCCTCGACCGACCACTCGGCCCAGGAAAAGGTCGTGAACTTCTCCAACTGGACCGAGTACGTCGACGTCTCGGACGACGGCAAGCACCGCCCCACCCTGGAGGCGTTCACCAGGCGCACCGGCATCCAGGTCAAGTACACCGAGGACATCAACGACAACATCGAGTTCTTCGGCAAGATCAAACCGCAGCTGTCGGCCGGCCAGGACACCGGCCGCGACCTGATGGTGCTCACCGACTGGCTGGCCGGCCGGATGATCCGGCTCGGCTGGGTGCAGAAACTGGACTCCGCCAACCTCCCGCACGCCTACGCCAACCTGGAGCAGCGGTTCCGCAGCCCCGACTGGGACCCCGGCCGCGCCTACTCCTACCCCTGGCAGGGCATCGCCACCTGCATCGCGTACAACAAGAAGGCCACCGGCGGGCGCAAGGTCACCTCGATCTCCCAGCTGCTGGAGGACAACTCCCTCAAAGGCAAGGTCGCCATGCTCTCGGAGATGCGCGACAGCGTCGGGATGACCCTGCTCGACATGGGTGAGAAGCCCGAGAGCGTCGACGACGACACCTACGACGCGGCCATCGCCCGGATCCAGAAGGCCGTCGACAGCCAGCAGATCCGCAAGTTCACCGGCAACGACTACACCGACGGCCTCAGCAAAGGCGACATCGCCGCCTGCGTCGCCTGGGCCGGCGACCTGGTGCAGCTGCGGCTGGACGACCCGGACATCGAGTACGTCTTCCCCGACGCCGGGTTCATGTCCTCCACGGACAACCTGCTGATCCCCGACAAGGCGCGGCACAAGACCAACGCCGAGCGGCTTATCGACTACTACTACGAGCCCGCCGTCGCCGCGCAGCTGTCCGCGTACATCAACTACGTGTGCCCGGTGGCGGGAGTCAAGCCGTACCTGGCGAAGATCGACCCCTCGCTGGCCGCCAACCCGCTGATCCTCCCGGACGCAACCATGGACGCCAAGACGCACTCGTTCCGGTCCCTCAGCGACGCCGAGGACACCCGGTACGAGGCCAAGTTCTCCAAGCTCATCGGCGCCTGACCCGGCCCCTCCCCGGCTCCGGCCGCTCTTCGCACACCAGAGGACACCCATGACGATCCCCAGCACGAGCCCGGCGGACGCCGAAGACGCCCAGGGCGCGGGCGCCAAGGACTCCAAGGACATCAAGGACATCAAGGACGCCGAGGACACGGGCGCCGCCGCGCCCGAGGACGCCGTCCGCCTCACCGGCATCAGCAAGGAGTACGGCTCCTTCACCGCCGTCCACCCGCTCGACCTGGCCGTACCGGCCGGCTCCTTCTTCGCCCTGCTCGGTGCGTCCGGCTGCGGCAAGACCACCACCCTGCGGATGATCGCGGGCCTGGAGACCCCCTCGTCGGGCTCGGTGCGGCTCGGCGGACGCGATGTCACCGCCCTGCCCCCGTACAAGCGGCCGGTCAACACCGTCTTCCAGAACTACGCGCTCTTCCCGCACCTGGACGTCTACGAGAACGTCGCCTTCGGGCTGCGCCGGCGCGGCGTCAGGTCGGTGCGGAAGCAGGTCGGCGAGATGCTGGAACTGGTCCAGCTCGGCCCGCTGGCCCACCGCCGGCCCAGCCAGCTCTCCGGCGGCCAGCAGCAGCGCGTCGCGGTCGCCCGCGCGCTGATCAACCAGCCGCAGGTGCTGCTGCTCGACGAGCCGCTCGGCGCCCTCGACCTGAAGCTGCGCCGCCAGATGCAGCTGGAGCTCAAGCGGATCCAGACCGAGGTCGGCATCACCTTCGTGCACGTCACCCACGACCAGGAGGAGGCCATGACCATGGCCGACACCGTCGCGGTGATGAACGCCGGCCGGGTCGAGCAGCTCGGCGGGCCCGCCGACCTCTACGAGAACCCCGCCTCCACCTTCGTGGCGAACTTCCTCGGCACCTCCAACCTGATCGAGGCCGAGGTGACCGGCGTCGGCGGCGGCGAACTCCAGCTGGTGTCCGCCGGCCAGCGGCTGACCCTGCCCGCCGCCCGCTGCCGCCCGCGCGCCGAGGTCGGCGGCCGGGTGCTGGCCGGCGTCCGGCCGGAGAAGATCACCCTCGCCCACCGCGACGACGAGGACGCGATACCCGAGGGCCGCAACCGGGTGGTCGGGCGGATCGTGGACTCCAGCTTCATCGGGGTGTCCACCCAGTACGTCGTCGACTCCCCGGTCGGCCCCGACCTGGAGGTGTTCGTACCCAACGTGGAGCGCGACGGCCGGCTGGTCCCGGGCGCCCCCGTCGTACTGCACTGGAACCCCGAGCACACCTTCGGCCTGGACGCCGCCCAGGACATCGACGCGGGCATCGAGACGGAGACCGCGGAGGCCGCCGCGTGACCGCCGCCACCGCGCCCGCCACCGATCCGGCGCCGCCGCCCGCTCCCGCGCCGCTGCCGGCCGCGCTGAAGAAGGCCGTCCGGCGGCGGCGCCTGGTGCCGTATCTGCTGCTGCTGGCCGGCGTCGCCTGGCTGCTGGTGTTCTTCGCCGCCCCGATGGTCTACCAGGCGTCCACCTCGGTGCAGACCGGCACCCTGGAGGACGGCTTCAAGGTCACCTGGCACTTCGCCACCTACTGGGACGCGCTCCACGCGTACTGGCCGCACTTCCTGCGGTCGCTGGCCTACGCCGGCATCGCCACCGTGCTGTGCCTGGTGATCGGCTACCCGCTGGCGTACACCATCGCCTTCCGGGCCGGCCGCTGGCGCAACCTGGTGCTGATCCTGGTGATCGCGCCGTTCTTCACCAGCTTCCTGATCCGCACCCTCGCATGGGAGACGATCCTCGCCGACCAGGGCCCGGTGGTGACCTTCCTCAACGGCATCCACCTGCTGGACGTGACGTCATGGCTCGGCGTCACCCAGGGCGACCGGGTGCTGGCCACCCCGCTCGCCGTGGTGTGCGGCCTGACGTACAACTTCCTGCCGTTCATGATCCTGCCGCTCTACACCTCACTCGAACGGGTGGACGGCCGGCTGCACGAGGCGTCCGGCGACCTGTACGCCACGCCCTTCACCACCTTCCGCAAGGTGACCTTCCCGCTGTCCATGCCCGGAGTGGTGGCCGGCACCCTGCTCACCTTCATCCCGGCGTCCGGCGACTACATCAACGCCGAGTTGCTGGGCTCCACCAACCAGCAGATGATCGGCAACGTCATCGAGTCGCAGTTCCTGCGGGTCCTGGACTACCCGACGGCCGCCGCCCTGTCCTTCATCCTGATGGCGGTCATCCTCGGGATCGTCACCCTCTACATCCGCCGGGCCGGAACGGAGGAACTGGTCTGATGAGCCCCATACGGTGGCTGCGCGCCCACCTGGTGGTGATCGCCGGAGTGATCACCCTCGCCTACCTCATCCTGCCCAACGCGGTCGTACTGGTCTTCTCCTTCAACAAGCCGAAGAGCCGGTTCAACTACACCTGGAACCACTTCTCCACCGACGCCTGGCAGCACCCCTGCGACGTGGCCGGCATGTGCGGCTCGCTCACCCTCAGCCTGAGGATCGCCGTCCTGGCGACGGTCGGCGCGACCGTCCTCGGCACGCTGACCGCCTTCGCGCTGGCCCGCTACCGGTTCCGCGGCCGAGCCGCCACCAACATGCTGATCTTCCTGCCGATGGCGATGCCCGAGGTCGTGATGGGCGCCTCGCTGGGCACCCTCTTCCTCAACATGCGAATCAGGTTCGGCTTCTGGACGATCCTGATCGCGCACATCATGTTCTGCCTGAGCTTCGTGGTCACCGCGGTCAAGGCCCGCGTGATGAGCATGGACCCGCGGCTGGAACAGGCCGCGCAGGACCTCTACGCCACCCCCGCGCAGACCTTCCTGCGGATCACCCTGCCGCTGGCCGCACCCGGCATCGCGGCCGGCGCTCTGCTGTCGTTCGCGCTGTCCTTCGACGACTACATCATCACCAGCTTCAACGCCGGCAACTCGGTGACCTTCCCGATGTACGTCTGGGGCTCCGCGCAGCGCGGCACCCCGGTCCAGGTCAACGTGATCGGCACCGCGATGTTCGTGATCGCCGTGCTGCTGGTGCTCGCCGGCCAGCTGATCGGACGCCGCGGACGCAGGAGGGTGCGCGGCTGAGGACCTGGCAGGGCACCCGAGGACATCGTGAAGGTGGGAGAACCATGGATCCAGCCCGAAGCCTCGCCGCCGCCGAGCCGGCCCCCTACTGGCTGGACGACCCCGGCCGGCCCGCCGCCGAGCCCGCGCTCGCCGGCGCGGAGCAGTGCGACCTGCTGGTGGTCGGCGGCGGCTACAGCGGGCTGTGGACCGCGCTGCTCGCCAAGGAGCGCGACCCCGGCCGGGACGTGGTGCTCATCGAGGCCGACCGGATCGGCTGGGCCGCCTCCGGCCGCAACGGCGGCTTCTGCGCGGCCAGCATCACCCACGGCCCGCTCAACGGGCTGGCCCGCTGGCCCGCCGAGTTCGACCTGCTCCAGGAACTGGGTGACCGCAACCTCGACGCCATCGAGGAGACGGTCGCCCGGTACGGCCTCGACTGCGACTTCGAGCGGACCGGCGGGATCGACGTGGCGACCGCCGACCACCAGTGGGACGAACTGCGCGCGCTGCACCGGACCGTGACCGGGCACAACGTGGGCCTGAAGCTGCTCGACCGCGACCAGCTGCGTGCCGAGGTCGACTCGCCGACGTTCCTCGGCGGCCTGTACGACGAGCGCGGCGTCGCCCTGGTGCACCCGGCGAAACTCGCCTGGGCCCTGAAGGCCACCGCGGCCCGCCTCGGCGTACGCGTCTACGAGCGGACCCCCGCCACCGCACTGACCCGGCGCGGCGGCGCGCTGGCGGTGCGGACCCCGTACGGCGCGGTGAGCGCCCGCCAGGTGGCGCTCGGCACCGGCGTGTTCCCGTCACTGATCCGCCGGGTCCGCGCGTACACCGTCCCCGTCTACGACTACGCGCTGATGACCGAGCCGCTCACCGCGGACCAGCGCGCGGCCATCGGCTGGCGGGGGCGTCAGGGCCTGGCCGACACCGCCAACCGGTTCCACTACTTCCGGCTGACCGCCGACAACCGCATCCTGTGGGGCGGCTACGACGCGGTCTATCCGCGCGGCGGCCGGATCAGCGCCGCCTACGACCACCGCCCGCAGACGTACCTGCGGCTGGCCCGGCACTTCTTCGGCTGCTTCCCGCAACTGGAGGGGCTGCGGTTCAGCCACAGCTGGGGCGGGGTGATCGACACCTGCACCCGCTTCTCGCCGTTCTTCGGCACCGCGCACGGTGGCCGGGTCGCCTACACGGCCGGGTACACCGGGCTCGGGGTGGGCGCCACCCGCTTCGGGGCCGAGGTGATGCTCGACCTGCTCGCCGGGACGCCCACCGAGCGGACCGGGCCGGAGATGGTGCGGCGCCGGCCGCTGCCGTTCCCGCCGGAGCCGTTCGCCTCGGCCGGGATCGGGCTCACCCAGTGGTCACTGGCCCGCGCCGACGACTCCGGCGGGCGGCGCAACCTGTGGCTGCGGGCGCTGGACCGGGCCGGGCTCGGCTTCGACAGCTGAGGCGGTCGGCGGTCGGCGGCCGACGCCGGGCCGGCGGCCGTGCGGCCCCGGGAGCCCGGCGGCCGGCGGTCCGATGGCCACCGGTCCGGCCCGCCGACGTGACGTGGACCACTACCGATGAGCGGTGAAAGTGGCGTCATAATCCGCGCCCGCCCTCCTCTTCCCCGTGACGGCAATCGTCACCTGGTCACGGAGAGAAGGAGGGCCCGGCATGGGCGCAGCCGGACCGAAGAGCGCGATCGAATGGCTGGTGTCGGTGGCCGACGACCCCGACGGATGCCGCTGGGAATGGGAGCGCAACCCGCTGGGCGTGGCCCTGCTGCCGGCCGGGAGGCTCTGGGACGTACTGATCCTCAGCGGCAGGCTGGGATATCCCACCCTGGACGTCCTCACCCGGCTGATGGGCCGGCCCGGTCCGGTGCTGGCCGACTTCGCCGACTCCCGGACGGGCTTCCTCGTCCCGCCCGGAACGGCGGGCCGCTGGCTCGGTACCGGGGTGCGGGCGGCCGGGCCCGGCACCTGGATCGTGGTGCCGTACCCGGGCCGGCCGACCGGCGGCGTACGGTGGCTGGTCCCACCGGACGGCAGCGGACACCTGACCGACCCGGTGGCGCTCGAACTGGCCATGCACGAAGCGGCGGCGCTGCTCGCGGACGGCTGACCGGCCGGCGCCACCCGGCGGCCCGGCCGGCGACCGGCCACCCGGTGCTTGTGACCGGGCGCCCCCGTGACGACACTCGGAAGAACATGACGACGGAAGGGTCAGCCCGTGACGAGCACCCACATCACCCACTGGATCGCCGGACAACCCTGGGACGGCACCGCGCAGCGCCAGGGCGACGTGTACGACCCCGCCACCGGCTCGGTCACCGGCCGGGTGGACTTCGCCGACGACGCGGTGGTCGACAAGGCGGTCGGCGCCGCCCTGGCGGCGTTCCAGGAGTGGCGGCACGCCTCGGTCGCCAAACGCACCACCGTGCTGTTCGCCTTCCGCGAGCTGCTCAACGCCCGCCGCGAGGAACTCGCCGCGGTCGTCGTCTCCGAACACGGCAAGGTCCACTCCGACGCGCTCGGCGAGATCGCCCGCGGCCTGGAAGTGGTCGAGTACGCCTGCGGCATCCCGCACCTGACCAAGGGCGGCTACACCGAGCAGGCGTCCACCGGCGTCGACGTCTTCTCCATCCGGCAGCCGCTCGGCCCGGTCGCCATCATCTCCCCGTTCAACTTCCCGGCCATGGTGCCGATGTGGTTCTTCCCGATCGCCATCGCGGCCGGCAACACGGTCGTCGTCAAGCCGTCGGAGAAGGATCCGTCGGCCGCCAACTTCCTGGCCGCCCTGTGGCGCGAGGCCGGCCTGCCCGACGGTGTCTTCAACGTCGTGCACGGCGACAAGCCGACCGTCGACCGGCTGCTGGAGCACCCCGACCTCAAGGCGGTCTCCTTCGTCGGCTCCACCCCGGTCGCCCGCCACGTGTACGAGACCGGCACCCGCAACGGCAAGCGCGTCCAAGCCCTCGGCGGCGCCAAGAACCACATGCTGGTGCTGCCCGACGCCGACCTGGACCTGGCCGCCGACGCCGCCGTCAACGCCGGCTACGGCGCGGCCGGCGAACGCTGCATGGCGGTGTCCGTGCTGGTCGCGGTCGACCCGGTCGGGGACGAACTCGTCGAGCGGATCAAGAAGCGCATCGCCGGCCTGACCGTCGGCCCCGGCCACGCCCCCGGCTCGGAGATGGGCCCGCTGGTCACCGGCGCGCACCGCGACAAGGTCACCTCGTACCTCGACACCGGCGTCACCGACGGCGCCACCCTCACCGTCGACGGCCGCACCCACCCGATCGGCGGCGAACCGACGGGCTTCTGGCTCGGCCCCACCCTCTTCGACCACGTCCGCCCCGGCATGTCGGTCTACGACGACGAGATCTTCGGCCCCGTCCTGTCGGTGGTCCGGGTGGCCTCCTACGACGAGGGCCTGGCCCTGATCAACGCCAACCCCTACGGCAACGGCACCGCGCTGTTCACCAACGACGGCGGCGCCGCCCGCCGCTTCCAGCACGAGGTCGAGGTCGGCATGGTCGGCATCAACGTCCCCATCCCGGTCCCGGTCGCCTACTACTCCTTCGGCGGCTGGAAGTCCTCGCTGTTCGGCGACGCGCACGCCTACGGCGAGGACGGCGTGCGGTTCTTCACCCGCGGCAAGGCCGTCACCCAGCGCTGGCCCGACCCCTCGCACGGGGGCATCAACCTGGGGTTCCCGACCAACCAGTGACCGTCCCGGCGGCGGCCGGGCCGTCCGCGGCCCGCGCCGCCACGGCCCGGTCGACCACCGCCTGCGCCGCGGCCACCACGGTCAGCAGGCTGAGCGCCACGCACCAGCTGGCCAGCACGTCCAGCGGCCAGTGGTAGTCGCACCACACCAGGCAGCACCCGACGGTGAACAGCAGCAGCGGCGTGCCGGCCAGCAGCACCAGACGCGCCGCCCGGCCGCGTACCCAGGGAAGCAGCAGCAGCGCCGCCGCGCCGTAGGCCACAGCCGAGGTCGCGGTGTGGCCGGACGGGAAGTAGCCGTAGCCGCTGGGGTCGGGCACGGTTCGTCCGGGCGCGGGCCGGGCCACCGCGTCCTTCACCACCGTCACCACGACCGGCAGCACCGCGATGACCAGGACGGCGGCGGCCGGCGGCAGCCACCAGTGCGGCAGCGCCGCGCGGCGGCCCAGCCACCCGGTCAGGCACACCGCGGCCAGCAGCACCGGCACCGCCGCCTCGATGTTGCCCAGCTTGCAGAAGTAGTGGGCGGTGGTGGTGAACCAGGGCTCGGCCGCAGCCGCCCGGTCGAACCAGCGCAGCACCGTCCGGTCGCGGTCCACCAGCGGCCCGTCCGAGGAGACCTGCCAGGTGAGCGCCGCGAACAGCAGCACGCCGAGAGCGAACAGCCGAAAGAGCCGCCCCGGAACAGGGGGGAGAGTTCCGGGACGGCCAGGGCGACCGCCGAACCGCCCGTCCCGGGGGGTGTGGGACGAACGGCCGACCGATCGGCAAGGACTGCCGGGACCAGAGGACCCGGCGGCTTCGTGCGCGAGGGCACTGCTGTGCCGGTGATGGGGATTCACCGGCGCGTTGTCACTCGTGGACTTCTGGGGAGTCCGCCACGAGCGGGGTGTTCCTCGGAAACCGTACGTCACAGAAGTCCCCCCAGCGCCCGTGCGCACCCCTCCGCCATCAGGCCCGCACACCTTCTTCACGACCCCGCTCACCGTCTCACAATCCGGCGAGGGCCTCCTCGACGATGTCCAGACCCTCACTCAGCAGATCCTCGCCGATGACCAACGGCGGAAGGAAGCGCAACACGTTCCCGTACGTGCCGCAGGTGAGCACGATCAGCCCGGCCGCGTGGCACGCCTTCGCCACCGCCGACGTGGCCGCCGGGTTCGGCTCCCTGGTGCCCGGCTCGACCAGCTCCACCGCGATCATCGCGCCGCGCCCGCGCACCTCGCCGATCACCGGGAACTTCTCCTGGAGCGCCCGCAGCCGCGGCGTCATCACCTCGCCGATCCGCCGCGCCCGGGCCGGCAGGTCCAGCTCCCGCATGGTCTCGATCGCGCCCAGTGCCGCCGCGCACGCCACCGGGTTGCCGCCGTAGGTGCCCCCCAGGCCGCCCACGTGCGCCGCGTCCATGATCTCCGCCCGGCCGGTCACCGCGGCCAGCGGCAGCCCGCCCGCGATGCCCTTGGCGGTGGTGATCAGGTCCGGCACGATGCCCTCGTCCTCGCAGGCGAACCACTGCCCGGTACGGCAGAAGCCGGTCTGGATCTCGTCCGCCACGAACACGATCCCGTGGTCCGCGGCGAACCGCGCGATCCGCGGCAGGAAGCCCTTGGCCGGCTCGATGAAACCGCCCTCGCCGGAGATCGGCTCGATCACGATCGCGGCCACGTGGTCGGCGCCGATCTGCTTGGTGATGATGTCGATCGCCTGGGCCGCGGCCTCCTCGGCGGCGTGCTCGGGACCGGTCGGCCAGCGGTAGCCGTACGCCAGCGGCACCCGGTACACCTCGGGCGCGAACGGCCCGAAGCCGTCCTTGTACGGCATGTTCTTCGCGGTCAGTGCCATCGTCAGGTTGGTACGGCCGTGGTAGCCGTGGTCGAAGACGACGACCGCCGGGCGTTTGGTGTACGCGCGGGCGATCTTCACCGCGTTCTCCACCGCCTCGGCGCCCGAGTTGAACAGCGCGGACTTCTTCGGGTGGTCGCCCGGGGTCAGCTCGGCCAGCTGCTCGGCGACCTCCACGTAGCCCTCGTACGGAGTGATCATGAAACAGGTGTGGGTGAAGGCGGCCAGCTGCTCGGCCGCCCGCCGCACCACCGCCGGCGCGCTGTTGCCGACCGAGGTGACGGCGATGCCGGAACCGAAGTCGATCAGCCGGTTGCCGTCCACGTCCTCCACCACCCCGCCGCCGGCCCGCGTCACGAACACCGGCAGGGTCACCCCGACCCCGTCGGCGACCGCCGCGTTCTTGCGGGCCGTCAGCTCCTGGGACCTGGGGCCGGGGACGGCGGTGACGAGCCGGCGCTCCTGGGGCAGTTCGGTCATGGCGGGCACTCTCCTCATACTCCTGGTAGGGCGACGGGTGCTGCGGCGACGGGCCGGAACCGCGGCGGCGCCTGTCGTCGCAGGCTAGGCCGGGCCCCGGCCCACCCGCATACGCCGATAGGTAACACTGACCGGCCCGGTTTCGCCGGATCGGACAGTGCGCGCGCCGCCGCCCGGTCCCGCCAAGATCCTTTTACCGGCGTAGCGGCTCGACTACATTGTGCGCATCGTCAAACGACGAGACGAGGGGCGAGGGGCAGCACGCCATGGACGCCATGGATTACGAGGGCACGCACCAGCAGGCGGGCCCGTACGGGGGTCAGGCGCCGCGCAAGCCCGCCGGCGCCCCGGTGCCGCGCCCGGCCGGCCCGCCGCCGATGCCGACACAGGCGCCGCCCGCGTCGGCGCTGGAGATCTGGCTGCGCACGCCGCGGGTTGTGGACGCGCCGGGGGTGTACGGGTTCGGGCACACGCCCAACCCCGAGCCCGATCCGGACCGGCTGCCGGCCCGCCACCTCCTCGGGCTGGCCCTCCTCACCGCGTTGGCCGCCGTCTTCCTGTGGTCGCTGTTCTTCAACGGCGGTTCCCTCGCCTTCCGGCTGGTGGTCGGCATCATCCGGGTGTTTCTGCCCGACGCCTGGACACACGGGACGTTCTTCTTCACCGTCTTCGGCTACTCCGGATACGCCGTGGTGATCTTCCTGCTGGCACTGCTGCTCGGCCGCAGGGGCCAGTGGCGCGAGGTCCACCGCCGCTACATCCGGCCCGCGCTGGGCGGGTCGGGCTCCCGCCGCCGAACCGGTGCCGCCCCCGGGGACGGTCGGTCTGATCCGGTGGAGTGGCCCGAGGTGCGGGAGGCCGGGCAGTACGCGCTCGCCGACCGGCTGGCCGCGGAGGTGCGGACCGGGCGGATGAACGACGTGGACTACGCCCGGATCCGGCGTGCGTGGGCCGGGGTGCGGGCGGATCCGGGCCGGCTGCCCGCGTTCGCCGACGCAGTGGCGCGCCAGGGCGCCGGGGCGTGCGGCCACCCCTCCGGGGCGCGCGACCTGCCGCACCGCGGCGCGCCGCACGACCTGCTGACCCGGCAGGTGCGGATCGGCCGCGGCGCCGACGACGAGCGGAACCCGTACCAGCACCGCGGCTCCGGGATCGCCCTCGACCCCACGCTGCTCGGCACCGGGCTGCTCGTGGTCGGGCCGCCCGGCTCGGGCAAGACCCGGCAGCTGGTCCGGCCGGTGGTCGAGTCGCTGTGCCTGCAGGCCCTCGCCGGGCAGGCCGCGGTCGTCGCGGTGGGCGCGGCGGGTACCGATCTGGGGCCGGCCGGCGCCTACGACGTGGTGATCTCGCTCGCCGACCCCGCCTCCCGGTACGACCTCGACCTGTACGGCGGCAGTACCGATCCGGACGCGGCGGCCGGCACCCTCGCCGAGGCGCTGCTGGACGCGAACACCGGCGAGGAGGGCGAGCTGCTGCGGGCCGCGACCGCGCTCGGCCAGCTCCTCGGCCCGTACCGGGCCGCCCACGGCCGTTTCCCGTCCGTCACCGAGCTGCGCGAGCTGCTGGAGGGCACCGCGCACTCCTACGCCGCCCTGCGGGACGCCCTCGACGCGGTCGGCGCGCCGGGCATGATCAGGGAACTGGAGGCCCGCGCCCGGCAGGCGGGCCGCCCCGACGACATAGGGCCCCGGCTGGCCGACCGGGTGGCGCTGCTGGAGCGGCCCGCGTTCGCCGGGTTCTTCGACGTCACCGGACGCTCCCGGCCGTTCTCCATGTACGCGCTGGAACACCCGTTGCGAGTGCGCGTCGACCTGCCGCAGCGCGGCCACGCCGAGGCGTCCCGGATCCTGGCCCGGCTGGTGCTGGCCCAGTTCACCGCGGCCGTCACCGCCCGCCGCGACCGCTCGCTGTTCGCCTGCCTGGTGCTGGACGACGCCGCGCGGACCGTCACCGCCGAGTCGGTGCGGGGCCTGGCCCGGCTGCGGTCCGCCAACGCCGGGGTGCTGCTGACCCTGCGCACCCTCGACGACGTGCCCGAGGCGCTGCGCGGCGCCCTGCTCGGCGCGGTCGGCTGCCGGATGGCGATGTCCGGCGTGACGACCTGGGACGGCCGGCGCTTCGCCGAGGCGTGGGGCACCACCTGGGTGGAGGCCAAGGACGTCACCCGCACCCCCGACCGGTCCGGCGGCTTGGTCCGCCGCGCCTCCCGTGGGGTGCGGCGGCTGTTCACCGGCGAGGCCGCCACCACCGAGTCCGTCACCGTGCGCCGGGTGGAGCGGGACCGGTGGTCGGCCTCCGATCTGGCGCACAGCGTCCCGGCCGGGCACGCGGTGCTGTCCCTGACCACCACCGCGGGGGAGCACGCGCCGCCCGTCCTGCTCGACCTGCGGGCGTGAGCGGGTGTCGCGGGGTGCGGCACAATCGAAGAGCCCGGCCGGTCCCGGCCGGCCCCTTCCCACCGCCCGCCAGGACCGTATGCCCCTCACTCTCGCGTCCCTCGTCCACCACTCGGCGCTCAGGCTCACCGTCCTCGCGGCCGGGGACCGGCTCGACGCCGAGGTGCGCTGGGTCCACACCAGCGAACTGGACGACCCGGGACCGTACCTGGAGGGCGGCGAGCTGCTGCTCACCACCGGTCTCAAACTCGACGGCGAGGACACCCGCTTCCTGCGCGCCTACGTACGACGGCTCGCCGCGGCCGGTGTGGTGGGCCTCGGCTTCGGGGTGGGCCTCGGCCACGACGAGGTGCCGCCCGCGCTGGTGAGCGCCGCCGCGCAGGTCCGGCTGCCGCTGCTGGAGGTGCCCCGGGCCACGCCGTTCATCGCGATCAGCAAGGCGGTGTCGGCGGCCGTGGCCGCCGACCAGTACCAGGCGGTCACCGCGGGCTTCGAGGCTCAGCGGGAGCTGACCCGGGCGGCGCTGGCCCCCGACGGCACCGGCGCGCTGCTGTCGCGGCTTGCCGCCCACCTCGACGGCTGGGCCGCCCTGTACGACTCTTCCGGCGCGGTGCTCGCCGCCGCCCCCGACTGGGCCGGGCGGCGCGCCGCCCGGCTGGCCGGCGAGATCGACCGGCTCCGTGACAGGCCCGCGCCGGCCAGCGCCGCCGTCGCAGGACCGGCCGGCACCGAGGACCGGGTGGAGCTCCAGTCGCTGGGCACCGGCCGCCGCCCGCGCGGCTTCCTCGCCGTCGGCACCGAGGAGCGCCTGGACACCGCGGCGCGCTACGTCGTCAACGCCGCCGTCGCGCTGCTGTCGCTGTCCCTGGAGCAGTCCCGTACCCTCCAGGACGCCCAGGAGCGGTTGGCGGCGGCCCTGCTGCGGATGCTGCTGGCCGGTGAGCCCGAACACGCCCGCAGCGTCGCCGGACGCCTCTACGGCACCCTCTTCGACCAGCGGCTGCGGCTGCTCATCGCCGAGCCCGCCGACTCCGCCGGCGACCCCGCCTACGACGCGCCGGCCCTGCTCGCGGAGCGCACCGAGGCCGCCGCCGCCCGCAGCGGCGAACCCCTGCTCGCGGTGCGCGAGGGCACCCGCTACACCGTGCTGGCCGCCGAGGACGCGACGTCGCTGGCCACCGCCGTCGACCTCGCCGAGGCCGACGACACCCTGGCGGCCGGACTGTCCTCGGCCGTTCCGCCGGCCGAGGTCCCCGAGGCCCACCGCCAGGCCGAGAGCGCCCTCGCGGTGGCCCTGCGCCGCGGCCTGAACCTGGTCGAGCACAGCGAGGTCGGCGCGGGCTCCGTGATGCCGCTGCTGGCCGACGACGCGGTCCGGGCCTTCGCCGAGGGCATGCTGCGGCCGCTGCGCGAGCACGACGCCACAGCGCGCGGCGACCTGGTGGCCTCGCTGTCGGCCTGGCTGTCCCACCACGGGCAGTGGGACGCGGCGGCGGCCGTCCTCGGCGTGCACCGGCACACGCTGCGCTACCGGATGCGGCGGGTCGAGGAGATCCTCGGCCGCTCACTGGACGATCCGGACGTGCGGATGGAGCTGTGGCTCGCCCTGAAGGTGGACGCCTGAGGCCGGGCGCTCCAGGCCGGGGCCCGGAAGGGCGGCGGCGGGAGGCGTCCCCCGCAAGGTGGCGTGCTCAGGCGGATGCCTGGACAATCGGGTGCCGGGAGAGAGCGTGTGCCGGGAGAGGGCGGGCGCCCGGAGGCGCCGCGGTTCAGCAGCCGCTCCGCACGGGTTGTGGCCGCCGCCCGGGACGGCGGCGACCGCTCCCGGCGTGCCGGGCCGCGCGCCGGGAGTGGCCAATGCGTAGCGCGCGCCCGGCCCCGTACTACACCGTGGACAACCGCCGGGCCCCGGCGGCGCGCTTACGGTGAAGGCGTCGGACCCGGCCGGGTCCGCCGTTGTCCACGAAGTGCACGAAAGGGCGGGACACCGTGACGAGCACAGCCGCAGCCCCGTACGCGTTCTGGCTGGCAGGCCGCCCGGCCACCGGGACGGACAGCCTGGAGGTGACCAACCCGTGGGACGGCTCGACGGTCGCCGCGGTGAGCGTGCCGACCGGGGAACAGGTCGAGGAGGCGGTGGCGGCTGCCGCCGCCGCCCAGCGGGACTTCGCCGCGACACCCGCGCACGTCAGGGCCGCCGCGCTGGACCTGGTGGCCAGGCGGCTGGGGGAGCGGGCCGAGGAGATCGCCCGGCTGATCACCGCGGAGAACGGCAAGCCGGTCAAGTGGGCGCGCGGCGAGGTCGGCCGGGCGGTGTCGGTGTTCCGGTGGGCGGCCGAGGAGGCCCGCCGGTTCAACAGCGGCGAGGCGCAGCGCCTGGACACCGACCCGGGCGGGGTCGGGCGGCTGGCGCTGACCCGGCGGTTCTGCCACGGCCCGGTACTGGGCATCGCGCCGTTCAACTTCCCGCTGAACCTGGTTGCGCACAAGGTCGCCCCGGCGCTCGCGGTGGGCGCGCCGATCATCCTCAAGCCCGCCCCCGCCACCCCGCTGTCCGCGCTGGTACTCGGCGAGATCCTGGCCGAGACCAGCGGGCTGCCCGCGGGCGC
This sequence comes from Streptomyces sp. ITFR-21, assembly GCF_031844685.1. Taxonomy (NCBI): domain Bacteria; kingdom Bacillati; phylum Actinomycetota; class Actinomycetes; order Kitasatosporales; family Streptomycetaceae; genus Actinacidiphila; species Actinacidiphila sp. ITFR-21. The sequence continues at coordinate 5,389,001 of NZ_CP134605.1, forward strand.
GTGGAGCGTGCTGCCGGTGCCCAACGACCGGATGGCGGAGCTGGTCGCGGACCCGCGGCTGCCGGTGATCTCCTTCACCGGATCCGACACGGTCGGCCACCGGATCAAGGACGCGGTGCCGCGCAAGCACGTCACCCTGGAACTCGGCGGCAACGCCGCGGCCGTGGTGCTCGCCGACTGGTCTTCGGAGCAGGACCTGGAGTGGGCGGCGGCCAGGATCGCCACCTTCGCCAACTACCAGGGCGGCCAGTCCTGCATCTCGGTGCAGCGGGTGATCGCCGACGCCGCCGTGTACGACGCGCTGCTGGAGAAGGTCGTCACGAAGGTACGTGCCCAGGTCACCGGCGACCCCTCCGACGACGCCACCGACGTGGGCCCGCTGGTCGACGAGGCAGCCGCCGAGCGGGTCGCCCGGTGGGTGGACGACGCGGTGGCCAAGGGCGCCAAGCTGCTGACCGGCGGGGACCGGGACGGTGCCGGCTACGCGCCGACCGTACTGGCCGAACTGCCCGGCGACGCGATCCTGGCGTCCGCCGAGGCGTTCGGCCCGGTGCTGTCCCTGCACCGGGTGAACGGCGCCGACGAGGCGTTCGCGGCGGTCAACGCGTCGCGGTACGGGCTGCAGGCCGGCGTCTTCACCCACGACCTCCAACTGGCGTTCCGCGCCCACCGCGAACTGGAGGTCGGCGGGGTGATCGTCGGCGACGCGCCCTCGTACCGCGCCGACCAGATGCCGTACGGCGGGGTGAAGGACTCCGGCAACGGGCGCGAGGGCGTCAGGTACGCGATGGCCGACTACACCTACGAGCGGGTGCTGGTGCTCACCGGCCTGGACCTCTAGGAGCAACGCCGTTCAGTCAGGTGCTGGGGCTGTTCGTCAAGGCTGGTGGAACGAGGCAGCGGAGCTGCTGTAGAAGAGGTTTGTCCGCCAAGACATCCTCACTACAGGAGCTCCGCTGTTGGAACAGGCTGCCGCTCCAGGAACGGTCGGGGTAGCGAGCGGGGTGTTCGCGCCGGGGCATATCGGCGAGCTGACCCGGATCATCCCGTTCGGGATGGTCGATGAGGTGCTGGCGGCTACGGGTGCGGTGCAGCGCAGGTTTCGGCTGGTGCCGGCTCGGGTCACGGTCTACCTGCTGCTGGCCGAGCTCTCTTCGCCGGACCGGGCCACGGGCGGGTTTGTTGACCGGTTGTGCGCCGGGCTGTCCGGCCCGGCACGAGTCCGGCCCTGTGGCAGTGCTCTTCGCCAGGCCCGTCAGCGGCTGGGGCCGGCACCGCTGAAAGCACTGTTCGACCTGGTCAGCGGCCCGACTGCTACGACCTCGACTGCCGGGCGGTGGCGGGGGCTGCGGGTGGTCGCGGTCGACGGCACCCTGCTGCCCGTCCCGGACGCCGGGGCCGATCTCGCGGTGTTCACCCGGCAGCGGCTGGGCAACGGGATCGCGGGCTATCCGCAACTGCGGCTGGCCGTGCTGGTCGCCTGCGGGACCCGGCGGTGATCCAAGGCAGTCTTCGGCCCGGCCGCGCTCGGTGAGCTGGAGTACGCCCGCCGCCTGGCGGTGGACCTGCGGGCCGGGATGCTGCTGCTGGGCGACAGGAACTTCGCTGCCGCCGCACCGCTGCGTCGCGGATATTCGGGTAGTACGGACAAGGAGCACCGGTCGGCAACCGGCTACCCGGAGGTGACGCAACCGTGTCCGCACCCGCCGCAGTACGCAACGTCTCGGAGCGCGAAGCCCGGCAGGTGGCGGAGGCCGCCAGGGAACAGGACTGGCACAAGCCCAGCTTCGCCAAGGAGCTGTTCCTCGGCCGTTTCCGTCTCGACCTCATCCACCCGCACCCCCAGCCCGCCCCCGAGGCGGTCGCCAAGGGGGAGGCGTTCCTCGAACGGCTCCGCGAGTTCTGCGAGACCCGGGTGGACGGGCCGCGCATCGAGCGGGAGGCCCGCATCCCGGACGAGACCATCCGCGGCCTGAAGGAGCTCGGCGCCTTCGGCATGAAGATCGACGAGGCGTACGGCGGCCTCGGCCTCACCCAGGTGTACTACAACAAGGCGCTGGCCCTGGTCGGCACCGCCAGCGCCGCCATCGGCGCGATGCTGTCGGCCCATCAGTCGATCGGCGTACCGCAGCCGCTGAAGATGTTCGGCACCGAGCGGCAGAAGAAGGAGTTCCTGCCGCGCTGCGCCCGTACCGACATCAGCGCCTTCCTGCTCACCGAGCCGGACGTCGGCTCCGACCCGGCCCGGCTCGCCACCAGCGCCGTACCGGACGGCGACGACTACGTCCTGGACGGCGTGAAGCTGTGGACCACCAACGGGGTCGTCGCCGACCTGCTGGTGGTGATGGCCCGGGTGCCCGAGTCGCCCGGCCACCAGGGCGGCATCACCGCCTTCGTGGTGGAGGCCGGCTCCGACGGTGTCACGGTGGAGAACCGCAACGCCTTCATGGGCCTGCGCGGCATCGAGAACGGCGTCACCCGCTTCCACCGGGTCCGGGTGCCCGCGGCCAACCGGATCGGCCGGGAGGGCGCCGGGCTGAAGATCGCGCTGACCACCCTCAACACCGGCCGCCTCTCGCTGCCCGCGGCCTGCGTCGGCGCCGGCAAGTGGTGCCTGCGGGTGGCCCGGGAGTGGTCGGCGGCCCGCGAGCAGTGGGGCAGGCCGGTCGCCGCGCACGAGGCGGTCGGCGCCAAGATCGCCTTCATCGCGGCCACCACCTTCGCTCTGGAGGCGGTGGTGGACCTGTCCTCGCAGATGGCCGACGAGGACCGCAACGACATCCGGATCGAGGCCGCGCTGGCCAAGCTCTTCGGCTCCGAGGCGTCCTGGCTGATGGCCGACGAGCTGGTGCAGATCCGCGGCGGCCGGGGCTTCGAGACCGCCGATTCGCTGGCGGCGCGCGGCGAGCGGGCGGTACCGGCCGAGCAGCTGCTGCGGGACCTGCGGATCAACCGGATCTTCGAGGGCTCCACGGAGATCATGCACCTGCTGATCGCGCGGGAGGCGGTGGACGCCCACCTGTCGGTGGCCGGCGACCTCATCGACCCGGACACCAGCCTGTCCGACAAGGCCAGGGCCGGCGCCCGCGCGGGAGGCTTCTACGCCCGCTGGCTGCCGAAACTGGTCGCCGGCCCCGGCCGGCTGCCGAACGCCTACGCCGAGTTCGGGCCGCTGGCCGGGCATCTGCGGTACGTGGAGCGCAGCTCCCGCAAGCTGGCCCGCAGCACCTTCTACGCCATGTCCCGCTGGCAGGGCCGGCTGGAGACCAAGCAGAACTTCCTGGCCAGGATCGTGGACATCGGCGCCGAGCTCTTCGCGATGAGCGCCACCTGCGTACGCGCCGAGCACCTGGCCGCCACCGGCGGCCACGGCCAGGACGCCCGCCGGCTCGCCGACGCCTTCTGCCGGCAGTCCCGGGTCCGTACCGACGAACTCTTCGCCCGGCTGTGGACCAACACCGACGGCTCGGACCACCGGCTGACCGAGGCCGTCATGTCCGGCTCGCTGACCTGGCTGGAAGAGGGCATCACGGCCGACACCCTCCAGGGCCCGTGGATCGCCGACGCCGCCCCCGGCCCGTCCGGGAAGGACGACGTGCACCGGTCGGTGCACTGACCGCCCGGCCCCCCGTGGTCCCGCCCGCCCGGCCCCCGGGCGGGCGGGACCGCCGGGCGGCACCGGGTCCGCGCAGCCCGCCACGGCCCGCACGGCCGCCCCGTACACCGGCCACAGCCCCGACACGACACAATGACCCCCATGACGGACGCTCTCGCAGACCCCCACTACCGCCCGCACGTCACGCCGGAACCCGGCGGCGGTCCCCGGGACATCGTGATCCTCGGCTCCACCGGCTCGATCGGCACCCAGGCGATCGACGTGGTCCGCCGCAACCCCGACCGGTTCCGGGTGGTCGCGCTGTCGGCGGCGGGCGGCCGGGTCGAACTGCTCGCCGAGCAGGCCCGCGCCCTCGGCGTGCACACCGTCGCCGTCGCCGACCCGGCCGCGGTCGCACCGCTGCGGGAGGCGCTCGGCAGGCACTACGGCACCGACCGGCAGCCCGAGATCCTGGCCGGCCCCGACGCCGCCACCCAGGCCGCCGCCCTGGAGTGCCACTCGGTGCTCAACGGCATCACCGGCTCCATCGGCCTGCGCCCCACCCTGGCCGCGCTGGAGGCCGACCGGGTGCTCATCCTCGCCAACAAGGAGTCGCTGATCGTCGGCGGCCCGCTGGTGAAGGCCCTCGCCAAGCCCGGCCAGATCGTCCCGGTCGACTCCGAGCACTCCGCCCTCTTCCAGGCGCTGCTCGGCGGCAGCCGCGGCGAGGTCCGCAAACTGGTCGTCACCGCCTCCGGCGGCCCGTTCCGCGGCCGGACCCGCGCCGAACTGGCCGGCGTCACCCTCGCCCAGGCCCTTGCCCACCCGACCTGGGACATGGGCCCGATCATCACCATCAACTCGGCGAACCTGGTGAACAAGGGCCTGGAGGTCATCGAGGCCCACCTGCTGTACGACATCCCCTTCGACCGCATCGAAGTGGTGGTCCATCCGCAGTCCTACGTTCACTCGATGGTGGAATTCACCGACGGCTCCACGCTGGCCCAGGTGAGCCCCCCCGACATGCGGATGCCGATCGCCCTCGGCCTCGGCTGGCCTGACCGGGTACCGGACGCGGCCCCCGGCTGCGACTGGACGAAAGCAGCCACCTGGGAGTTCTTTCCGCTCGACGACGACGCGTTCCCGGCGGTCGCCCTGGCCCGTCATGTGGGTAGCCTCGGAGGCACCGCGCCCGCGGTGTTCAACGCGGCCAACGAGGAATGCGTCGACGCGTTCCGCGCCGGCCGGCTGTCGTTCACCGGGATCGTGGACACCGTCGCCCGCGTGGTCGAGGAGCACGGCGCCCCCGTGCCGGGACCCCGGCTGACGGTCGCGGACGTACTCCAAGCGGAGGTCTGGGCCCGTGCCCGGGCCGCGGAACTGGCACAGGCATCGGAGGCAGCAGGCGTATGACGGCTCTCATGACGGTCCTCGGCATAGTCGTCTTCGCCGTGGGCCTGATGGTCTCCATCGCCTGGCACGAGCTGGGCCACCTCTCGACCGCCAAGCTCTTCAAGATCCGGGTGCCCCAGTACATGGTGGGCTTCGGCCCCACCCTGTGGTCCCGCAAGAGGGGCGAGACCGAGTACGGCTTCAAGGCCGTCCCGCTCGGCGGCTACATCCGGATGATCGGCATGTTCCCGCCCGGCGAGGACGGCCGGATCACCGCCCGCTCCACCTCGCCGTGGCGCAGCATGATCGAGGACGCCCGCTCGGCCGCGTTCGAGGAGCTCAAGCCCGGCGACGAGAACCGGCTGTTCTACACGCGCAAACCCTGGAAGCGCGTCATCGTGATGTTCGCCGGGCCCTTCATGAACCTCATCCTGGCCTTCGCGCTGGCGCTGGGCGTCTTCATGGGCATCGGCATCAGCCGGCAGACCACCGTCGTCGGCCAGGTCAGCGACTGCGTGATCTCCCAGGCCGACACCGCCGAGCGCGACGCCGCCAACCCCTGCCGGCCCAGCGACCCGGTGGCGCCCGCCAAGACCGCCGGATTCAAGGCAGGCGACAGGTTCGTGGAGTTCAACGGGCAGCCGGTGCGGAACTGGGCGCAGCTGTCCAGGGACATCCGCAAGGGCGCCGGCGCCGCGGTCGTCGTCGTCGAGCGCGACGGCAAACGCGTCACCCTGCGCCCGACGATCACCACCAACGTCGTCGCCAGGACCGACGGCGACGGGAACCCGGTGGAGGGGCAGACCGTCAAGGCCGGCTTCCTCGGCTTCAGCCCGGCCAGCCGCATCGAGCCGCTCGCCTTCACCGACTCCGTCGACCACATGGGCCAGATGGCCCGGCAGGGCGTCGACTCCCTGGTACGGCTGCCGCAGCGCATCCCCGACCTGTGGAACGCGGCCTTCAACGGGGCTCCGCGCAAGGCCGACTCCCCGATGGGCGTGGTCGGCGCCGCCCGCGTCGGCGGCGAGGTGTTCTCCCTGAAGGAGCCCGCCATCGACCGGGTCGCCACCATGGTGATGCTGGTGGCCGGCTTCAACCTGTCGCTGTTCCTGTTCAACATGCTGCCGCTGCTGCCGCTGGACGGCGGCCACATCGCCGGCGCGCTGTGGGAGGCGGTCCGCAGGCACACCGCCCGGGTGTTCCGCAAGCCCGACCCCGGGCCCTTCGACGTCGCCAAGCTGATGCCGGTCGCTTACGTCGTGGCGGGGATCTTCGTGTCCTTCACGCTGCTGGTCCTGATCGCGGACGTGGTGAACCCGGTCAAACTCAGTACGTAATGCCCCGGGGCGGGTGAGAGTCGTGGGCGTGGTGCCGTAACCTCGAAGCACGTACCCGCCCACGACGGGACCTCGTTCCAACCTTGGGGATGCCACGCAGATGACCGCGATTTCGCTCGGTATGCCGGATGTTCCGACCAAACTCGCCGACCGCCGCAAAAGCCGTCAGATCCAGGTCGGAAGCGTCGCTGTGGGCGGCGACGCACCGGTCTCCGTCCAGTCGATGACCACCACCAGGACGTCTGACATCGGGGCGACCCTGCAGCAGATCGCCGAGCTGACCGCCTCCGGCTGCCAGATCGTCCGGGTCGCCTGCCCGACCCAGGACGACGCGGACGCGCTCGCGACCATCGCCAGGAAGTCGCAGATCCCCGTCATCGCCGACATCCACTTCCAACCGAAGTACGTGTTCGCCGCGATCGACGCCGGCTGCGCCGCGGTCCGGGTCAACCCCGGCAACATCAAGCAGTTCGACGACAAGGTCAAGGAGATCGCCAAGGCCGCCTCGGCCGCCCACGTCCCCATCCGCATCGGGGTCAACGCCGGTTCGCTGGACCGCCGGCTGCTGGAGAAGTACGGCAAGGCCACCCCCGAGGCGCTGGCCGAGTCCGCGCTGTGGGAGGCGTCGCTCTTCGAGGAGCACGACTTCCGCGACATCAAGATCTCGGTCAAGCACAACGACCCGGTGATCATGGTCAACGCCTACCGGCTGCTGGCCCAGCAGTGCGACTACCCGCTGCACCTCGGCGTCACCGAGGCCGGCCCCGCCTTCCAGGGCACCATCAAGTCCGCGGTCGCCTTCGGCGCGCTGCTCGCCGAGGGCATCGGCGACACCATCCGCGTCTCGCTGTCCGCGCCGCCGGCCGAGGAGGTCAAGGTCGGCATCCAGATCCTGGAGTCGCTGAACCTGCGCCAGCGCCGCCTGGAGATCGTCTCCTGCCCCTCCTGCGGGCGCGCCCAGGTCGACGTCTACAAGCTCGCCAACCAGGTGTCCGCCGGCCTTGAGGGCATGGAGGTGCCGCTGCGCGTGGCCGTCATGGGCTGCGTCGTCAACGGCCCCGGCGAGGCCCGCGAGGCCGACCTCGGGGTCGCCTCCGGCAACGGCAAGGGCCAGATCTTCGTCAAGGGCGAGGTCATCGCGACCGTTCCCGAGTCCAAGATCGTCGAGACCCTGATCGACGAGGCGATGAAGCTCGCCGAGCAGATGGAGGCCGCCGGTATCGCGTCCGGCGAACCGCAGGTGAGCGTCTCCTGACCGCCCGGTTCCAGCCGTGCTCCGCGTACCCGGCACCGGGCGCGGGGCACGGCACGCAGCCGCGCGGTAAGGTTCCGGAGTCCTTCCCCGCCGTCGTCCGCGGCCCGCACGGTGAGGCGCTTCCATGTTGACCCACCCGACTGCCCGAGTGCTCGACCCCGGCGACCTCGACGCGGCCCTCGCCGTCCTCGCCCGAGACCCGGTGGCCAACGCCTTCGTCACCTCCCGCGTCAACGTGGCCGGGCTCGACCCCTGGCGGCTCGGCGGCGAGATGTGGGGCTGGTACAGCGCCGGGAAACTCACCTCCATGTGCTACGCGGGCGCCAACCTGGTACCCATCTGCGCCACCCCGGAGGCGATCGCCGCGTTCGGCGAGCGCGCCCGGCGGGCCGGCCGCCGCTGCTCGTCCATCGTCGGCCCGGCCGAGGCCACCGCCGACCTGTGGGCGCGGCTGGAGCCCCACTGGGGCCCGGCCCGCGAGGTACGCCCCCGGCAGCCGCTGATGACCACCCGTGCGCTGCCCGCCGACGTCGGCCCCGACCCGCTGGTCCGGCGGGTCCGCCGCGACGAGATGGACGTCCTCATGCCGGCCTGCGTGGCGATGTTCACCGAGGAGGTCGGCGTCTCCCCGCTGGCCGGCGACGGCGGACTGCTCTACCAGGCCAGGGTCGCCGAACTCGTCTCCACCGGCCGCGCCTTCGCCCGGATCGAGGACGGCAAGGTGGTCTTCAAAGCGGAGATCGGCGCCGTCACCCGGCACACCTGCCAGATCCAGGGCGTCTGGGTGGCCCCCTCGCACCGCGGCCGCGGCCTGTCCGAGACCGGTATGGCAGCCGTCCTGCACTACGCCCTGCGCGACGTCGCCCCGGTCGCCAGCCTTTACGTCAACGACTTCAACGCCCCGGCCCGCGCCGCCTACCGCCGGGTCGGCTTCACCGAAGTCGGTGCCTTCATGAGCGTGTTGTTCTGACGGACCGATAGGGTCGCGGCTCATGGAGAACGTGGTGATCGCCCCCTGCGACCTGGCGCCGCGGGTGGACGAGGCGCTGGCGGTACAAGCGGTGGCGTTCGGGCTCGGCCCCGACGAGGTGGCCATCAGGCGGCAGATCGTGCTGCGCCACCTGGGCTGCACCGGGGCCCGGGCGCTCGGCGCCTTCGGTGCCGACGGCCGGCTGGTCGGCTTCGTCTACGGCCTGCCCAACGACCGCGGCCACTGGTGGTCGAGCATCGTCCAGCCGTATCTGCGCGAGCGGGGCAACGACGGCTGGCTGGACGACTCCTTCGTCATCACCGAACTGCACGTGCTGCCCGACTTCCAGCAGCGCGGCATCGGCCGCCGCCTGATCACCGGCATCACCGACACCGCCACCGAGCCCCGCAGCATCCTGTCCGCCATCGACGGCGAGAGCCCCGCCCGCCGCCTCTACCGCGACCTCGGCTACCGCGACCTGGCCCGCCCGGTGCACTTCCCGAGCGCGGGCCGCCCCTACGCGGTGATGGGCGCGCCGCTGCCACTGCTCCGTCCGGGGCAGGCCGCACCGGCCGAACGGGTCGAATGACCGCGGTACGGACCCGGGCGCCGGGCCGGCCGCTCGGGCGGTTCCCGGGCCACCCGGCGCGGCCCCGCGCCGCCGAGCCCGTCGCCGTGCGCTCCCTGCGTGCCACGCGGCCCGCCCGACCGCGGCGGCACGGCGGGCTCCGCGCCGTCCGGACAGGCCGACAAACTGGTCAGAGGCGTTCCGCCAGCCCGGGGAAGGCCACGCTCCCGCCGCTCCAGCGCACGGCCCGCACCGCCGCCGCCCGCATCCCGGCGGCCGCGTCCCGCCGTGTCCCGCCGCTCGCGGCCCGCACCAGATCGCCGTACGCCCCGGCCACCCGGTTCTCCAGGTACGCCGCCAGCCGCACCGCGTCCGCGGCGTCCGCGACCACGAAGGGCAGCTCGTAACCCGCCGCCGCGGCCACCGGCCTGCCGCCCAGACCGGTGACCGTCCGGCTCAGCGCGTCCCGGCCGGCCCGGTGCGCGTCGTACGCCTGCCGCGCCTGCGCCTCCCGCGACGCGGCGACCTGCCCGCCGACCACGCCGTACCCGTACACCGCCGCGTGCTCCGCGGCGAGTGCGGCCTGCGCCGCGGCCAGCACCGTGCCGGTACCGCCTGTGCCGCTCATGTCTTCTCCGCCCCCGCGCCCAGCAGCACGACATGTCCCGCGCCGGCCGCCGCGACCGACGCCAACAGCCGCGCCAGCTCCCCCGGCACGCCCAGCAGCGCCCTCGCCCGCCGGTCCGCCAACTCCCGCTCCGCGGCGGCGAGCGCGCCGAGCGCGTCGGCGGCGGACGGGTTCTCCGCGCGGAGCGCGGGGGACGCGCTCGCGGTCGGCGTCGCACCCCCGGGGCCGCCCACGGCGGGAGGCACGGCCTTTCCGCCGAACGCGGTCACATGCCGGGCCACCTCCGCCCGCAACGGCGCCAGCCGGCCCGCCAGCGCCGGATACGCGGCCAGCGCCGCGTCATACCGTGCCAGCAGCCCCGCACTGTCCCGCGCGGCCCCCGTCCTCTCCACCACTCCGGGCGCGGGCCTGACCGGCTCCCGCCGTATCTCCCCCTCACCCCCGGAACACCCACCGACGACCCCGACAGCCGCCACCGCCACCACACCCCGCCGGCTCACCCGAGCCACCTCCCGGACCATGCCGGCGAGTCTAGGGCGTCTTTTTTGCCGCCTTCTCGCCCCCCTTTTTTTGCCGCCTTCTCGCCTCCGGGCGCTTCGATCCGGTGTCGACGGTCCTCGTCGTACGGTCGCTCCTTCGTCGCTTCCTTCTCCTCGTCCCTTTCGACGCCGGCGCGCCCTTCGGCTCGCCGGCTACCGGCGAACCCCAGGCGGTATCGGTACCCAAGGGTGGGTGCCGTCGGGCGTCAGGGCACCCAGGGGGTGCGGGTCGGGGTTGGTGTGCCCTGCGTGGCGCCGTACGGCACCCGCCAAAGCCCCCTCACCCCAGCGGCCCCCCACCCCACCGGCCACCCCCCCGCGGCGCCGATACCCCCGACGGCACCCCCTTGGGGCACCGATCTCCCTGCGGCCCGCCCCGCCTCCGCCGGGTCGAAGCGCGCGGAGGTGAAGCGGCGGCAAAAAGCGGTGCCCGACTCCGGTAGCCTTGAGGTCTTGCATGTGATCTTCCATGACAACAGCAGACGCGGCCGAGGAGTCACCCGGATGAGCACCACCCAGAGCGAGAGGCTGCGCGCGCTGCTTGAGCCCGTTGCCGGGAAGGCGGGGCTGGAGCTGGAAGACGTCAAGGTGTCGGCCGCCGGGAAACGGCGGCAGCTGGTGGTCGTGGTGGACGCCGAGGACGGCGTGGAGTTGGACGCGGTCGCCGAGGTGAGCCGGGCGATCTCCGAGGCGCTCGACGACTCCGACGCGATGGGTGAGACGGAGTACGTGCTGGAGGTGACCTCACCCGGCACCGACCGCCCGCTGACCGAGCCGCGCCACTTCCGGCGTAACACCGGACGCCTGGTCAAGCTGCACCTCAAGGAGCGCGGCGAGCTGATCGCGCGGATCATGACGGTGGACGCCGCGGGCCTGGATCTGGAGGTCCCCGGTGTGAAGGGCCGCAAGCCCAAGCCCGGCCGCGCGGACTTCGCGGAGATCGAGCGGGCCCGGGTCGAGGTCGAGTTCAACCGCAAGGCCGACGGCGAGGACGAAGAGGCCGCGGCCGACGACGAGACTGCCGAGGAGGCGTAGCCGTGGACATCGACATGAAGGCCCTGCGGGGCTTGGTGCAGGAGCGGCAGATCTCGTTCGACCTGTTGGTCGAGGCCATCGAGTCGGCGCTCCTCATCGCGTACCACCGGGAGCCGGGCAGCCACCGCCGTGCGCGGGTCGAGCTGGACCGGCAGTCCGGGCACGTGACCGTGTGGGCCACCGAGGAGCCGGAGGAGGCGGGGGAGGGCGCCGAGCCGCGCGAGTTCGACGACACGCCGAGCGGTTTCGGCCGGATCGCCGCCTCCACCGCCAAACAGGTGATTCTGCAGCGGCTGCGGGACGCCGAGGACGACATCACCTTCGGGGAGTACGCGGGGCGGGAGGGCGACATCGTGACCGGTGTCGTCCAGCAGGGCAAGGACCCCAGGAACGTCCTGGTCGACATTGGCAAGCTGGAGGCCATCCTGCCGGTGCAGGAGCAGGTGCCCGGTGAGGACTACGCGCACGGCACCAGGCTGCGCAGCTACGTGGTGCGGGTCGCCAAGGGTGTGCGGGGCCCGTCCGTCACCCTTTCGCGTACCCATCCCAACCTGGTGAGGAAGCTCTTCGCGCTGGAGGTCCCGGAGATTGCCGACGGTTCCGTGGTGATCGAGGCGATCGCCCGCGAGGCCGGGCACCGCAGCAAGATCGCGGTCCGTTCCGCGCGGTCCGGGCTGAACCCCAAGGGCGCCTGTATCGGCCCGATGGGCGCCCGGGTGCGGGCGGTGATGGCCGAGCTGAACGGTGAGAAGATCGACATCGTGGACTGGTCGGACGACCCGGCCGAGATGGTGGCGAACGCGCTGTCCCCGGCCAGGGTCTCCAAGGTCGAGGTGGTGGACGCGGGCGCCCGCAGTGCCAGGGTCACCGTGCCGGACTACCAGCTGTCGCTGGCGATCGGCAAGGAAGGGCAGAACGCCCGGCTCGCCGCCCGGTTGACCGGCTGGCGGATCGACATCCGCCCCGACACCGAGCAGCCGCAGGACTGAACAGGACCTGAGGCGGATCTGGACCGGCCCCGGGCCCGGCCCGGCGGACGCCGCCCGGGACGGTCCGCCGGGGGATCATCCAGGACGTCCGGGACCCGCCGGGGACCGGGCCGGGGCCCGCCGCTGGCCGGATTCGTCCGGTCGCGGCGCGACGGACAACCGTACGTCGGCTTACTCGCAGGAGTGAGCCCGGTGCGGGGAGGTAGACTAAAGAGTGTCTGGTCGGACGCTGCAACCAGCATGCCCGGAGCGAACCTGCGTCGGCTGCCGTCAGCGAGCGCCCAAGACCGATCTGCTGCGTGTGGTGGTGAGCGGGGACACCTGTGTTCCCGATCTTCGCGGTACGCTGCCCGGTCGGGGTGCGTATCTGCACCCTGACCTTGTCTGTCTTGACCTGGCGGTCCGCCGCCGGGCGTTCGCCCGGTCCTTCAGGGGGCCGGTGGCGTCCGATACCGCGGAACTGCGCCGGTATGTCGAGCAGGCAGCCGGTAAGAACCCGTAAGAACGGAAGAAACGAACGGCACGGGAACCTCCGTGCGGTCAGGTACCTCGCGAGATGGAAGTAGGTCGAGATTGCGATGAGCACTCGATGAGTACGCGATGAGTACGCCCATGAAGTAGCGACGGTCCGGCGGACGATCACCCCGGACCTAAAAGGAGCGAAGTGGCTAAGGTCCGGGTATACGAACTCGCCAAGGAGATGGGAGTCGAGAGCAAGGTCGTCATGGCCAAGCTCCAGGAACTCGGTGAATTCGTCCGTTCGGCGTCCTCGACGATCGAGGCGCCGGTTGTCCGCAAGTTGACCGACGCTTTCCAGGGACCCGGTGGCAACGCCGGCAAGTCCGCTGCGAAGCCCTCGGCGCCGCGCAAGGCGACGCCTTCCCCTGCCCCCCGCCCGGGTGGCAGCTCTTCGCCGGCCCCCACCCCGGGTGCGCCGGCCCGTCCCGCCGCCCCGGCCCGTCCGGGCGGTCCGGTGACCCCCGCGGCTCCGGCCGCGGGCGGTTCCGCGTCCGCCCCGGCACCCGCCGCCGGCCCGCGGCCCGGCCCCCGGCCGGCTCCCGCCCCGGCGCCCACGCCGGCTCCGGCTGCTCCGGCCCGGCCCGCTCCGGCGGCCCCGGTGCCCGCGGCCGAGTTCCAGGCGCCGCCGTCCGCGCCCCCGGCTCCGGCCGGTCCGCGCTCCGGCGCCACCCCCGGCCCGCGTCCGGCCCGGCCGGCCGGCCCCGGTCAGCGGGACGGCGGTCAGCGGGACGGCGGCCACCGCGAGAGCGGTCCCCGTGACGGCCAGCGTCCCGGTGCCCGGCCCAGCGGCCAGGGCCAGGGCGGTCCCCGTCCGGGCGGCTCGCGTCCCGCGGGTCCGCGTCCGGGCAACAACCCCTTCACGTCCGGTTCCACCGGTATGCCGCGCCCCGGCGGCGCGGGTCGTCCCGGTGGCGGTCAGGGCGGTGCCCCGCGTCCGGCGGGTCCCGGCGGCGGCGCCCCGCGCCCCGGTGGTGCCCCGCGTCCCGGCGCGCCCAGCGGCCAGGGCGGTCCCGGCGGTTCGCGTCCGTCGCCCGGCGGCATGCCGCGCCCGCAGTCCTCGGGCCCGCGTCCGAACCCCGGCATGATGCCGCAGCGTCCGGCGCCCTCTCCCGGCGGCCGTCCTGGTGGTGGCCCCGGCGGCCGTCCCAGCGGTCCCGGCGGGCGTCCGGGCGGCGCTGGCGGTCCCGGCGCCCGTCCCGGTGGCGGCGGTGGCGGCTTCGCCGGCCGTCCGGCCGGTCCGGGCGGCGGCGGTCGTCCCGGTGGCGGCGGTGGCGGCTTCGGCGGTCCCCGTCCCGGTGGCGGCGGTGGCGCGCCCGGCGGTGGCGGCGGCTTCGGCCCCCGTCCCGGCGGTTTCGGCGGCCGTCCCGGCGGCCCGGGTGGCCGCGGTGGCACGCAGGGCGCGTTCGGTCGCGGCCCCGGCGGCCGTCCGGCGCGCGGCCGCAAGAGCAAGCGCCAGCGGCGCCAGGAGTACGAGGCCATGCAGGCCCCGTCCGTGGGCGGTGTGCTGCTGCCCCGCGGCAACGGCCAGACCGTGCGGCTCTCGCGCGGTGCCTCGCTCACCGACTTCGCCGAGAAGATCAACGCCAACCCGGCGTCGCTCGTCCAGGTGATGCTCAACCTCGGTGAGATGGTCACCGCCACCCAGTCGGTGTCCGACTCCACCCTGGAGCTGCTCGCCGGCGAGATGAACTACGTGCTGGAGATCGTCAGCCCGGAGGAGGAGGACCGCGAGCTGCTCGAGTCCTTCGACATCGAGTTCGGCGAGGACGAAGGCGGCGAGGAGGCCCTGGTCTCCCGCCCGCCGGTGGTCACCGTCATGGGTCACGTCGACCACGGCAAGACCCGCCTGCTCGACGCGATCCGCAAGACCAACGTGGTCGCGGGCGAGGCCGGCGGTATCACCCAGCACATCGGTGCCTACCAGGTGGCGACCGAGGTGAACGGCGAGGAGCGCCGCATCACCTTCATCGACACCCCGGGCCACGAGGCGTTCACCGCCATGCGTGCCCGCGGCGCCAAGTCCACCGACATCGCGATCCTGGTCGTCGCGGCCAACGACGGCGTCATGCCGCAGACGGTCGAGGCGCTCAACCACGCGAAGGCGGCCGACGTGCCGATCGTCGTCGCGGTCAACAAGATCGACGTCGAGGGCGCCGACCCGACCAAGGTGCGCGGCCAGCTCACCGAGTTCGGCCTGGTGGCCGAGGAGTACGGCGGCGACACCATGTTCGTCGACATCTCCGCCAAACAGGGTCTGCACATCGACTCCCTGCTGGAGGCCGTGATCCTCACCGCCGACGCCTCACTCGACCTGCGGGCCAACCCGGAGCAGGACGCGCAGGGCATCGCGATCGAGGCGCACCTGGACAAGGGCCGCGGCGCGACCGCGACCGTCCTGGTGCAGCGCGGCACCCTGCGGGTCGGCGAGACGATGGTCGTGGGCGACGCCTACGGCCGGGTCCGCGCCATGCTCGACGACCAGGGCAACACCCTGGAGGAGGCCGGTCCGTCCACCCCGGTGCAGGTCCTGGGTCTGACCAACGTCCCGGGCGCCGGCGACAACTTCATCGTCGTCGACGAGGACCGCACCGCCCGGCAGATCGCCGAGAAGCGTGCCGCCCGCGAGCGCAACGTCCGCTTCGCCCGCAAGGGTGTCCGGTTCTCCCTGGAGAACCTGGACGAGGCGCTCAAGGCCGGCCTGGTGCAGGAACTCAACCTCATCATCAAGGGCGACGCGTCCGGTTCGGTGGAGGCCCTGGAGTCCTCGCTGCTGCAGCTCGACGTCGGCGACGAGGTCGACATCCGCGTCCTGCACCGCGGTGTGGGTGCGGTCACCGAGTCGGACATCGACCTGGCGACCGGCTCCGACGCCATCGTCATCGGCTTCAACGTCCGGGCGGCCGGCCGTGCCGCGCAGATGGCCGAGCGCGAGGGGGTCGACGTCCGCTACTACTCGGTGATCTACCAGGCCATCGAGGAGATCGAAGCGGCACTCAAGGGCATGCTCAAGCCCGAGTACGAGGAGGTGGAGCTCGGCACCGCCGAGATCCGCGAGGTCTTCCGCTCCTCCAAGCTCGGCAACATCGCCGGTGTGCTGGTCCGCTCCGGCGAGGTGCGCCGCAACACCAAGGCGCGGCTGCTGCGCGACGGCAAGGTCATCGCGGAGAACCTCAACATCGAGGGGCTGCGCCGCTTCAAGGACGACGTCACCGACATTCGTGAGGGTTATGAGGGCGGTATCAACCTCGGTAACTACAACGACATCAAGATCGACGACGTCATCGCCACCTACGAGATGCGGGAGAAGCCGCGCGGCTGATCCGGCACCTCGGCTGAGGTGACACCGGTCCGGGGCCGGTCGGCGGAGACAAATTCCGTCGATCGGCCCCGGCCTTCGCCTGTACCGTCCCACGCATGTATGTAGGCACACTGCGTTTCGACCTGCTGCTCGGTGACGTACGGTCGCTGAAGGAGAAGAGGTCCGTGGTCCGCCCGATCGTCGCCGAGCTGCGCCGCACGTTCGAGGTCAGCGTGGCGGAGACCGGGGACCAGGAGCTCTACCGCAGGGCCGAGATCGCCGTCGCGGTGGTCTCCGGGGACCTGGGACACATCAAGGACGTACTCGACCGGAGCGAACGCTGGATGGCCGCCCGGCCCGAGGTGGATCTGCTGTCGGCACGGCGGCGCATCCACGGTGACGATGACTGAGACAGCCGAACCGAAGGCAGAGAGAAGAAGACGATGACCGACACCGCGCGGGCGCGAAAGCTGGCGGACCGCATCCGGGTCGTGGTCGCCGAGACCCTCCAGCGGCGGATCAAGGACCCGCGGCTGGGGTATGTGACGATCACCGACACCCGGGTCACCGGTGACCTGCGGGAGGCGACCGTCTTCTACACGGTCTACGGGGACGACGAGGAGCGCGCCGCCTCCGCCGCCGCCCTGGAGAGCGCCAAGGGCGTACTGCGCTCCGAGGTCGGCCGGCAGACCGGCGTGCGCTTCACCCCGAGCCTGGCGTTCGTCGCCGACGCCCTCCCGGACAACGCCCGCACCATCGAGGATTTGCTCTCCAAGGCCCGCGCGGCCGACGAGGAGGTCCGCAAGACCGCCACCGACAAGACGTACGCGGGGGACGCGGACCCGTACCGCAAGCCGGCCGACGACGAGGCGGACGACGAGGACGCGGACGCGACCGCCGCCGCGGACGACGACGAGGACGGTTCGTCGCCCGCATGAGCCGAGCGCAGAAGGACGGCCCCTCCGGGCTGGTGATCGTGGACAAGCCCGGGGGGCTCACCTCGCACGGCGTGGTGTCGCGGATGCGGCGGCTGGCCGGGACCCGGCGGGTCGGGCACGCGGGCACCCTGGACCCGATGGCGACCGGCGTGCTGATCCTCGGGGTCGAGAAGGCCACCCGGCTGCTCGGGCACCTCGCGCTCACCGAGAAGGAGTACACCGCCACCATCCGGCTCGGGCAGAGCACCGTGACGGACGACGCCGAGGGTGAGGTCACCGGGTCGGCGCCGGCCACCGCGGTCACCCGGGAGGCGGTGGACGCCGGGATCGCCGCCCTGACCGGACCCATCCGGCAGGTGCCGTCCAAGGTCAGCGCGATCAAGGTGAACGGCGTACGGTCCTACACCAGGGTGCGGGAGGGCGAGGAGTTCGAACTGGCCGCCCGCCCGGTGACGGTTTCCTCCTTCACCGTGCACGATCTGCGGGTGCCGGCCGAACCGGCCGGTGTGATCGACCTGGACGTCACGGTGGTGTGCTCCTCCGGCACCTACATCAGGGCGCTCGCCCGCGACCTGGGCGCCGGCCTCGGCGTCGGCGGCCATCTGACGGCGCTGCGGCGCACCCGTGTCGGGCCCTACGGGCTGGACGCCGCCCGCACCCTGGAGCAGCTGGAGGAGGGCTTCGCCGTGCTGCCGATCGAGCGGGCGGCCGCCGCCGCGTTCCCCCGCTGGGACGTGGAAGCCGACCAGGCCCGGCTGCTGGGGCACGGCGTACGGATCGAGGCGCCCGCGCTCACGGCCGGACCGCACGCGGTCTTCGGGCCCGACGGGCGGTTCCTCGCCCTGGTCGAGGAGAGCGGGGGGCAGGCGAGGATCGTGGCGGGCTTCGCGCAGTAGCAGCCGCCTCCGCCGGCCCCCCGCCCGCCGGACGGAGGCGGGGGGCCGGCGGGGGAAGCCCGCCTCCGCCGCCCTGACGTCCGGCCGGGCGCGGCGGCGGGCCGCCGTTCACCGTGCGACGGAGCCGCCTGTCCCCTGAACGGCCCCGTCCCACGGTCCCCTCCAACCCCCCTGACACTCCCTATCCATCCGCACCCCGGAAATCACTCCAATGGCCAGGCGCTCGGAGTGAAGCGAGGGGGCGCAAGGGGGCGCTTTCGGTCCGCGCGCTAGGCGGACGATCATCGGGCACCTACCGTCGAAGCGGGACGAAACGGGTCGCTGCGGTCAGGGCGCGGCGGCGGGGAGGTGCTGATGGCGGCGCGCGGAAGCGAACGGGACAACGCGCTGGTCCGGGTCTGCGACCTGGCCGGACGGCCGCGGGGCACCGGCTTCCTCGCCGACCTCGACGGCACGGTGATCACCAGCCACGAGGCGGTCGACGGCCTGGCCCGGCTGGTCCTGCACGCGCCCGGCGACCAGGTGTGCCTGGTCGAGGCCGACGCGATCACCCCGCTGCCCGGGTACGGGGTGGCGCTGGTCGCCACCGAAGGGCTCACCCTGCCGGCGCTGCCCGTCGCCACCCACGGCCCCGCCCACCCGGACCGGCGGATACGGCTCCGGCTGCCGTACCGTGCCGAGGGCTCCGTGGTCGGCCCCACGGCGGTCACCTCCACCGCCTGCGACCGCTTCCCCTTCCTCGACGAGGTCTACGAACTCGCCCTGGACGGTGCCGACCTGAACCGGGCGGGGGCGCAGACGTCCGGCGCGCCGCTGATCGACGCGGCCACCGGCGCGGTGCTGGCCGTGGTGGTGGCCTCGGTGGCGACCGCGCCGCGGGCCGGGCACCGGGCGAGCGGCTTCGCCGTACCGCTGCGTACCGCGAACGCGCCGGGCCCGCTGGCCGAGGTACTGGCCCGCAACGCGGCGACCGTGCCCGCCCACGGTGCGCACCTGAACCTCGCCGGCGCCCTCCGGCTGACCGGCGTCACGGTGGGCTCGGCCGCGGTGCCCGGCGAGTGGCGCGAACCGCTGCCCCGGCCCGAACTCGCCGACGCCGTGCAGGAGTTCCTGGCCGCCCCGGCGCAGGCCGCACCGCTGCTACTGGGCCTGGTCGGCGATCCCGGCACCGGCCGCAGCACCGAACTCGCCCGGCTCGCCGCCCGCCGCGCCCGCGGCGCGCACCCCGCCCCCACCCTGTGGCTGCGCGGCGCCGAACTGCGGCCGGGCGACGGCGGGATCAAGGACGCGGTGGAGCGGGCGCTGCACACCGCCGCCCGGATCGCCGACGCCGCCTCCGACCGGTCCCACGAGCCGCTCCACGCCGCCGCCGACGCCGTCGCCGGCCTCGCCCGCGCCGCCGGCCGGCCGCTGCTCGTCATCCTCGACGCGCCCGAGGAGATGCCGCCGGTCCTGGCCCACGCGCTGCCCGGCTGGACCGCCGCCACGGCCGGCTGGCTGCGTACCTCCGGCGCCCGGCTGGCCGTCGCCTGCCGCGGCGAACTCTGGGAGCAGCTCGCCGCGTCGACGCCCCCGGGAGCGTCCTGCCGGGTCCCGGTCGGGGCACTGACGGGCGAACAGGCGGTACGGGCCCGGGAACGGTACGGGCTGCCCGCCGGTTCGCTGGCGGCGGCCGACGCGGCGCACCCGCTGGCGCTGCGGCTGCTGTCCGAGGTACGGGCGGCGCTGCCCGCCGACGCCGCGGCGGGCGAGCCGCCCACCCGCGCGGAGATCTTCTCGGCGCACCTGGACCTGGTGTGCCTGCGGACCGCGGTCCGGCTGGCCGCCGCCGCGCAGCCGGCCGTCCGGGGGAGCGCGGTCCGGCGGCTCGCCGCTCGGGTGGCCGGGCAGGCGCACGAAGCGGCCCGCCGGTGCCTGGGACCAGGGCAGGGCCGGCTGGACCGGGAGGCGTTCGAGGAGCTGTTCCCGTCGCGGACCGGGTGGGCGTCCGCGGTGCTCGCCGAAGGGCTGCTCGTCCCGGCCGGGACGGGCTACCGCTTCGCGCACGAGGAGGTCGCCGACTGGCTCCAGTCGCTGCACCTGGACCTGGGCACGGCGCTGCACGCCCTCATCCACCGCTGGTTCGCCCCCAGCGGCGCGCTGCCGGAAGCCCCGGTACGCCTCCCGTCCCGCCCGGCCGCCCGCGCCGGACATCTTCCTCCGGCGTCCCCGGTCCCTCCGGTCGCCCCGGCCGGCCACCCGCGCGGCCTGCCCGTCCCGCGCCACCGGGCGGGCCCGGTCCGCCAGGCCCTGCTGGCCGCCCCGCCGGCCGCCCGCGCGGCCCACCTGCACCACCTCCTCCAGGTCCTGGACCGCCGCACCCCCTTCCCGGCCCGCTTCGCGGCGCCGCTGCCACCTGCCGCGCCCGCCCAGGAGCAGGACCGCGAGGCGGACACCGTGCCCATTCCGCACCCGGGCGCCCGCCGCGCGGCCGGCGCGGCGCGGCCCGGCCGCCGGCCACCGGACCCCCGCGTGCCCCGCGTGCCCCGCCAGGCGGGCGCGGACCGCGCGGAGCGGCTCAGGCCGGCCGGGACCACCGCCCCCCACCCCGGCCGCCCCGCCGGTGCGGTCGGTGCGGACGCGGACCGGGCCGGGCCGTCCGGGCCGGCCGAGCGGCGGGCGGACGCCCTCTGGTGGGCCACCCACCTCGTCCGCGAGACGCTCACCCGGGCCCCGGACCCGGACGTGCTCAGGGAACTGGCCGGGCGGGTCGTGGTCCGGGCCGTGGCCCGCGGCGGGTTCACCGCCGACGCCATGGGCCCGCTCGGCCACTTCGGCCCGGCCTTCTGGACCGCTCTCCCGCTGCCCGTCGCCGACCGGCTGGACCTCCTGCGCCTCCTGCTGCCCGCCGACCCCCCGCCGGGCGGCCCCGGGCCCCGCTTCCTCACCGCCGCCGCCGACCTGCTGCGCGCCCGCCCCGCCGAGGCCATGCCCGCGCTGAGCGCCTGGTTCGGCGACGACCGCCCACTGCGGACCGGGACCGGCCCGGACACCCCCTGCCTCACCGTCACCTCGGCCGCCCAGGCGCTCCTGCACACCTACCGGCACCTGGCCCTGGACGACCTCACCGAGGTACTGGTCAGCGCCGGCCACCCGGCCGCCGACCAGGTGCTGGCGGAGCTCGCGGACGAGGAGCCGTCGGCGGTCTGCCGGGCGGTGGACCGCTGGGCGCATGACGCGCGTCCCGGGCGGCGGGTCGCCGCGGCGGCCTACGGGCTGCGGGCGGCGGCCCCGGCGCGGACCGCGGCGGACCGCGAACTGCTGCGCTGCGCCGCGCTGGAGATCCTGGCCCGCCCGCAGGACGGCGCCGTGCACGGGGCCGCGCTCGGCATCCTGCTCCGGGACCCGGCCACCCGCGACCGGCACCTGCCCGCCGCGCTGCCGCGGTTCGCCGCCGGGGACCCGCACCTGACGCCGGCCGTGCTCGGCGCCGCGCTGAGCACCCACCCCGAGCCCGTCCTGCGCGCCTTCCAGGCCCGGCTGCGGGAGGCGGACGCGCCGGGCGCGGCCGACGTCGTCGCCGAACTGGCCGCCGCCGACGCCCCCACGTTCGCCCGCCGGGCCGCGGCCCTGGTGGCGGACCACCTGCGCCGCCGCCCCGAAGCCGCGCCCGACACGGCCCGCTTCCTGGACGCACGGCTCGAACGGGGCCCCGGCGCCCGGGGAGTGCTGCTGCCGCTGGTCGCCGACCTGCTGCTGGCACACCCCCCGCAGGTGCGCCGTGTGCTGGTGCCGGTGTTCGCCGCCCCCGGCACGCCCCCGTCCCGGCCGCTGCGGCAGGAACTGCTCGACCTCGCGCTCGACGCCGAACGCGACCCGGTGGTGCTGGACGCCCTGTTGACCGCCGCCGCCGAGGGCTGCCGGGGGCGGCACCCGCTGCTCACCCGGGACCTGGTGCACCGGCTCGGCCTGCTGCTGGGCCGCAGACCCGAGGGAGCCGCCCACTTCGACCGCCGGGTGGTGGAACTCGCCGTCGCCGAACCCGCCTTCGCCCGGCTGCTGAGGGAATGGCTGGCCGACGGCGGCAGCTGGGACGCGGTGGTCGGACCGTCCGCCCGCCGCCGTCTGGCCACCGTGGCCTGACCGGCCGCGCCCACGCCCGTACGCCCTGACCTGGCACCGCTTCCGGCCCGGACACCGCGTCCGGGCCGGGTGGTGCCCCGTGCCGAGTGCCGATGGGCGGCGGCCGGTACCGGCATGGCAGTCTTGACCCTGGCAGGACGACGGCGCGGTCGTCCGGTGGGCCGGCCGGGGCGATCCGGCGGGCCCCGCGGGTCGGACGGGCTCGGCCGGTTCGCCCGTCCGCGGGGTCGCACGTCGGTAGGTTCGTCGGTTCGTAGGTTCGTAGGTTCGTAGGTTCGGCAGTAGAGATGAAGCGGAGCGTCAAGGTGCAGCGCTGGCGGGGCTTGGAGGACGTGCCCGGTGACTGGGGGCGCAGCGTCGTCACCATCGGGTCGTACGACGGTGTGCACCGGGGCCACCAGCTGATCATGGGCCGCGCGGTACGGCGGGCCCGCGAGCTGGGCCTGCCCTCGGTCGTCGTCACCTTCGACCCGCACCCGAGCGAGGTGGTACGGCCCGGCACCCACCCGCCGCTGCTCGCCGCCCACCACCGGCGGGCCGAACTCATCGAGGCGCTCGGCGTCGACGCGCTGCTGATCCTCCCGTTCACCCGCGACTTCTCCAACCTCACGCCGAGCGAGTTCATCCGCACCGTGCTGGTGGACGGCCTGCACGCCAAGCTGGTGGTCGAGGGCCCCAACTTCCGCTTCGGCCACCGGGCGGCGGGCGACGTGCAGTTCCTGTCCGGGCTCGGCCCGAAGTACGACTACGACCTCGAGGTCGTGGACCTGTTCGTCCGCGGCGAGGCGGGCGGCGGCGAGCCCTTCTCCTCCACGCTGACCCGCCGGCTGATCGCCGAGGGCGACATCGAGGGCGCCGCCGAGATCCTCGGGCGCCCGCACCGCGTCGAGGGCGTGGTGGTCCGCGGCGCCCAGCGCGGCCGTGAACTCGGCTACCCGACCGCCAACGTCGAGACGTTGCCGCACACCGCGATCCCCGCCGACGGGGTGTACGCGGGCTGGCTGCACGTCGCGGGCGAGGCGATGCCCGCGGCGATCTCGGTCGGCACCAACCCGACGTTCGACGGCACCGCGCGCACGGTGGAGGCGTACGCCATCGACCGGGTGGGCCTGGACCTGTACGGGCTGCACGTGGCGGTGGACTTCCTGGCCTACCTGCGGGGCATGGAGAAGTTCGACACCATCGACGCGCTGCTGGAGCGGATGGGTGACGACGTGAAGCGGGCCCGCGAACTGGTCGAGACGGCCGGGCAGCGCTAGGGCCCGTCGGTTTCGATCTACGCGGCGTTGCCGGCCCGGTACGCACGCCTGCCGCGTGCCCGCCGGTCGGCGACGTACCGCCTCGCCTTGCTCCTCGGCCGTGCGGCCGGGACGCGCCGGACCCCGCCCCGCCGGCCACGCGGATCCGCACGGCAGACCCCACGGCCTGGCCGCCCTCCCGAGCGCCCGCCAGCCGCCCCGGCCCGGGGCGCGAGGCGCTGTGAAGGAGCCCGCCCGGACCGCGAGGGGGCCGCCGCCATGACGGTCGGGACGTCACGGCAGCAGCCCCCTCGGCCGTCGGGTCCCGCCCCCGGCTCCTACCGCTGCGGCGGATAGCCGTAGCCGTACCCGGGCTGCTGTCCCTGTCCCGGTGGCTGCTCCGGCTCCTGGGGAGACTGCTGGGGCCACGCCTGCTGAGGCTGCGGCGCCCGCGGTTGCGGCGACTGCGGCTGGAACGGCTGCGGTGGGGGCTGCGGGGCCTGGGAACGGACCTGCGGACCCGGGCCCGGCTGCCCCTGGGCCGGCGGATACGGCTGCGGGGCCCGCGGCGGTGCACCGTAGGGCTCCGGCGGCACCTGACCCGGCTGCTGCGCCGGGCCGTACCCGCCCGGGTATCCCGCGGGGACGCCCCCGTACGGTCCGGTCCCCGGCAGCGGCGGCGCCTGGACCGGCGGCGGATTCAGCCCGTCCGCCGTCCACAGCCCCTGTGCCCGCTGGGCCCGGACGAAGTCCTCGGCGACCATCGCGGACAGGCTGAAGTACGCCTCCCGCGTCTTCGGCCGCATCATGTCCAGATCCACCTCGGCGCCCGCCGCCAGATGCTCGTCGAACGGCACCACCTGCACCCCGCGGCACCGGGTCCTGAAGTGCGCCACGATGTCCTCGACCTTGATCGTCTTGCCGGTCTCGCGGACCCCGGAGATCACCGTGATGCTGCGCGCGACCAGTTCCGCGTAGCCGTGCGCCGACAGCCAGTCCAAGGTGGTGCTGGCGCTGGACGCGCCGTCCACCGAAGGCGTCGACACGATGATCAGCTGGTCGGCCAGGTCCAGTACGCCGCGCATCGCGCTGTAGAGCAGACCGGTCCCGGAGTCGGTGAGGATCACCGGGTACTGCCGGCCCAGCACCTCGACGGCCCGCCGGTAGTCCTCGTCGTTGAACGCGGTCGACACCGCCGGGTCCACGTCGTTGGCGATGATCTCCAGTCCCGACGGAGCCTGCGAGGTGAACCGGCGGATGTCCATGTAGCTGTGCAGATACGGGATCGCCTGCACCAGGTCGCGGATCGTCGCCCCGGTCTCCCGGCGCACCCGGCGGCCCAGCGTGCCGGCGTCCGGATTGGCGTCGATCGCGAGGATCTTGTCCTGCCGCTCGCTGGCCAGCGTGGCGCCCAGCGCGGTGGTGGTGGTCGTCTTGCCCACCCCGCCCTTGAGGCTGATCACCGCGATCCGGTAGCAGGACAGCACCGGGGTACGGATCAGCTCCAGCTTGCGCCGCCGCTCCGCCTCCTCCTTCTTGCCGCCGATCCGGAACCGCGACGGCTGCGCGCCGCCGCCGGACCGCCTGGCCTTCGGGGGGTTGCGCAGCAGGCGGTCGGAGGAGAGCTCCACGGCCGCGGTGTAGCCGAGCGGCGCGCCGCTCGGCGCGGCGGACTGCCACTGCTCCGGTGCGCCGGTCGGCACGCCCCCGGTCCGCGGGTCCGCCGCGCCGGGGTGCGGCGCCTGCGGCGGGAGACCTTGCTGCTGGGGGAAGCCGGACTGCGGCCCGGCCGGACCCGGCTGACCGGGGGCGGGGAAGGAGTAGCCGCCCTGCGCGGGCAGCGGTGGCAGCGGGCCCGCCGCGACGGGCTGCGCGGGCGGAGCGGACGCGTCGGGCCCGGACGGCGGGAGCCCGGGACCGCCCTGCGGCGCCTGCGCTGCCCGCTCAGGACCGGGCGCACCGGGCGCGACCGGCGCCTGCTGCCGGAACGGCGGCGCCACCGGTGGTACGGCCTCGGGCGCCGGAACGGGAGCGGGAGTCGCCGCGGCGGCCCCGCCCGGGTACCCGGGCTGCGGCACCTGCGGCGGTACGGCTCCGGTCGCGGCCGGTGCGCCCCCCGGCCCGGCGGCTGCCGGGCTCTCGCCCGCCGGGTACGGAACGGCCGGCTGTGCCGGGTACGCCGCGGGCGGCTGTGCGGGGACGGTCGGCGCCCCGGCGGGCCGCGCCGGCTGTCCTGCCTGCTGCGGGAAGCCGTGGCCGCCGGCGATCAGCGGCTGCCCGGTGGGCGGTGGGAAGTCCGGACCCGGCGGCGGCGCCGGCGGGTGGGGGCCGCCGGGGTGCGGGGGAGCGGGCGGCTCGGCGGTCGGGGCCGGGAAGCCGGACTCCGGCGGCGAGGTCTGCGCGGGCTGCGGCGCCAGCGGGCTCCGGGGCACCGGCGGGTGGGGGCCGCCGGGGTGCCCGGCGATCAGCGGCTGCCCGGTGGGCGGCGGGAAGTCCGGAGCCTGCGGCGGCGCCGGGGGGTTCGGTCCCCCCGGGTGCAGCGGCGGCTGCGGGGCCGCGGCGGGCGGCGGATAGGGGTGGCCGCCGCGGAGCGCCGCCCCGGCGGGCAAACCGTAGGGCGTCGGGATGTCCGGAGCGTCGGGTGCGGGGTACGGCGCCTGCGTCGGATCGACGGGCGGCCGCTGCGGCCGCGGTGTCCCGGCCCGCTCGAACTGCGGCGGCAGCGGCGGCACCGGGCTGTGCGACGCGGCGGGCGCCCACGGGTTCGCGGCGAGGGCCGGGGGCGGCAGGGGCGTCCACACGGGATTCCGCTTGGCCGGCTGCTCCGCGTCCGCCGGCTCCGGGAGTCCGGCCGCTTCCACGGCCCCGCCCGGTCCGCCGGACCTTCCCGCCGCGGCAGGCGCCGGCCCTTCCGGCTCCCGCGGCGCGACCGGCTCCGTATCCGCCGGCTCCGCGGTCTCCGGCGCCGCGTCACCTGCCGGTGCTGTGCCCGTCGCCGCGTCCGCGTCCGCGTCCGTGCCCGTGCCCGTGCCCGTGCCTGCGTCCGGCGTCCGGTCGGCCGGACGTGCGCCGGTGCGTTCCCCGGTCCCGCGGCGCGGTACGGCGACCGGGAACGGCGTCGTCCCGTCCTGCCGCGCGCTGTCGGCGGCCTCTCGCGTACCGGCGTCCGGTTCGGCACCGCGGTCCGAAGCCGCCCCCGCCGCAGCGGACTTGGGCTGCTCGATCCCGGGGACGGCGCCGGCCGGCCGGGCGGGCCGGGCCAACTCGAAGTCTCCGGTGACCGGTTCCGTTCCCGCCCCGGCGGCCTTCTCGGCGGCGGACTCGGCGGAATCGGTGGGATCGGTGGAAGTGGGACCGGTGGAAGCCGGAGCAGCGGGACCGGCCGTGTCGGCGGGGTCCGCGGTGGGCGCCGTGTCAGAGCCGGCAGCACCCGCCTCCGCCCCGGAGCCGGACTCCTCCCGCGCCGGCTCCTCCGCCTCCGCCTCAGGCGCGGACGCGGCGCTTTGCATGTACCAGGCCGGCAGATTTGGTTCGAGGCTGAACTCGCCGGTGTGGTCACCGGTGTCGTCCGCCGCCGAAGGGTCCTCGACAGGGCCGGGCCCGCCCGCGCGGTTCTCGTCCCGATCGCTGCTCACAATGCCTCCTGGTCCGCAGTCCGCAGCCGTCCCGCGGCGCTGTTCCGCACGTACCCCATGGGCGGTTCCGCCTCCCCGTTCAGGGGCAAGACTAATCGCCGCCCCGTACCCGGTGTCAGACCTGCCGCACATCCCCCGTCCGCCCCCGCGTATCCCCCCTCCGCCCCCCTCCGCCCCCTGGCCTCCCCCGACCGGGCCGACCCGACCCGCGGGTAAGCACCTCGGTCCGGGCTGGTACTCTGGGTGACGGTCCCGCGTGTATTGACACCGCGTGACCGTGCCTCGCGAGTCACCTGAGACACCCCGCGATGAAGACCGGGGGCGCTCGGAGGCCGATGACACCCAAGGAGTCCGTATGTCGCTCGACGTCGAGACGAAGAAGCAGATCATCGCCGAGTTCGGCACCAAGGAGGGCGACACCGGCTCCCCCGAGGTGCAGGTCGCGCTGCTGTCCCGTCGGATCTCGGACCTGACCGAGCACCTCAAGACGCACAAGCACGACCACCACTCGCGTCGTGGTCTGCTGATCCTGGTCGGCCAGCGCCGCCGTCTGCTGCAGTACCTGGCCAAGAAGGACATCACCCGCTTCCGCGAGCTTCGCGAGCGCCTCGGCATCCGTGCCGGCGCGGCGGGCGTCCGCTAGTACGCGCGGAGGGGAGCGGTTCCCGTCGGACGGGGCCGCTCCCTTTGCCATATACCCCCCCACCACCCCAGCCGCCATACACGCCCCGCGTGCGCAATGCAATGAAACCGTGTGCGCGGGGCCACGGAACGCGCGCAGGACGTGCACGATCCGGGCACCGTCTGGTGCAATGGTGCTGTTGACAACGAACGGGGAGGAGCGTCCTCCTATCCGCCGCACACGCCGGTCCTCGGTAGTGGCCCCCGGGTGGTTCCGCCCCCGGAGGCTTCGATCGAAGACCGGCCCCCGGCAGGACGCCCCTCCACCGATGGCCCGCGGGGACACGCCCCGCGGGCGAGGACGAGGAGAATCCCCCTAGTGGAGAACGAGACCCACTACGCCGAAGCCGTGATCGACAACGGCGTCTTCGGCACCCGTACCATCCGCTTCGAGACGGGCCGGCTGGCCCGTCAGGCCGCCGGCTCCGCCGTGGCCTACCTGGACGACGACACCATGGTGCTGTCGGCCACCAGCGCCTCCAAGCAGCCCAAGGAGCACTTCGACTTCTTCCCCCTCACGGTGGACGTCGAGGAGCGCATGTACGCGGCCGGCCGGATCCCCGGCTCCTTCTTCCGCCGCGAGGGCCGCCCGTCCGAGGACGCCATCCTCACCTGCCGGCTGATCGACCGCCCGCTGCGCCCGTCCTTCGTCAAGGGCCTGCGCAACGAGATCCAGGTCGTCTGCACGGTGATGGCGCTCAACCCCGACCACCTCTACGACGTGGTCGCGATCAATGCCGCCTCCTGCTCCACGCAGCTGGCCGGCCTGCCCTTCTCCGGCCCGATCGGCGGCGTCCGCGTCGCCCTGGTCAAGGGCCAGTGGGTGGCGTTCCCGACGCACACCGAGCTGGAGGACGCGGTCTTCGACATGGTCGTGGCCGGCCGGGTGCTGGAGGACGGCGACGTCGCGATCATGATGGTCGAGGCCGAGGCCACCGCCAAGACGATCAAGCTGATCGAGGGCGGCGCCGAGGCGCCGACCGAGGAGGTCGTGGCCAGCGGTCTGGAGGCCGCCAAGCCGTTCATCAAGGCGCTCTGCAGGGCGCAGTCCGAGCTGGCCGCCAAGGCCGCCAAGCCCACCGCCGACTTCCCGATCTTCCTGGACTACCAGGACGACGTGTTCCAGGCGCTGGAGTCCTCGGTCACCGACGAGCTGGCGCAGGCGCTGACCATCCCCGGCAAGCAGGCCCGCGAGGCCGAGCTGGACCGGGTCAAGGGCCTGGCCGCCGAGAAGCTGCTGCCGCAGTTCGAGGGCCGCGAGAAGGAGATCTCCGCGGCCTACCGCTCGCTGACCAAGAAGCTGGTCCGCCAGCGGGTCATCCGGGACAAGATCCGCATCGACGGCCGCGGTGTCACCGACATCCGCACCCTGGCCGCCGAGGTCGAGGCCATCCCGCGGGTGCACGGCTCGGCGCTGTTCGAGCGCGGTGAGACGCAGATCCTGGGTGTCACCACCCTCAACATGCTCCGCATGGAGCAGCAGCTGGACACCCTGGCGCCCGAGACGCGCAAGCGCTACATGCACAACTACAACTTCCCGCCGTACTCCGTCGGCGAGACCGGCCGCGTCGGCTCCCCCAAGCGCCGCGAGATCGGCCACGGCGCGCTCGCCGAGCGCGCCCTGATCCCGGTCCTGCCGACCCGCGAGGAGTTCCCCTACGCGATCCGCCAGGTCTCCGAGGCGCTCGGCTCCAACGGCTCCACGTCGATGGGCTCGGTCTGCGCCTCGACCATGTCGCTGCTGAACGCCGGTGTGCCGCTCAAGGCCCCCGTCGCCGGTATCGCCATGGGTCTGATCTCGCAGGAGATCGACGGTGAGACGCACTACGTGGCGCTCACCGATATCCTCGGCGCCGAGGACGCGTTCGGCGACATGGACTTCAAGGTCGCCGGCACGAAGAACTTCGTCACCGCCCTCCAGCTCGACACCAAGCTGGACGGCATCCCCGCGTCGGTGCTGGCCGCGGCCCTCAAGCAGGCCCGCGACGCCCGCCTGCACATCCTCGACGTGATGAACGAGGCCATCGACGTCCCGGACGAGATGTCCCCGAACGCGCCGCGGATCATCAGCATCAAGATCCCGGTGGACAAGATCGGCGAGGTCATCGGCCCCAAGGGCAAGATGATCAACCAGATCCAGGAGGACACCGGCGCCGACATCTCCATCGAGGACGACGGCACGGTGCTGATCGGCGCGACCGAGGGCTCCCAGGCCGAGGCCGCGCGCACGATGATCAACCAGATCGCCAACCCGACGATGCCCGAAGTCGGCGAGCGCTACCTGGGCACGGTCGTCAAGACCACCACCTTCGGCGCCTTCGTGTCGCTGATGCCCGGCAAGGACGGACTGCTGCACATCTCGCAAATCCGCAAGCTCGCCGGCGGCAAGCGCGTGGAGAACGTCGAGGACGTCCTCGGCGTCGGCGCCAAGGTGCAGGTCGAGATCGCCGAGATCGACCAGCGGGGCAAGCTCTCGCTGGTCCCGGTCATCGACGGCGAGAACGACAGCGACGAGGAGAAGGACGAGTCGGCCCAGTGACGACCCGCCCCACCGTGGCGACGGCCCGCCCCACCACCAAGGGGCGGGCCGTCCGCACGCACACCTTGCTGCCGGGCACCGACGGCATCGGCACCGTCCGCCGCAGCGTCCTGCCCGGCGGCCTGCGGGTCGTCACCGAGACGCTGCCGACCGTCCGCTCGGCCACCTTCGGCATCTGGGCGGGCGTCGGCTCCCGCGACGAGACCCCGGTGCTCAACGGTGCCACCCATTATCTGGAACACCTGCTCTTCAAGGGCACCCGGCGGCGCAGCGCGCTCGACATCTCCGCCGCGATCGACGCGGTCGGCGGTGAGATGAACGCCTTCACCGCCAAGGAGTACACCTGCTACTACGCACGGGTGCTCGACACCGACCTGCCGCTGGCCATCGACGTGGTCAGCGACATGCTCACCTCCTCCGTCATCCGGCAGGAGGACCTCGACGCCGAGCGCGGTGTGGTCCTCGAAGAGATCGCCATGACCGAGGACGATCCCGGCGACCAGGTCCACGACCTGTTCACCACCGTCCTGCTCGGCGACTCCCCGCTCGGCCGCCCGGTGCTCGGCACCGTCGACACCGTCAACGCCCTCAGCCGCGACCAGGTGGCCCGCTTCTACCGCAAGCACTATGACCCCACCCGCCTGGTGGTGGCCGCCGCGGGCAACCTCGACCACGACGCCGTCGTACGCCAGGTCCACCAGGCGTTCGAGGAGGCCGGCGTGCTGCGCGACACCGACGCCGTGCCGCACCCGCCCCGCGACGGGTCCCGCGCCATCCGCGCGGCCGGCCGGATGCAGGTCCTGGACCGCCGTACCGAACAGGCCCACGTCGTGCTCGGCGTGCCCGGCCTGTCCCGTACCGACGAACGCCGCTGGGCGCTCGGCGTGCTCAACACCGCCCTCGGTGGCGGCATGAGCTCCCGGCTCTTCCAGGAGGTCCGCGAGAAGCGTGGCCTGGCCTACTCGGTGTACTCCTACACCTCGTCCTTCGCCGACTGCGGCATGTTCGGGGTGTACGCGGGCTGCCAGCCGCGCCGGGTGCCGGAGGTCCTCAAGATCTGCCGCGACGAACTGCACCAGGTCGCCGAGCACGGCCTCACCGACGAGGAGCTGCACCGCGCCGTCGGCCAGCTCTCCGGCTCCACGGTGCTGGGCCTGGAGGACACCGGGGCGCTGATGAACCGGCTCGGCAAGAGCGAGCTGTGCTGGGGCGACCAGCTGTCGGTGGACGACCTGCTGGCCAACATCGCCGCGGTGACCCCGGACGAGGTACGCGCGGTCGCCCGCGACATCCTGGGGCAGCGTCCCTCGCTGGCCGTCATCGGCCCGGTCAAGGACAAGCAGGCCGGCCGCCTGCAGGACGCCCTGGCGTAACCTCGCACCACCCCCAGCAAGCCCCGCGACCGGAGGACCGAGCAACAGATGAGCAAGCTGCGTGTGGCCGTCATCGGCGCCCAGGGCAGGATCGGCTCCGAGGCGGCCCGCGCCGTCGACGCGGCCGACGACCTCGACCTGGTCGCCGCGATCGGCCGCGACGACCGGCTGGAGACGCTGACCGAGGCCGGCACCCAGGTCGCCGTGGACCTGACGCACCCCGACGCCGTCATGGGCAACCTGGAGTACGTCGTCGGCCACGGCATCCACGCCGTGGTCGGCACCACCGGCTGGACCCCGGAGCGGCTCACCGCCCTGGAGGGCTGGCTGGCCGCGGCGCCCGGCACCGGAGCGCTCGTCGCCCCGAACTTCTCCATCGGCGCCGTCCTGACCATGCGCTTCGCCCAGCAGGCCGCCCGCTGGTTCGAGACCGTCGAGGTCGTCGAGCTGCACCACGACCACAAGGCCGACGCGCCCAGCGGCACCGCCACCCGCACCGCCCAGCTGATCGCCGCCGCCCGTACCGAGGCCGGCCGCGCCCCCCAGCAGGACCCGACCACCCACGGCCTGCCCGGGGCGCGCGGCGCCGACGTGGACGGGGTGCCGGTGCACTCGGTACGGCTGCGCGGTCTGCTCGCCCACCAGGAGGTGCTCTTCGGCGGCACCGGCGAGACCCTCACCATCCGGCACGACTCGCTGCACCACAGCAGTTTCATGCCGGGCATCCTGCTCGCCGCCAGGACCGTTCCAGGCGTCCCCGGCCTCACCTTCGGCCTGGAGCACTTCCTGGGCGAAGGGGACTGAACCCGATGCGCGCCAAAATCAGCTACGCCGTCTCCGCGCTGGCCCTGGTCTTCTACTTCGTGCTGGCCGGCGACCGCGGCGTCCTGCTGATCGCCGACGGCCACCCGGTCACCGTCGCCTTCGGCCTCGCGGTCCTGGTACTGCCGCTGATCGGCGCCTGGTTCCTGTGGCACACCACCCAGTTCGCCCGGCACGCCGGCCGGCTCGGGCGCGAGCTGGAAGCCGAGGGCGGACTGCCCGTCGACGAGCTGGAACGCACCCCGAGCGGCCGGATCACCCGTGACTCCGCCGACGCGGTGTTCGCCAAGCGGCAGGCCGAGACCGAGGCGGCCCCGGACGACTGGCGCACCTGGTTCCGGCTGGCCATCGCCTACTTCGACGCCCGCGACACCCCGCGGGCGCGCAAGGCCATGCAGCGGGCCATCGCCCTGCACGACGGAAAGTAACCGCCTCCCGAACGACCGCCGCCGGCCACCCGGGATCATCCGGGTGGCCGGCGGCGTGTGCCACGGTGTCCCTGCGGCGGGGTCGGGTCCGGGCGCCCGCGCGGGACGGGCCCGGGGTCAGCGCAGTTCGGCGGCCCAGCTCTCGATCGCGTCCGCCGCGATGTCGAACGCCTCGATCCGGCCGAGGAAGTCCGCGTTGTGATCGGTCAGCAGCGGCCGCAGCGCGGCGCCGCCGCGCCGGGAGACCAGCAGCGCCTGTCCCTGCACCGTCCGCGGCAGCCCCAGCACCTTGACCGGCTGCTGCGCGGTCCGCACGGTACCCACCCGCCCCCACGGCAGGGTGACGGTGCTGAAGTACCCGACCTGGCGCACGCCCTTACCGCTCAGCCACACACCGGTCCGCAGCAGCCGCAGTGTCGCCGCGATCACCGCCAGGGCCGCCAGCAGGACCGTCACCGCCCCCGACCGACCGCCGGCCAGCCCCATGATCAGTGCCGCGAACAGCAGGTACGCGGCCAGCATCAGCGCGAGCGCGGCGGTCCCCACCCGCCACGGCCCCGGACGGTACGGCCGCATCCAGCGGTCCTGGGCGGCGTGCGGCAGCGCGCGCCCGGTGGCGTACTCGTCGGTCGCGGTGGCGGAGCGGTTGGGCAGGGACACGAGGACAGTCCTCTTCCGGCTTCCGGGTGGGGCGGGGGTGGCTCTGACCGGTGAGGTTATCCGTCCGGGCCGCAACGTCCAACCTCCGAGTCCGCCTTGTCACCTGACGTCACCTGCGTCCGTTGTCCGACCCACCCCCTAGGCTGACCCCAGCCAACAGGAAGGATCTCCGGTGTCGACCGATCTGCCCACCGAGCCCGACGTGTCCGACCGGTCCGACGTGTCCGATGAGTCCGATCGGCCCGTGCGGTTCCGCGACGACGTGACCGTCGACCTCGTCAAGCACAGTGCCTCGGACTCGGACGTACTGTGGGCGGCCCGCGTCTCCACCGCAGGAGAACAGTCCCTCGAAGAACTCACCAAGGACCCCGAGCGCTCCAAGGGCCTGCTCAACTTCCTGATGCGCGACCGCCACGGCAGCCCCTTCGAGCACAACTCGATGACCTTCTTCATCAGCGCCCCGATCTTCGTCTTCCGCGAGTTCATGCGGCACCGCGTCGGCTGGTGCCTGGCCGGCTCGACCGAGATCACCCTGGAGGACGCGGCGGGGCAGCCGCACAGCCGCCGGATCCAGGACCTGTACGAGACGTGGCACTCCGGCGCCGGGGGCCGCGACCCGCGGCGCGCCGAGCAGGTGCGCTGCTACGACGAGGACACCCTCCTGCCGTCCCGCACCCGGATCGTCGACGTCACGGAGTCCGGGGTGAAGCCGCTGCTGCGGATCACGACGGCCGGCGGCCGGGCGCTGCGCTGCTCGGCCGACCATGCGATCCTCACCCCGGACGGCTGGCGCAAGGCCGGAGAGCTGGCCGCCGGCGACGCGGTACTCGCGGCGGGCGCCACGGCCGCCGCGCCCGACGCCGTCACGGCGGTCGCCGGCGACGGCGGGGAGATGACGTACGACCTGTCGGTGGCGGGCCCCCGGCACAACTTCCTCGCCGACGGGATCGTCGTGCACAACTCCTACAACGAGGAGTCCGGGCGCTACCGGGAGTTGCAGCCGGTGTTCTACGTGCCCGGGGAGGAGCGGAAGCTGGTGCAGCGCGGCCGGCCGGGGAAGTACGAGTTCGTGCACGGCACGCCGGAGCAGCACAGGGGCGTGGTCGCCGCGATGGAGCAGTCGTACGCGCAGTCGTACGCCGCGTACCAGGAGATGCTGGCGGCCGGGGTCGCCCGGGAGGTGGCGCGGGCCACCCTGCCGGTGGGGCTGTTCTCGTCGATGTACGCGACTTGCAACGCGCGCTCACTGATGCACTTCCTCGGCCTGCGTACCCAGCACGAGCTGGCGCGGGTGCCGTCCTTCCCGCAGCGGGAGATCGAGATGGTGGCGGAGCGGATGGAAGCGGCCTGGGCCGGGCTGATGCCGCTGACGCACGCCGCGTTCAACGCGAACGGCCGAGTCGCCCCCTGAAAAATGTCCGAAGTGTTCGGATTGCGGGGCTTCGAGAGGTTCATCTAGGCTGCAGAAACGGACTTCGGCGTTGCCTGAACCCCCGAGCAGGCAGCGTCGGAGTCCTTCCCCGCAGGTCCCACGGCTGCGCCGCCGCACAGACACCGAGTAGCGTGGGATCCATGGCTGCGACCTCCACTTCCAGGGCCCCTTTCGGCCGGGTACTGACCGCAATGGTCACGCCGTTCACCGCCGACGGCGCCCTCGATCTCGACGGTGCCCAGCGGCTCGCCGGCCATCTGGTGGACGCGGGCA
Source organism: Streptomyces sp. ITFR-21 (assembly GCF_031844685.1). Taxonomy (NCBI): domain Bacteria; kingdom Bacillati; phylum Actinomycetota; class Actinomycetes; order Kitasatosporales; family Streptomycetaceae; genus Actinacidiphila; species Actinacidiphila sp. ITFR-21. Next base: position 5,424,163 of record NZ_CP134605.1, read on the forward strand.
ACGACGGCCTCGTCGTCAACGGCACCACCGGAGAGTCGCCCACCACCAGCGACGCGGAGAAGGACGCGCTGCTGCGCGCCGTCCTCGAAGCCGTCGGAGCCCGTGCGCACGTCATCGCCGGCGTCGGCACGAACGACACCGCCCACAGCGTCGCCCTGGCCCGCCAGGCCGAGCGCAGCGGCGCCCACGGTCTGCTCACGGTCACGCCGTACTACAGCAAGCCTCCGCAAGAGGGCCTGTACCGGCATTTCACCGCCATCGCCGACGCCACCGGCCTACCGGTGATGCTCTACGACATCCCCGGCCGCAGCGGCGTCCCCATCGACACCGAAACCATCGTGCGGCTGGCCGAGCACCCGCGTATCGTTGCCAACAAGGACGCCAAGGGCGACCTGGCCGCAGCGAGCTGGGCACTGAGCCGCAGCGGCCTCGCCTGGTACTCGGGCGACGACATGCTCAACCTGCCGCTGCTGTCCGTCGGCGCCACCGGCTTCGTCTCCGTCGTCGCCCATGTCGCCACCGCCGAACTGCGCGCCCTGCTGGAGGCGTACACCGGCGGCGACGTCACCAAGGCCGCCGAGATCCACCAGCGGCTGCTCCCCGTCTACACCGGCATGTTCCGCGCCCAGGGCGTCATCACCGTCAAGGCGGCCCTGGCGTTGCGCGGACTGCCCGCCGGCCCGCTCCGGCTGCCGCTCGTCGGTCTCGGCGCGGCCGAGACCGACCGGCTCAGGAAGGATCTCGCCGCAGGCGGGGTACATCTCTGACAAGACTTCACAACTTAATACGACTGAATGCGCCTGAACACAACCGCATATCCGAACGTACATCCGAATGA